>NZ_JAMYVF010000002.1:0-566343 GCF_040323735.1 Mesorhizobium sp. M0029
CACTGTCAATGTGGCGGGCGGCGGCTTCACCGACGCGGCGGGCAACAACAACACCGCCGCCACGCAGCTGAGCATGACGGTCGACACCGTCGCGCCGACGGTCTCCATTGGAATCAACGACACCGCGCTCACGGCCGGCGATGTCGCGACGGCGACCTTTACCTTCAGCGAGGTACCGTCGAACTTCTCCGCGGCAGACGTTACCTATGACACCACCAGCGCGACCTTGGGCGCAATAACGCCCACGGGCGATCCAAGGGTCTTCACGGCCACTCTAACACCGATCGCGTCGATCAATGATGCTACCAACGTCATCGCCGTCGGCACTTCCTGGCAAGACCCAGCGGGTAATGCCCCAGCGGCCACAACCAACTCAGTCAACTATACCGTCAACACCGCCGACGCGCCGCCGACAGTGGTCATAACGTCGGACAACAACGGTTCGAAACCTACGATTACATTTACATTTAGCGAAGCGGTTACAGGATTTGACCTCAGCGACCTCCAGATTGTCGGAGCAACTGTCAATGGACCGATCATTCACGTAGGGATGACTGGTGGCCAAGACATTTACACGCTGGCTCTTAAGGACGCGTCTGGATCGGGGTCGCACACTATTCGCGTGATAAGTAGCGGTACGGGGTCGTCATTCTGGACAGATTCTACCGGACATGGCGGCATAGGGAGCCCAGTATTCACCCTGCCCGCCGGTGTCGCCGGCGAGCCTATCAATCTCGCCCTCACCGATCCATCGCATGAGGGTGCGCTCATCACCGTCACGGTGAAGGACGTGCCTTCTGGCTGGACCATCGACGGTGCAACGCACAATGCCGACGGAAGCTGGACGATACAGACCAACGACCTGCACGGGTTGACGGTCACCACGCCTGCCGATTTCGCGGGGGCGGCCGTGCTCGACGTCTCGATGACCTGGACCAACGCAGACGGCACGACGGGAAACATGTCGATCGCCGACAATGTCGAAGCCTACGCGCCAGGCTCGCCGATCTTCGCCTGGTCCGGTGACGACGTGCTGACTGGCTCGAGTGGCAACGACCTGTTCGTCTTCTCACAGCCGATCGGCAACGACACGGTGCACAGCTTCGACGCGGCCGCTGACCAGATCGACCTGATCGGTTATTCCGGCTTCCAGAGCTTCGCCGACGTCCAGGCGCATATGGCCGACGACGCCAACGGCAACGCGGTGATCACGCTTGGCGACGGGCAGTCGATCCTGCTCGACGGCGTGCACTCGAGTGCGCTTGCGGACGGTAATTTCGTCTTCGACCAGACACCGGTGGTCAACAATTCAGGCACCATGACGATCGGCGACGGTGCCTTGCTTCCGCTGAGCGGCACGATCAACAACAGTGGCCTCATCTCGCTCGACTCGGTGGGCAGCGATACGCTGCTACAGGTCATCCAGCATGGCGTGACCCTGCAGGGTGGCGGGCAGATCCTGCTGTCCGACAGCGCCGCCAACGTCATCTCCGGCACGGGGCCGGACGTCACCCTGGTCAATGTCGACAACACGATCTCGGGCTCCGGCCAGCTGGGCGGCGGGATGCTCAGCCTCGACAACAGCGGCACCATCATCGCCACCGGCTCCCACGCGCTGGTCATCGACACCGGAGGCAGCGTCGTCGTCAATTCGGGAACGCTGGAGGCAACCGGCTCCGGCGGCCTTACGATCACCGGCGGGCTGGCGAATTCCGGCATGCTGTGGGCCAATGGCGGTAACGTTGACATCAACGGCCAGGTCACTGGCGACGGCGATGCCACGATCGGCAACCTGTCGAAGCTGGAGTTCGGCGCGGCCTCTTCAACCGACGTCACGTTCGCGGCGAATGCTGCCGGCACATTGCAGCTGGACGATTCCTTCGATTTCAGCGGAAGCATCGCCGGCATCACCAATGACGACAAGGTGAACCTCGAAGACATCCTGTTCGGCACCGGAACGTCCGCTGCCTATCAGGCGGACCTCGACGGCACCGGAGGAACGTTGACCGTCACGGACGGCACGCACAACGCCACGCTCCACCTGCTCGGCGTCTACGATGCCCACAGCTTCACACTTGCCGACGACGGCACCGGCAGCACGGTGGTGCAAGTGAGCGACTTTGTGATGTGAACCAAAAGGAGAGCCGCGCGGATAGGCGCGGCTCTCCTCATGCTGCCGGTTCCTGATTCAGCTTACGAATTAAGGTTTACGGCAGGAAGAGGAAGGGATCACGTGGCCGGTTGGACGATCAGGAGTAGTATCGGTTCCGGGCGTGGACAGGGGGGCGGTTTTCCGCTGGGTAGTTGAGTCTCGACAACAAATCCAAGATTGTGAAGGACGCGCTTCGCGCATGCCGCCGCTATTTTCTCGTTGCGGCGGCATTCAGCCTGGCGATCAATCTGCTCTATCTCGCGTCCCCACTTTACATGCTGCAGATCTACGACCGGGTCATCACCAGCGGCAGCGAAACCACGCTGGTGATGCTGACCCTTGTGTTGCTGGCGGCCTTCCTTTCGCTGGCCGGCCTCGATCTGGTGCGCGCCTGGGTCCTGACGCGTGCCAGCGCGCGGCTCGACCGGCTGCTGTCGGCAAAGATCCTCGCCGCGTCGGTCGAAACCCCATCGCCGGGCTCCTCGCAAAGCCAGCCGATCCGCGATTTCGATACGTTCAGGCAGGTGATCACCGGCAGCGGCATCCATGCCCTGTTCGACCTGCCATGGTCACCCATCTACATCGGCATCATCTTCCTGCTGCATCCGTGGCTCGGCTTCTTCGCGCTGGGCTGCTCGCTGCTCTTGATCGCCATGGCCGTGCTCAACGAGTATCTCGTGCGTTCGCCGCTGAAGCAGGCCAACGACCTGGCGACGACCAACTACAACTTTACCGAAATGAGCCTCAGAAACTCGGAAGTCGTTCGCGCCATGGGGATGATCGACGGTCTCATCCGCCGCTGGGGGCGCGACCGTAACTTGGCGCTGCGGCGCCAAGCGGAGGCAAGCGATCGCGCCGCCCTGATGTCCGGCCTGATCCGGTTCCTGCGGCTCACCATGCAGTCGCTGATCCTCGGCCTCGGCGCCTATCTGGTGATCGAGCGGCAGATCACCGGCGGCACCATGTTTGCGGCGAGCCTCTTGCTGGGCCGGGGGCTACAGCCGGTCGAGCAGATCGTCGGCCTTTGGCGCAGCCTGATCCTGGCCCGGGCGGCGTTGGCAAGGGTCGAGAAGCTGGTCGACGGGGGGGCGCTCAACGAAAGATCTTTCAACCTGCCGAAGCCCACCGGCAAGATTTCGGTCGAGCAGGTCAGCTTTGCAATTGCCAGCCAGCAGAAAGTGCTTCTCCGCGACGTATCATTCCGGCTGGACGCAGGCGAGGCGCTGGGAATCGTCGGCCCTTCCGGCGCCGGCAAGTCGACGCTGGCGCGTCATCTCGCGGGCGTCATGCAACCCAGCCGCGGCACCGTCAGGCTGGACGGGGCCGACCTGTCGCAGTGGGGGCACGACGCGCTCGGCGACCACATCGGCTACCTGCCGCAGGATTTCGAACTCTTCGCCGATACGGTCGCCGCCAACATCGGCCGCTTCAAGACCAATGTCGACCAGGAGGTGATAGCCGCCGCGCGGCTCGCCGGCGTTCACGAGATGATCATTCGGCTGCCGCAGGGCTACGAGACCCAGATCGGCGAAGGCGGCGCAGTGCTGTCGGGAGGATATCGGCAGCGGATTGCTCTTGCTCGTGCGGTATTCGGGACGCCGAACCTGATCATTCTCGACGAGCCGAGCTCCAATCTCGACGCCGATGGCGACCGCGCGCTGAGCGAGTGCGCGATCGAGCTCAAGCGCCGCGGCAGCACAGTTATCATCGTCTCGCACCGGCCTTCGACCTTGGCCAATGTCGACAAAATCCTTCTGTTGCGCGATGGCGCCGTCGAGGCCTTCGGCATGAGAAACGAGATCGTGGCGCTGCTCAACCAGCGCGCGGCTCCAATGGCGGTGGCAACCCAATGAGCTGTGGCCGGAGAGATCGATGAGCGACGGCGCCCTCACCTACCGGAACCTGTCCGGCGAAACCGGTATCCTGGCCCCGGATTCGATCCGGGTGCCGGCCTGTGTCGGCCTGCTGATCATCATTGCCTTCTTCGCCATCTTCGGCGGCTGGGCGGCTTTTGCTCCGCTGAACGGCGCCGTGCTCGCCGACGCTGTCGTCAAGGTGGAAGGTAATCGCAAAAGCGTCCAGCACTTCGACGGCGGCACGGTGAAGGAGATCCGCGTCAAGGATGGCGACATCGTCAAGGCAGGCGATGTGCTGGTGGTGCTCGACGACACGCACGCCCGTTCCGAATTCAACCTCTATTCGCAGCAATATGCGTTGTTGCGCGCTACCGATGCCCGCATTCGTGCGGAGCTCGACGGCCATGAGGCAGTCGCCTTTCCGAAGGACATCACCGCTGAGCACCAGGCCTATCTGCAGGACGCGATGGCCAACCAAATTGCCGACCTCGGGAGCCAGCGCGCCTCGATGGCCGGTGCCAAGCAGATCCTGCAGAAACGGATAGCCGAACTCGACGAGCAGATCGATGGAAAGCAGGCGCGCGTCGAATCTTTTCGTGCGCAGCTCAAGTCGACGATTGACGAAAAGGCAGGCCTCAACAAGTTGCTGAAGGCCGGCCTGACAACGCGCACGCGTGTCCTGGAGCTCGACCGCTCCGCCTCCGACCTGCAGGGCCTGATCGACCAGACTCTCGGCGATATAGCCGGAAACCGCCAGAGTAAGGCCGAGCTTGAAAGCCAGATTGCGCAGCTCACCAACGAGCGCCGCGCAAAACTCTCAACCATGCTGATCGACGCCCAGTCCAACCTCGCCGACCTGGTACCGAAAATGTTCGCCGCGCAAACCACGGTCGACCGCGCCGAAGTGCGGGCGCCCTATGACGGCCAGGTGATGAATCTCACCGTTTTCTCGACCGGCGCGATCGTCGCCCCCGGCCAGACCATCCTGGACATCGTGCTCGCCGCCATCATGGCGAGCAGGCGTTTTACGACAATGGCGAGCGCGCCTGGCGCCGGCATCATCACCGGTCCAGCGACTTTGTGGTCACCGGATCGATCAACCGTCCGATGCATCACCGCCGTCACGTCGTCATTCAGCAGGACGACAACAGCGATTATGACACCGACTATTGATCGCAGTCTAACGGCCCGGCCTTCGACGAGAGCCGGGCACCGGAGGGAGGGGTTTCGCCATGACGATGCTGTTTCAATCCTTGGACTTGGACGGTCACAAGCGCAGCGAGCTTTACCATGCGGCGCGGTTGTCGATGCTCCAATGTCGTGTGTTGACGCGCTTCGATCGGGTCGAAGAGGCTGCCGATAAGGTGCAAGCAGCGGCTGAGTTGTTCGCTGAGGCGGCTCGACCTGTCGGAAGCACTCAAACGCTCGGTATGTGAGCGCGAAGTCGGCGGCGGAACCGGCAGGCGGCAACGCGCGTTGCCTTTGCATGGTCGACTATCTCAATCGGTACCGAAGGAACTGTGTCCTGCCTGGCTCATGCGGAAGGCGGGCGTCGTAGACGTTCGCCCTGTTGAGCAGCAGCCAGCCATAAGCGATCTAATAGGTGCGGCTCCGCCGACGCGATATCGTGGGCCGGTGCGGTCCGAGCCTCCCGACCACAGGCTTAACGAGTCCATAAGCAAGCGCAATTCGGGCTGACCCGCGACGCAGAAAGTTCGAAAAGCTTCCAGGAACCCCAGGCAAACTGGACGACGCAAACTGGACGCCGCAGACAACAATCCGGTTCACGGACATCCTGGTGAGCATTCGCATTGGAGCGGATAGTATCGTCGGCAAAAGAGGGTCCGAAAACGCCTTTCGGCAGCTCCCTCGTAGGAACGAAAAAAGAAGAGAAGCGGAACTTGCGTGTGCAGTATTTGCACACGAACCCTC
This sequence comes from Mesorhizobium sp. M0029, assembly GCF_040323735.1. NCBI lineage: Bacteria > Pseudomonadati > Pseudomonadota > Alphaproteobacteria > Hyphomicrobiales > Phyllobacteriaceae > Mesorhizobium > Mesorhizobium sp. M0029. Next base: position 5,941 of record NZ_JAMYVF010000002.1, read on the forward strand.
ATAAATATCTCATTTTATTAATCTATCTTCCCCATCATCATAGGGGCCACGGCCAGTCTATGCTCTTGATATTTCAGCATCTGTTTAACATCAGAACCTTAGAACCTACCGCACACGCTGCGTCAGCGAGACCTTCCTGCAACGCGACGTTGCGCGGCGCCAGGGCACCGACACCAAGTCGATCGCAGTGAGACGCCGAAGCCCTGTTAGCGCGCCTGAAGCCTTCGGCGAACTCATCGACCTTCATATCGACGACATGTGCGATGTAGGCAAGTCCCCTCGCCGCTCCAAGGCCGCAGCCCTCGCTATGCTCCGCCACCCTCGATCGCGAACGGCTCGTTCGCTTCGGTCGTGGTCGAGCCGCCCAGGGTGCCGGACGATGACTCTCGGTATCAACATCACCTGGGGAAGTCGTTGAGCGTCGTTTGATCCTGGATGATCTGCCTGGTCGTGATCGCGACAGCCGCTGGCAGTCTCTGACACACGATTGCGCTGAAGTCGTTCGGAATTTCCTGTGCGATGGCCGGAACAAGGCGGCCGGTCGAGAGCATCAGGGCTCAGTGATCAAGCCAATGCACAAGGTCCTGGAGAGGGTAAGACATGACTGTTTCTCCTGCCGGATTCGGCCTTCGAGTTCGCCCGACGTCAGAATTGAGATTCTCGCCGATTGTTTGACCGGCCCGATAAAATGGTTCCAAGGCGTTGACGACGGCAATGTGACCCGTGCCGAGCCATTGAAACTTGCTTGAGACGTTCCAAAATTTCGCCGGCGGGAATGGCGAGAGCCGCCAGACTCAAACACGCATGAGATTGTCTGAAGCCGAGGACCATCCATGGAAGGACCCATTTCGACCTATTTTGCATCGATTGAACCCGTGGCCCCCGACGTTTTTCTGGACCGCTTGCTGCATCCGGCGCGGCATTTCAAACAGCCCCACGACGTTTTGGCCGACGTTGCCCTGGACGCTCAGGAGAAGCGCGCCATTCTTTCGTCATGGGCGTCGGATGCCTGCGCCGTAGAATCCGTGCCAGCGCTTCGCATGCTGCCGGGAGCGGGTGAACCGGTCAGCTTCGACACGATCATGGATGCGTTGCAACAGTTGGATCAAACGAATGAGCGTGCCGGTCCTGACTGCAGTGACAGCGCGGCAGTGGCCGCGTTCGTACCATTCGTCGATCGGATTTAAGGGCGACGTCGTTGTTCTTGCACCATGGACCCGTCGGCGAGTGACCCCGCCGGCGGAAGGGGTGGCATTGGTGCGTTCGCCCAGATTGCCGATGAAAATTTTCCTATTCTTGCTCTTGAAGGTGTAAGTCGCGATTCTAAATTGATGGTCGCCGGCAGCCTAATGGGGCCGGCAGCACCAGGAGGCGGCAAGGCTCTTGGCGCCTTCTGTTGTCCATGTTGCTCAAAGGAGGATGTGGCTATGAAGACAAACCTCGATTTTACCCCTCTATACCGGTCCAGCATCGGCTTCGACCGCATGGTCGACATGCTTGAAAGTGCGAGTCGTGTGGCCTCGTTCGACAACTGGCCGCCCTACGATATCGCCAAGGTTGATGATGATCAGTATCGCATCACGATGGCGGTCGCCGGTTTCTCGCAGGACCAGCTGACCGTCACCCACCAGCCCAACATGCTGGTTGTGAGCGGGTCGCAATCCGGCGATGAGAACGGCCAGTATCTCTACCGCGGCATCAACGGCCGCGCTTTCGAGCGTCGATTCGAACTGGCCGATCATGTCAAAGTCGGGGGCGCCAGCCTTGAGAACGGGCTGCTGAGCATCGATCTCAAGCGCGAGGTTCCCGAGGAGATGAAACCGCGCAAGATCGAAATCTCCAGCGGGGCTCCCATGCCGAAGATCGAGGCGCCCAAGGTCGAGACCGACAAGCTGGCCGCCTGAGCAATCCACCATGAGGCTTTCGCTTGAGCCGGGCGGCCCGCCCGGCTCAGAGACCTACGAAAGGAGAAAGACAATGAGCGTACGTGACTTGATCCCATGGGGCCGGGGCAACGGAAACTCGGCGCCCAGTCTCTTCCCTGATGGAGATCGAGACCCCTTCGTCTCCCTCCACCGGGAGGTAAACCGGCTGTTCGATGACGCCTTCCGCAGCTTTGGCGCCAGACTGCCGGCCTTTGGTCCCTCTTTCGCCGCCAGTTGGCCGAGTGTCGAAATCTCCGACACGGACAAGGAAGTCCGCGTCACGGCGGAAATACCTGGCCTGGACGAGAGCGACATAGAAGTCCTGCTGGAAAATGGGGCGCTCAAGCTTAAAGGCGAGAAGCGTTCCGAGACCGAGGACAAGGACCGGCAGTTCTCCGAGCGCTTCTACGGCCGCTTCGAGCGCCTCATTCCGCTCGGCTACGAGGTTGAAGAAGACAAGGTCAACGCCGCCTTCAAGAACGGGGTGCTGACCGTGACGTTGCCCAAGACCGAGCGGGCACAGGCGAAGGCCAAGCGGATCGCAATCAACGGGAAGAACTGACGCATGCAGTATGGGTGGCGGCCCTTACGGCCGCTGCCCGTGCGACCCTTCATAACGGGAGGGACAGGCAATGGAGACAGTTCAAAGCAGCGACAACAGAAACCTAACCAAGACGTCCGTCCGGCCGGACAATGACAATCGGCCTCGTCTAGACGGGCAGGCTTTGTCAATGGGACGGTCAGTGTTTCCGGAGGGCGCAGTGGCGCGGATCTACCAGCCCTGCCGCTCGGCCATGACCTCGGCAAAGCCCCACAGGGACTGGCGATTGGTCTTCGAACGCCGCACAGCCCCGTTCATCGAGCCGCTGATGGGCTACACGGGTGGCGGGGACACCCTGACCCAGGTTGAACTGAACTTTCCGACGCTGGAAGCGGCGATCCGTTATGCCGAGCGTCAAGGCCTCAATTACGTGGTGCAGGCGGCACCTCCTGCTTCCCCGGCCAAGATCAGGAGACAGCATGTATCGGAGGAGAAACAGGCCATTTCCGACCTGGTTTGGCAGCGGCTGCAGTTGGCTTGGCTCCAGGCAAGTCACGGCTATGGCGCCGGTGCACAGGCAGCGCACATACAGACGGCGCTTTCGGAGCCCGAGACATTCTACGCCTCTCCGATGGAGGTCGTGGACGACCCGGTGCTCGCACCCGACGAGAAACGCGCCGTGCTCAAGAACTGGGCCTGGAACGAGTATCTGATCGACCTGGCCACCGCCGAAGGCATGCCGGAAAATGCACGCCCGTCGCGATTGGACGAGGTCGAACTCGCCTTGCTGGCCTTGGAAGTCCGAAACCGGGGCTTCCAGACCAGGACCAGCCCGGTGCACTCCCGGATAGCCGCATGATGAGGCAAGAAGGAACCCACTGATCGTCTTCGACGCCCAACGGACCATCCCGAAACCCTTCCCGCTTGCGGCCGCGGCAGCGGGCGGGCGCGCGCCGACAACTTTCCCAATGCGTGGGCGCCCGATTGCGCCTCGGCAGAACTCGGCCCAGTTGTTAGGATCGCGCTGATATGGACTCCAATGAATTGGCGACAGAGGTTCCTATGTATCAATCCTTCAACGGCTCCGCCCATCCCCTGGCACCGAAAGAGATCGCGATCGCTGCCGTCCCCGAAGACGAGCGTGTCTGGGTCCCACAGGCTAAGGGCGTGTGGTTCCGACCACTTATGCTCAACACAATGCAAGGGCAGTGGTGCAATCTGCTCCGCGTACGCCGGGCCGGGATATTAAGCCGTCATCTGCATCCGGCGCCCGTGCATGGCTATGTGATCAAGGGGCGTTGGCACTATCTTGAACACGACTGGGTGGCAGAGACCGGATCTTACGTTTTCGAGCCGCCCGGTGAAATCCACACGCTCACGGTCCCAAGCGACGTGCCCGAGATGATCACCTTCTTCAACATCTCCGGCTGCATGGTTTACCTGGACAAGGATAACAAGCAGATTGGTTTCGAGGACGTTTTCACCAAGATCGACATGTGCAGAAGCCACTATGCAAGCGTGGGTCTCGGGGACGATTTCGTCGATCAATTCGTGCGGTAGACATCCGCCCGTTTGTCTTCCGCTGCGGTAAGTTCGCGCTCCGCCACAGAGGCGAAACGAGGAGATCTTGGTGACCGATTCCATATGGGCGATGCCCTTCTTCGCGGGCAAGACCGTCGTCATTACCGGAGGCACGACAGGCATCGGAAACGGCATCGCCATGGCGTTCGCCGGGGCCGGGGCAATCGTCCACGCGACGGGGGCCACGGCCGCCGAGGTAGCGGCCGCTCGTGCATACGGCACCGCCGTCTCGTATTCAGTACTCGACGTCCGGGACATGACTGCGGTCGAAGGATATTCCAGTCAGTTCACATCCGTTGCAGCGCTCGTAAATTGCGCAGGGGTAAACCTGCGCGCCGCCGAATTCACTGTCCAGGGTTTCGAAACGGGGTCGATATCAATCTCACCGGCTCCATGCGGAGTGCGAGCGCGTTCCGAGGGGCACTCTCAAACGGGGGCGCCATCGTCAACATCGCCTCGATGTTCGCGTTTTTCGGCGCGGCTCATGCGCCGGCTTACGCCGCATCCAAGGGCGCCATCGTGCAACTTACCAAGTCGCTCGCCATCGCCTATGCCGGGGATGGCATCCGCGTAAACGCATTGGCGCCTGGCTGGATCGAGACCGCCATGACCGCCGCGCCACGGGCCGATCCAGCTCGCAACGCGGAATTGATGAAACGCACTCCGATGGGTCGCTGGGGTACGCCGGGCGACCTGACCGGCCCCGCCTTGTTCTTGTGTTCGCCGCTCGCGCGGTTCATCACTGGGGCAATTCTGCCGGTTGACGGTGGCTATCTCATTGCGTGAGGCGTTGGCTATGCTGCGCGACCGATCTCCAAGCCTGTGTCGTCGAGATCAAGATCGAACGCGACCAGTCGACCATGCCTGACCGCAATTGCCGCCACCAACTCCGCAAGCTCGCCATCCGTATGCTCGCAAAAAGCTGCCTGTTTCCTGACAATCGTGACCGCATCCCGGGTCGATACGACAGAGAACGGCCTGCGGGATCTCACGAATGATTCCGCAACCTCGGCGACGGATGAAGCTCGGTCAAAATTATCTTGCATACTTGCACCTCTGTACGACGCTAGCCCAAGCTCGGCCCGCGCAAATTGTTCCCATTGGCCTAATGCAGCCAGTTAGCATCCGGCTTGGGCTCCTTTGTGTGCGAAGGCCGGGAGCAACGCGACATGGCCGTCGCCGTCTGCCTTAGACAGTCGGCTGGACGCATTCGTCTCCGAATACGAACACGGGGCCGGACGCCTAAAAACGAGGAGGATCAGATGTGTCCAAGCCGCTCGCCAAAGTTTCCGATCCTCGGATCACCGCAGTTCCCGCGCAACAAGTCGCCGGGAGGACTGTTTGCTCGCGTTGATTGCGGTCGACCGACTCCTGGCTCATTCGCCGCCTCGCCGGCTGGCTCCGGTCAGCCGGCCTGGTCCGTCTCCGTCATCGCTGGCCGGCGGACGATCCAATCCACCAAACCGGCTTCGGTCTGCTCGCAGGCCACGAATTCGCGCACCAGACTTCGCGCCAGCTCGCGCCATTGACACTCGGGCACGTTCATCTCCGCGATCAGATCTCGGCATGCAGCGCGTATGATGTCGGCATCGAAGGCTGACACGGCGACAGGACCACGGTCTGTATTCTTTGCTCGAGGAGTGTCGTCGCCCTGACGTTCGCGAAAGCGCCTCAGCACCTCGCGCGATGTGGCGATCGCTTGTCGGGTTTGACTCATAGCCTCGTAAAATCCAACTTCGCGGACCAGTGAGCGGTGCCGCGATAGAATGAAGTCCTCCATAACCGCATGCGCAGTGTCCGTACGCGTTGCAACCATCGCCGCCTCCCTGCAGGCGCACCCAATGCTTGCAGCTTCTGCCGGTGTTCGGGCGGCCGCCTGCATTTGTCGTGTCGCTGCTATGATCGCGTGAGTTAAAGCCGGTGAAGCGTCGCTGCAATTACAAATGTAAGTGTGGCATCCGATAAGCGGTATGCCCGCTGGCTGCGGCGGCGGCGAATTCGTTCTTCAGACGGTCGAAGTCTTCCTGTCGAAGGGCTCTCCGCGTTGCCGGAACGAGGAATCAGGATCCGGACAAAATGCATGCGGCCGTGCCGCCGTTCAGGGGGCGCTATTGGCGAAAATCCGCCAATTTGCGCCAGTCGAAGACAACGCCCACTCCAGGCTCGTCGGGTGCTATCGCCAAACCATCCTGAAGCCTAAGCGGCTCGGTGGTGTAAAGGTCAATATCGAAACTATGCGCCTCCACCCAGCCGGCATTTGTCTGACCTGCAACGAGACTGACATGAAGTTCCTGCATCCCGTGACTGCAGACCGGAATGCCAGCCTTGCGTGAGAGCGCTGCCACGCGCAGCCAGCCTGTGACCCCGCCGCAGTTGGAGGCGTCGGGTTGGATGTAGCTGAGATTCGACCAAGCGAAGGCATGCTCGAACTCCTCGATGACATGCAGGTTTTCTCCCATTGCCAGGGGCATTCCGGTCGCCTTGGCAATGCTGGCGTAACCCTCATAGTCGTCGGGTATGATGGGCTCCTCGAACCACAGCAGATCGTAGGCGGCGAATGCTCTCGCTGCCTCGATCGCTCGCGGGACGTCGAGCGCGTAGTTAGCGTCAACCATAAAGGTGACATGAGGTCCTATGCGCTCGCGAACTGCCTTCACCCGGGCCACATCCTCGGCCAGGTCGTCCTTGCCGACCTTGATCTTCACCCCGGTGAAGCCGGCATTGAGATAGGAATCGATGCTGGCCAAAAGCTGATCGAGGGTAAAGTTTAGGTCGATGCCGCCGCGATAGGCCTTGGCGCTCTTCCCGGCCCCGCCCGCCATCTGCCAAAGCGGCAGGCCGCTACGCCGGCCCTTGAGGTCCCACAACGCGATGTCGATCGCCGATATCGCGAAAGAAGCGATGCCGCCGCGCCCGACATAGTGGATGTGCCAGAGCATGCCGTCGTAAATCGTGTCGATCTGCGTCGTGTCGCGAGCCTTGAGGAACGGCGCGAGGTCGTGATCGATCATTGCCTTGATCGCATAGCCGCCCCTGCCGCCGGTGTAGGTGTAGCCTGTGCCCTCGGTGCCGTCGGCAAGCCTCAGCGTGACGGTGACCAGCTCGAAATGCGTGTGCGCGCCGTGCTTGGCATCGGTCATCACCTCACGCAGTGGGACCCGGAACAGCCGGGTCTCGACTTCCTTGATTTCGGTGCGGCTCATGCTGCGCTCCATTCAGGTTTTTTCATCGGACCATAATTGCACCGACAGCGCTGACTGGCAACAATTTGGCTGATCTTTCAGCGGTTCTGAAGCCAATCAGTCATTTTTGGTCCTACAAAAGCATCAATCCGCTTGTGCTTTGGTCCGATTTACCTTCTAATAGCAGACCTCTGGGAGGAAAAGGCTTGCTGGATACGGAAGAGCGTCCTGAGATGCCCGCGGCTATTCTCGCCGCCCGCGCGGCCGACGCGATGGTGGCCGGCATAGAGGCCGACATCACGTCCGGAAGGCTTGGCGACGGCAGCTACCTGCCGGCCGAGCGCGAACTGATGATCGAGTATGGTGTGGGCCGGGGCGTTGTGCGTGAGGCGATTGCGCGCCTGGCCAGCCGCGGCCTGGTGGAAGCGCGTCCGCGGTTCCGGCCCGTGGCGCGCCGGCCTGGCCTGGATGCCGCGCTCGGCGCCCTCGACGGCATTGTAGGACATCTGCTGAGCGACCAGGCGGGCGTGAAGAACCTCTACGACATGCGCGTCTTCCTCGAGGCGTCGCTGGCGCGCAACGCCGCCATCCATGCCCGCAAGGATGACGTCACAGCCCTGAGGGCGGCGCTGGCGATGAACGAGGCGGCCATCCCGGATTCCGAGAAATTCTATGCGACGGACGTGGCGTTCCACGCAGCGCTCTATGACATCGCGCGCAACCCGGTGCTGCCTGTCGTGCACAAGGCATTTACCGCCTGGCTGTCGCCGCATTGGATGCGCATGCCACGGTCGCCCGAGCGCAACCGCGTGAATTTCCTCAGCCATCGTGAAATCTGCACGGCCATCCTTGAGCGAGATCCTGACGGCGCCGAGCGGGCGCTGCTCAACCACCTCTCGGCGGCCTGGGAGTATGTCCGCGGAACATTCGAAAGCCGTGAGGCGCCGGAAGCATGACGCAGTCCTACGACCATATCGTGGTGGGCGGCGGAGCAGCCGGCTGCGTCGCGGCGGCAAGGCTTGTCAAAGCCGGACGGCGAACCCTGCTGCTGGAGGCCGGCCATTCCCATCATCACCCCTTGCTCGACATGCCGCCCGGCATCTTCAAGATGATCAACGGCTCGAAATTCATGCGCTATCACCGCACCGAGCCGCAGGCCCATCTCGACGGGCGCGTCCATGAAATCTCGCAAGGCAACGTGCTGGGCGGCGGCACCTCGGTCAACGCCCAGGTCTACATGCGAGGCCGCTCGGCCGATTATGAGGAGTGGGACGAGCTGCTGCGCGGCAACAATGCCGGCGTACGCTGGAACTGGCAGGCGGTGCTGCCGCATTTCACCGGCATGGAGGGAAACAACCGCCTCGGCGGCGAACTGCATGGAAGCGAAGGTCCGCTGCTGGTCTCGGATCCAGGCCACATCGATGATGTTTCCCGTTGGTTCGTTCAGGCCGTCCAAGGCCTTGGATTGCCGTACAACCATGACTTCAACGGACCGTCGCAGCGCGGGGTCGGCTTCTACCAGTTCATGAACCGGCGGGGAAAGCGAAGCAGCGCCGCCTATGCCTTCATCGAGCCGCTGACGAATGATCCCAAGCTGACGCTGAAACTCAATTGCACAGTCAGCCGGCTGCTGATCGAAAACGGTCGGGTCACCGGCGTCGTCTATTCGGATGCGTCGGGCGCCGAGCATACCGTCCATGCAGATGCCGACGTGATCGTCTCGTCCGGTGCCCTCGTCTCGCCGAAACTGCTCATGCTGTCCGGCATCGGCCCCGCCGAGGCGCTTGCCGGGCACGGCATTTCCTGCGTCGCCGACCTGCCCGGGGTCGGCGAAAACCTGATCGACCATCCGGAGGTGCCGATCATCGCCACCGCAAACGGCCCATACGGCTATTTCAGGCAGGGCCAAGGCTGGAGGATGATCAGGAACGGCCTGCATTTCAAGCTCTTCGGCACCGGCACGATCCTGTCAGCGGGGGTGGAGGCCGGAGCCTTCGTCAATCCGGCCGATCCCGAGGGCGAACCGACGATCCAGGCCTTCTGCGTGCCGCACGTCTATCTGGACCGCGATATCCTGACCTTGGTCGAGAACACCTATGGGCTTACCGTGACGACAGTGGTGGTGAAGCCAAAGTCGCGCGGTTTCGTAAGGCTGCGTTCGGCGGATCCGAAGGACATGCCGATCGTTTCGCCGAACCTCCTTAAACATCCCGACGACATGAGGGAAATGATCTGCGGCCAGCGTTATTTCCTGCAGGCTTTTCAGACCAAGCCGCTCGCCGATCGGGTCAAGGCCATTGCCGTGCCAAGCCAGGATGATCTCAGCGACGAAGCCATGACAAAGCATTGCAAGCGCTTTGTGAAGACCAACTACCACCCGGCCGGGACATGCCGGATGGGCTCGGACAGCGACCGGATGGCGGTGCTGGACGCGGCGCTGCGCGTGCGCGGAATAGACAATCTGCGGGTCGCCGACATGTCGGCCTGCCCCAACATCAATGCCGGCAATACGGCGGCGCCCGCCATGATGCTGGGCGACCGCTGCGCCGACTTCATTTTGGAGGCGGCATAGAGCCTGATCCAGCTTGCCAACGGCGTCATCGCCGAAGCCGTCAAGGCCGATATCGTGAGGAAATTACACAGTCGCAGAAAGCGACAATAAAGGAGGAAAGAGCATGATCATTACCCGTCGAAAACTACTGGTTGGCTCCGCCGCCGGCGCGGTCGCGCTGACACTCGGCTCACGCGCCTTCGCGGCGCTCCCGCCGCTCGCCAAGAAGGACAAGTACAAGGTCGGTTTCGCCCAGACGGAAAGCAACAATCCGTGGCGCCTTGCCGAGACCAAGAGCATGCAGGACGAAGCCGCCAAGCTCGGCCATCAGCTGGTCTACACGGATGCCGCCGGTTCGTCGGCCAAGCAGGCCTCCGACGTGAACTCGATGATCGCGCAGGGCGTCGACGCAATCTTCCTGCCGCCCCGCGAAGACAAGCCCCTGGTGCCGGTTATTCTTGCCGCGCGCGATGCCGGCATACCGGTGTTTCTGGTCGACCGCGACGTTGATCACACCATGGCCAAGCCGGGCGAAGATTATGTCTGCTTCATCGGTTCAGATTTCATCGAGGAGGCGACCCGCGTCGGGGAATGGCTGATCAAGAACGCCAATGGCAAGTCGAAGATCATCGAGCTGGAAGGCACGACCGGAGCCTCGGCCGCTACCGACCGCAAGAAAGGCTTCGACGATTTCATCGCCAAGCACTCGCAGTTCACCATCCTGGCGTCGCAGTCCGGCGACTTCGCCCGTGACAAGGGCCGGCAGGTCGCCGAGACGCTGCTTCAGGCGCACCCTGATGCGGATATCATCTACGCGCACAATGATGAGATGGCGCTGGGCGCCATCGCCGCTCTGGAAGCCGCCGGCAAGACCCCGGGCAAGGATGTGCTGATCTTGTCGATCGACGGCGAGAAGGAAGGCGTCCAGGCGATCATTGACGGCAAGATCGGCGCTATCTGCGCTTGTAGTCCGCTGTTCGGACCGAAGGCCTTCGCTACGATGGCCGACTATGCGGCCGGCAAGAAGATCCCGCCGTTCATCAAGAACGAGGATGCCTTCTTCGACGCCACGAACGCGAAGAAAGACTTCGATATTGCGTTCTGATATCCACTTTCTTTCCAGTTGCCCTACCCGCTTCGGCGGGTAGGGTTTGGGAGTTTGACGATGACCGCTCAGCCGGACCAAGCCGCGCTGCTCCTGGACATGCGTGACATCCAGAAGCGTTTTGCCGGCATCCCTGCCCTGGCCGATGCCTCGCTCCAGGTTCTTCCGGGCGAGATCCACGCACTCATCGGCCAGAACGGTGCGGGCAAATCGACACTTATCAAGGTGCTCACCGGCTACTACCGCCGGGATGCGGGGCAGGTGCTGTTCGAACGGAAGCCGTTCGAAGTTGGGTCTCCGCATCAGGCGCAGGTCAGCGGCATCAGCACCATCTACCAGGAGATCAATCTCGTACCGCTGCGCTCGGTGACCGAGAACATCTGCCTTGGACGCGAGAAGCGCCGCCGCGGCCTGCTCGACTGGAGCGCGATGCATGCGGAAGCCGAGCGCCTGCTCAGCCGCTTCTCGATCGGCATCGACGTGCGCCGCCCGCTCAGCGATTTCAACACCGCCACGCAACAGATGGTGGCGATCGCCCGCGCCATCGGCTTTTCCGCCCGCCTCGTGATCATGGATGAGCCGACCTCCTCGCTGGACGAGCGTGAAGTCTCGGTCTTGTTCAGCGTTATCCGTCAGCTCAAGGCCGACGGCGTCTCCGTTCTGTTCGTCAGCCACAAGCTCGACGAGTTGTACGAGGTCTGCGACCGGGTCACGATCATGCGTGACGGCCGCACGGTGCGAAGCGCGGCGATGAGCGACATCGGCAAGCTGGAGCTGGTCGCGGCCATGCTCGGCCGCGACGTCGCAGCCGTCGAAGGCCACGCGACCGCGTTCGGCGAACGCGATCGGTCGAGGATCGGTGATGTGCTGTTTACCGCGCAAGGGCTGGCGGCCGGCCAGTTGGTCCGTGACGTGAGCTTCGACCTGCGCCGCGGCGAGATCGCCGGCTTTGCCGGCTTGCTCGGCGCCGGCCGCACCGAAACAGCCCGCCTCGTATTCGGCGCCGACCGCCGGAGCGCAGGCGAGATGACGATGGAGGGCGCGTCCTACCATCCCGCACGTGCCGCCGATGCCATCGCCGCGGGGATGGGCTTCTGCACCGAGGACCGCAAGGCCGAGGGCATCGTGCCGGAAATGACCGTCGCGGAGAACATAACACTGGCACTGCTGCCGAAAATCAGCCGCAATGGCATCCTGAACGAGGCCCGGCAGAAGGAGATCGTCGAGCGCTTCATTCGTGAACTCGACATCAAATGCTCAGGGCCCAACCAGAAGGTCCGCGAGCTGTCGGGCGGAAACCAGCAAAAGGTGCTGCTTGCCCGCTGGCTGGCGATGAACCCGAAGCTGCTTATTCTCGATGAGCCGACGCGCGGCATCGATGTCGGGGCCAAGGCCGAGATCCAGCGCCTCATCCGCAAGCTTGCCGATGACGGGCTCGGCGTGCTGATGATCTCCTCGGAACTCGAGGAAGTGATGGAAGGAGCCGACCGCATATTCGTGCTGCGCGAAGGAGTGAGGGTGGCCGAACTGGAAGGTCAGGCAGCCAACGAGGAGGACGTGCTCGCGGCGATGGCGCATGGCGGCGCGGCGAAGGAGGCAGCGTGAGCGATCTGGCCACACCATCCGCAGCCAACGACGCTGGAAACCGCCGCTTTGATGTGTTCGGTTTCCTGGCGCGCTACGGCACGGTGATCGCGCTTGTGCTGCTGGTCGCCTTCAACCTTGCCTATACGCGCAATTTCGCGACGCTGCAGACACTCAACGTCAACCTGACCCAGGTCTGCACGATTGTGATCGTCGCGGTGGGGATGACCCTGGTGATCGCCACCGGCGGCATCGACCTGTCGGTTGGTTCGCTGATGGCGATCTCAGGCGCATTGGCGCCGATGATCTTCATGGGCACGATCTTCCCGGTCGGAAACATCTATCTGGCGGTAGCCCTCGCGATGGTTGCCTCGATCCTCGTCGCTGGCCTGTTCGGGCTGTTCAACGGCTGGTTGGTCTCGCGCTTCCGCATCCAACCGATCGTCGCAACACTCGTGCTGTTCATCGCCGGGCGCGGGATCGCGCAGGTTATGACCAACGGCAATCTGCAGACCTTCCGCGTGCCGCAATTCCAGTGGATCGGACTTGCCCGCCCGCTCGGCATTCCTGCGCAGGTCATCATCATGGCCGTGCTGGTTGCGGCGGCCGCTTGGGCCCTTCACCGCACGGTGTTCGGGCGAAGCATCCTGGCTGTCGGCGGCAATGAAAAGGCCTCTGAACTGGCCGGCATCGCTGTATCGAGGATCAAGCTCGCTGTCTATGCGATCAGCGGCCTGTGCGCGGGGCTGGCCGGGCTCGTCGTCATTGCGATCAACTCCTCCAGCGACGCCAATCTCGTGGGGCTGGGCATGGAACTCGACGCCATCGCGGCGGTCGCGGTGGGCGGCACGCTGTTGAGTGGTGGAAAGGCCACAATCATCGGCACCCTGCTGGGCGCTCTGACCATCCAGTTGGTGCGCTACACGCTGCTTGCAAATGGCGTGCCCGACGCCGCTGCGCTCGTCGTCAAGGCCGGCATCATCGCATTCGCCGTCTGGCTGCAGCAGCAACACCGGGGGTAATCCATGAACAGCGCCAGACTGGTTCGCATCATCGGCACTTACGGTGTCGTCATCGCGCTTGCAGCCCTCGTCCTGTTCGGATTCCTGCGTTACGACCGCTTCCTGGGCCTCTTCAACGTGATGAGTGTTCTGCGCTACAACTCGATGTTCGCGCTCGTCGCGCTCGGCATGTGCTTCGTGATCATGACCGGCGGCATAGACTTGTCCGTCGGCTCCGTCGCCGCCTTGGGCAGCGTCGCGTCGGCCCTGGCGAGCCCGCACGGCATCGTGGCAGGCCTTGCAGCGGGCGTTGGCGCCGGCCTGGCAGCCGGGCTGATCAACGCGCTCCTGGTTACGCGCGGCAACCTGATGCCATTCATCGCCACGCTTGCCACCATGCTGGCCGCAAGCGGCTCGGCGCTGCTTCTGGCCGGCAACCAGACCGTTTCGGTGTCTTACGATTCGGGTTTCACCGCCATCGGCCAAGGGAATTTCTGGATTTTCCCGATTCCGGCAGTCATCGCCCTGGTTGCCTATGCCGTCGGCTCAGTGGTCCTGAACTACACCAGCACGGGACGGACGGTGCTGGCCATCGGCGGTGGCGAGGATGCCTCGCGGCTGATGGGGCTGCGCACTGACCGCGTCAAATTTCTCGTCTATGTCGCAAGCGGGTGCCTGGCCGGGCTCGCCGGCGTCGTCCTCGCTTCTCAGTTCGGCGCAGGCCAGCCGATCGAGGGCGTCGGCTGGGAGCTGTTTGCCATCGCAGCCGTGGTCGTGGGCGGGACGCTGCTGACCGGCGGCTCGGGCTCGGTGCTGACCACGCTGGCCGGCGTGCTCTTGCTCGGGATCCTTTTCAACGTCCTGAACTTCGAAAACGGCATGGGTTGGATTTCGCTGTCAGCCTACTGGCAGTCGGTGATCCGCGGGCTGTTTTTGCTCGTCGTCGTCCTTCTCCAGGCACGGCTTACGGCAAGGCGCGAAACTGCCTGAGGATGGCGAGCACACTCGAGCACGACGAGCTCAAAAGAGCTCTGACGCTGCAGAATAAGTGCGCGTTGCGCGCCTGGCCAATGAGCGCATCCCGCAAACTTTCTGCGGCGATGCTTCCCCGTTGCACCTGGGCTCCGGCGCCTTTGGAGCGGATCCGCAAGTGGATCGTGGTGCAGTCACATGGCCTTCCTGGAGACGGTCATTTCCCGGCGACCGCCACGAACACGGACTGCCCCTGCCTTTCCAGCCGAAACAGGATGGGCTTGCTCTGCCGGCGAGAGTTCGCCCACTCCTCGACGATATCCGAAGGCTCCGTCACGCGGCGATTGTTGGCCGATATGATGACATCGCCCGGCTGCAATCCGCTCCGGGCGGCAAGGCCATCGGGAACCACTTCCACGACGAAGACGCCGGTCGTTCCTGATTTGATGCCTAGCTGCTGACGCGCCTGATCCGGAATCGGGCTGAGGGATAGGCCGAGGCCTTCGGCCGCCGACTTCTTGTCGGGAACAGCGCCGGTCTTCACCTCCGCATCCTTGCGCTCACCGATGACAAGCGCGATCTCCTGGTCCTTGCCGCCGTTACTCCGTGTCAGAGTGGCCTTGCTGCCAGGCTTCTGGCTAGCCGTCGCAAGCGTGAGGTCATGGACACCCTCAATGCCCTTGCCGTTGAACCGGGTGATCACGTCACCCGGCTTCAAGCCGGCTTTCTCCGCCGGGCTGCCGGGCTCGACCGAAGCAACCAGCGCGCCCTTGTCATCCTTCATCCCGAGGGCCTCAGCCAGCGACGGCGTGATGTCCTGCAGGCGGACCCCGATGAAGCCGCGCTCGATCCGGCCGGTTCGGATCAACTGGTCGGCGATGCTCTGGGCGGTGCGCGATGGCACCGCAAACCCGATTCCGATGCTGCCGCCCGACGGCGAGACAATGGCGGTGTTGACGCCGATCACCTCGCCACGTGCGTTGAACAGCGGACCGCCCGAGTTGCCTCGATTGATCGACGCGTCCGTCTGGAGAAAATCGTCGTACGGCCCGGCTTGAATGTCTCGCGAGCGGGCCGAAAGGACGCCGACAGTGACTGTCCCTCCGAGCCCGAAGGGACTGCCGATCGCGATTGTCCATGCGCCCGGCTGCATTGCATCCGAGTCACCCCATTTGGTCGTGGTCATGTTGGGCCGCGGGTCGACCTTCAGCACCGCTATATCGGTGGCGGGGTCACGGCCGACCAATTGCGCCGGCGCCGTTTCCTTGTCGGAAAATACGACATGGATCTCTGTCGCATCGGCAACGACATGGTTGTTGGTGACGATGTAGCCGTCAGCACTGATCACAAATCCGGAGCCAAGCGCCTCCCTCACCTGCGGCTGAACGGGTCCGAGGCCCTGGCCGTCGAACGGACTTGTAAAGTCGCCCGCCGTCGTCTGGTCCTGGACAACCTCCCGGGTCGTGATCGCGACCACGGCCGGCAATTTCTGCTGGATGATCGCTGTGAAGTCGGTCGGGGTATCCTGGGCCAGGACAGGCGCCACGCCACTGGCCGAGAGCATCAGCGCAACCGCGATCAAGCGCGTTGCAAATCGTCTTTGCATATCGTGAGACATTGCTGGACCTCCTGCCGGACAGCCCCGGCCGCTCGGCCGCGCCGCGCGGAGCCGGTGCTCCGGACGCTAGAACTGCCAACAAAGCTGTTTGTTTCAGCCCCCCGGAAAAATGGCACGGCCAGGAAAAATAGCCCGACCGCGGGGGTCCGGAAGGCAGCAGCCGGGAACCATTGAGGCCGTCGAGTTCAACCGTCCACAGGACTGGTCCCGGACGTGGCAGAAATCAGCAAAGCGACTGCGTCAGCTCCGGCAAATGCCCGATATGCCCATGGAGCCAACCTAGCGGCTGAGGTGCCTCTACCGGGCCTGGTGCGAAAAGGATCTGCAATGAAAGAGGGAGCTCCACAGCCGCCGAGAGACGCGGCTGTGATCACCACCGCTCGAACTCCCTCAAGGGAACAAAAGGGTACCAACTAAGTTCGGCCCCCATAATGAGGATGCCTATATGGACCTGTTGCCCCAGTCAGCCGAACACACCGTCTCCCCGCCGCCCGCTCCAGACCTTCACCGGCTTTTGTTCGATCCAAACTTGCGTATACACGGCTTGATTGATGACACTGTCGTCACCAAAGCCTTGGACGATTTGAAAGCCGTGCGTTCCGGGGAAGACGATCTCTACGTTGAAATCGACACGCCCGGAGGCGACGCCGACGGCGCGCGACGTCTAGCTCTAGAGTTCAAACTTTTTCTGAAACACTCGGGCCGCAACGGCTACATCATTGGCAAGAATACGGTTTACTCTGCCGGGGTAACGGTCCTTGCCGCTTTCCCGAAAGCCTGCAGGTTCCTTTGCCCGCAAGCAGTCCTGCTGATTCATGAAAGAAGGCTTGAGAAAGACTTGGTTCTGAATGGACCAATTCGAAGCTGTCTTCAGATCGTTCGCGAACAACTTGCGCTGTTGGAAACGGCAGAGCGACTCGAGAATGAAGGGTTCGCCGATCTCGTCCAAGGTTCTCGAACATCGCTGGAAGAGCTGCGCGACCATGCCCTGAACAGCTGCTACCTGATGGCAGCAAGAGCTTTGGAGCTAGGCCTTGTTGAAGACATTGCCCATTAACTTGATGCCTCGATGGAAACGGCAGAGCGGAGTCCAACACGTTTCCCCTCACTCATGTCGGCGGCGACCATGAACGACGAGGTTGACAAGATAGAGCGGACCGGCGGCTGTCTTTGCGGGTCTGTGAGGTATGTTGTTGCCGGCGCGCCGTTGCGCGTTGGCTTGTGTCATTGCCAGGATTGCAAGCGAACCAGCGGCAGCACCTACAGTGCCTTTGCCGTGTGGCCACGGTCGGCTTACCAGTGCAAGGGCGAGCTTGCGGCGTTCAACGGCAGAGGTTTTTGTCCGGCATGCGGGTCGCGCGTGGTGAATCTCCGCGACGACGAAGCCGAGATCATGATCGGCACTCTCGACGATGCGCCAAACGACCTTCTCCCGACATACGAGCTTTGGACCCCCCGGCGCGAAGCCTGGCTCCACAACCTGCCTTGGGCTGACCAATTCGCGGGCGATCGCACCGAAGAAGGCCAAAATTGGCGCGAAGCCCGACGAGTATGACCATGCTCGAATGGCCCTCCACCCCTTGAACCGTGAAAGTCAGCTTGATGCGCGATGAATCACTCAAGTTCTTGAAGGAAATTGTGGCGACCCCGTCGCCGAGCGGCTTTGAGCAACCCGTAGCGGAGCTTTTCCGCGAGTATGTTCGTCCGTATGCCCACAGGTTGACGACGGACGTCATGGGCAATGTCACGGCGATCATCAATCCTGAGGCGTCTATGCGCTTCATGTATGCCGGGCACATGGATGAGGTCGGCTTCATCGTCCATTACATCGACGATGACGGCTTTCTTTTCTTCAGCACCATAGGTGGAACGGACGTTGCCACTGAAATCGGCCAGCGTGTCTGGGTGCACGGCAAGGAGCCGATCCTGGGCGTCGTAGGTCGCAAAGCAATCCAGACCTTCAAAGCCTCTGACACGTCTCAAACTCCCTCGCTGATGGAACTATGGATCGATATCGGCGCGAGTTCGCGAGAGGAAGCGTTGAAGGTCGTAGAGGTCGGCAGCGCGGTCACTATCCACGGCGAGTTTGCGGCGCTACAGGGCAACCTTGCTGTCGGACGAGCGTTCGACAACAAGGTTGGCCTCCTCATCGGCGCCGAGGTCCTGCGCTGCCTCTCCGAGGAGGGAGGCGTTCACCCCGGCGTGGGCCTCTATATCCTGGGTACGGTTCAAGAGGAAATTGGGTCCCGAGGCGCGATGACCTCAGCGTTCAACATCGCACCTCGAACCGGCCTCGCAATCGATATGGGCGTGGCGATGGACTATCCGCGCGCTCGCGCCGAGGATCAGGGCAAACTGGACCTTGGGAAAGGGCCGGCAATCACTCAAGGCGCGAACACCAACCCGGTGGTGTTCAATCTGCTGAAGTCGGTGGCCGAGAAAGAGGGCCTACCTTATCAGCTTCAGGCGGTGGGCAGCTCAAGCCCTACCGACGCGCGTGTCATGCAGCAGAACCGAGGCGGCGTCGCAAGTGGAGTGCTCTCCGTGCCTTTGCGTTACATGCATACCCCGTCCGAAGTTGTTTGCCTGGATGATGTGCAAACGACGATTGACCTTGTTTGTGCATATTGCCGGCAATTGACGCCGGAGATCGACTTCACGCCAAGATGATCGCGGCGGGATTGATTGTGGAAGTCCTAGCTCCAACAGTCGCTGATCTGGTGCCTGTCGGCCACCGCCTGGTGCGTCGGTCACCGCGCACCTGAGAAAACCCAACTGCAGTCCACTGGGGAGCGCGCCTCAGGTCACCCCCACCGCTTCCACCAAACGCCTGAGGAAGTCCGTCAGACCGGCTTCAGGATCATCACCTGCGCCAACGAGCACCGAAATACCCCAGCGCCCAAGCACGGCCTCCTCCACAGGGTTGCGGCTGGGCATGAAGATGAACGAAGGGGGACGATCTTTCTCATATCCAGACCGGTGCCAGGTCTGCCAAAGCCGGTGCAACAGCAGCCGGATGTTTGGATCGGAGAGGCTATAGCCAATGAACAGGATCGTGCTGCCGAGAGCATCGGAGCGAAAGCGGACATCAAGGGGAGAATTGAAGGACAGGCGGTCAAGATAGTCGGTTTCGGTGAGGACAAGGGAAGAGTCCTCGTCAAAGTCGCCGTGAAATTTCACGATGTGCGTTACGCCTCGACGGGCCTGCGCAACGTGCCGTGCGTTGGCCACTTTCACGTACTCTAGACCGTGGATTTCAAAAGCGAGTTCCAGGTTCCGGTCATAGTTCGTCGTATAGATGACGGGAAAATCGAGCGTCACGATGAGTCGGTGCAATTCCGATTTCTCAATCCGTTCCTTGGCGACAGACCAGTTTCTGTCCATCCAACTGCGAAGTGGTCCGATACTGCCATGCTTGATCCGATAGTATTCGGCCAAGGTCTGAAAACGATCGCGTCGCGTGGAAAATTCATCGTCGACGCCGAGCTCCTTTGCCATTCGCTCGATGAGTTTCTCCCAAGACGGAAGTCCGACGCTGATCGATACCCCCGCCCCCACAAACAAAATTGCGCTGCGATGACGAATTGCATTGGCGAGCGAATCTATAGGATCATCATCGTTCATGGATAGGTCCTCCGAAGCCACTCGCGTGGGCCGGACCTAAGGTGCGTGCCCCGGTGCGGGGATCGTGGACGCGGCTCCCCAATTCGAGCCAGCGTGCTCCGCCCTCATCGACGAAATCGGGTCGACCACGCACCAGCCAGCCCAGAGGGGGCGGCCCTTGCAGTCCTGCCGAGCCGCTTGCCACCCGAACCGAGGTAGCGGCCGCGAGGACACTGGCTGTGAACTGGAACCGGCGGTGTTGCGGTTTACTGGCCACGTTGATTCAGTTCTGCGCCAGCCATATTGCGCAAAACTCTGTCGAGTTTCGCATTCACCAAGAGGTTGCGCCGCTTCGCGCCGATAAAGATGGCGAGAGAGTAAATCATTGTAAGAACAGAGATCATCGTCATTCCGGCCTAAACATCAGCGGCCGGAGATGTTCCATGCGCCCGGAAATATTCCAGTGCAGGTGTTTTTAAATCGCCGAAGCTACGCGCTCAATGCGCGGTTGGTTTCGTGTCCAGGGCGGACGAATTAGCGCAAGGCGGTATTCATCCTCCCACATCGGCGGCGGACTGAAGCGAAATGCTGGTTGTGTCCCCCAGAATTGCAATGAAACGCCGATGCTTTGCATGCGGCCCGGAACAAATGCTCGCTTGCACAGTTCGAGCCATGCAGCGGTCGACCCCCGCGCTGCAAGATCGGTAGCCCGATCGCCCGCGCCGGCCCCTCCCACGGCGCGGGCTTTCGTTTGAATTCACGCTGTCGGGGTTGGAGTCGCTCCGCCGTTGTCGCGAGCCGGCTGATATACGCGCTGTCCGGGGCTCGCGGGATGCCGGCGACATCGGCATTCGCGCAGTCCGGCAGGTCAGCCGATGCACGGGAACAACGCGGCACTGTGATGGTTTGGTGGCCTCGGAAGGTGGCAGAGAACGATGGGCAAAAAGCCCAAACAGCACGCAAAATCCACGGCGGATCGCGAAAAGGCGATCGAGGCGCTCTACTTCGCGCGCAAGTGCGGCCTTACGAAGGAAGAGGCACTCAAGATGCTCAGGGAAGCCCCGATCGGGATCGATGATGAAGCCGAAGAGCGCTCCGGCATTTAGACGCGATCGCCGGTCGCGCGTCGCAGCCGGCCGCGGCGCATGATCTTCTTCACTTCCGATACGCATTTCAACGATCCGCGCATTCTGCGCCTCGACCGGCGTCCCTTCGCCTCGTTGGTCGAGCATGACCAGGCGCTGGTTGCGTTTTGGAACGAAACGGTTGGCCCGAACGACGAGGTCTGGCACCTCGGCGATTTCGCCAAGGGTCCAGCCGAGACCGTGTCTTCACTGCTGTCGTCTCTTAACGGGTCCAAGCACCTGATAATTGGCAACAATGATGGCGCTGCCACCATTGGCGACCCGGCCTGGGCGAGCGTGCACCACTATATGGAGCTTCTTGTCGAGGGCAGCTTGCTGGTTCTGTGTCACTATCCTTTTCGCACCTGGAACCAGATCGGCAAGAGATCGGTAAACCTGCACGGTCATTCGCACGGTCGTCTGAAGCCGATGACGCGCCAGCATGATGTCGGCGTCGACGCATGGGGGTATCGTCCGGTAACCTTTGCTGCCATTCAGGCCAGTCGCCGGCGGGGTTAGCCCGGCAGAACGCCGGGCGAGCGAAGGTCTCAGCTTTGCGGGATTCGAGCCGACGAGAGGCCGTCTGTAATCCTGCCGGGCCTGCAACAACGCGACAATCCTGGTTGGGCGACTTCAAATAGGAGAACTGCTTCATATATGCGGTTTTCGCGGTACGCGGACCGCGCCACACCACCAGCTTGAGTGCGGCGAAGTCTTAAGGAATCCCCACCGGCCGTCGCAGCGCGAGATCGAACCCGTCGCCTGAGCTCAGCACGTGAACCCTAAGATCATGGATGGAAAGGGCGGCATCAGGCTCACCTTCCGCGATGTTGGAATGGGTCACGCCGGCTGCATCGACCAGATAGACAGCGCCGCTGCCGATGACCTTGAACATCTCGCCCTTCACCACGATCGCGGTGTCTTCATCGATGCCGATGCCGAGGACGCGCGGGTTCTGCGACACCGCCCCGATGAGCCGCCCAATGCGGCCCCGTTCCGCAAAGTGCTGGTCGATGATGACATTCGGCAGCAGGCCCAGTCCCGGCGCCATCCGAATGTGGCCGATCCGAAAGGACGCTGCGTTCGGCCCCTTCACCATCATTGTGTCGCTCATGACCGACGCGCCCGCGGAGGTGCCGGCAATGACGCCTCCGGCTTCATAGATTTCGTGCACCCGCTCGTCGATGGGCGTGTCGCCTATCTGGCTGGTGATGCGGAGCTGGTCGCCGCCGGAGAAGAACACCGCGCTCACGTCTGCAAGCGCACTTATTTTCTTTTCATGAGCTGCCTCGAGGCGGTCGTTGACGTAGAGCTCGATGACATCCTTGATGCCCAGCTCACCGAAGGACCTCTGATACTTCTCGAGATAGCCATCCGGCTCATGAGACGCGATGGTGGCAAGCACCAGGCGGCCGTTCGGAACCAGGCTCGCCACCTCCTTCAAGATGACACGATCGCCATCATGGTCCTCGTGGCCGCCGATGATGACGAGCGTTCCGGCTTTACCGTTCGAGGATCGTTTTTTCTTCTTGTCGGTCATTTGCCCACGTCTTTCTTGCGCAGGAAAACGTGCGGGTGGTTGTCCTCGCTGGTCATGAAAGCGACTGCGAACTCCCTGCTGTTATGCGCCCATCCAGACACGCCGGTCGCGGTAAGCACTATGGCTCCGGCTTCGCCGCCGATCGCCTCGACTTCCTTGAGCGCGGGATTCAGCACCTGCTCCAGGCCGCCTTCAGCCTGCCCCGAGGACAATGCCTGCCGCGCCGAGAGTGCCTGCATGACACGGGCCGCGAGAGCCTTTCGCGCAATATGCTCACCATCTCCCGAGAAGGCGACGGCTCCCAACCGGTTGTCGGCATAGTAGCCGCAACCGGGTTGCGGAGAATCCCCCACACGACCCGGAGCACTGCCGTCCAGTCCGCCGGTCGAAGTGCCGACGGCGATGTCCCCGTACTGATCCAGGGCAACCACACCGATCGTATCCTTCGCCTCCGACTTGCTGGAGGCGTCGCGCTGCTGCGGCGTGATCAAATCCGCCGGATCGCAAAGCTCCAGCTGCTTCTCGGCGGCGAAACGCCGGGCCCCCTCCGACGCCAGCAGGATCGGCTCCTCATGCAGCATGGCCTTCGCGACACTGATTGGATGGCGCACGCCCTTGATCACTGCGACGGCACCCACATTGAAGTCCCTGCCCTCCATCAGGCCAGCGCACATCTCGACCTCGCCGTCCGAATTGAGGGCACTTCCATATCCCGCATTGAACGTCGGGTTCGCCTCGAGGATGCGACCGGCCGCTTCCACCGCATCGACCGCCGTTCCGCCGCCGGCCAGGACGGCCCGACCTGCCTCGAGCGCCTCGATGCATCCGTTGCGATGCGCCTCCTCCTCTTGCGGATCGATCTTCTTGGCGCCGCCGTGCAGGATCAGCGACCACATCAGCCAGCCCTCAGATGGCGAATATGGGTCTGATCGGGCCCTCCCCTCGAAGGCGTCGCGCCTCCGAAGCCGGTTACCTGCCGCCACACGGCTTCAACGTCGTCGACGGTCAGCACGACAAGGTCGTTTTCCCGTGCAAGCCTGAGACACACGTCGACGGCCTCCTTCTCGGGACAGACGGCGTGAATGCGGCCTGGGGCGCAGCCGGCGTTCAAGGCACCTTCCCGCAGCAAGCCGGCGATCGCTCCGGGGGCTCGGCCGCGCAGCTCCTGCTCATCCTCCTTGAAGACGATGACGTCGAATATCCGCGAAGCGATCGCGCCCATCTCGCGTATATCACAATCGCGGCGGTCACCGGGTATGGCGACCAAGCCGATCGTGCGCTGATAGCCGCGCCTCATGTGGGAAACGAGCTTTCCGAGCGCCTTCAGCCCTTCCGGATTGTGCGCATAGTCGACGATCGTGCGGAAACCATGCCCGTCGAAGACGTTGAGGCGACCGGGAGATTGCTCGAACGAGGTGCCAAACTCGGCCAGCGCCGCCCGGATCGTTGCCGCCGGAACGTCGTGGCAATGCGCCATGGCGACGGCTGCCAGGCTGTTGGCAACGTTGAATTCGGCAGAACCCTCGAAGGTCGCGGGAATTTCGTCGACGCTCATCAGGAACATCGATTCCCCATCCTCGTGGATGAAAATGTCCCAGCCGTCGCTGCTGGGCTCCCGCGTCACGGCGCGGCCGCCTTCCGCCAGGTGGCTGCGCAAGAAATCGGGCCACTCGCTCCTGCTCGCCAGCGAGAAGTAGCAGATCCTGCCGCCGGCATCTCGCGACATTGCGGACGTATGGACGTCGTCGGCATTGAGAATGCTCCATCCCCCGCGGCGGACGGACTCGACCACGACCGATTTCACCTCCGCCAGGTCCTCGATCGTGTCGATGCCCCTCAGCCCGAGATGATCGCCGTGGACGTTCAGAACGGCGCCAACATCGCATGCATCGAAGGCAAGCCCTTCGCGCAGGATGCCGCCGCGCGCACATTCCAGCACCGCGACATCGACACCCGGCTCGCGCAGCACGATCCTGGCGCTCTGCGGACCGGAGCAGTCCCCTGTCATGATCCGCTCGCCGTTCAAGTAGACGCCGGTGGTGGAGGTGAGCCCGACGGTTGCCCCATTCGCCTGCAGGATGTGCGCCAGCATCCGGGCAGTGGTCGACTTGCCGTTGGTTCCCGTGATCGCGAAGATCGGAATCCGGCCGTCCTTGCCGCCTTTGAAGAGAAGATCGAGCACGGGCCGTGCGACGTTGCGGGCGCGCCCCGACGAGGGTTCGAGATGCATGCGAAAGCCAGGACCGGCATTCACCTCTATGATGCCGCCGCCGGTTTCGCTCACCGGCCGTGAGATGTCGGGACAGACGAAGTCGATCCCGGCAATGTCGAGACCGACGATCTGTGCCGCCCGCCTGGCGATCAGCGCGTTTTCGGGATGGATTTCTTCCGTCCGGTCGATCGCGGTCCCACCGGTGGAGAGATTGGCGGTGGGCCGCAAGAGCACCATTTGGCCCGGCGCTGGAACGCTCGCCAGGGCGAGCTGCGATTTTGACAGGAAATGCTCGACGCATTCGTCGATTTCGATGCGGGTCAATGCCGAGGAATGGCCCTCTCCCCTCCGCGGGTCGCGGTTCGTCTCCTCGACGAGCTCGGCGACAGAACTCCGGCCATCGCCGACCACATGGGCCGGAACCCTCTCGGCAAGCGCCACCACCTTTCCGCCGATTACCAGGATCCTGTGATCCGAGCCGACGAAATGCTGCTCGACGATAACGCTGCGGCTGTGTTCTCGCGCCTGTTCGAAACCCCAGCGGACGTCGTCTTCTGTTGCCAGACCGATGTTGACGCCGCTTCCATGATTGCCATCGAGTGGTTTGGTGACCACGGGGTAGCCCAGCCGTGCGGCTGCCGCGACCGCGTCCTGCGCCGATCGCACCAGCTCCCCGCGTGGCACCGGCAGGCCGGCCTGTTGCAGCAGGAATTTGGTCAGGTCCTTATCCGAGGCGATCTCGGTCGCAATCTCGGAAGTGAGGTCACTGCAACTGGCGCGGATGCGCTTCTGATGCTTTCCGTGACCAAACAGCACGAGGCTGCTGTCGTCGATCCGCGCCGCCGGAATGCCTCGCCTCTCGGCCTCGCGCACCAAGGAAGCAGTCGTAGGCCCCAAGGCACGCTCGGCGGCCAGAAGCTTGAGCTGCTGCAGCCTGGCTGCGAACTCGAATGGCCCCTGCGTTTCCGCAATGTCGCCGAGCCCCTCGACACCATGCAGATTGGCCGGCAGCAGGCTGTCCACCAGTTCGAGCGCGACGCGCCCGGCGAGCAGCCCGACAAGCTCGTCCTTGTAGGCGAACATGACATTATAAGTGCCCGGACTGCCTTTGACCGACCGTGTCTTTCCTCGTGTCACCCGGTGACCGAGCATGCTCTGCAGTTCCAGGGCGACATGCTCGACGACGTGGCCGAGCCAGGTTCCTTCCTGCATGCGGCGGACGAAGCCGCCGGCGGCGCCATAGCTGCAGCCATGGCCCGCAAGGCCGGGCAACAGTCGGACGATTTGTTCGGAAAACCCGGGCAGTTTGTCTGTCGGGAACGCCTCAAGGGCTCCGAGGTCGATCCGAATCTGGACCATTGGCGTCATGCTATAGAGGTGCGGCCCGCGAAACACGCGGGCGTCCACGACGCGGATAGGGCGAAAACGCGAGGCGCCCCGATGAATTTCTTTGTCCGACATAGTCCGTTTCTCCTGACTAACTCCGCAACATACGGAGGATCGGTTAGTTCCCGGCCTTTCAGCCCAAATATTTTTGCAGGAGAGAGAAACAAAAGTGGCCGATAACATATGTTGGCCCAAGAACACCCTCTGGTCATCTCGGCCACGTGCGGTCGCTGTTCTGAGGGGCTACTTATCTCTCGGGACGAGGCGGGCCAGGCGTTCGCTCGTTTTCACAAGCATTCGCCGGGCACATCGCGGCCGTTGAGCTAGTGCCCGGCTTTAGCTCATGGCGACCCATTGTGCGGGTCCAGCACTGAGGCATTAATCTTCAGCACGCCTTCGGCACCCGGGAACATTTCCAGACGCGTCAGGTTTGGAACCATCCTTGCACCGGAACTACAGCCATGCAGAGTCGAAAATCGGTGAAGGCCGCGCTCGTCAAGGAGATCGACGCGGTCCGCCTTCGTATCTCGCTGCTTGAAAGCGAGCTATGCAGAGATGGCAGACCCAGGCAAATTGGATGGCGTTCAGGATACGAACTGAACGCCCACAAAGCCCGCCTTGCTCGACTGGAGACCGTGCTTGCCCACTATCCGTCGGCACCGACGGCCCGGGCATCGAAACAGCAACAGCTTGAGTTGCCCGCAAGTCAACCAAGTAATTTTGGGGAAACGCCATGGCTGACAGACCCTCAATCAGAACTCCGCTAGCTCGAGTGCGGGGCCTTGGATCGGCGAAACACGGAACCGAAACGTTCATGCTGGAGCGGCTGACATCTGCTGCCCTGTTGATCCTTGTCATTTACATCGTCGCGGTCGTTATAATGCTGGTCGGTGAGCCTCGAGACGCCGTCCTCAGCGTCGTAGGATCGATCTATGTCGCGCCAGCCCTTATTGGCTTCATTCTCGTAAGCTGCGTTCACATGCGGCTTGGAATGCAATCGATCATCGAAGATTACTGCCATGCCACCGTGCTCAAATCGCTTCTTCTGATCGCCAATTGGTTATTCTGCTGGGCAGTCGCGCTCGCAAGCTTGTTCGCTGTGCTGTTAATCAGCTTCAGATAGCGATCCGGTTCTCAGCTGCAGCCAACGTCTGCCACCGGCAGGCTGAAGTTCGCCTCAGCGGCGAACCGGGCTGGCTTGCGCACAGGAGTTCGACAACCCGGCCTCATCTGATTTGCGGCAGCCTGTCCCATTGATGGAAAGGGGGTGGAGAGGTCAGCTCCCACTCCAATGTGGTAGCTCCTGGCCCCCATGGGTTCATGCCGGCGGCTCTTTGCCGGTAGAAAGCTTCCAAGATGCCGAAGAGGAAAATCACGACACTCGCGGCCGACAGGTACGATCCATACGAGGACACCATGTTCCAGCCGGCGAATGCGTCGGGATAGTCGACATAGCGACGCGGCATGCCCGCCAATCCAAGGAAGTGATGGGGGAAGAAGACGAGGTTCACGCCGACGAAGGTCGTCCAGAAATGGACCCCAGCCAGAAGCGGGTTGTAGAGATATCCCGTCATTTTCGGAAACCAGTAATACCAGCCCGCGAAGATGCCGAAGATCGCTCCCAGTGAAAGTATGTAGTGGAAATGCGCGACGACGAAGTATGTGTCGTGCAGTTCACGGTCGAGGCCGGCATTTGCGAGTTGAACGCCCGTCACCCCGCCTACGGTGAACAGGAATATGAAGCCGAGGGCCCAGAGCATCGGCGTCCGCAGGCCGACCGAGCCGCCCCACATGGTTGCAATCCAGGAGAACACTTTTATCCCGGTCGGCACTGCGATCACCATCGTGGCGAAGGTGAAGTAGCGCTGCGTGTCGAGGCCTATCCCGCTGGTGTACATATGGTGGGCCCAGACGACGAAGCCGATCACCCCGATCGCCACGATTGCGTAGACCATCCCGAGATACCCGAAGATCGGCTTTCGCGAGAAGGTCGAGATCACCTGGCTGACGATGCCGAACGCCGGCAGGATCATGATGTAGACTTCCGGGTGGCCGAAGAACCAGAAGAGATGCTGGTACAGCAGCGGGTCGCCTCCGCCGTCCGGCGCGAAGAACGTGGTTCCGAAATTGCGATCAGTCAGGAGCATGGTGATGGCGCCGGCCAGCACCGGCAGAGCCAGCAGCAGCAGGAAGGCGGTGATGAGGATCGACCACACAAACAGGGGCATCTTGTGCAGGGTCATCCCCGGCGCGCGCATGTTGAAGATGGTGGTGATGAAGTTGATGGCTCCCAGGATCGAGGAGGCGCCCGCAATGTGCAGAGACAGGATGACCAGATCCACGGCGGGACCGGGATGGCCGGAGGTCGACAGCGGCGGGTACAGGAACCAGCCGGTCCCAGGGCCATAGCCGCCGGGGACGCTGGGCATGAAGATCGACAATAAAAGCAACATCAATGCCGGCGGCAGCAGCCAGAACGAGATGTTGTTCATGCGCGGGAAGGCCATGTCGGGGGCGCCGATCATGATCGGAACCATCCAGTTGGCGAAGCCGCCGATCAGGGCGGGCATCACAGTGTAGAAGATCATGATCAGCGCGTGGGCCGTGGTGAAGACGTTGTAAAGCTGCTTGCCGGCGTCGATCGCCGCGTCGCCCTGGTAACCGTAGATCATCGACGCCAGTCCGGGGAAAAACTGGATCCCGGGTTGCTGCAGCTCGATTCGCATGCTCACCGACAAGAGCATGCCGATCACCCCCGCGATGAAAGCGAAGACCAGATAGAGTGTGCCGATGTCCTTGTGGTTGGTCGAAAACAGCCATCGGGTGATGCCGCTCGGCTGATGGCCGTCGAGACCGCCCGGATCTGCCGCCGTATATTCGTTCATGACCTTCTCCGCTTGAGCCGTCCGTCGCCAGCATCGAACCGTGCTGGAACTTGATTGTTCCCTCCACCGAACCGACAGCCAGGAACATTCCACGGAAGCCGCTGTTAGGTTCCGCGCGGCCGACCCTGCGCGGCTGAGGATCGACGTCCATGCTGGCGATAATTGCTGCGACACTGGTTCTGACGACGGTGGTTGGTGGGCTGATATCCGCCTTCTGGCTCGAGGCGCGTCATGGTCTCCATGACCCCATGCCGCCGGACATGTCGGTGCGCAGGCAACTGAACGCCCCGGCCTGGAGCCGGTGGTCCTGACATGGACGCGATCACCGCGACACTCGACCCGAGAACGCGAGCCGGCTGGCTGCTGCTCGGCTTCGCGCTCGGCGGTTTCTTCGACGGCATCGTCCTGCATCAGATCCTGCAATGGCATCATCTTCTCTCGGGCGTCGCCGATCCGGTGGGTTCCGACCTGCGCTTCCAGATCATGGCCGACGGCCTCTTCCATCTTTGCATGTATGTGCTCGCCGTCGCCGGCACGGTGCTGCTGGTGGCCGCGAGGGCGGCCGGCGCGCGGCCCGGGACCACCACGGAGATCCTGCGGCTCGCCTTCGCCGGGTTCGGCGTCTGGCATGTCGTCGATGCCGTCGTGTTTCACTGGCTGCTGGGTCTGCACCGGATCAAGATGAACAGCGACTTGCCGCTCGCCTGGGATATTGCGTGGCTGGTCATCTTCGGCATCGTGCCGCTTGTGTTGGTGCTGGTGCTGCCCAACCGCGGCGGACCGGCACGCGGTGCTTCGGCAGCGCTGACCAGCATCGTCCTGCTTGCGGGACTGGCAGCCGGCGCCGGCCCGTTCTTCAACGGCGCCGCCAATTCCATCATCGTCTTTCGGGCCGGGATGGAACCGGCGGCGATGATGCGGGCCGTTGAAGTCGCCGACGCCCATCTCAAATGGGTCGACGCCAGCGGCACCATCTGGGCGGTCGACCGCGTCTCATGGCGCGGGTTGGTAGCTCTTCACGCGCGCGGCGCCCTTGTGGTCAGCACGACGCCTGTCATTGCCGGATGCCTTGCCTGGACCGATGCCGCCGGAGTGAGCAGTAGCTCCAGCCAGCAGCGAGGCACTCCTGCCAGGCTATGACTTCCGGACAGGGATAGGGGAGTATCAAGCATGCAATTCGCCACCGAGAGCAGCCACGGCCGGAGCCTGACACCGCGCATCGTCGTGGTCGGCGGAGGCTTTGCCGGTCTGGAGGTTGCCAAGGCGCTCGGCAAGGCGGAAATCGGGGTGACGATCATCGACCGCCACAATCACCACCTGTTCCAGCCCTTGCTCTATCAGGTTGCAACCGCCGCCTTGTCGGCGCCTGACATCGCCGAGCCCATCCGCAAGATCCTGGGCCGCTATCCCTCGGTTCAGGTCCTCTTCGGCGATGTCACCGAGATCGGCACCGAGGCCAGGATACTGGTGCTGGCCGATGGGACCACGGTCCCCTACGACATCCTGGTCTTGGCCACTGGTTCGCAGCCATTCTATTTCGGCCAGGAGAGCTGGGCTCGGGTCTGTCCCGGTTTGAAGACCATCGAGGACGCGCGCACGATCCGGTCACGGCTGCTGCTATCGTTCGAGCACGCGGAACGGACCACCGATCCAGTCGAGCAATCCCGGCTGATGACGATCGCCATTATCGGCGGCGGCCCGACCGGTGTCGAACTGGCGGGCTCGATCGCCGAACTCAGCCGGCACACACTGGCGCGCGACTTCCGCAACATCCGGCCCGAGAAGACAAGGATCATACTGGTAGAAGCCGGCGAGCGTCTGCTCGCCGGATTCGCCCCGGAGCTTTCCAGATATGCACGTCTGCGCCTTGAAAGCCTGGGCGTCGAGGTCGCGCTCGGCAACCGGGTCGAGGCGATCGAAGCGCATCAGATCACCGTCGGCGGCCAGGTGATCCCGGTGGCCTTGACGCTCTGGGCCGCCGGGGTGGCGGCTTCTCCGCTGGTCGCCCAGCTTGGTGTCGGGCTCGACCGCGGCGGTCGGGTGAAGGTCGAATCCGACCTGCAGGTCGTCGGCCATCCCGATGTCTTCGCGCTTGGCGACGTCGCACTGGTCCTCGATGGGAACGGCCAGCCATTGCCGGGTCTTGCCCAGGTCGCCAAGCAGCAGGGCGAGCACCTCGGCAAGGCACTGGCACGCCGGATAGATGCTGGCGATACGCTGCCCGCTTTTGTCTTCAGCAATCGAGGCAACACGGCCATTGTCGGCCGCCACGCTGCCGTGTTCGAATCGGGTAGGCTGAAACTGAAAGGCTGGTTCGCCTGGTCTGCCTGGGCGCTCATCCATGTCTACCTGCTCGTCGGTTTTCAGCACCGCGTTCAGGTCTCGATCCAGTGGCTCTGGCGCTACCTGACCTATGAGCGTGGCGCCCGGCTCATCGCCGAGGAGCGAGTCGAACCGGGTTCGAAATCATCGCCGGGAGCGGCCCCGAGAGAGCCGCTGCCAACCAAGGCAGACGCCGCCCCGGCATTGCACGCCCGCACTGACTAGATTGCCGGGTGCTCAGTTCGGAGACAGTGGCGATGCGGGGTCAGCTCTGGATTCCGCCACGGCCCGTCGTCCCACGGCAGCCCGAACCTAGATAGTTGAGGCGGGTGGTTCCCAGCTTGTATCCGGTGCCGGCCTGATGGATCCGGATGGCACCAACGACGTTGCGTCCCTATATGAACAAATGAACACAGGCTCCTCGAAACGGGATCTGTTGAACCCCTCCTCTTCAGAGACAGCTCGTCATGACGTCACCTGCGACTGCTGAACAACCCCCGGTCATTCAGACGGGGCTTCCCGCCCTGAGCAACAGCTATGCGCAATTGCCGGAGCGCTTCTTCGCGCAAACAGATCCGAAGCCGGTGTCCGAACCGCGGCTGATCCGGTTCAACCGGCACCTCGCGGAGGAACTCGGGCTCGATGCCGACCAGCTTACCAGCCCGGATGGAGTGGCGATGCTTGCCGGCAACAGATTTCCGGAAGGGTTGCAAGCAATCGCCCTGGCCTATGCGGGCCACCAGTTCGGAAACTTCGTGCCTCAGCTTGGCGACGGGCGCGCCCTGCTGCTTGGCGAAGTGGTGGACGTCAACGGCGTTCGCCGTGACATCCAGCTGAAAGGATCGGGACCAACGCGGTTCTCGCGCAACGGCGACGGCCGCGCCGCACTCGGCCCTGTCCTGCGCGAATATGTCGTCAGCGAAGCGATGGGGGCGCTCGGCATTCCGACGACGCGAAGCCTTGCGGCGGTGCTCACCGGCGACCCGGTCTATCGCGAGGTCCGGCTGCCCGGCGCCGTCCTGACACGGGTGGCGGCAAGCCATATCAGGATCGGCACGTTCCAATATTTCGCCGCGCGCCACGACACCGAGGCGCTCAAGATACTGGCCGACTATGCCATTCAGCGTCACTTCCCACAGCTGGCGGGGGAAGCACGGCCGTACCGGGCTTTGCTGGAGGCCGTTGTCGCCGCACAGGCGGACCTGGTGGCGCGCTGGATGCTGGTCGGCTTCATCCATGGCGTCATGAACACCGACAACATGTCGATCTCGGGCGAGACGATCGACTATGGCCCATGCGCCTTCATGGACGCTTACGACCCCAGCGCGGTGTTCAGTTCGATAGACCGCGCCGGTCGCTATGCCTATGCCAACCAGCCTCGTGTCGCCACATGGAACCTTGCGCGCTTTGCCGAGACCCTGCTGCCGCTCATGAGCACGGACGAGAATGAAGCAGTGTCTGAAGCGGAAGAGGTGCTGAGGTCGTTCCAGGCCTCCTATGAGGCTGTGTTGCAGCGCGGCTTCCGCAGAAAACTCGGACTGCTGACCGAAGCGGAAGGCGACTTGCAGCTCGCTGCCGACTTTCTGGATGTGCTGGCTCGCGGCGAAGCGGATTTTACGCTCGGCTTCCGGCGCCTGGGCGATGACCTCGACGCTGCGGACGGCCAAGGCACGGCGCGGCAGTTGTTTAAGGATCCAGGTGCATTCGATGCCTGGTCGGCGCGGTGGCGCCAGCGCATCGCAAGCGAGGGCGACACGGCCACGCGCCGTTCTGCCATGCAATCGGTCAATCCCAAATTCATCCCCCGCAATCATCGCATCGAGGCGATGATCCAGGCGGCGTTGGGCGGCGACTTCAGACCGTTCGAGGAGATTCTGGCGGTCGTCAGCCGTCCCTTCGATGAGCAGCCGGGAATGGAACGCTTTGCTGAGCCGCCACGCCCGGATGAGCGCGTCCTGCAGACATTCTGCGGTACATGAGACATTCGTGATGGTCGCTTAACATGTGCAAATGCGGAAGACCCATTTGCAAGCTATCGTCACGGGCACTCTCGTAGGGGCTGAGCTATGACGATCATAGAATTGGCATTCGAATTGCTGGCACGGAAGCTCGTAGACCGTACCGGAATATCAGACGAAGATGCTCGAGACCTTGTCGCAGCCATGGGAGCTGACTGGTCATCGCTCGTGCGAGCAGCGAGGGCGATCAAAGAGGCTTAGGTCTTTTGACGTCGTTTTAGCTGCCATCAGCTGCAGGCAGATCGGACCAGAGGCTGCTGCCGCGATCCAGGCGCGACACCGCGCTCTTCACCGATCATGTCAGCAACGTGGTCGAGCACTGTATTTCGGTCGCTCCAGATCGACCGGATACAACACGCTGTCCCCTGAAAGCCACTGAAGCCCGCTACGCAAGTCGCCGGAAGCTCGCAATAAACTGCGATAGCAGCCCAGGCTTAGGATTTATATTGCAGGCCCGCACCACTGGCGGGGCGACGCGGGCGGGCCGCTGCCGTTCCTTGAAATCCGCGTTGGGAGTCAGATTCCGTCGGCACCGAAAAGCACAGGTGCTGACGAAGCAGACGGAACTTCCCCCCACGATCACGGTTTTGAGTCACGATGCCAACCCAAGGAGATGCAGATGTCGAGCAAAATGCCGCCCGTGCCGCCTGAGAACCAGAGCCAGAAGGGTCGAGGAGAAGGGCGACAGGTTAGCCACGATGATGCCCAGCACGGCACTCACGGAGCGCCGGATCCGGAGCGCCAAGGGCAGCAAGCCAACACCAAGGTCAACACCACTCATCAGGGCCGTCAGCAGGATCGGTGATCATGTCCACATCGAAGAAACACCCGAACACGATCCGGCAGGGCGGGCCAGGCGCATCGCACGAGAACGCCAGAAAACCCCTGCAGGTCAACAAACCCCCGGCGGATGAAGACCGTCGATCCAAAAGCCGAGTTTCAGGGGGTGGCGGTGAAAAGGACAGTCATCATTCGCACAATCCAGCCAAGAAGGGTAGCGACAGTTGAACCCACGGCTTTGTGAATGATTGTGCTAAAGCGCGCCGCGTGTGCATGTCATTGTCTCACAACCGGGCCTTTTTTTGAGTGACATGCATTAGCCGGACCAGGGTGAGGATCAGCGAGTCGAGACGCCCGGAAAAACCGGAGGCCGTGGGCCCGCACCACTGGCGGAGCGATGCGGGCCCGGCCAAGGGTTACGGCCCTCGACCAGCAGCGAGGGGCTCGCTGCCGCATGCAGAACAAGCCCCGTAATTTCAGGTTCCGCTAATATACAAAAAAGCCGGCCACCTTTCGGCAGCCGGCCAGTTCCAACAGAACAAGGGAACGTGCACTGATGGGGCAGTGCAACGCCCGAAGTGTTTCGAGGCGACGATGTTCCACCGGAAATCCACAGATTCGCCGTTTCGATCTACATTGGCCGGATTGAAAGATCTTTGACGATCTCTCCCAAGTTCTCGCGGAGCCCGGTCCGACGTGTGGCGCCCGGTCTGCGCCTTTGCTCTCTATGCGGCCAGCAAGCTCATCCTTGAAGAATGCCCGCCGCGACTGCCGCGCGCGTCAACACCGGCGTGCAATTTGGTCGAGCGCGCGGCAGACCGGGGACGCGTCAAGTCGAGCGTCTGTCGACGTAGGTGTAGACGCCGGCCCCAATGGCGACCGCGCCGACCGTGATCACGATCGATGGCGCGCCCATCAAACTGGCAAGGACCGCCCAGATGAGGGCGATGACGATAGCGCCGAGTGTTCCCAGGATCAGTTTCGGCATTGTCTACCCCTCCACGTTCGGACCGCCCGTGGATGATCGTCACCCACCGGTCATGCGAAACGCATGAAAGCACAGTGTGGCCCATGAGGTGAAGGGCCGCGCCGGAATACTCCGGTGCGAAAAAGATGATGCCCGCGCCGCCAAAGCCCGGGTGTTCAATAGCCAAATGGCTGGACCGGCGTCTAGCGCCTCAGCGCGCGGACTTCCGCCATGCTTTCGCCGCCCATCGGCAGGGCCATGTCATCATCGAGCAGCCGGGTGATGCGGGCAAAGCCCGTGAACGCCTTCCTGGCTGCTTCGGCCGACATTCTGCCCGACAGGGCCGCGGAGCAGCAATTCACGGCGCATTGATACACAGGCCCACGCCGTCCCAATGGCCATTTCTGCAAAAAGACCATCGCTTCGGCAACGCTGTCGACTTCCTCGACGGGGTGTCCCTGCCCGCGCGCAATGCGCACGGGCGTAAAGAAATGCAAGCGGTCCATTTTGTTCTCTCCCTGGTCGGCCGCAGCGCGGACCAACCCTATTAAATTCGCGGATAGCGCGTTTGTTCCGCTTATTGCAAAAAAATCTGCGCTGGTGGGCTTGGGTTGCCGACGCCCGCTTTTGTCCGGAACGTTAGGCCGGCTGATGCATTTCGCTCTCTTGATTGCCTTGAGGGACACGTTCAAACCATGCGGATAGCCCATGTCGCCCCTTTGCACGAATCGGTGCCGCCCCTTCTCTATGGCGGCACCGAGCGCATCGTTTCCTATCTGACCGAAGGGCTGGTCGAACTCGGCCATGAGGTGACGCTGTTCGCCAGCGGCGACAGCCGGACGTCGGCCAGACTGATACCAGGACGCGAACGCGCCCTGCGCCTCGATCCGCGTCCGCTGAAATCGGACACGGCGGCGCATCTTGCGATGCTTGCCGATGTGAGGAACCGAGCCCACGACTTTGATATCATTCATTTTCATCTCAGCCATTTCCTGCATTTCTCGTTCTTCGAGACCATGCCGGACAAGACGGTGACGACGCCTCATGGCCGGCTCGATTATGTCGACCTAGCGCCAGCCTATGAGCGTTTTCCGCGCTTTCCGCTGATCTCGATCTCACACAGCCAGAAGACCGGGCTTGCGAATGCCAATTGGCTGGCCACCATCCATCACGGGCTGCCGACGGGTCTCTATAAGCCGACCTTCGAGACGGCGGCGGGCGAACCATACCTTGCCTTTCTCGGCCGGCTTTCTCGCGACAAGCGGCCGGACCGGGCCATCGACATCGCCTTGCGCTCGGGCATGAAGCTCAAGCTGGCGGCCAAGATCGGCGACGATGACCGCGCCTATTTCCATGAGACGATCGAGCCCTTGATCGATGGCGACCGCATCGACTATGTCGGCGAGATCGCCGAGGGTGAGAAGACTGAATTCCTCGGCAATGCCGCTGGTCTGCTGTTTCCGATAGACTGGCCCGAGCCGTTCGGCCTTGCCGCGATCGAGGCGATGGCGTGCGGTACGCCAACCATCGGCTGGAACTGCGGTGCGTTGCCGGAAGTCATCGACCATGGCGTTACCGGATTTGTCGTCGATTCTCTCGATGCCGCTGTCGCCGCGGTGCCGGCCTTGCTGCAACTCGACCGGCGAAAGGTGCGCGCCGTCTTCGAAAGTCGGTTCTCCGCCAACAGGATGGCGCGCGACTATCTCACTGCCTATGCGCGTCTCATCGGCGCCCCGGCTGAATCGAAAGCATCGTGAACGACGGCGGACGTTCCGAGCCCGAAACAGAGATTTGTGACTGATGACCGAACTTGACGAGCGCAAGCTCGACCCTGCCGTGGCCCTTGCCTCCCTGGACGAAACCGCGCCGCGCGAGCCGCACCGGCTGTTTGCCCTGAAGCAAGGCGACTGTTTTGCCGTGGCCGATGCCTACGGCGATATCAGGGGCGCGGGCGACGGTTTCTTCCGTGACGACACGCGGGTGCTGTCGGAGTTCAGGCTCACCGTCGGCGGCCGGCAGACATCGCTGCTCGGCGCCTCGCTCAGCCAGGACAATGTGCTGTTCACCAGCAATTTGACCAATTTGCCGATGCAAAGCGCCGGTGGCCGCGACATCCCGCAGGGCGCCATCCATATCGAGCGCGTCAGGCTGTTGTGGCAGGACCGGCTGTTCGAGCGCATCACCCTTTCCAACTACAGCCAGGAGCATTCGGCAATCCGCGTCTCGCTGCATTTTGCCGCCGATTTCCGCGACATGTTCGAGGTGCGCGGTTCGACCCGGCCGAAGCGCGGAATGGCGCATGCAGCGGAGATCGCGCCTGCCTCGGTGCTGCTGCGCTATGACGGACTGGACGGGCTGGCGCGGGTGTCGGCGATCTCGTTCTCGCAGCCGCCGGACCAGTTGAGCGCCGAGCGCGCGGATTTCCTCATCGCAGTGACCAAGCGCAGCAGCAAGATGCTTTACGTCGAGGTCGGCGCGGAACTGACCGAAACGCCCGACCGCGACCGCTTCCGGGCGGCCGCGGCGCGCGCCCGTTTCGGCATGCGGGCCAAGCGCCGCCATGGCGCGACGGTGCACAGTTCGGGCCGCGTCTTCAACGATTGGGTCGAACGCGCTCGCGCCGATGTCGCCTTGCTGACCACCGAGCTGTCGACCGGCCCTTACCCCTATGCCGGCATCCCCTGGTTTTCGACGGCCTTCGGCCGTGACGGCGTCATCTCGGCGCTGCAGATGCTATGGCTCAACCCCGGCCTGGCGCGCGGCGTGCTTGCCTTCCTCGCCCAGCACCAGGCGACCGAAACATCGCCTTTCAGCGACTCGCAGCCCGGCAAGATCATGCACGAGACGCGCAAGGGCGAGATGGTGGCGCTGCAGGAGCTGCCTTTCGGCCGTTACTATGGCGGCGTCGATACCACGCCGCTCTACATCCACCTCGCTTGCGCCTATGCCGAGCGCACCGGCGACATGGACTTCATCGCCAGCCTGTGGCCATCTCTCTGCGCCGCCGCCAAGTGGACGGAAGAGGCGAGCCGCGCAACCGGCTTCGTCACCTATCAGCGCGCCGCCGAATCCGGCCTTGCGAACCAAGGCTGGAAGGACAGCTTCGACTCCGTCTTCCACGCCGACGGGCGCATTCCCAAGGGGCCGATCGCGCTGGTCGAAGTGCAGGGTTATGTCTTCGCAGCCTTCAGGGGCCTTGCCGCTCTTGCCCGCCGCCGGGGCGAGTTCGCGCAGGCCGAGCACTGGGAAAATCGCGCCGAAGAGATGCGGATCGCCGTCGAGCGTGATTTCTGGCTGGACGATCTCGGCTTCTATGCGCTGGCGATCGACGGCGCCGGAGAGCCGTGCAAGGTGCGCACGTCGAATGCCGGACACCTGCTCTATGTCGGCCTGCCCGAACCGGCGCGGGCTAAGATGGTCGCCGACCAGTTGCTTTCGGCTTCCTTCCACTCCGGCTGGGGGGTGCGAACGCTTTCCGACGATGCTGTGCTGTTCAACCCGATGTCGTACCACAATGGTTCCATCTGGCCGCATGACACGGCGATGTGCGGCGCCGGCCTGGCGCGGTTCGGCGAGCGTGACAGCGTGGTGCGGCTGATGAGCGGTACGTTCGAATCGGCAGTGCATTTCAACATGCGACTGCCGGAACTGTTCTGCGGTTTCACCCGCTCGCCGGGCGAAGCGCCGATCGCCTACCCCGTCGCCTGCCTGCCGCAAGCGTGGTCGGCAGGCTCGGCCTTCATGCTGATGCAGGCGTGCCTCGGTCTGGAAATCGACGGCTGGAACGGCGAAATCCATGTGACCCGACCCCGTTTGCCGATCGGCATCGATACGCTGACGCTCAGGCATCTGGGTGTCGGCGAAAAGAGGGTCGATCTTACCTTTCAGCGCGTCGGCGACCGCGTCGTCGCCTTTCTCGCCGACCGCCATGAGGGGCTGGTTCCGCTGATCGTGCGGACATGATCGGAACGGCTTTCAACGGGAACCGATCCCAAGGTTTGTGCGTTGCAAAAAACACAGGTTCTCACGGGCGATCGTCGGCTGCGAACACTCAAATGGAACCATGAAGAAAAAGGCCCTGACGGCCAAAATTGAGTTGGAATTGGAATGACTGATTATGGCATGGCCCTGCTCTGGGTCTTGATCCTTGCAAGCCTTGGCCTTTCGATTCTAGCCGTTCTGTTATCGATCTCCAGGCAACGTCGTAGCCATAGCTTGACGGTTGCACCGACTGCCGGCGAGGACGTCGCATCGGAAGCGACGCGCAAGGTTTTGCGGGAGTTCGAGAAGAATGGACAATCTCCCGACGCGGCGCTGGTGAACTGGTCGCCCGACACCTTGCGCAAGATACTTGCCGACGACCTGCCGGACGCGCAGGTCATCGTCGTCTCGAACCGAGAACCCTATATCCACAACATCAAGGACGACGGCGTCGAGCTTCTGGTGCCGGCCAGCGGCCTGGTGTCGGCGCTTGAGCCTATCACCCGCGCCTGCAGCGGCACCTGGATCGCCTATGGCGGCGGAACGGCGGATCGTCTGACGGTCGATAGCAACGATCGGGTTCAGGTGCCGCCGGACAATCCGTCCTATACGCTGCGCCGCGTGTGGCTGAGCGACGACGAATATCAGGGCTACTATCTCGGCTTTGCCAATGAAGGGCTTTGGCCGCTCTGCCATATCGCCTTCACCCGGCCGGTCTTCCGTGCCTCGGACTGGGAGGCCTATGAGGCCGTCAACCGCAAATTCGCCGATATGGTGGTTGCCGAGGCGCGCAATGAGCGGCCGATCGTGCTGGTTCAGGATTACCATTTCGCGCTCCTGCCGCGCATGATCCGCGAGCGCCTGCCGGAGGCGATCATCATCACCTTCTGGCACATCCCGTGGCCGAACTCCGAAGTGTTCAGCATCTGCCCATGGCGCGAACGCGTTCTTGATGGACTGCTCGGGAGCTCGATCATCGGCTTTCACACCCAGTTTCATGCCAATAATTTCACTGAAAGCGTAGACCGGTTCCTGGAAAGCCGCATCGAGCGCGCCGACGCCGCGATCTCGTATGGCGGGCGGACGACCCTGGTGCACGCCTATCCCATCTCCATCGAATGGCCGGCCGAACTCCTGGCCAAACTGCCACCGGTCGAGGAAAGCCGCGCCCGCCTGCGTGAGCGGTTCGGCCTGTCGGCGGACGTCAAGCTGTGCGTCGGCGTCGAGCGCCTGGACTACACCAAGGGCATCCTCGACCGCTTCCATGCGCTGGACGAATTGTTTACGCGCCACCCCGAGTGGATCGGCAAGGTAGTGTTCCTGCAGATTGCTGCCCCAAGCCGCGGCACGCTGCCGGCCTACCAGCAATTGCACGATGAATGCCTGCGTTATGCCAACGAGCTCAACCAGCGCTACGGTCATGACGGCTACAAGCCCGTGGTCATGGTGGCTGAGCACCATTCGCAGCAACAGATCTATGAGATCTATCGCGCCGCCGACATCTGCATGGTCACCAGCCTGCATGACGGCATGAACCTCGTAGCCAAGGAATTCGTCGCCGCGCGTGACGACGAACAGGGCGTGCTGTTGCTCAGCACGTTTGCCGGCGCGTCGCGCGAACTGCTGGAAGCACTGATCGTCAATCCTTACGACGCGGCGATGATGAGCCAGGTGCTGCTGCAGGCGCTGGCCATGTCACCGGACGAACAACGCGAGCGCATGCGCCCGATGCGCGAAATAGTGCGCGACAACAATGTCTTTCGCTGGGCCGGCAGCATGCTGCTCGATGCGGCGCGCCTGCGCAAACGCGGCGACCTCGAAAGAGCGACAGGTGTCGCCGAGCGGCCCGCAAACACCGGCAGCAACATCGTCTCGCTGTTCGACCGCATGCGGAAGGTGGCGTCATGAATAGCCTGTCGAAAGCACCGGGCCTGCCAACCGCACCCGACCTGCCGGAAGGACAATGGGCGCTTTTCCTCGACATCGACGGCACGTTGCTGGCGCACGCCGCGCACCCCGACGCCGTGTCCGTGAGCGACGAACTGCGCAACCTCCTAGGCGCCGTCGACAAACGGCTGGACGGCGCCGTCGCCTTTATCACCGGCCGCTCGGTCGAGGGCGCCGACCGCCTGTTTCATCCGTTGAAGCTGCGTGTTGCCGGTCTCTATGGGCTGGAACACCGGCTGACGCCGGACGGCCCGGTCGTTACCGCGGATGCTCCCGCCGATATCGCTGCCCTTGCCGACGCCATCGAGGCCGAACTGGATGACGGCCTCGTTCATATCGAGCGCAAGGGTCCGATCCTCGCCATCCATACGCGTGCGGCGCCGCATCTGCTGGCCAGGGCAACGCATCTTGCCGAACAGGCATTGACCGAGCTTCCCAAGGGCTATCGGGTTATCCCGGGCAACGCCGGCGTCGAACTCATGCCGCTCGAAGCGGCCAAGGGCGCTGCCGTGCGGCGTTTCATGGCAATCCCGCCCTTTGCCGGACGGCGGCCGGTCTTTCTCGGCGACGACACCGCCGACGAAAACGGTTTCGAGGCGATCAACGAGGCCGGCGGCATCTCGATCCGGGTCAAGCCGCGTGGGCCGACCGTGGCCCAATACAGGCTCGATGATGTCACCTGCGCGATAGCTTGGCTTGCCGCCAATTTCGACGCATCACCGGCCCTCAACCGCAAAGCGTCCTGATCGCTGCCGCCTGCGGATCGAATCAAGATCGCCGCGATTGCGCCGACCTTCGCCAAAAGCCGATCGATAAGCGCTGTTCTCATTGAATATCTTTAAGGCCAAAGCCGGCAAATGGATTGCTTGCCGGTTCCCCCGCGTCAGGCATAACCTGCGCAGTCGACGCGTGAGGGCGCGTGCGGCATCAAGGGGAGGACATCGCAGTGACCATACAAGGCGCATCACCTGATCTATACAATGAGGATCTGGCTCCGGCCAAAGTCCGAAACTGGGGGCCGTTCTCGATCTTCAACGTCTGGACGTCGGACGTCCACAGCCTCTGGGGCTATTATCTCGCCGCAAGCCTGTTCCTGTTTTGCGGCGGCTTCGTCAATTTCATCATCGCCATCGGCATCGGTTCGCTGATCATCTACGCGCTGATGAACATGGTCGGCTATGCCGGCGTGAAGACCGGCGTGCCCTACCCCGTGCTGGCGCGCGCCTCCTTCGGCATCTGGGGCGCCAACATTCCGGCCCTGGTGCGCGCCATCGTCGCCTGCTTCTGGTACGGCGCGCAGACGGCGGCGGCATCGGGCGCGATCGTGGCGTTGCTGATCCGCTCGCAATGGTTCGCCGATTTCAACGCCAACACGCATTTCCTCGGCCACACGGGTCTGGAAGTGATCTGTTTTGTGGTCATCTGGGCACTGCAATTGCTGATCATCCAGAACGGCATGGAAACGGTGCGCCGCTTCCAGGATTGGGCCGGACCGGCGGTGTGGGTGATGATGTTGATCCTGGCGATCTATCTCTGTGTAAAATCCGGGAGATTTGCCTTTACCAGCGACATCCCGATGGATGTGCTGCTCGACAAGACAAAGGATGCCGGCGTACCCGGAACCCCTGGCTCCTGGACGTCGCTGTTTGCGGTGGCCGCGATCTGGGTCACCTATTTCTCGGCGCTCTATCTCAATTTCTGCGATTTCGCCCGCTATGCCCCAGACAAGGCATCGCTGCGCAAGGGCAACATCTGGGGCCTGCCGATCAATCTCATCCTGTTCTCGCTGGTCGCCGGCGTGACCACCATCGCTGCCTTCGACGTGTATGGCGAAGTGCTTCTGCATCCCGACCAGATCTCGGCGAAATTCGACAGCTGGTTCCTGGCAGCGCTTGCAGCCCTGACTTTTGCCGTGGCGACGCTCGGCATCAATGTGGTGGCAAACTTCGTCTCGCCGGCCTTCGACTTCTCCAATGTCTTTCCCCGGCAGATCGACTTCAAGAAGGGCGGCTATATCGCAGCTGTTATCGCGCTGGTGCTCTATCCCTTCGCGCCGTGGGAAGGCAGTGCCGCATCTTTCGTCAACGTCATCGGCGCGACGATGGGGCCGATCTTCGGGGTGATGATGGTCGACTACTATCTGATCCGGACGGGCGAGGTCGACGTCGAGGCACTGTACCGCGAAGATGGCGAGTTCCGCTTCCAGGGCGGCTGGCACGTCAACGCCTTCATAGCAGCCGGCATCGGCGCCATCTTCTCCTCGGTCCTGCCGAACTTCACCAATTTGCTGCCGGCATGGTGGGGCGTTTATGGCTGGTTTTTCGGCGTCGGCATTGCAGGGGTCATCTACTACGTCCTTCGCACCGCCGCCCTTGGCGCAGGGGCCAGGACGGCGAAGGCGTGAAATTGAGGGATAGGGAGTAGTCAGTAGTCAGTAGTCAGTAGTCAGTAGGGAATAATACCCCTACTCCCTACTCCCTACTCCCTACTCCCTACTCCACCATCTCAGCCAACCTCCGCACCGTGTTCCAGTTGCGTGCGGTGCCGATGCCCATGCGCTTGTGGTTCATGGCAGCGAGCAGCCGCGAGCTTGGCCGCTGGCGCGAAAAGACGACCCAGATGTCGCCGTCGACCGA
The DNA here is from genome assembly GCF_040323735.1 of Mesorhizobium sp. M0029. Lineage (NCBI taxonomy): Bacteria > Pseudomonadati > Pseudomonadota > Alphaproteobacteria > Hyphomicrobiales > Phyllobacteriaceae > Mesorhizobium > Mesorhizobium sp. M0029. The sequence goes on from NZ_JAMYVF010000002.1 coordinate 49,402, forward strand.
AGCCACCCTCTCGTCCTCGGCGGCATAGGCCTGGAGCGCGGCCACACCATCCGCTGGCGCTGGCTCGCGCATCACCCGCACGGCCACCTGATCGCCTGCCTCGGCAGAGTCGGCCGGGAATGGGTTGCCGGCGGCAAGTTTCAGCCAATCCTCGGCAGTGCGCACGATGATGACGACATTGCGGCCGAAGGTTTTTTCGAAGGCCGTTTCCAACTGCTGTTCCAGCTTGGCGATACCAGTCGCCCGTGTCTCGAAGACCAGATTGCCGGTCGCCACCAGGGTGCGCGGGTTCTTCAGCCCAAGCTGTTCAGCCATCGCCTTGAGGTCGGCCATGACGACCCGGCGGCCTTCGCCGAGGATAATGCTGTAGAGCAGCGCAACATAGGTTTGCATGGCAACGCGGCCTGCTTATACCAGCCGCGACTGGTCCACCGCGGCCGAGATGAAGCTGGCGAACAGGGGATGCGGCTCCAGCGGCCGGCTCTTCAGTTCCGGGTGATACTGGACGCCGATAAACCAGGGATGGTCGGGATATTCGACGGTTTCCGGCAGCACACCGTCGGGCGACATGCCGGCAAACACCAGGCCGCAATCTTCTAGCCGCTCCTTGTAGTCGATATTGACCTCGTAGCGGTGGCGATGGCGCTCGGAAATCTGGGTGTCGCCATAGATGTCGGCGATCTTCGAACCCTTGGCGAGTTCAGCCTGATAGGCGCCAAGCCGCATGGTGCCGCCGAGATCGCCCGTTTCGCGGCGCTTCTCCAGCATGTTGCCTTTCAGCCATTCGGTCATCAGGCCGACGACCGGCTCGTCGGTCGGACCGAATTCGGTCGACGAGGCGTGTTCGACGCCGGCCAGCGAGCGCGCTGCCTCGATGCAGGCCATCTGCATGCCGAAGCAGATGCCGAAATACGGCACCTTGCGCTCGCGGGCGAATTTCGCCGCCAGGATCTTGCCTTCCGAGCCGCGCTCGCCGAAGCCGCCGGGCACCAGGATGCCATGCACCTTTTCCAGCCACGGCGTCGGGTCTTCCTTCTCGAAAATCTCGCTCTCGATCCAGTCGAGCTTGACCTTGACGCGGTTGGCCATGCCGCCATGCGACAAAGCCTCGATCAGCGATTTGTAGGCATCCTTGAGGCCGGTGTATTTGCCGACAATGGCGATCGTTACCTCGCCTTCCGGATTGTGGATGCGGTTGGACACGGCCTGCCAGGGCTCCATGCGCGGCTTCGGCGCCGGATCGATACCGAAGGCGGCCAGCACTTCCGAATCGAGCCCTTCCTTGTGGTAAGCCATCGGCACGTCATAGATGTGGGGCACGTCGAGCGCCTGGATGACGGCGCTCTCGCGCACATTGCAGAACAGCGACAGTTTTCTGCGCTCTTCCTTGGGGATGGCGCGGTCGGCGCGGACCAGCAGGATATCGGGCGCGATGCCGATGCCGCGCAGTTCCTTGACCGAATGCTGGGTCGGCTTGGTCTTCAACTCGCCGGCCGTGGGGATGTAAGGCATCAAGGTCAGGTGGACATAGACGGCGTTGTTGCGCGGCAGATCGTTGCCGAGCTGGCGGATAGCCTCGAGAAACGGCATCGCCTCGATATCGCCAACCGTACCGCCGATCTCGCACAGCACGAAATCATAGTCGGCATTGCCGTCGAGCACGAAATTCTTGATCTCATCGGTGACATGCGGAATGACCTGCACGGTGGCGCCGAGATAGTCGCCGCGCCGTTCGCGCTCGATGATGTTCTTGTAGATGCGGCCGGTGGTGATGTTGTCTTGCTGGTTGGCCGAGCGGCCGGTGAAGCGCTCGTAATGGCCAAGATCGAGATCGGTCTCGGCGCCGTCATCGGTGACGAAAACCTCGCCATGCTGGTAAGGCGACATCGTTCCGGGATCGACATTGAGATAGGGATCGAGCTTTTTGATGCGTGCGCGATAGCCTCGCGCCTGCAAGAGAGCCCCAAGGGCCGCTGCAGCGATGCCTTTTCCAAGTGAGGAAACCACGCCGCCTGTGATGAATACATATCGCGCCATGGGAGTCATCGCTTAACGCGGCCGAATTGATTCCGCCAGAGAAAAAACCGCCGCTGAGGCTTTTTCCAGAGAAGGCGCGATAGTCCCGAGGTTCGAGACTGGTGTTTTGGTCAAAACAAAAGGGCCGGCAAAAGCCGGCCCTTTCGGCAGGTTTGTGAAAGCGTCAGATGATGACGACCTTGGTGCCGACCCTGACGCGGCTGTAGAGGTCCATGACGTGCTCGTTGATCATGCGGAAGCAGCCATTGGAAGCGCTGGTTCCGATCGACTGCGGCGCGATGGTGCCGTGGATGCGCAGATGCGTGTCCTTCTTGCCGTCGTAGAGATAGATGGCGCGGGCGCCGAGCGGGTTCTGGCCGCCGCCGGGCATGCCGTCCTTGTACTGGCCATAATGCTTGGGTTCGCGCTTCTGCATGTCGAGCGTCGGGATCCAGCGCGGCCATTCCTGCTTGTCGCCAACGGCAACCTTGCCCTTGAACTGCAGGCCTTCGCGGCCGACCGCGATCGCATAGCGGCGGGCGGTGAAAGCCGATTCGACGAGGTAGAGGCGGCGCGCGCTGGTATCGATGACGATCGTACCCGGCTCATAGCCGCTGAATTCGACGTCCTGCGGCACGAATTCCGGCTTCACCTTGAACTGCTTCTTGGCTTGCCGCTTGGCGAGAGCCTGGTCGAGCGCGCGCGTTTCGGGGAGATAGGCAATCGACGAGGCAGAGGACGTGCCGCCGAACAGGCCGGCGAACAGTCCGCCACTCGTCGGCTTCTGGCCCGGGGCCTCGCTGCGCAATTCGCCATTGTTGCCGGTCAGCGCGATATTCATCGCTTCGGCCGGAAGCGGTTCAGCCGATTCGATCGGCTCGACCGGCGCGATCGGGTCAACCGGAGCGATGATCTTGGTGATCTTCTTGCCTGGCTTGGCGTCAGCGATCACCACCGGCTTGCCCTTGCTGGCCAGGAACGCCTGGCGCTGGGCATCGGCCCTGGCTTTCGCCGCATCGCGCATCGCCAGCTTGCGGGCCTCGAGCGCCTTGACGCGGGCGAGATCCCTGTCGGCGGCGATCTTGTCTTCGAGCTTGCTGATCTGAGCCAGATCGTCCGGGCTCGGGTTTTTCTTCTTCTTGAGAAGCTTCAGCTGCGTCGCATCGCTCTTGGCGGCGACGTTGATGACAGCGGTTTTGCCAACCGCCTGCGGTGAGGTCATTGCCGGAGTGCCGGCGAAGGCCGCGGAGCTCATGCCGAATACGGCACAAAACCCCATGAAAATGAAGCTGCGAAGCTGCATGGCGAAGATCCGATCGTTCAATGCTTGTTGCCCACGGCGTCGCCCGGCGCCCCCCAAGGGCGCAGAAAGTGCCGCCGGCAATCTATAATCGAAGTGGCGTACGGGCCTCAAGCACGGGGTGCGGTCGAATCTTCGTGATCGTGTGCCATTTGCCGCGACTGTGTTGAAACAACAACAGATCGCGGCATCCGACCCTACCGACTACTGGTTCGGAACCTGCGGCGTGACCGGCAAGGTAACGCCATTGGTAGCCGGCGGCGCAGCCGAATCGGTTGCAGGTGGCGTCGCCGGAGATGGAGCCGTCGCCGGGGCCGTGGTGGCGGGCGGCGTGGTGGCGGCGCCGTTGGCCGCGGGCGCGGCCGGTGCGGTGTTGCCCGAAGGCGGCGTCGGCGCCGTCGTGCCGGGCAACTGATTGAGCACGCCGTTGCCGCTGTCGGCCGGCACGCGGTCGAGAATGTCGATCGGTTTTTCGCCATAGCGGGCAACGATCGAGAGTGTCAGCGACGTCACGAAGAAGGCCGCGGCCAGGATCGCCGTCGCCCGCGTCAGCGCATTGGCGGCGCCACGCGCGGTCATGAAACCGGAACCGCCGCCAATGCCGAGACCACCGCCTTCGGAGCGTTGCAGCAGCACCACGCCGACAAGGGCGAGCACGACCATGAGGTGGATGACGATCAGTACGGTTTCCATATTTTATCCTGGCAAGCCCTGCCGCTCCCTGGCGATCAGGGCCGGTGATTTGGAGGCGGCTCCATACAATGCTTTAACGGCATTTCCAAGCCCGTGGCCGGAATATGGGAAGCAATGCGCCCTTTGCAACGATTTCCGCCGAACTGCCGCGTTCATAAGTCGATGACGGAACTGTCGGCAACGAAATTCCGGGGCCTACGCGATATTCTGGTATGCCTCGGCGATGGCGAGAAAGTCGGACGCCTTCAAGCTGGCGCCGCCAACCAGCGCGCCGTCGACGTTTTTGACGCCCAGCAGTTCGACCGCGTTGGACGCCTTGACCGAGCCGCCATAGAGGATGCGCATCTTGCCGGCCACGGCTGCGCCGAGCGCTTCCGCCAGTTTTTGGCGGATATGCGCGTGCGCCTCCGCCACGTCTTCGGCGGTCGGCGTCAGGCCGGTGCCGATAGCCCATACCGGCTCGTAGGCGACAACGGTGTTGGCGGGCGTTGCGCTCGGTGGCACCGAGCCGGCGACCTGGCGCGACAACACGTCGAGTGCTGTGCCCGCTTCACGCTCGGCCTTGGTCTCGCCGATGCAGATGATGGCGACGAGCCCTGCCCGCCACGCCGCCGAGGCCTTGGCGAGCACGATGGCATCGTCCTCGCTGCGCTGTTCGCGGCACTCGGAATGGCCGACAATGACGTGGCTGGCGCCCGCATCCTTCAGCATCTCGGCTGAGACACAGCCGGTGAAGGCGCCGCTTTCCTTGATGTGGCAGTCCTCGCCACCGGCCCGCACCGGCGTGCGCGACAGGATTTCGACGGCGCGCGACAGCAAGGTCGCCGGCACGCAGACCAATGCTTCGGTCTCTGCGTCGAGCCCGCTCATGAAGCCGTTGCCGATCATCCTGAGCTCGTTCAGCGAAGCGCTGGTGCCGTTCATTTTCCAGTTGCCGGCAACGAGCGGTCGAATTCCTGGCGTCATGGGGATCTGGTTCTCCGGGCGACATTGGGGTCTCGCCCTCCCTATCAAAATCAGGCCACAAAGCAATCGACAGTGAGCCGGAAGGGCGCTATTGCGCTTGTTTCAGACTCGGGCGCACGCAAAACTGCGCAAAAATCGGAAGTAACAATGCTTGGTATATTAAGAAGCGCGGCAGGGACCTGGGTCGCGAAAGCCCTGCTGTCGCTGCTGGTGTTGAGTTTCCTTGCCTGGGGCGTCACCACGCGGATGACGGGCGGCTTCCTGGCCGGCCATCATGCGGTGATCACCGCCGGCAGCACCACCGTGTCGATCACCGAGTACCGCCTAGCCTACGATCGCCAGATCGCCATGCTGCAGCAGCAGATCGGCCAGCGCATCAGCCGCGACCAGGCCAAGGCCTATGGCATCGACAACCAGGTGCTGGCTCAGTTGGTGTCCGGCGCCGTCCTCGACGAACAGGCGCGCAAGCTCGGGCTTGGCTTCTCCAAGGACAGGCTGGCCGAACTGACGCGGCAGGAACCCGCCTTCCAGGGCCCGAATGGCCAGTTCGACCGCCGGCTGTTCGAATCCCGCCTGCGCGAACTGGGAATGCGGCCGGAGGATTATCTGAAGAACCGGGCTCAGGTGGCGGTGCGCCAGCAGATCGTCGAAGCGGTTTCGGACGGGCTCAAGGCTCCGGATACCTTCTTCAAGGCAGTTGCGCTCTATCGCGGCGAAGACCGCACCATCGACTATCTGATCTTGCCAAAGGCGTTGGTGGAGCCGATCGAGGCGCCATCCGACAGCGTGCTTCAGGCTTATTTCGAGGCCAACAAGAAAACCTACGCGGCGCCAGAATACCGCAAATTCTCCTATGTCCGGCTCGAGCCCGAAGACATCATGGATGTCAGCGCCGTAACGGACCAGCAGGTCAGCGACGACTACAACAAGAACAAGGGCCGCTACACCACGCCGGAAATGCGCACCATCGAACAGCTGGTGTTTCCTTCCGCGGACGCGGCCAAGGCGGCATCCGATTCGCTGAAGACGGGCGCCACTTTCGACAAGATCGTCACCGCGCAGGGCAAGACCCCGGCCGACACGCTGCTCGGCACGCTCTCCAAGGATAAGATCACCGACAAGGCGGTCGCCGATGCCGCATTCGCGCTTGCCGTCAACGAAGTCAGCCCGATCGTCCAGGGCGCGTTCGGTCCGGTGCTTTTGCGCGTTACCGAGATCAAACCGGAAACGGTGAAGCCGCTGGCGGAAGTGTCAGACCAGATCCGCAAGGATCTGGCGCTTGGCGAAGCAAGCCGCATCCTGCTCGACGTGCACGACAATTACGAAGACACCCGCGCCGCCGGCAGCACGCTGGCCGAAGCCGCCGCCAAACTGAAGCTCAAGGACGTCACCGTCGAGGCCATAGACCGCACCGGCCTCAAGCCGGACGGCACCATCATCAAGGATCTGCCGGCATCGCCGGACCTCATCAAGGCGGTGTTCGAGGCCGAGCCCAACACCGAGAATCAAGCCCTGACCACGCCTAACAACGGCTTCGTGTTCTATGAACTGACATCGATCACGCCGGCTCGCGACCGCACGCTGGACGAAGTCCGCCAGCGCGTGGTGGCGGACTGGACGACAGAGGAAACGACCAAGCGGCTGACCGCGAAAGCAGACGAACTCGACAAGCGCCTCAAGGCTGGCACCACACTCGACGTCATCGCCGGCGAACTGAAGCTTGAAAAGCAGACCAAGCGCGGCGTGAAGCGCGAGGCCGACGATGTCGATTTCGGCAAGGAGGGTGCTGCTGCGATGTTCGGCGTCGGCGAAGGCGGCACCGGGCTGATCCCCTCGCCCACCGGCGACGGCCAGATCCTGTTCAAGGTCGCCGAAGTGTTCGAGCCGGCCGGAGCCGACGCCAGCTCGGTACCCGACGATGCGCAAAAATCCTTCACGCAAGGCATGTCCGACGATCTGCTCGACCAGTTGGTGGCGCAGTTGCAGACGCAGTACGCCGTCAGCGTCGACCAGGCCGCCGTTGCCCAAGCCCTCGCCCAATGAATGGCCCTAGCCCAATGAACGTCTTGGCCCAATGAGCGCCCTGAAGACCCATATCGCCAAGGTCGCCACGGGAACCGGGCTTACCTTCGACGAAGCGCGCGAAGCTTTCGACATCATCATGTCTGGCGACGCGACGCCGGGCCAGATCGGCGGCTTCCTGATGGCCTTGCGTGTGCGCGGTGAGACGGTGAGCGAGATTTCCGGCGCCGTCGCCACCATGCGTGCCAAGATGCTGCGCGTCGAAGCTCCTGAGGGCGCCATCGACATTGTCGGCACGGGCGGCGACAATTCGCATTCAGTCAACATCTCGACCGCTTCGGCCTTCGTCATTGCCGGCTGCGGCGTGCCGGTCGCCAAGCACGGCAATCGCGGCCTGTCGTCGCTGACGGGCGCTGCCGATGTGCTGGTCGCGCTCGGCGTCAAGATCGATATCCTGCCAGAGGTGATCGGCCGCTGCATCCAGGAGGCCGGCGTCGGCTTCATGTTCGCGCCGGCGCACCACCCTGCGATGAAGCATGTCGGCCCGACCCGCGTCGAGCTCGGCACGCGCACCATCTTCAACCTGCTCGGACCGCTGTCCAATCCGGCCGGCGTCAGCAGGCAGATGGTCGGCGTGTTCCTGCCTGAATGGATCGTGCCGGTGGCCGAGACATTGAAGGCGCTGGGCACCGAGCATGCCTGGGTCGTCCATGGCGACGGCTATGACGAAATCACCACCACCGGCGAAACGCAGGTGGCGGAACTGGCCGGCGGCGAGATCCGCCATTTCACGCTCACCCCGGAAGCCGTCGGCCTGCAGCGCCACACCAAGAACGAGTTGCGCGGCGGCGACGCCGCCTACAACGCCAAGGCGTTGCGCGACATGCTGGGCGGTGCTGCCGGCGCCTATCGCGATACGGTGCTGATGAATGCCGGCGCCGGCATGGTGGTAGCCGGCAAGGCGACGACGCTTGCCGACGGCATGGCCGCGGCCACACAGGCCATCGACAGCGGCCGGGCGCTGGGCGTGCTCGACAGGCTGGTCGAGATTTCGAACGGATGAGCCGTGGCTGACATTCTGCGCAAGATCGAGGCCTACAAACGCGACGAGATCGCGGCGGCGAAGGCGCGGATACCGTTGGCCGAGATCAAGGCGCGAGCCAAGGATGCCGACGCACCGCGTGGCTTTCTGAGGGCGCTTGAGGCGAAGCGCAGATCGGGCAGCTTCGGCCTGATCGCCGAGATCAAAAAGGCTAGCCCTTCCAAAGGCTTGATCCGTGCCGATTTCGACCCGCCCGCACTGGCGCAGGCCTATGAGAAAGGCGGTGCCGCCTGTCTTTCGGTGCTGACCGATGCGCCATCCTTCCAGGGCGCGCCGGAATTTCTCACCAATGCGCGCAACGCCGTCGCCCTGCCCGCGCTGCGCAAGGATTTCCTGTTCGACCCTTACCAGGTTTACGAGGCTCGCGCCTGGGGCGCTGATGCCATCCTGATCATCATGGCCAGCGTCGATGATGCCTTGGCCAGCGAATTGGAAGCGACCGCATTCGAACTCGGCATGGATGCGCTGATCGAGGTGCATGACGAGGCCGAGACGCAGCGCGCGGTAAAACTGTCGTCGCAGCTGATCGGCATCAACAACCGCAATCTCAGAACATTCGAGACCAGCCTCGAAACCTCGGAACGGCTGGCGTCGATGGTGCCGGGCGGCCGATTGCTGGTCAGCGAGAGCGGCATTTTCACCCACGACGATTGCTTCAGGATGCAAAAGACCGGCATCAGCACCTTCCTCGTCGGCGAGAGCCTGATGCGGCAAGAGGATGTCGCTGCGGCAACGCGGCTGCTTTTGACAGGCAAGGCGAAGGCAGAGGTAGCCTGACAATGGCAGCCGCCCTCACCCATCTCGGCGCCAAGGGCGAGGCCAACATGGTCGATGTCGGCGACAAGGCGGAGACGACGCGCACGGCGGTCGCCGAGGGCTTTGTGTCGATGCGGGCCGAAACCCTGAAGATGATCCTCGACGGCGACGCCAAGAAGGGCGATGTGCTGGGTACCGCGCGCATTGCCGGCATCATGGCGGCCAAGAAGACGCATGAGCTGATCCCGCTCTGCCATCCGCTGCTTTTGACCAAGGTGTCGGTCGACATCGAACCGGACACCACGCTGCCCGGCCTCAGGGTCACCGCGCTTGCCCGCGTCACCGGCAAGACCGGGGTCGAGATGGAGGCGCTGACCGCGGCGTCGGTGGCGTGCCTGACCATCTACGACATGGCCAAGGCGGTCGACCGTGCCATGGTGATTTCCGGCATCAGGCTGGTGGAAAAGACCGGCGGCAAGTCCGGCGACTACAGGGCGGGTTCGTAATGGCGCTGTTTCCGGTCGCCGAGGCGCTTCAACGCCTCCTCGACGGCGCTGTGGCGTTGCCCGGTGAAAGCGTCGCGCTGGCGGATGCGGCCGGCCGGGTGCTGGCGGAGCCGGTCGTGGCGCTGCGTACCCAGCCGCCTTTCAATGCATCTGCCATGGACGGCTATGCCGCACGGGCGCAGGATGTGGCGACCCTCCCCGCGAGGCTTTCGGTGATCGGCACGGCGCCTGCAGGGCGCGGCTTTGACGGCGCTGTCGGCAAGGCGGAAGCCGTGCGCATCTTCACCGGCGCGCCGCTGCCTGAAGGCGCAGACACCATCGTCATCCAGGAAAATGTTCGCGATCTCGGCGGTGGCCGGATCGAGGTCACCGAACCGACGGCGAAGAACCGCAACATCCGCCGCCTTGGACTGGATTTTGCCCAAGGCGACGTGCTGCTGGAGAAAGGCCGCGTGCTCGATCCGGCTGCATTGTCGCTGGCGGCGTCGGCCAATCATCCCCGGTTGAACGTGGTGCAACGGCCGCTGGTCGCCATCATCGCCACCGGCGACGAATTGCTGCCACCGGGCAGCGAACCTGGCCCCGCCCAGATCATCTCGTCCAACGCCTATGGCGTCGCTGCTGTGGCGCAGTCGGTCGGCGCTCGCGCGCTCGATCTCGGTATAGCGGCCGATCGCAAGGAAGCGATCGCGGCGCTGGTGAAAAAGGCGGTCGATGCGAAAGCCGACGTCATCGTCACGCTCGGCGGCGCCTCGGTCGGCGACCATGATCTCGTTCATGACGTGCTGACCGGCGAAGGCATGAACCTCGACTTCTGGAAGCTCGCCATGCGCCCGGGCAAGCCGCTGATGTTCGGGCGGCTGGGCGATATCAGGTGCATCGGCCTGCCCGGCAATCCGGTGGCGAGCCTGGTCTGCTCGCAATTGTTCCTGAAGCCGCTATTGGCGCAGCTCGGCGGCCGTCCCCACCGGCAGGACATCCGCCAGGCTCAGCTTGGCGCCGCGATGCCGGCCAATGATCTAAGGCAAGACTATGTGCGCGCCGTGGTCCGGGAAGAAGCCGGCGCATTGGTGGCGACGCCGATCGGCATCCAGGATTCCTCGATGCTGAGAATGCTGGCCGACGCCACCGGCCTGATCGTGCGCGAGCCCTTCGCTCCGGCGGCAGAAGCAGGCGCTGCTTGCAGCGTTCTGATGTTGCGCTGAAGGTCGCGGATCCAAGCCGTTAATTCCAAGAGATAAGACTGGTTGTTACTCCGCCAGCAATGTCCGCGTCAGCGGATGTGTCGGATCGGCAAGCCCGTCGACGATGCTGAAATGATGCCGGTCCGGCTCGACCACTGTGCTGGTCGTGGCGCCGAGGCCGATCCAGATGTTGGCAAGCAGCGCATTCTGGCGCAGGAACTCCGCCCGCTCGCCGCCGCCGGCCCAGCAGGTGATGCGCGCGCCCTGCATGGGGCGCAGCAGAACCGGGCTTTCGGCCAGTGCTTCCGCTTCATCGATGGCCAGTGTCGCGTTCATCCCCGTCCGCATGATCGGCCGCAGATCATGAACCCCGGAGATCGAGACGACATTGCGTATGCGGCCAGCCACATCGGCGGCCAGAGGCGTCGTTGTCGTCACCATCCTGGAGGCGAGATGGCCGCCGGCGGAATGCCCGGTCAGGATCACCGGCCCGCCGACCATCGTCGCCGCCTTGCCGATCGCCGCCGCGATTTCCCTGACGATGCCGGAAATGCGTATGTCGGGACAAAGCGTGTAAGTCGGCATTGCCACGGCAAAGCCATTGGCAACCGCGCCGTTGGCCAGATGCGACCATGGCTTGTTGTCGAACGCCTTCCAGTAACCGCCATGGATGAAGACGACGAGCCCTTTGGGCATGACATCGGGAAGGAACAGATCGAGCCTGTTGCGCGGGCTGTCGCCATAGGCGATGTCGAGCTTGGCCCGACCGGACGCCGACATTGTGTCGCGAAAAGCCTGTGCCGGTGTGTCCCATGCGGCCGGCCAGCGATTGCTGCCGGCAATGTTGTCGCCGTTGGCGTAGGCATTGTCCCAATCGGCAACACGATGTTCGAGCATCTGCATCCCTCCCGGATGGCTTCAGTTCAGTCGACAGGAATGGCCGCCGAACAGGGCGGCGTCAATGCTGCGACCTAAAAACATTTTAGGCTTGAAACAAATTTCGACTGGTGCGATCCTGCGCCTTGTTCAGCCATGGGCGCGAGGCAGACAGGGGCAGCCGAAAATGCTTGGGCCATCAGCGCATATCGACACATTCACGCGTGACAACCTGCCGCCGCCGGAGCAATGGCCGGAGTTTTTGCTCGACGGCTTCGACTATCCCGACCACATAAATGCCGGCGTCGAATTGACCGACAGGCTGGTCGAAAAAGGGTTCGGCGACCACACCGCGCTGATCGGCAATGGCCGCCGCCGCACCTACAAGGAACTGTCCGACTGGACCAACAGGCTCGCCCATGCCCTGGTCGAGAATTATGGCATCAAGCCGGGCAACCGGGTGCTGATCCGCTCGGCCAACAACCCGGCCATGGTCGCCTGCTGGCTGGCCGCCACCAAGGTTGGCGCGGTGGTCGTCAACACCATGCCGATGCTGCGCGCCGGCGAACTCGCCAAGATCGTCGACAAGGCGGAAATCACGGTTGCGCTTTGCGATACAAGGCTGATGGACGAGATGACCGCCTGCGCCAAGGGCAGTGCGTATCTCAAGCAGGTCATTGGCTTCGACGGCACGGCCAACCATGACGCGGAACTCGACCGCGCCGCCCTCGACAAGCCGGTCACCTTCACTGCCGTCAACACCGGCCGCGACGATGTCGCCCTGCTCGGCTTCACCTCCGGCACCACCGGCGTGCCGAAGGCGACGATGCATTTCCACCGCGACCTGCTGATCGTCGCCGACGCCTATGCCCGCGAAATCCTGGAGGTGACGCCCGACGACATCTTCGTCGGCTCCCCGCCCCTTGCCTTTACCTTCGGTCTTGGCGGGCTCGCCATCTTCCCGCTGCGTTTCGGCGCCGCGGCGACGTTGCTGGAACAGGCGACGCCACCCAACATGATCCACATCATCGAGACCTACAAAGCGACCATTTCCTTCACCGCTCCAACCGCCTATCGGGCCATGCTCAAGGCCATGGATCAAGGCGCTGACCTGTCCTCGCTGCGCGTCGCGGTTTCGGCGGGCGAGACGCTGCCGGCGCCTGTCTTCGAGGAATGGACTGAGAAGACCGGCAAGCCGATCCTCGATGGGATCGGCGCCACCGAGATGCTGCATATCTTCATCTCCAACCGCTTCGACGACATGAAGCCGGCCTCCACCGGCAAACCCGTCGGCGGCTATCAGGCACGCATCGTCGATGACGAGATGCGGGAGCTGCCGCGCGGCTCTACTGGCCGGCTGGCGGTGCGCGGCCCGACCGGCTGCCGCTACATGGCCGATGCCAGGCAAAAGGACTATGTCCGCGATGGCTGGAATCTCACCGGCGATACGTTCACGCAGGACGAGGATGGCTTCTTCCACTTCGCCGCGCGTTCCGACGACATGATCGTCAGCGCCGGCTACAACATCGCCGGCCCCGAGGTCGAAGCGGCGCTGCTCTCGCATCCCGACGTCGCCGAATGCGCGGTGACCGGCGCCGAGGACGGTGAACGCGGCCAGATCGTCGAGGCGCATATCGTGCTTGTGCAAGGTGTTTCGCCGGACGCATTGACCGTCAAACGCCTGCAGGACCACGTCAAGGCAACGATCGCGCCCTACAAATATCCGCGTTCGGTGAAGTTCATCGACGCCTTGCCCAAAACCCAGACCGGCAAGATCCAGCGCTTCCGGTTGCGCGCGGAGAAGAGCAATTGATTAAGCCGCACGATCCGGCGTCCGATGGCGCGCAGATGTCGTTCAAGGAGCGGATGTCCTACAGCGACTATCTGCAGCTGGACAAGGTGCTCGATGCGCAGGCGCCGCTGTCTTCGGCCCATGACGAGATGCTGTTCATCATCCAGCATCAGACATCGGAATTGTGGATGAAGCTCGCTTTGCACGAGATCGGCGCCGCGATCCGCTCTATCCGCGCCGACCGCCTCGAACCGAGCTTCAAGATGCTGTCTCGCGTCGCGCGCATCTTCGAGCAGCTCAACAATGCCTGGGACGTGCTGCGCACGATGACGCCAAGCGAATACACCGAGTTTCGCGACGCGCTCGGCCAATCCTCGGGCTTCCAGTCGTGGCAGTACCGCGCTATCGAGTTCATGGCCGGCAACCGCAACCTAGCCATGCTCGGGCCGCACAAGCACCGGCCCGATCTTACGGACAGGCTGGAAGCGATCCTGGCCACGCCGTCGCTGTACGACGAGGCGCTTCTGCTTTTGGCGCGCAATGGCTTCGACATCGGCGCCGATGCCGGGCGCACGGACTGGCGCGAGACGCGCGTCGAGAACGAAGACGTGCTGGCTGCCTGGCAAACCGTCTACCGCGACCCGCAGCGCTACTGGATGCTCTACGAACTGGCCGAGAAGCTGGTCGACTTCGAGGATTACTTCCGCCGCTGGCGCTTCAACCACGTCACCACGGTCGAGCGCATCATCGGCTTGAAGCGCGGCACGGGCGGCACCTCAGGCGCCTCCTATCTGAAGAAGATGCTGGAGGTTGTGCTGTTTCCGGAGCTCTGGACGGTCCGCACCCGGCTCTAGAGCATTTCACCGTTTAACGTAAACGGCGAAATGCTCTAGCTCTTTGATTTGACGCAATTGCGGACGGAAAACCGCTTCACACTTTTCCTGAAATTGCTCTAGTTCCTCAGGTGACCGCGGTCTTCACCGCGAAGCGGGCGTCCTGCCAGGCGCCGGTGCGCAGAATATCCCCCAGGACTTCGACCGCCTGCCAGACATCGCCATATCCGACATAGAGCGGCGTGAAGCCGAAACGGATGGTCGACGGCGCCCGGAAATCGCCGATCACGCCGCGCTCGATCAGCGCGCGCATCACCTGATAGCCATGCGGATGGAGGAACGACACCTGGCTGCCGCGCTGGCTGCCGTCGCGAGGACTTTCGAGTTCAAGCCCGTAGGCGCCGCATCTGGCTTCGACGAGCTGGATAAACAGGTCGGTCAGCGCGATGCTTTTTCTGCGCACCGCCGCCATATCGACGTCGTTCCAGATATCGAGCGCGCCCTTGAGCGCCCGCATCGACAGCACCGGCTGCGTTCCGCACAGGAAGCGGCGAATGCCGCTGCCGACGGCAAAGCCCTGCTCGAAGGCAAAGGGCCGCGCATGGCCCCACCAGCCGCTGAGCGGCTGGTGGGCATCGTCATGGTGGCGCTCGGCCGCGTAGATGAAGGCTGGCGAGCCCGGGCCGCCATTGAGGTATTTGTAGGTGCAGCCGACGGCGAAATCGGCATTGGCACGGTCAAGTTCGACCGGCAAGGCGCCGGCCGTGTGGCAGAGATCCCAGATGATCAGCGCGCCGGCGTCATGTGCCTTGCGCGTCAGCGCCGCCATGTCGCGCAACTGGCCGGATTTGTAGTTGACGTGGTTGACCAGGATGACGGCAACGCTGTCGTCGATCAGCTCCTCGATTGCGGCCGCGTCGACGCCCTCCAGCCGCAGCCGCGTTCCCGGCCGGGTCGAGGCGACGCCTTCGGCCATGTAGAGGTCGGTCGGGAAACTGTCGCCCTCGGCAACGATGACCGACCGATCCGGCCGCATGCCGAGCGCTGCGTGCAGCAGCTTGTAGATGTTGATCGAGGTTGTGTCGCAGACCACCGTCTGCCCATCAGCCGCGCCGATCAGTCGCCCGAGCTGATCTCCGAGTTCCAACGGCATGTTGAACCAGCCGGCGGTGTTCCAGGCGCGAATGAGGTCGTGCGCCCATTCCTGCGTGGCGGCCTGCTGCAGTTCGCTGAAGACGACCGCTGACGCGGCGCCCAGGGAATTGCCGTCGAGATAAATCACGCCTTGCGGCAAGACAAAGCGTTCGCGCATGGAGCGCAGCGGATCGGCGGCATCCATTGCTTCGATTGTAGCGAGATCGGGTGTCGTGCTCATGATCCGGCGCCCCTCCATGGACAAACGCGCGCGGCGGAGCCTGCCGCCCAAACATGCCGGCGATCTTGAGTGGTCGCCCTTGAACTGTCAAACATTATATATAATTCACCCATTGAAAGGCTTTGATATATAATGATCCGCCGAGCGTTTATGTCTGATGGATCACGATGCTGGATGACGAGCAGACCTCGAAGACGGAAGCGGCCTATCGCCTGCTCAGGCGCGATATTCTTGCGACCCGGCTGGCGCCTGCCGCGCCGTTGAAGCTGAGCACGCTGCGCAACACCTACGGCATCGGCTGGACGCCGTTGCGCGAGGCGCTGTCGCGGCTGGAGGCGGAACGGCTTGTGACCGCCATCAGCAACCGCGGGTTTGCGGTCGCTCCCGTCTCTCGGGCGGAGCTCGAGGATTTGGCGCGTGCGCGGCTGGTGGTCGAACTGCCCCTGCTGGTGGAATCGATCGAGGAGGGCGACCGTGAGTGGGAAGACGCGGTCGTTGCCGCCCACTATCGTCTCTCACGGTGCGGGTCTGTTCTCGACGATCCATCGGATGATGCGGTCGACGCGTGGTACGAAAAACACGATGCCTTCCATGCGGCGCTGCTCAGTGCCGCGACATCCAGCTGGCTGCTGCGCTTCAATGCGACGATTTCCGACCAATTGCATCGCCATCACCGCTTTCTGGGTCTGGCCCCGACGCTGCGCGCCGCCGCCGGCCGCACGGATGGCCACCGGAAGGCCGTGGCGGCCCTGCGCGACGCCGTGGCGATCGAACACCATACCGCCCTGATGGAAGCGGCCCTCGATCGCGACGTCGAACGTGCGAAAACTCTGATGACCGCTCACATCGGCTACACGCTGCAGGTCTATGCCCAGAGTGAACCCGGCGCGGATGCTGCGCAGCCCCGTCCGAAAAGGAAGCGGCGATCGTAGCCGACGACGCAGGGCACTTTGTCTTCGTTTCACCCCGTTGCCGGCCAACGACTACGAGCGCCGCTCGCGGTGCCGAACGTCACGCTGAACAAAACGTCAACACATTCATTAAACTTTAAAAGGTTGCGGAACACAACTGGAACAGATAGTGTTTGTTCTGGGTTTGTTTTTTCTGATTCTGGTTTCAGAACCCCTGGGGGCCGCGATGCTGACGCGCAAACAACATGAGCTTCTGATGTTCATCCATGAACGCCTGAAGGAGAGCGGAATCCCGCCGTCCTTCGATGAGATGAAGGAAGCGCTTGACCTCGCCTCCAAGTCCGGCATCCACCGCCTGATCACGGCGCTTGAGGAGCGCGGTTTCATTCGCCGGCTGCCGAACCGGGCGCGCGCGCTGGAAGTGCTGCGGCTGCCCGACTCGATCGCACCAGGCCTCAATGCGGCGAGGAAGTTTTCGCCGAGCGTCATTCAGGGCAGTCTTGGTCAAACCGGCCAAGGGCAAGGCGGCCAAGGACAAGGCGCGATGGGCCAAGGCGGTATCGGCCGCCAGATCAAGCCGGGCTCGCCGTCGCGTTCGATGTCGGCCGGCAATGACGACGCCGTTTCGGCGGTGTCGATCCCGGTGATGGGACGCATTGCTGCCGGTGTGCCGATCGACGCCATCCAGCATCAGACCCATTCGATCTCGGTGCCGCCCGACATGATCATGGGCGGTGAACACTACGCGCTCGAGGTCAAGGGCGATTCGATGATCGAGGCCGGCATTTTCGATGGCGACACGGTCATCATCCGCAATGCCGACACAGCCAGCCCCGGCGAGATCGTGGTGGCGTTGGTCGACGATGAGGAAGCGACCCTGAAACGCTTCCGCCGCAAGGGCGCCTCGATCGCCCTGGAAGCCGCCAACCCGGCCTACGAGACCCGCATTTTTGGACCGGACAGGGTGAAGGTGCAGGGCAAGCTTGTCGGATTGATCCGGCGCTACTGAGCCGGCTTGGGTTTGTACTTTTCACGCTGGTTGTAAGGCGGCAGGCCGCGCGCTTCGCGGGAGAAGCGGCGTTGCTCGTGCCAGGGGCGATACGGCTTGTCGACGGCGAAGCGGATGGTTGGCGCTGCAGCTGCCGATTGCGGATCGAAGAAGACGGCGGCGCTGCCGTCGCGGGCCAGCTGTTTCTTCGTCACGACCAGCACCAGCGGGTCGCGGCACGGATTGTAGGCGGTGGCGTCATCGATGACGATCAGGCTCGCGAAGGCACAGGCCGGCCGCGCCGTCTTGCGGTCTTTCGCAAGCGCTACAATGGCTCCGGAAGGGTGCCGGGCGATACAGAGATCGCCGGTGCAATAGAAGGGCGAGCCGGGCGGCAGATCGAGCGGATCGAGATCGAACCGCGTATCTGTTGCCTCGAAAATCTCAGGTGGGATAATGGTTTCGGCCCGCAGCGCCCGTTTCCAATTGTCCGTGGTGAATTCGTTGGAGCGTTCGCGGTTGAGGGCGAGTTCGCCGCCACCGATCGGCATGGCCACCAGATGCGCATCCTCGGATATGAGCACGTCTGGCGTAAGCACCTGCGGCACCGTCAACAGGCCGGCCAGCGCGAAAGGCACGGCCGCCAACCTGAGCCAGGTGGTGGCCATGGTGGCGATGACGAGGGCGACCGCCACTAACAGCACCGAGCGGATGGAGATCAGCCCGACGGCGTCGACCGGCGAGCGCTCGGAAATCCAGGCCGATATAGCGATCATCGCCATCAGACCCTTGCCCATCACATAGAGGAACGGCCCGTCGGCGCCGAACGGCATCGCCAGTGCGCTGAGCACGGCAAAAGGCATGACGATCAACGAAACAATCGGCATCACGGCCAGATTGGCGATCAGGCTGAGCGGCGACACACGCTGAAAATGCCAGATGGCGAACAGCAAGGTTGCACTGCCGGCGATGATCGAGGTCATGGCGAGGCCGCCCATGGCCAGCGCGAATTTTCGCGACAGGAAGCCGACGAAGGAGCGCTTTGCCGGCGGCGTTCTCACCTTGTCGGCGCGGTAATCGGCCCAGCCGGCATAGGCGCCGACAAGGGCGGCGGTGGCAGCAAACGACATCTGGAAGCTGGGACCGACCACCTCGTGCGGCGACACCAGGATGACGGCAATGGCGGAGATCGCCAGATTGCGCATGGTGAGTGCGGCGCGATCAAACAGCACGGCGACAAGCATGACCGCCAGCATGATGAAGCTGCGCTCGGCGGCAACCACGACGCCTGAAATGACGAGATAGGCGGCGATGGAGACGAGTGCTGCCACTGCTGCATATTTCTTGACTGGGCGGCGCGAAGAGAAATCGGGAAACAGCGCAAAGGCGCCACGCAGCAACGCCATGATGGTGCCGGCAACCAGCGCCATGTGCAGGCCGGAGATGGAGATGATGTGGTAGATGCCGGTGCGCCGCATCGCTTCGTTGACCTCGTCCGGGATGCCGGCGCGCACCCCGACAATCAACGCCGCGGCAATCTCGCCTTCGGCGCCGCCGATTTTGCCCCTGATATGGTCGGCAATGTTTTCGCGCGCGTTCTCGATTGCCGAGGAGAGCCGCGCGGTCAGCGGCGGCGGTCCCTGCGTAGCAATGGTTTTCGGATTGCCGAGAAAGAAGCCGCTGCCGCCGATACCGGTGAAATAGCTGTCGAAGGAGAAATCGTAGCTCTCCGGCCGCACCGGACCGGTCGGCGGCAACAGCCTGGCATAGCCGGTGATCAGGGAGCCGGCGGTCATATCGGCGGGAACGGTCCGCGCCGAGAGCCTGACCCGCTCCGGGGCGTAGCGCAGCTCGGGGTAAGCGGTCGAAACCACATCGAGCGTCAGCCTGATGCGGCCGCTTTCCATCTGTTCGAGACTGACGACGCGGCCGGTCAGCCGTGTCTGAATCTCGGAGCCGAGCATCTGCGTTCCGGCGCGCCAAGTCTCGACTTTGGCGGCGACGACGCCGAGCGCGCACAGCATCGCGGCCATGCAGAACAGATGCGTCCTCGGCCGCGATCGCGTGGCGAGGGCGCAACATGTCGCCAGCACCACAATGGCGATTGGCTGCGCAAAGCCGGGCTCGCCGGCCAGCGAGAAATAAATGATGACGCCGGCCGCCAGGAAAACCGGCACCAGCAGGAAGGCGACGCCCCGGTCGAGCTCCGTGTTGGCGGCCACGGCAAGGCTGCGGCGGAGCGCGGGCCATGACGGACGGCGAAGCCATCTGCGCAGACGGGCGATAGATCCGGGCGCTGTGACTTGCGCCGGCAACGCGTGACCGGGCAGCGCAGGCGCGACGCCGGGATGCGGCTCAGGCAGCGCGAGGGGCAGCGGCTCGGCATAGGGACTATCGGCAAACAGCGAGCGTTCGCTGACGCTTGCCTCGGCGCCTTCGCCTTCCTTCGTGCCCCGGCCACGTCCAGCCATCGGGTCTGCCCCTTGCGCCCCAGACCCCTATGCTACATGAACGCGCAAAGCGCGAAAGTCCGCGTGATCACGTCCACCGCGCCGGAATCGACCATCACCTGGCAAGGACGCTCAATCCTCAATCATATCCTGGCCCTCCGCTCTCAGGCGAGCAAGCCCATCGTGCATTGCCTTCAATTGTTCCGGTGTATGACCCTGCCATTCACCGAGTTCACCCAGGATGAGCAACGGATCACGGGAGCGGTAGGATTTCGTCGGATTACCGGGAAATTTTTTGTCGGTCAGGTTAGGGTCATCCATAAAAAACCCCGTCGGCTTTACGATGTAAATCCTTTGACGACCGTCACCCGTTGCAAGCTCTGCTCCCCAGATGGCGGCTTCCAGTGTCTGGGTGAAATAGATCCATGACAGTGGTTTACCTCTGAAATTGGAAGGGTGGCCGACGCTCAGCAGATCCCCGGGTTTCAAATCCGCCCGGGTACCATGGTAGAACGGATCACCCTCCGTATGGTCGGCGTTTTCGGTCATCGGTAGTCCTTCTTTCAATCATGCCTCCTTCGTGGCGAGACCGGCCTGCACACAGTTGCGGTGTTCACGATAATGATTGCAGAAAGGTCAATATGCGTGACCAAGCCAACGCTGTCACGGCGGCGTTGTAGTCGGGCAGTGCCGCATCCGTGAAGAAATGTCCGCTCGTCAGAGGGGGCTACCACCGTCGCAGCGATGTTCCAGCCACTGTGACGGACGCTGCAGCCGAATGAAACCCAGACATTGACGCTGCTGCCAAACAAGGTTGCGCGGAGGGTGCGAACAGATTTTGTGCTACGAGGCTCCAGCGCCAGTTGACGCAACCGATAATTGCCGACGTGCCCCGGCCACGTCCAGCCATCGGGTCTGCCCCTTGCGCCCCAGACCCCCTATGCTACATGAACGCGCAAAGCGCGAAAGTCCGCGCGATCACGCTCCGCTTTCCAAGGTTCCCGAGAGTTCCATGTCCGACACGGTCGTCACCCGTTTTGCCCCCTCGCCCACCGGCTATCTGCATATAGGCGGCGCGCGCACCGCACTGTTCAACTGGCTGTACGCCAAGCACACCGGCGGCACGATGGTGCTGCGCATCGAGGACACCGACCGCGAACGCTTCAACGAGGCGGCGACACAGGCCATTCTGGATGGGCTGACCTGGCTCGGCCTTTCCTGGGACGGTGAGGCCATATCGCAGTTCGAGCGCGCGCCACGCCACCGTGAGGTGGCCGAGGAGCTGGTGCGCCTGGGCAAGGCCTATTACAGCTACGAGACGCCTGCCGAGCTCGAGGCGATGCGCGAGGCCGCACGCGCCAAGGGCTTGCCGCCGCGCTACAATGGCGCGTGGCGCGATCGTGCCCCCTCGGAGGCGCCTCCCGGCGTCAAGGGCGCCATCCGCATCAAGGCGCCGACCGAGGGCGAAACCGTGGTGCACGACCGTGTGCAGGGCGAGGTGCGCTTCCCCAACAAGGACCTCGACGATTTCATCATCCTGCGCTCGGACGGCAATCCGACCTACATGCATGCCGTCGTCGTCGACGACCATGACATGGGCGTCACCCACATCATCCGTGGCGACGACCATCTGACCAACGCCGCGCGCCAGACGGTGATCTACAACGCCATGGGCTGGGACGTCCCGTCGATGTCGCATATCCCGCTGATCCACGGCGCCGACGGCGCCAAGCTGTCGAAGCGGCACGGCGCACTCGGTGTCGAGGCTTATCGCGCCATGGGCTATCTGCCCGAGGCACTGCTCAACTATCTGGCGCGGCTCGGCTGGAGCCATGGGGACGACGAGATCATGTCGATCAAGGACATGATTTCGTGGTTCGACATCGGCGATGTCAACAAGGGTGCGGCGCGCTTCGACTTCGCCAAGCTCGAGTCAATCAACGGCGCGCATATGCGCAAGATGGCCGATACCGAGCTGTTCGACATTTTCGTCGCCACTCTGCCATACCTCGAAGGCGGATCTGCTATCGCCGCCCGTCTCGACGACGCCAGGAAGGCGCAGCTGCTGGCCGCCTTGCCGGGCCTGAAAGAGCGCGCCAAGACGCTGGTGGAACTGGCCGATGGCGCGGCCTTCCTGTTCGTCGAGCGGCCGCTGCCGATCGACGAGAAGGCGGCAGCACTGCTCAGTGCCGACGCGCGCGCGATCCTGCGCGGCGCACATGCCGCTTTGCAGACTGTTTCGGGCGATTGGTCGGCTGCCGCGGCTGAAGCCGCGGTGCGCGAGTTCGCAGCGGCCGGCGGCCACAAGCTCGGCGCCGTGGCCCAACCGCTCCGGGCGGCCCTTACCGGCCGTAGCACCTCGCCCGGCGTGTTCGACGTGCTTGCCGTGCTTGGCCGCGAGGAAAGCCTGGCGCGGATTGCGGATCAAATCGATTAGGAGCGAGCTGGCCCAAAAAGATTGGCATTGAAAGGCGGGTTTCGCAGTGCAACATTAGGCCTTGGCCCAATCTGGCACGCACCTCCCAAAATGCGGTGGCGAGTTCGCGCATTCCGGTGATTTCGACGTGTCGTTTGCAGGAATTGCCTTGCCGGCATGAGGAACATGAAGGAGTTTGAGAATGAGCGAAGCTGCGACGAGACTGGAAACCGGCAGCAAGACGACGCACCCGTCGACTGCCACGCTCGAACTGGCCGGCAAGACGCATGAATTCAAGGTGCGGAGCGGCTCGGTCGGGCCCGACGTCATCGACATCGGTGCGCTCTACAACACCACCGGCGCCTTCACCTACGATCCCGGCTTCACCTCGACGGCGAGCTGCGAGTCGGCGATAACCTTCATCGACGGCGATGCCGGCATCCTGCTTCACCGCGGCTATCCCATCGACCAGCTGGCCGAGCATGGCGACTTCCTCGAAGTCTGCTACCTCCTGCTCTACGGCGAACTGCCGACCAAGGCGCAGAAGGACGATTTCGACTACCGGGTAACGCGCCACACCATGGTGCATGAGCAGATGTCGCGCTTCTTCACCGGCTTTCGCCGCGACGCCCATCCGATGGCTGTGATGTGCGGCGTGGTCGGCGCGCTGTCGGCCTTCTATCACGACTCCACCGACATTTCGGACCCATACCAGCGCATGGTCGCCTCGATGCGGCTGATTGCCAAGATGCCGACGATTGCGGCTATGGCCTACAAATACCATATCGGCCAGCCCTTCATTTACCCGAAGAACGAGCTGAACTTCGCCGCCAACTTCCTGCATATGTGCTTTGCGGTGCCGTGCGAGGAATACAAGATCAACCCGGTGCTGGCGCGCGCCATGGAGCGCATCTTCATCCTGCATGCCGACCACGAGCAGAACGCCTCGACCTCGACGGTGCGGCTTGCCGGCTCGTCGGGCGCCAATCCGTTCGCCTGCATCGCCGCCGGCATCGCCTGCCTGTGGGGCCCGGCGCATGGCGGCGCCAATGAGGCGGCGCTCAACATGCTGGGAGAAATCGGCCATGTCGACCACATCCCCGAATTCATCGCCCGCGCCAAGGACAAGAACGATCCGTTCCGGCTGATGGGCTTCGGCCATCGCGTCTACAAGAACTACGATCCTCGTGCGAAAATCATGCAGAAGACGGCGCATGAGGTGCTCGGCGAACTCGGCATCAAGGACGATCCGCTGCTCGACATCGCCATGGAGCTGGAAAAGATCGCGCTGACCGATTCCTACTTCATCGAAAAGAAGCTCTATCCGAACGTCGATTTCTATTCAGGCATCACGCTGAAGGCGCTGGGCTTCCCCACCACCATGTTCACCGTGCTGTTCGCGGTCGCGCGCACCGTCGGCTGGATCGCGCAGTGGAAGGAAATGATCGAGGATCCCCACCAGAAGATCGGCCGTCCGCGCCAGCTCTACACCGGCGCGCCGGAACGCGACTACGTGCCGATTGCGAAAAGGTGAAACAGGGTGAATGGTAAGTAGTGAATAGCAGGTAGTAAGTAGCAGGTAGTAAGTAGCAGCTTGATTATAGGCGAGAGCGCGTTAATCCTGTTCACTGTTCACTGTTCACTGTTCACTGTTCACTGTTCACTGTTCACTATTCACTATTCACTATTCACTAAGGCCTATTCGCTCTCCCGATGTGGCGAAGAACGACATCGGCGGCGATGTCGCCGGAGGGCCTGTCGGTGGCCATGCGCCTGGCAACTTCGGCAAAGCCGTCCTTTTGCCAGGCGCGGTAGGCGGTGTCTGAAAACAGTGCCTCGAGTTGCCGCGCCAGATAGTGCGGCCGCACATACTGGTTGTAGCTTTCCGGCACGACCGGCCGGTCGGCAATAAGGTTGGGCAAAGCGGCGCTCCACACCGTGATCAGGCTCTGCGCCATCAGCATGATCGGATCGAACTTGTAGCAAGAGATCATCGGTACACCCGACAACGCCAGTTCCAGCGACACCGTTCCTGACGCGATCAGCGCCGCATCGGCCTTGCCGAAGGCCTGCCACTTGCGCTCGGGATCGAGGATGACTTCCGGCTCCTGATCCCAGCGCGCCACCGATGTTTTGACCAGTTCGGCGACATGCGGCACCGTCGGCAGCAACAGCCGCAGCCGGTGGCCACGCGCGCGCAGCGCCGACACCGTCTCGCCGAACGGACCGATAAGCCGGCTCACCTCGCCGCGCCGCGACCCTGGCAGGACGAGCAGCGTCTTGACGTGATCGGCCGAGAGATCGCGTGGCTGGGCTTGCGCCCTGGCCGCGCCCAGCACGCCTGGATCATGCGTGAGGCGATGTCCGACGTAAGTGCCGGGCGGGCCGCCGAGACGGCTGAGCTCCTTTACCTCGAAAGGCAGGATGCACAGTATGTGGTCGACATACGGCTTCATCGCGGCCGCCCTACCCGGCCGCCACGCCCAGACGCTCGGGCAGACATAATGGACGATCGGGATCGACGGATCGGCGGCGCGGATCTTTTTGGCGACGCGCAGCGAGAAATCGGGGCTGTCGATGGTGATCAGACAGTCGGGTTTTTCGGCGGCAACAGCACTTGCCGTCTGGCTGATCCGCCGCATCAGGCGCGGCAAGTCACGCAGGATGGCGCTGAGCCCCATCAGCGCGATCTCGGCGCCGTCGAACAGCGGCGCCAGTCCGAGCGCCTGCAGATGCCGCCCGCCAGTGCCGACGAGTTGCACCTCGCGCCCGGTCATGCGCTTCAGCGCCTGCACGATGTCGGCGCCCAGCAGGTCGCCGGATTCTTCACCGGCGACGATGGCAATCTTCAGCGGCTTCTCACCTGCCATGGACAGACTCCGCAGCCGGCAGGCCGAACACGAACAGGCCGAGCGCATTGGCGCGCGCGAGAACGGCGGGGCCTTCGAGGATGAGCGAACGGCCGGCTTCGACGGCAATGCCGGCGAGCCCCGCGGCATGCGCCGCCTCGACGGTCTGGGGGCCAATAGATGGCAGATCGGCACGCAATTCCTGGCCAGGCTTGGCGCATTTGACCAGGACACCGCGCGTCTTGCCGGCCAGCCTGCCATGGCCGCGCAACTGCTGCGTCCGCTCGAGCAGTCCGTGGGTGCCCTCGACGCCTTCCAGGGCAACAGTGCGGCCACCGATGGCAATTGCCGCCTGACCAATGTCGAGCGCGCCGATGGCCTTTGCCGCCGCGTGTGCCGCCTCGATATCGCGCCAGTCGGACTTTCGCGGCACTGCTTTGGTCAGCGGCCCTTCGGCCGCGACGAGCCGGGGCACGACTTCATGTGCACCGACAACCTTGACGCCCCGTGCCTCCAGGCCGCGGGTCAATATCTTCAACAGCCCGTCATCGCCGCGGGCAAGCGCCATGGCGAGCGAGGGTATAAGTGCCAGTAGCCCAAGGTTCGGACGCATGTCGACCAACCGCGGCCTGCGCCTGATCTCGCCGGCAAGCACAAGATGGGTGATCCGCCGGCGCCTCAGCAACGCAACCAGCGAGCCGATGTCTTCCAGCGCAAGGCTTTCATGCTCATAGATTGTGAGCTCGGACTGACGGTCGGCCTGACCTTCGACCAGGATGATGACGGGCGGATGTCCGGCCTCCGCCAGGCCGGCGGCAACTTCGACCGGCAAGCTACCGCCGCCGGCAATGATGCCGACCCTGGCGTCCGGCGCAAGATCGAGGCCCGTTGAAGTGGCCTCAGCCCTCGTCATCGGCATCGTCGCCGTCGCCACCCTTAAGCGACGGGACGGCAAAATGCCGCTTGCCGCGACTGGTGATGAAATCGATGATTTTCATGGCCGTCGGCGACGACGCAAACTCGGCCTTGGCGAATTCGATGTTCTCGCCGACAGTGCGGGAGCGGTCGAAGATGGTCTTGTAAGCCTTGCGCAGCAGGTAGATTTCGGCGCGCGGCAACCCCGCGCGCTTCAGGCCGATGATGTTGAGTCCACGCAGGCTGGCGCGATTGCCCACCGCAATGGCGTAGGGAATGACATCGCCGACAAAAGCCGAGCAGCCGCCGAGAAAGGCGTTGTCACCAACACGCACGAACTGATGAACGGCGCTGAGGCCGCCAATATAGACGCTGTCACCGACCTCGCAATGGCCGCCCAGGGTCGCGCCATTGGCGAAGGTGGCGTTTTTACCGACGACGCAATCATGGGCAATGTGGGCATAGGCAAGGAAATTGCCGTTGTCGCCGACGGTCGTCTCGCCGCGGCTGGAATCGGTGCCGAGATGCATGGTCACGCCTTCGCGGATCGTGCAGTTCTGGCCGATGACCAAAGTGGTGCGGCCGCCCTTGTGCTTGGTGTTCTGCGGCGGTCCGCCCAGTGTCGCCATTGGATAGACCTTGGTCGCGGCGCCAATGGTTGTCGCGCCCAGCACCGAGACATGGCTGACCAGTTCGACGCGGTCACCGATCACGGCGTCAGCGCCGACATAGCAGAAAGGTCCTATTGCGGCGCCTTCGCCGATCTGCGCGCCGGCCTCGATGACGGCCGAGGGGTGGATTGAAGTCTGTATTTTCATGAGCATTTCGAACCGTCAGCCGGTAACCATCATTGCCGAGATCTCGGCTTCGGCGGCCTTTGTGCCCTCCACCATGGCCTCGCAGGCGAATTTGAGCAGGTTGCCGCGCATCTTGATTTTCTTGACGTGGATTTTCAACTGGTCGCCCGGGACGACCGGTTTGCGGAATTTCGCATTATCGATGGTCAGGAAATAGACCAGCGACGGCTTTTCCGTGTTGAGGTTACGGATGCAGATCGCCCCGGCGGTCTGCGCCATGGCCTCGACGATGAGCACGCCCGGCATCACCGGCTGATCCGGGAAATGGCCCTGGAAATGCGGCTCATTGATGGTCACGTTCTTGATGCCGATGGCAGAATCATTGCCGTCGATTTCGATGATGCGATCGATCATCAGGAAGGGATAGCGATGCGGTAAAAGCTTCATCAACCCCAATATATCGACCGCTTCGAGCGTCGCCGGCACCATCTCAGCTACTTCCCCCTTCGCCCTGCTTGCGCGTCCTGGCGAGCTTCCTCAGCATGGCGATCTCGCGCATGGCTTCCGCCATCGGCTGCGCCGGATAGCCTCCCCAGATCTCGCCCGCCGGCACGTTGCTCATGAACCCGCTTCTTGCAGCAAGCTTGGCCCCTGATCCGATGGTCAAATGATCGGCAAGGCCAACGCCGCCGCCCATGGTGACACCGTCGCCGACGGTGACGGAGCCGGAAATACCAGAGAGCCCGGCAATAATGCAATTGCGGCCGATGCGAACGTTATGGGCGATCTGCACCAGATTGTCGATCTTGGTGCCCTGACCGATGACCGTATCCGACATGGCGCCGCGATCGACGGTCGTGTTCGAGCCGATTTCGACATCGTCCTGGATGATGACGCGGCCGACCTGCGGCACACGCTCAGGGCCTTTGGCGCCGCCGACAAAGCCGAAGCCGTCCTGGCCTATCCTGGCGCCGCCATGAATGATGACGCGGTTGCCGATCAGCGCATACTGAACACTGACACCCGGCCCAATGTAGCCGTCACGGCCGATCTGGCATGACGGACCGATAACGGCGTGGGGGGCAATGACCGTTCCGCTGCCGATGGAAGCGCGGGGGCCGATGACCGCTCCGGCCTCGATGATCGCCCCGGCCTCGATATGCGCCGTGGCATCGACATGAGCTTGCGGCGAGACCCCGGTTTCGCTGGTCATCGGCCCCGGCGTAGCCGCTGTCGGGAACAGCAGCCGGCCGATCATGGCGAAGGCCTGCTGCGGGCGCGGATGCACCAGAACCGCGATGCCGGCCGGCGCCTTGCCCGCGAACTCGGCGGGACAAAACACGGCCGCCGCCTTCAGCGACTGCATCAGCGCGAAATTGCGCTTGCCGTCGACGAAGACGAGCGCACCCTCGCCGCCTTCGTTCGCTGGCGCCAACGCATCGATCGATATGTGGGCAAGATCGGAATCGACAAGCGATGCGCCGGTCAGATTCGCGACTTCGCCGGCCGTATACCGGCGTGATGGCGCGAAGAACACCGGATCGGTCATTCCAGAAGCAATATCCAGCTAGGTCGGATCAATTCTCTTCCGGACCCCAACGGCCCGGAAGCATCGTTACCGCAAGATCAGAAGCGGCTCGACATGCCGAAGTTGAATTCCTGCACGTCGTCGGTCTTTTCCTTCTTGACGGGCATCGCGTAGTCGATGCGGATCGGGCCGAAGGGCGATGACCACAACAAGCCGACACCAACCGACGCGCGCAACTTCATATCAACCGAGGCCTGAGTGACGCCAGGAGTATCAATCTTGCTGCCGTACAGTGTGGCGGCATCAGCAAACACAGCGCCACGCACGCCAAAGCTTTCCGGAATGACCGGTATCGGGAACTGAGCTTCCGCCGAAGCATTGAAATAGGTGGTGCCGCCGAGGTGGTCACCTGTTGCAATATCCACAGGGCCAATGCCACCATACTCGAAGCCGCGGATCATGCGGTCGCTGCTCTTGAACTGATCGAAGATACGCAGGCCATTATCGCCATAGCCCGCGATATGGCCAGCGCCGCCCGAGATCAGGCCGACCAGATCCAGCTGTTCGGACAGCGTCTGGTAGACAGTGCCGCGACCGGTAACCTTGACGAATTTGGCATCGCCACCAAGGCCGGCCGCTTCCACGGTCGTGGTAGCGTAGATGCCTTCATGCGGGCTCTTCATGTCGTCTATGGTGTTGTAGACCAAGCCGAGGCTGACGGACGATTTGATCCAAGGGCTTTCATCAATACCCTCTCGAATTGCGGCAGAAACGTCGCATTTCGAGGGATCATAGGCGCCGCTGGTCAAGCAGTCATCATCATATTTATACTTTTCCTGCGCGATATTGTACGCTAGCTGCGTCGAGATATTATCGGTGATCGGCAGGCCGAAGCGAACCGTCGCGCCCAGCGTCTCGCTGTCGTAGTCCGAATAATTTCGCGTCTGCTGGAAGATATCGAAACCGGCAGCGATACGGCGCCCGAGGAAATAGGGCTCGGTGAAGGACAGGCTGTAGTCGCGCGAATTCTTGCCGCCGCCGGCCGAGACCTTGATGTACTGGCCGCGACCGAGGAAATTGCGCTCCGCAACCGATCCTTCGACGGACGGACCGGCAGTGTCGCCACCGGTCGAATAACCTGCGCCGACAGAGAACTCGCCGGTCGATTTCTCGACTACGTCGACCACGAGCACGACCTGGTCAGGCTCGGAACCGGGAACAGTCGAGATGTCGACCTTCTCAAAATAATCCAGCGCTTCCAGCCGCTTCTTCGCGCGCTGGATGAGAACCTGGTTGAAGGCGTCGCCTTCGCTGACATCGAATTCGCGACGAATGACATAGTCGCGCGTGCGGTCGTTGCCGCGGATTTCGATGCGCTCGATATAGGCCTTGGTGCCCTGGTCGATCGTATAGACGACCGAAATGGTGTGGTTCTCGAAGTTGCGATCGCCGCGCGGCGTCACCTGGGCGAAGGCATAGCCCGAACCCGCGACCTTTTCGGTCAGCGCGATGATGGTGTCCTCGACATCCTTGGCGTTGTAGACGTCGCCCTTGCGGGTCTGAACCACCGATTCCAGCGCCTTCGAATCGACTTCGGGAATGGTGCTCTCGACGCTGACGTCGCCGAACGTATAGCGGTCGCCTTCCTGGACGGTGATGGTAACGGTGTACTGGTTGGTCGTGTCGTCGAGCTCGCCGACAGCTGAGACCACCTGGAAGTCGGCATAGCCGTGATTGTAATAGAAGCGGCGGAGCGATTCCTGGTCGGCGCGGAGCTTGTCCTCGTCATAGACGTCGTCACGCAGCACGAAGGACAGGAAGCTCGAGCGCTTGGTGGCGATGACGTCGGACAGGCGACGGCTCGAATAGGCGCTGTTGCCGACGAAATTGACTGCGGCGATCTTGGTGCGGCCGCCTTCGTTGATGTTGAAGACCACGTTCACCCGGTTGTCGCCGAGATCCATGATCTGCGTCGTGACAGTGGCGTCATCGCGGCCAATTCGCCTGTAGGCAGCCTTCACCGCCTCGACATCGGAGTCGAGCGTTGCCTGCGAGAACGTCCCGCGCGGCTTCAACTGCACGGCGACTGCCAGCGCATTGTCCTTGAGCTTCTTGTTGCCCTGGAACAGAACCTGGTTGACGACCTGATATTCGGCAACCTTGACCACCAGCGTCGAACCGACCTGATTGATCTGCACGTCCGAGAACAGCCCGGTGCCGAACAGCGCCTTGACCGCATCGTCGATATCGGCGCTGGAAAACGCCTTGCCCGGCTTGATCGTGATGTAGTTGCGGATGGTGTCGGCGTCGACACGCTGGTTGCCGCTGACCTCGACTCTCGAGACAACGGCTGCCTGCGCCGCAGATGTGGCAACGAACTGCACGGCGAGCGCACCTGGTACAACCAGAGCGGCGGACATAGCCACCGCGGACGCGGCGCTCAAAAATTTGGATGCTGCCTTCATCGGGCTTTTGTACCTTTTCTCGAAGTCCCCACGGCGAGAAAACCGGACGTGCGGTAATTTCTCCTACCGTATTAACCGGATTTTCCCTACACGCAAGGCTTCTGGTTAATTTGTAATTACTTAACCCTGATGCGTGGCTTTCGCGTCACGCATACCCCCGTGCATGGTAAACGGCGTCTCAACATTGCCGGTGCTGAAGCCAAATTTCTTCATGATTTCAGCACCCAAACAGATCGTTCCAGAAGACGAAGCCCATAAATCCCAGCACCAGAAAGAGGCCGGCCCGGTATCCCATTTCCATCATCCGCTCCGATACCGGACGCCGGAAAACGGCTTCGAGTGCGTAGAACAGGAGGTGGCCGCCGTCGAGGGGGGGAATCGGCAAAAGGTTCAGAATTCCGATCCCGACGGACAGCCCGGCGACGAGTTGCACCAGCCATAGGAAGCCCAGCTTTGCCGCCTGCCCCGACATCTTGGCGATCTTGATAGGGCCGCCCAGCTGGCATTTGTCTTCGCGGCCGACAACGAATCGCTGCAGGAACTGGCCGGTGCGCTGAATGACGTGCCCCGTCTCCTCGACCGCGGCGCCGACTGCTCCGACAGGGCTGTAGGTGATCAGCCTGGGCTGGCCGACATCCTTGTTGTTGACGACGCCGATGACGGCCACCTTGACCTTGTTGCCCAGCGCGTCCAGCTGCTCCATCGGCTCCGGCGTCGCGACGACGGTGACCTCCTTGCCGTCGCGCAACATGGTGAAGGTGATGGCGTCGCCGCCGCGGCCTGAGACCAGGCGTTGGACGTCGGCGAAGGTCTCAACCTTGCTGCCGTCGACGGCGACGAATCGGTCGCCTGGCAAAATGCCGGCCCTTTCGGCTGGACTGCCGGCAGTGACTGCCGCCACCATCGGCTCAAACACAGGGCGGCCGTAGAGGGAAAACAGCACGGCAAAGACGGCAATGGTCAAAAGGAAGTTGAACAGCGGTCCGGCCACCACCGTGGCGGCGCGTTTCCAGATGGGTTGCGTGTGGAAGGCGACCTTGCGTTCAGCGTCAGTCAGCGTTTCCAGATCTTCCGAACTCGGCTGGCTCGACGTGGCGCTCATGTCGCCGACGAATTTGACATAACCGCCGAGCGGTATGGCGCAGAGCTTCCAGCGCGTGCCGTGGCTGTCGTTGAAGCCGAGAAGTTCGGGGCCGAAGCCGATCGAAAAGGCCTTCACGCCAATGCCGCACCAGCGGCCGACCAGGTAATGGCCCATTTCGTGAATGAAGACGACCACGGTCAGCACGAACAGAAACGGCACCAGCGTGCCGAGGACAAAGCCTTCCGTGCTGAAAAACGCGTGAAGAATTTCGTTCAAGTCATGCCCTCAAATTCACCCGCGGCAAAAGGTGTCGCCGCGACTGTGACATCAATCCAGGCGAATCCGTGGCGTGCGCCATTTCTTCGCCGTGAAATATCACTCAAGCCGGAAACAGCCCCTGCGCCGGATGATCGGCGCCCGCCGAAATCCAGCCGATCACGTATAGGGCAAAAGCCGCCGCGACAAGCCCGTCCACCCTGTCCATGACACCGCCATGCCCGGGTATCAACGCGCTTGAATCCTTGCGGCCGTGGCGGCGCTTGACCCAGGATTCGAAGAGATCGCCAGCCTGGGCAACAATCGACAGCACCAGCGCAACCAAGGCGAGGACGCCAAGATTGCCGGCCCCGGCGGAGGCAGCCAGAAGCACGCCGGCGGCCACGCCGCCGACAGCGCCGCCAAGCGCGCCGCTGTGCGTCTTGCCGGGGGATATAGATGGCGCGAGCTTGGGCCCACCGACGGAGCGGCCGACGAAATAGGCGAAGATGTCGGTCGCCCAGACCACGGCGAACAGAAACAGGATTGCGACCAGGCCGGGATGGTCGCCGCCGCGCAGCAGCGCCAGCGATAAGCCGGACAAAGCCGCGTAGGCAAGACCGGCTGCATCCCATTGCGCCGCTCCACGCATACGGGCGCCGATAGCAGCGACCACAACCATGGCCAGGACAAGAGACAGAAGCCACGATGCCGGCACGCCTGCAACCAGGGCGACGACGAAAAACAGAAGCAGCGCTTCGGGAATGAAGCCGAGGGTCGCACCGGCCAAGGGGCGCGACATGCGCGCCCATTCATAGAAGATGACCGCCGATATCCCGGCGCAAAGCAGGCGGAACCACAGCCCTCCCAACCAGGTCAGGCCAAGCGCTATTGCGGCCAGCACCAGCGCCGAGACGATGCGAAGCTGAAGATTGTTCATCCCGCCGCCGATCACGAGGCAGCGACATCTTGAGCGGCAAGCCCGCCAAAACGGCGCTCGCGGCCAGCAAAATCGCGCAATGCGTCGGCCAGGTGTTCGCGGCTGAAGTCAGGCCAGTAGCAAGGCAGAAAAACCAGTTCGCTGTAGGCTGCCTGCCACAGAAGGAAGTTCGACAGCCGAAGCTCGCCACTGGTGCGGATGACCAGCTCCGGATCGGGAATGCCTGCGGTGTCGAGGGCGCCGGCAAAAGTGTCTGCCGTGATCGCCTCTGCGTCGATCTCGCCGCGCGCCACTGCGGCTGCGAGCTTGCGTGCCGTGCGCACGATCTCGTCGCGCCCGCCATAGTTGAAGGCGATG
Source organism: Mesorhizobium sp. M0029 (assembly GCF_040323735.1). Classification (NCBI taxonomy): domain Bacteria; kingdom Pseudomonadati; phylum Pseudomonadota; class Alphaproteobacteria; order Hyphomicrobiales; family Phyllobacteriaceae; genus Mesorhizobium; species Mesorhizobium sp. M0029. The sequence continues at coordinate 82,778 of NZ_JAMYVF010000002.1, forward strand.
ACCAAGGTCAGCGATTCATTGCGCGCAGTCAGCGATTCGGCCTCTTCCAGCAGGCCCCTGATGTCCGGCTGCAGCCCCGCCCTGTCACCGATGATCCTGACGCGCACGCCGTTCTGGTGCAGTTCGGCCAGATCGCGGCGGATGAACAGTTTCAAAAGCCCCATCAGGTCGCTGACTTCGGCCTTGGGCCGCGACCAGTTTTCCGACGAAAAGGCGTAGACGGTCAGGAAGGAAATGCCGAGACCGGGCGCGGCGCGCACCGTCTTGCGCAGCGCTTCGACGCCGGCGCGATGGCCGGCAAGCCGCGGCATGCCGCGCGCCTTGGCCCAGCGTCCGTTTCCATCCATGATGATCGCGACATGCGCGGGCGTTGCCATTGTCTCGCTTTCGGGCCGGTGTGGGCCGACCCTAAACCTGCATGATTTCAGCTTCCTTATCGGAAAGCAGGTGATCGATGGTGCTGATCGTCTCGTCGGTCAGCTTCTGGACCTGATCGGAGCGCTTGCGCTGATCGTCCTCGCTGATGTCGCCGTCCTTTTCGGCCTTCTTCAAGAAGTCCATGCCGTCGCGACGGACATGGCGCACCGCGACGCGGGCGTTCTCGGCGTAGCCATGCGAGATCTTGACCAGTTCCTTGCGGCGCTGCTCGTTGAGCTCGGGCAGCGGAATTCTGAGATTGGTGCCGTCGACGATCGGATTGAAGCCGAGATTGGATTCTCTGATGGCACGGTCGACCGCGCCGACCATCGACTTATCCCAGACCGAAACCGAAATCATGCGCGGCTCGGGCACCGACACGTTCGCCACCTGGTTGATGGGCATGGTGGTGCCGTAGGCCTGGACCTGGATGGCGTCGAGCAGATTGCTGGAGGCACGGCCGGTGCGCAGCGAAGCCAAATCGTGCTTGAAGGCGGCGATCGCGCCATCCATGCGCCGCTTGAGGTCGTCGAACTCACCACTCATCTTAGTCTCCTCGACCCGTTTGATCCGGGTTCACTGCTTAGGGCCCATATTCCGACCCTCTTTCGAAAACTGATCCCTTTTTGGAGAGTATACTCCGGATTATTCGTCGGCGACGATCGTGCAACGGCCGCCGCCCCGCAGAATATCGCCGAAACCACCTTTTTCGTGGATCGAATAGACGATTATCGGGATGTTGTTTTCGCGCGCAAGTGCAATTGCGGCGGTATCCATGATCGATAAGCCCTTGTTGATGACTTCGGCATGGCTGATGCGCTCGAAGCGGGTCGCATTCGGATCCTTCTTGGGATCGGCCGAATAGACGCCGTCGACCTGGGTGCCCTTGAACAACGCGTCGGCGCCGATCTCGGCGGCGCGCAAGGCCGCGGCCGAATCGGTGGTGAAGAACGGATTGCCGGTGCCGCCGGCGAAAATGACGACCTTGCCCTGGTTCATATAGGCGGTGGCCTGGCGCTGGGAAAAACTCTCGCACAGTTCGGGCATGGCGATGGCCGACAGCACGACGGCATCGACGCCGATCTTGTTCAGCGAGGTGCGCAGCGCCAGCGAGTTGATGACGGTGGCCAGCATGCCCATGTGGTCGCCGGTGACGCGGTCGCCGCCCTTGGATGCCACCGCCACGCCGCGAAAGATATTGCCGCCGCCGATGACGACGCCGACCTCGATGCCAAGCGCGCGGGCTTCGGCGATGTCGGCGGCGATTCGGTCGACCACCGAGACGTCGATGCCGAAATGCTGCTCGCCCATCAACGCTTCGCCCGAGGCTTTCAGCAGGACACGTCGATAGAGGGGCTTTGCCGTCATCTGGACCTCGTCATTGATTGCGTGTGGCAGCCTGGGCAGGCCGCCCTCGCGCGGGCGCCGCCGCTGGCGCGATGCCGAGTTCCGATACACGAAGGGCGCCGCGCTGGGACGCCGCGCCCCTCGCCGAATTCCGCCTTCCCGTCGCGGCCCGTCAGTTGCTGGTGATGCTGACGGCGTCGCCCTCGACCAGCAGCGGCGGCGCATAACCCAACGGTTTGTCGCCGGTCACGGCGCCGCCGGTAACCCGGGCTTGTATGTCGGACCCGAAATAGGCGTACGGGAATGGCGGCGGTGTCTTGCTGACCGTATCCAGCCGCGCGCGAAGCTCGGCGGGTAAAGTGAAATCCAACGCCGCCAGATTGTCCTGCAACTGTGCCAGCTTGGTGGCGCCAAGAATCACGGTGGCGATGCCCGGTTGCGTTGCCACCCAGTTGAGCGCGACCTGCGCCATGCTGTGTCCGAGTTCGGCGGCCACTTTTTCGAGTTCCGCCACGATCGCCCAGTTGCGCTCGGTGAATTTCTGGAACCCCGGATGAGTGGTGTTGCGAAAGCCGTCGAGCCGGCCGACATGGCCGTCCTGCGTCGGCCGGTACTTGCCGCTGAGCAGCCCGCTGGCCAGCGGGCTCCACACCATGATTCCTGCGCCATGGCGGGTGCCGAAGGGCACGAACTCATTTTCGATCGAACGCTCCGCCAGCGAATATTCAAGCTGCAGGGCCGACACCGGCTCGTAGCCGCGCCACTCGGCGATCGTCTGCGCGCGGGCAGCATACCAGGCCGGCACATCGGACAGGCCGACATGGCGAATTTTGCCCGCACGCACGAGATCATCCGTCGTGCGCATGACCTCCTCGGCCGGCGTCAGCCCGTCCCAGACATGGAGGAGGTAGAGGTCGATATAGTCAGTGCCCAACCGCTTCAGCGAGGCGTCCACGGCGCGCAAGATGTTCTTGCGGCCATTGCCGCCGGCGTTCGGATTGCCGGGCTCCGCGTTGAAGGTGAATTTCGTGGCGATCACCGCTTTGTCGCGCAAGCCCCGCTCGGCGATGAATTCGCCGAGCCAGGTTTCGGCTGTGCCGCCGGTGTAGAGGTCGGCGGTGTCGAAGAAATTGCCGCCGGCCTCGACATAGGCGTCGACCATGGCGCGCGCGGTTTCCCTGTCCGCGCCCCAGCCCCATTCGGTGCCAAAGGTCATGGTGCCCAGTGCCAGCCGGCTGACGCGCAGGCCGCTGTTGCCCAGTGTGTAATAGCTCATGGTCATGGTGTTTTTCCTATCCTGATTTCTTGACGCCGGCTCACTGGCCAGGCGTCATCTTGACCCAGGGATTGCCGCGCTCATGCGTGGCGCGGAAAACGAAGCCGTCGACTTTCCAGCCGGTCCCGGAGCGAACCAGATGGTGCTCGTAGGTGCCCCAGACTTCCCACAGCGGGTCGCCATTGCCTTCCATCCGGTTCCAGGCATAGCCGTTCGAAGAGACGGTCGCCGCGTCCGCCTCAAAGATCACCTGGTGATTGGTGCGCAGATGCAGGCTGGTCTTGCTGCCCCTGAGGTTGCCGGCCCAGGTACCGATCAGATTGTCGGAGGGGATGGTGGCGGCAGGCTGTCCTGACAGGCTGCTGAAGTCGACGGTGACACGGTCGGCGAAATAGGAGCGGGCAAGCTTCCAGTCCTGCGCATCGACGGCACGGTCGATGGCATCGGCGATGCGGATGACGGCGCGTTCGTCGGCGAGCGCGCGCCAACCGGACGGCTCGGCGCCGCCGGCATCGACCGGCGCTAGGGCAAGGCCTGCGGCGAAGGTAGCGTTTTTCAAGGCATTCATCTCTCTTCTCCTTTGTGCATCGGTGATGGCAATATGGGTCAGCCTGTCGGCATCGAGAAGATTGAAGTGTTCGCAAGGACTATGCGATATCATGCATGAATGGACCGGGATCTGCTCAGTCATTTGCCTGTCATCGTCGCCGTTGCCCGACGCGGCGGCTTTGCGCTAGCTGCGGCCGAACTGGGCATGTCCCCATCCGCCGTCAGCCATGCGGTGCGCCTCGTGGAGGAGCGATCGGCCAGCCGCTGTTTGCGCGCACCACGCGCAGCGTCTCGCTGACGGAAGCCGGCAAGGCGCTGGTGGAGACGGCAGCCCCTGCTCTCCAGGATATCGCCGACCGGATGGACCGTATCCGCGCCATCAAGGGCCGGCCCTCCGGCTTGCTCAGGTTGAACGTTCCCAACACGGTCGCCGCGATGGCTAAACGCTATCCTGATGTGACCATCGAATTGCTCACCGATCAGGGGCTGGTGGACATTGTCGGCGAGGGTTTCGATGCCGGCATCCGGCTGGGCGAGATGATCGCACAGGACATGGTCACGGTCCGGCTGACGCCGCCATTCAACGCCGTGATCGTCGCCTCCCCCGCCTATGTCGGCCGGCATGGCCGTCCGCGCGGTGTGGCGGATCTTTCGGACCACAATTGCATCGGCTACCGGCTTGTGCGCTCCGGCGCACTCTATCGCTGGGACCTGACCGAGGACGGCAAGGATGTCGTGGCCGAGACGAAGGGTACGGTCATCGTCACCGATTCGCTGGCCGCGATCGACCTTGCGCTTGCCGGCGTCGGGCTGACCTATGTGTTCGAGCCGCTGGTGCGCGCGGAATTGGCAGCCGGCCGCCTCGTTCAGATCCTGCCGCAAACGGCGATCGAGGAGCCCGGCCTCTTCCTCTACTTCCCGCGCCGGGCGTCGATGGCGCCAAAGCTCAGGGCCTTCATCGACACCGCACAAGAAATCGGCCGAGCATCCTTGCGGACACCCGGCCGAGTTGCCTGAGCTGAGAAGCCCCTTTTCAGGGGCTATTTTAAAACTACTTCTTCACCGCCGCCGCGACTTCCGCCGCGAAATCGGTCTCTTCCTTTTCGATGCCTTCGCCCAGCGCAAAGCGCAGATAGGCGGAGATCTTGGCCGGAGCGCCGATATCCTTCTCGGCATCCTTCAGCGCCTGCTCGACAGTGATGTCGGGATTGAGCACGAAGGCCTGCTTGAGGAGCACGACTTCCTCGTAGAACTTGCGCAGGCGGCCTTCGACCATCTTTTCGATGATCGCTTCCGGCTTGCCGGACTGGCGCGCCTGGTCGGCGAAGATCGCCTTCTCGCGCTCGACCGCTGCCGGATCGATCTGCTCGGCGGTCAACGCCAGCGGGTTGGTGGCGGCGACATGCATGGCGACCTTTCGGCCAAAGGCGTTCGCGGCATGCTCATTGCCCGTCGTCTCGATCGCGACCAGAACGCCGAGCTTGCCAAGACCATCGGCAACCGCATTGTGGACGTAGGTTGCGACAGCACCGTGCGGGACGGTGAGCTTGGCCGAACGGCGGAAGCTCATGTTCTCGCCAATGGTGCCAACGGCGTCCTTGATGGTGTCAGTGACCGACTTGTCCGAACCCGGATACTTTGCGGCAGAGACAGCCTCCGTCGTGCCATAAGCAAGCGCGACCTTGGCGACATTGCGAACGATCTCCTGGAACTGCTCGTTGCGGGCCACGAAATCGGTCTCGGAGTTAACCTCGACGATGGCGGCCTCGCGGACGCCGGAGTCGACGCCGATCAGGCCTTCGGCGGCAGTACGGCCAGCCTTCTTGTCGGCCTTGGAAATGCCCTTCTTGCGCAGCCAGTCGACGGCCTCTTCGATGTTGCCGTTGGTCTCCGTCAACGCCGCCTTGCAGTCCATCATGCCCGCGCCGGTCAAGTCGCGGAGTTCTTTGACCTGTGCAGCCGAAATGCTCATTGTCGCCTCTTTGTTTTAAATGCACCGACGCACCACCGGTACTCGGTGATGCGTCCGTCTAGCGTGCCAAATATGAGAATGATGAAGGCCGCAACCGGCCTTCGATTGTCAAGCTTCCGGAGCGTCCGCAGCCGGGGCCGGAGCCGGATCAAGCGCCGGTTCGACCGGAGCTTCGACCGAGGCGCCGATGTCGACGCCGAGCGCGCCCTGCTGGCGGGCGATGCCGTCGATGGCAGCCTTGGCGATCAGGTCGCAATAGAGCTGGATGGCGCGCGCCGCGTCGTCATTACCGGGGATCGGGAAGTCGATCTTGTCCGGATCGCAGTTCGAATCGATGATGGCAACGACCGGAATGCCGAGGCGCTTGGCCTCGAGAATGGCGATCGCTTCCTTGTTGGTGTCGATGACGAACATCAGGTCGGGGGTCGAGCCCATGTCCTTGATACCGCCGAGCGCCTTGTCGAGCTTCTCGCGCTCGCGGTCGAGGTTCAGGCGTTCCTTCTTGGTCAGGCCCTGGGCTTCGCCGGCCAGCATCTCGTCGAGCTTGCGCAGGCGCTGGATCGAATTCGAGATCGTCTTCCAGTTGGTCAGCATGCCGCCGAGCCAACGCGAGTTGACATAGTATTGGGCCGAACGCTGTGCGGCGTCGGCGACGATGTCGGACGCCTGGCGCTTGGTGCCGACGAACAGCACGCGGCCGCCCTTGGCAACGGTGTCGGAAACCTGCTTCAGAGCCTGGTGCAGCAAAGGCACCGTCTGCGACAGGTCGATGATGTGGATGTTGTTGCGGGCGCCGTAGATGTAAGGCGCCATCTTCGGGTTCCAGCGGTGGGTCTGGTGGCCGAAGTGAATGCCAGCTTCCAAAAGCTGGCGCATGCTGAAATCAGGCAGTGCCATTCTTAGTTCCTTTTCCGGTTAGCCTCCACGGACACAGGCATTTTTGGACTTTGTCCTCGAACGCCACCGGAGGTTTCCAGCCGGATTTCTCCCGGGCAGACACCAAAGTCCGTGTGTGGAATGAGCGCGCATATAGAGGGGAAGCGCTGCAAACGCAAGCGGTGAGGTGCTTCATCGCTCAGCGTGCGGCAATCAGCGCTCCGGTGCCGATCATGGCGCTGCCGGCGAACCGGTTAATCAGCCGCATGCGTTCGGGCGTCCTGAACCAGCCGGATGCCCTGCCCGCCAGCGCGGCGTAGATGCCCATGGTGAGAATATTGGCGCCGACGACGACTGCCACCACCAGCAGGCCGTCGGCAAACGTCATGGTGTCGAGGTTGAGGATCAGCGGCATGATCGAGGCGTGGAACAGGATCGCCTTCGGGTTGCCGAGCGCCACGGAGGCACCAAGCAGGAACGAACGCGACAATCCGGTTTGGGGGATTCCTTGCGCGGCCGATTGCGCGGCCGCGGCCCGCCACATCTTGATGCCGAGGAAAATCAGGTAGGCCGCACCGGCGTATTTCAACAGGAGAAACACCCATTCGAAGGTCTGGGCCAGCGCCACCAGCCCGAGCAGTGCCAGGGTGACCAGCACGGCATCGCCGGCGGCAATGCCCATTCCGGCGACGAACGCACGCAGGAAGCCGCGTGCCACGCCGTTGGTGATCACCGTGAACATCGCCGGTCCCGGCGTGGCGGCGGCAAGTGTGATGGCAAGGCAATAAGCCAGGAATGCCATTAGCGTCACGATCGGCCCTTTCCGTTGGGTACCCGTACGCGCCTGAAGATCGCAACGATCTCCTCGCGGCTGCATTCGATGGCGCCGAGCCGCACCGCGCGGTCGCGCTCGAAGCCGGTTATGTCATAGTGCGGCGCCGATGTCCTGGGCGGCCCCTGGTAGGACGAACGCTTGACGCCAAGTTCGGCGGCGAAACGATGCAGTTCGTCCGTATCGTCGGCCATCAGGTGGCACCAGCGATGGCCGGCCCATTTCCAGATCGCCGCATCGACATAGACCGCCATCGGGTACTGCCATCAAGCCTGCCGTGGCCAGCGCCGCATTGTTGCTATTTCGAGACCGGGCAAGGCTTGGTCTGATCGAACAGCGACAGGTTGACCAGCTTTCCGGTCATCGAGAACTCGCCATAGTCCATTGTGAGGTCGCGGGTGATGCCGTTCTCGTGCAGCTTGAAGCTGATGCGGTATTCCGGCACCTCTTCGCCCGATTTGTCGGTCTCGTCGAAATAGGCGATGTCGACCGGCCAGTATTTGTCGCCGGCAAGCTTGGCCAGCGCCGGCGCTTCGGGGTCGGCCTTGTCGCCCTCGGCCTTCTTGCCGACGATGACGGTGGTGGTCATCACCTTGTTGGCATCCTCCGAACCGTCGAACAGGCTGGTTTCGTAGAAATTCTCGCCCTTCTCGGCCTTGCCGATCAGTTCGACCAGATGCTGGGTCGGGAACTGGGTGGTGGCAAGTTCCAGGCTGTTCTTCTCGGGCTTGTCGATGTCGACTTTGAGGCCCTTGGTCTCTTTCGTGGCGGTGCCCTTGACCTCCTTGTCGAAGTTCTGGTCGACGAAGGATTTGGTCACGAACGAGAAGGTCTTGCCTTCGGCGTCCTCGAACGTGGTCGTCTGCTGGTCGGTCAGCCTGGTGTTGTCGCCGGTGGCGATCTGGGTGACGAAACGGAATTTTACCGTATAGCCCTCGCAGGGCGAGCCGTTGAACTCATAGACCATGCGGCCGGAAATGCCGGTGATACCCGAGCGGTCCGACGCCTTGTCGAGGGTAAGATCGTAGACGGCGCGATGCGCCTGCAGCGCCGGCACGGCAAAGGCTGGAGCCATCGAGAACAGCACCGGAAAGAGAACGGCGTGGAAGGCAAGGCGCGTTGCGCGCATAAGGGGCTCCGATCGTCGCAGCTGATGGCAGGCAGCAGGTAAAGATGGTCCAGCTTAAAAAAAGTCGTGGCGGAAGCGAGGCAAAAATAGCAATTTCGGCCCGGCCAGCGCGGCGTCTCCAAGCAATAGGGAAATACCATGAGTGAAACAATCGAAAAGCGGCTAAGCGATCTCGGCGTGACGATACCTGCCGCCGCAGCGCCCGCCGCGAACTATGTGCCCTATTGCAGGTCCGGCAATCTTTTGTTCACCGCCGGGCAGTTGCCGCTCAAGGACGGCAAGCTGCAGGCAAGCGGCCTGCTCGGCCGCGACGTCGACACGGCAACCGGCAAGGAAGGCGCAAAGTACTGTGCAATCAACATCTTGGCCCAGGCAAAAGCAGCACTTGGCGATCTCGAAAAAATCCAGCGTTTGGTCAAGATTACCGTGTTTGTTGCATCAGTGCCGGATTTCGTCGAGCAGCATCTGGTCGCCAATGGCGCCTCCGATTTCCTGGTCGCGGCCCTTGGCGAGCGCGGCAAGCATGCCCGCTCCGCCGTCGGCACCGCCTGTCTGCCGCTTAATGCCGCAGTGGAAATCGAAGCCGTCTTCGAGGTCGCATGAGCAGGACCAAGACAATGACCGACCTTTCCTGGCTGACCGCCCGCCCGGTGGCGCATCGCGGCTTTCACGACATGAACAAGACGCGCTGGGAAAACACGCTGTCGGCCTTCGCTGCTGCCGCCGAGCGCGGCTATGCGATCGAATGCGACGTGCATTTGTCGTCCGACCGCGTCCCCGTCATCATTCATGACGGCGATCTCAGGCGGTTGACCGGCCAGGACGGCTTCGTCTGGCAGCGCACGGCAGCGGAACTGGCGGCGCTCAGGATCGGCGGCACCAAGGACCATGTGCCGACACTTCAGGAGGTGCTCGACCTGGTCGACGGCCGCGTGCCTTTGGTGGTCGAATTGAAGGGCGTGCCCGGCTACGACGAGGGCCTGGTGGCGAGCGTCGGCAAGATGCTGGAGCGCTACAAGGGCAAGGCGGCGATCATGTCGTTCGACCACTGGCTGGTCCGCGATTTCCCCAGGGATGCGCCAGGAATTCCGGGCGGGCTCACGGCCTATGGCAAGGACAACCAGTTGATCGAGGCGCATTTCGCCATGCTGGCGCATGACCTCGCCTTCACCTCCTATGCCGCGGGCGATCTGCCGAACCCGTTCGTCAGCTTCGTGCGCGAAAGGCTTAAAATGCCTGTCATCACCTGGACGGTGCATGACCAGCCGGCGGTGGATCTCACCTTCAAATACGCCGACCAGATGACGTTCGAAGGGTTCGAACCCGATCTGGTCAATGTCGCCTGATGGAAGTGCCTGAAACGTGACTTGTAGCGGCCCCGACAGAGCTTAAATAAGCCCCATGGATCAGGGTGATGAAGGCGACGGGCAAACGGCGAATGCGGAGTTTTCCATCCGCGTCGCCGCCGGCATCAATGCCTTCACCTGCGACGAGTGGAACGGCTTTACCGGCACAACCCGCAGCGACACAGAAAATGGCTATAACCCTCTCGTTTCATATGCTTTTCTGAGCGCGCTTGAAGATTCCGGCTGCGCCGTGCGGCGTACCGGCTGGCAAGGTCATCATCTCAGACTGGAAAATGCCCAAGGCAGATTGCTGGGCGCCGTGCCCTGCTATCTCAAATCGCACAGCCAGGGCGAATATGTCTTCGACCACGGCTGGTCCGATGCGTTCGAACGCGCCGGCGGCAACTACTATCCGAAACTGCAATGCGCCGTGCCGTTCTCTCCGGTCACCGGCCCTCGCCTGCTGGTCAGCAAGGGCGAGGACAGCGCCATTGTGAAGGCCGGTCTCGCAGCGGGCCTGAAGGCGGTGACGGAAAAGCTCGGCGTGTCGTCCGCGCATGTCACCTTCGCCAGTGAAAGCGACGTTGCAACGCTGGAAGCAGCCGGCTTCCTGCACCGCACCGACCAGCAGTTCCACTTCTTCAACGAAGGCTTTTCGACCTATGACGATTTCCTCGCCACGCTGGCATCGCGCAAGCGCAAGGCGATGAAGAAGGAGCGGCGCGAGGCGCTCGCCAACGATATCTCGATCGACCGGCTGACCGGCAAGGACCTGACCGAAAGGGCCTGGGACGATTTCTTCGCCTTCTATATGGATACCGGCAGCCGCAAATGGGGCCGGCCCTATCTCAACCGCAAGTTCTTCTCGCTGATCGGCGAGCGCATGTCCCAGGATATCCTGTTGGTAATGGCCAAGCGCAATGGCCGCTATGTCGCCGGCGCCATCAACTTCATCGGCTCCGATGCGCTCTACGGCCGCAATTGGGGCTGCATCGAGGACCACCCGTTCCTGCATTTCGAAGTTTGCTACCATCAGGCCATCGACTTCGCCATCGAGCGTAAGCTGAAGGTGGTCGAGGCCGGCGCGCAGGGTGAGCACAAGCTGGCGCGCGGCTATCGTCCCGTGACCATGCATTCGGCGCACTACATCGCACATCCCGGCCTGCGCAATGCTGTGGCCGACTATCTCCGGCGGGAACGCCGCGAGGTCGAGCGGATGGGCGAAATCCTGGAAGAGCATACGCCGTTCCGCAAGGATCTTGAGGAATAGCGATCCGCCCCTGCCCTCGCCTGACCATCTTACCTGACCATCTTACCTGACCATCTTGCCGGTCCGGGACAGCTTCGCTACACCGGGAGCATACTCCCGGAGCGCCGCCATGACCGAGGCCTACGACCCCAGCAATATCTTCGCAAAGATCCTGCGCGGCGAAATCCCCTCGCACCGCATCTACGAGGATGATGCCGTGGTCGCCTTCATGGATGTGATGCCGCAAGGCCCCGGTCACACGCTGGTGGTGCCCAAAGCACCGTCGCGCAATCTGCTCGATGCCGATCCCGCGACGCTCGGCCGGCTGTTCACCACGGTCCAAACGGTCGCGCTGGCGGTCAAAAAGGCTTTCGGCGCTGACGGGGTCACCATCCTGCAGTTCAACGAACCGGCGTCCGGCCAGACCGTCTACCACCTACATGTCCATGTCATCCCGCGGTTCGAAGGCATCGCGCTCAAGCCGCATACGGGGCAGATGGAGAAGCCCGAAGTGCTGACGGAGAACGCGGCGAAGATCCGAGCAGCGCTGAACGGTTGAGGTGGCGCGCGCCTCAGGGAGATGCGCTCAGCCACAATCCACCACGTCGGTTAGGAAAATATCAAACCACGCCGTGATAACGTGCTCCGTACCGGCATGCGTTTGGGTTTTCAAAATCGTGGAACATTCGGTTGCGACATCAGAGCCGTTGGTAAAAGCAGCTGCCGGGCGGGCCTTTCTGCGCACCTTGGCGGACGCGTACCGGCGACACCGCCTGCTGCACGCGATGGCCATCGCTGCCCTGCTTTTGGCAGCCGCGGTCGGCCTGCGCACCGGAAACATGCCGGATTTCGGCGTGCTGGAAGACTATTCCCAATACCTTCTTTTCGCTTTCTGGATCGGTGGCTGCGCCTTCGCACTCGGCAGCTTTTTTCACCTTGCACTCATCAAGCGGGATCCTGAGCCGCTCGGCACTTTCCTGCGATCGATCGGCGGCGTCTTCGGCGACGCCGAGCGCAACGCCAACAGCCTGAATGGTCTGGCCGCGTGCATTGCGCTCATATCCGCTTTCGGTGTGTTGAAAGGCGCGGTCGCGATCCTTTCGCCATTCGCATGGGATCACGCATTGGCTCAGGCCGACCGGGTGCTGCATTTCGGCCGAGCGCCCCATGAATGGCTATGGTTTATCGTCCAGTCGCCGCTCGCCGTAAGATCGTTCAACCTGGCTTACAATTCCTGGTTCGTCGTCCTTATCGCCTCGGTCTTCATCGCTTGCATCACGCGCAGGGACACGAAGCTGCGTCACCAGTTCCTGATGAGCTTCATGCTCGTGTGGATACTGGCGGGTTTTTTCCTGGCGATGGGCCTGTCTTCGGCAGGGCCGTGCTTTTACGAGCGACTGGGGCTGGGCAGCGACTATCATTCCCTGATGCAAGCACTCGCCGCCGCCGATCGCATCTATCCGATCTGGGCGCTCAGCACGCAGGACATTGTGTGGAGCGGCTATATCGGGGCGACGCCAGGCAGTCTCGGCATATCCGCCTTCCCGTCCATGCATGTAGCGATGGCGGTGCTTTTCGCGCTTTATGCAACACGCCGCTCATGGTTGGCCGGCCTTTTGATGTGGGCATTCGCCGCAATCATCATGGTCGGCTCGGTCGTCCTTGGCTGGCATTATGCCGTGGATGGCTATGCGAGCGTTCTGATTTCGATCGCCATCTGGAAGGCGTGCGGGTACTTCCTGGGCAAGTTTGCACCCGAGGGCGTCGCCGCCTGACCTAACAACATCTGACCTGAAAAGCAGGGGCGCTGTGTCGGCAAACCGGCCAGCCAATGAAAAAGGGCCCGTCACCGGGCCCTTTTTTCATAGGCGAACTTTTTAGCTCTTGCGCGGCAGTTGCGGCACCAGGCTGCGCTTGCCGCCGTCCTTGCCCTTCGGCTCAGGCTCGTCCTTGCCCTTGGGCTGAGGCTTCTGCGCCACCGCCTTCTTGGCGACGGGCTTCTTGGCCACCGCCTTGCGGGCTTTCGGCGCCTCTTCCGGCTCCTGCTTCGGCTGCACCGGGGCTTCGTCGGCCAGTGATTCGAGCTTCAGGCCGGTTTCGCCGGTTTCCTTCTTCTCGACGGTGACGCGCACCGTGCCGCCCTTCTTGAGCTTGCCGAACAGCACCTCGTCGGCCAACGGCTTCTTGATGTGCTCCTGGATGACCCGGCCGAGCGGCCGCGCACCCATGCGCTCATCATAGCCCTTGTCGGCCAGCCAGGCGATCGCGTCGGACGACAGGTCGAAGGTGACGCCCCGCTCGGAGAGCTGGGCCTCGAGCTGCATGACGAACTTCTGCACCACCTGATGGATGACCGGCACCGGCAGCGAACCGAACGGGATGATCGCATCGAGACGGTTGCGGAACTCCGGCGTGAACAACCGGTTGATGGCCTCGACATCGTCGCCTTCGCGCTTGGTCGATCCGAAACCGATCGCCGCGCGCTGCGCATCGGATGCGCCCGCATTGGTGGTCATGATAAGGATGACATTGCGGAAGTCGATCTGCTTGCCGTTATGGTCGGTCAGCTTGCCGTGGTCCATGACCTGCAACAGGATGTTGAACAGGTCCGGATGCGCCTTCTCGACTTCATCCAGCAAGAGCACGCAGTGCGGATGCTGGTCGACCCCGTCGGTAAGCAGACCGCCCTGGTCGAAGCCGACATAGCCGGGAGGCGCGCCGATCAACCGCGAGACGGTGTGGCGTTCCATATATTCCGACATGTCGAAGCGGATCAGCTCGACGCCGAGCGAGGCAGCCAACTGCTTGGCGACTTCGGTCTTGCCGACGCCGGTCGGGCCTGAGAACAGGTAGGAGCCGATCGGCTTTTCCGGTTCGCGCAGGCCGGCACGTGCCAGCTTGATCGCCGAGGTCAGCGCGGTGATGGCGGTGTCCTGGCCATAGACGACGCGCTTCAGCTCGATGTCGAGGCCTTGCAGCACCTTCTCGTCGTCTGCCGAAACCGTCTTCGGCGGGATGCGGGCCATCGTGGCGATCGTGGCTTCGATCTCCTTGATGCCGATCGTCTTTTTGCGCTTGGCTTCCGGCACCAGCATCTGCGAGGCGCCCGTCTCGTCGATCACGTCGATCGCCTTGTCCGGCAGCTTGCGGTCGTTGATGTAGCGGGCCGACAGTTCCACCGAAGCCTTGATCGCCTCGTTGGTGAACTTCACCTTGTGGAATTCCTCATAATAGGGCTTGAGGCCCTTCATGATCTCGATGGCGTCCTCGATGGTCGGCTCGTTGACGTCGATCTTCTGGAAGCGCCGCACCAGAGCGCGGTCCTTCTCGAAGAACTGGCGGAACTCCTTGTAAGTGGTCGAGCCGATGCAGCGGATGGCACCCGAAGACAGCGCCGGCTTCAACAGGTTCGACGCATCCATCGCGCCGCCGGACGTCGCACCGGCGCCGATGACGGTGTGGATCTCGTCGATGAACAGCACGGCGCCGGGATAATCCTCTAGCTCCTTGACAACCTGCTTCAGCCGCTCTTCGAAATCGCCACGGTAGCGGGTGCCGGCCAGAAGCGTGCCCATGTCGAGCGCGAAAATGGTGGCGTCCTGCAGCACTTCGGGCACGTCGCCTTCGACGATGCGCTTGGCCAGACCTTCGGCAATCGCCGTCTTGCCGACGCCGGGATCGCCGACATAGAGCGGGTTGTTCTTGGAGCGGCGGCACAGCACCTGGATGGTGCGGTTGATTTCGCTCTCGCGGCCGATCAGCGGATCGATCTTGCCGGCCTTGGCCTTGTTGTTGAGGTTGACGCAATAAGCCGTCAGCGCATCCTGCTGCTGCTTCTTCTTGCCGCCTTCCTCCTGCGGCTCGGCGCCGTTCTGGCCGCCCTGCTCGTCATCGGCGCCGCGCGGCGAGCGCGTCTCCGATGCGCCGGGGCGCTTGGCGATGCCGTGCGAGATGTAGTTGACCGCGTCGTAGCGGGTCATCTGCTGTTCCTGCAGGAAATAAGCGGCATGGCTCTCGCGCTCGGCAAAGATGGCGACGAGCACGTTGGCGCCGGATACTTCCTCGCGGCCCGACGACTGCACATGGATCACCGCGCGCTGGATGACGCGCTGGAAGCCGGCGGTCGGCTTGGAATCCTCATCGTAGCCGGTGACGAGATTATCGAGCTCGGTGTCGATATAGGTCAGAACGGTGTGCTTCAGCTCGTCGAGATCGACGTTGCAGGCGCGCATGACGGCGGCCGCCTCCGTGTCGTCGATGAGGGCGAGCAGCAGATGTTCTAGGGTTGCATATTCATGGTGCCGCTCATTGGCGAGCGTCAGCGCCTGGTGAAGCGCCTTTTCCAGGCCTTGGGAGAAAGCCGGCATGTTACCTCACTTCTTCTCCATCACGCATTGCAGCGGATGCTGATTCTGTCGGGCGAAATCCATGACCTGAGACACTTTGGTCTCGGCCACCTCGAATGTATAGACCCCGCACTCTCCCACCCCATGATTGTGAACATGAAGCATGATGCGTGTGGCGGCTTCGCGGTCCTTTTGAAAAAAACGCTCCAGGACGTGAACCACGAACTCCATGGGCGTGTAGTCGTCGTTGAGGATGAGGACCCTGTAAAGGCTGGGCTTCTTGGTCTTGGTCTTGGTGCGCGTAATGACGGCTGTGCCGCGACCGGCCTCATTGCCGTCGCCGTCACTTTGCATCCGCACCACGCTTGTCGTGGCAGTCAAACCTGAAGTCACGTAATCCTGCCTCTTTCGAATCCCCATGGCGAGTTCGATATGTAGGTGTTCGATGGACGATTTTAAGCCCTTCTTGTTAGCTGACAATATGGCTAGGTGGGCAAACCGAGGCGATTTTCAAAATCGTGAACCGCCAAAGCCCCGGAATTGAAACCGGCATGAAAAAACCCGGCCGCGCATCCGCGACCGGGTCTGTTTTGCAAGCCCGAAAGGCCGTGCCTGGTATTCTCGAGCGAAATTACTTCGCCTTGGCGACAATCGATTCGAAGGGCTTGTAAGCCTCCTTGGCGAGATCGGCATAGAGATCGCCGAACTTGGTCGCCTCGGCAACGAAGCTCTCATAGCTCTGCTTGGCGAAGTCGGACTGGATCTCGACCGCCTTTTCCAGCGACTTGGCGGAGAACAGCTTTTCGACCGCGGCGCTGCCGGCTTCGAAGCTCTTCTTGGTGTATTCGCCAGCTTCAGTGGCGATCGCCTGCGCGCCCTTGGAGAGCGAGGTGAAGCTCTTCAATCCGGTATCGGCAAACTCCTTGCCGTATTTCGAGAAGTCCTCGTAGGTCTGGGTCATTTGACGTTTCCCTTGGCGTTTTGAAGCGCCCTTGCCTGAGCGCGGTTGTGCAATGCACGAGAATATATTGTGCGCTGCACAAAAGTCAAGATTTCAGCGGCATCAGGCCGCGCTGCGCCGGCAACAGCTAAAATTCGAATAAAGAAAGGCTCAAGCCCGAGGAAAATGGTGAACGCGCCGGTTACCATAAACGGATTGGTAACGCTGGCCGCGATAGTTTGACGACAAGTGAGGTCGGATCCCTTTGCCGCCTCCATGGCAATGAGTTTCAAAGGAACTATCAGTGCGTCAGGCGTTGTCGGTCTTCGGTTCAAAATCCGCATCTTCCCTCAAAACGATCATGATCCTCGCTTTGGCGATGTCATTTGTCGTTGCGGATGCCGCGTCCTCGATGGCCGCCAGGTCTTCGGCGATCGTCGTCGACGCCAAGACCGGCAAGGTGCTTTATTCGTCCGATGCCAACGGCCGGCGCTACCCGGCGTCGCTGACCAAGATGATGACGCTCTATCTGACCTTCGAGGCCATGGCGAAGGGCCGGATCAGCAGGAACACGCCCGTGCCGTTCTCGGCCAAAGCGGCGGCCGAACCGCCGACCAAGCTCGGCGTCAAGGCGGGCGGAGCGGTTTCGGTCGAGACCGCCATCCTGTCGATGGTGACCAAGTCGGCCAATGATTCGGCGACCGCGCTCGGCGAACTGCTCGGCGGCAGCGAAAGCAATTTCGCCCGCATGATGACCGCCAAGGCGCGCGCGCTCGGCATGGACGGCACCGTGTTTCGCAATGCCAACGGCCTGCCCGATCCAGGCCAGTTCACAACCGCCCACGACATGGCGATGCTTGGCATAGCGCTCAGGGAACATTATCCGCAGTATTACGGCTATTTCTCGCAGCGCTCCTTCCTTTACGGCCGCCAGCGCATCAATGGCCACAACCGTCTGCTCGGCCGCATCAAGGGCGTCGACGGCATTAAGACCGGCTATACCCGCGCCTCCGGCTTCAACCTCGTCTCGTCGGTTTCGGATGGCAACCGCCGCCTCGTCGCCGTCGTCATGGGCGGCACTTCGGGGCGCAGCCGCGACAACCAGATGGCCGGCCTGATCAACGCCTACATGCCGCGCGCATCGACCCGCGGCGGCGGCGCCCTGGTCGCCAAGGCCGGCGGCGACAATCCGGTCAAGGCGCTGGCCAAGGTCTTCCTGCCCAAGCATGACGCGCCGACGCCGGATGGCAAGCCGATCGTTGAAGACGATGCCGTAGCGTCCAATGACGATCCGACATCCGCTGACGAGCAGTCTGCTGAAGGCCAGTCTGCCGACGAACAGACGGTGGCCGCGGTCGAAGAGCCCGCCCCCGTCGTCAAGACCAGGAAGGTCAAGACCGTCATCGTGACGGCGCCGAAGGTCGAAACTGCGCAGATTGTGGCTGCCTATGCCGAACCCACGCCTGTATCCCCACAGGCGGTCGACCCGGTCAACACGGCCTCCGTGCCGGCTGGTTGGGCGGTGCAGGTGGCGTCGTCGCCCAAGCAGTCCGAAGCCCAGGCTTTCCTCGACAAGACCGCCAAGCTGGCGCCCAAAGTTCTTGGGGCTGCTTCCGGTTTCACCGTCGCCTTCGAAAAAGATGGCGAGACCTATTACCGCGCCCGGTTCGGCGGCTTCCGCTCGAAGGACGCGGCCTGGAATGCCTGCAATGCCCTGAAGAAAAAGAAAATCGCCTGCTACGCCGTCCAACAGTAGGGCGGCGTCGGAACCATCTCCCGGAAATTT
Source organism: Mesorhizobium sp. M0029 (assembly GCF_040323735.1). Lineage (NCBI taxonomy): Bacteria > Pseudomonadati > Pseudomonadota > Alphaproteobacteria > Hyphomicrobiales > Phyllobacteriaceae > Mesorhizobium > Mesorhizobium sp. M0029. The sequence continues at coordinate 100,843 of NZ_JAMYVF010000002.1, forward strand.
ACTGCGTCGAAGGAGACTAGTTGTGATTGGAGAGCAAGACGTCCTTGGCTTCGTTGATCCGCGCCGCCAGGAAAGACGTGCCGCCGATGTCGGGGTGCAGGCGCTGCATCAGGCGGCGGTGCGCCTTGCGGACATCCGCCGCGGCGGCCCCCGCTTCAAGACCAAGGATCTTGTAGGCCTCCTCCTTAGTCATGGCGCCCGCACCTGGCGCAACACCCAGCCCTTCGCCACCGTTCGCCTCAGCGTCTTTGCGCCAGACGGGAAAACGGCCGTCAAGATACGTCTCTAGGAGCTGGCGGCTCTCCGGGTCGCCGGGGAGTTCGCGGTAAAGCTGCTGCAGCTCGGCCAGGCCCATCGCGCCCAGCATCTTGCCTTCATGGCGGCCGGCCAGAACCAGGCCTTCAAGCCCGCCCGTATCGTGATCAAGCTCCATTTCCAGTGCGGCGGTCCGCACCGTCGAGCGCTTGCCGGGCGCCGGCCCGACCGACGGCCGCTTCATTCGCATCGAACCGTACCAGGCAAGGGCCGCGGCCAGAATGAGGCCGGCAATGCCTTCGCGCCCGACCACCAGCACGGCGAGCCCGACCAGCGCCAGAAGCACCGGCCCGAGCGTGCGCATGCCGCTTGCCAGTTTTTGCGCATCGGCGCGGACAAAGATCGTCGCCGCGCCGAGCAGCACCAGAAACAGTGCAACAAGTGCAATGATAGCGCCCATCAATTCCCGCCGCCCCTGAGATGCTCGATCAGCAGCCGGTCTCCCGGCCTGTCCCTTGCCTCGAGCGCCTTCAATCCGCCGGTCGCATAGACGGCAACCGCCGAAAGCAGCCCGGCCAAGGTCGCGGCAGCCCGCCGATCAAATCGGAACCAAGCCCCTTTGGACAGCCGCGCAATCTCCTTGAACGCCCTTTCTGCGCCGGAATCATGACCTTCCTGGAAGACGAAGACGGGAACGCCGTGCAGGCCGAGGCTGCCGGCCTTCTGCGCCAGGTCGTCGATATCCTCTTCCATGGCGTCGCCGATATAAACCAGAGCGTTGACCTTGGCCGCCGCCGTTTCCTTTAGCGCATGCGCCAGCACCTTGCCGATCTGGGTGTGGCCGGCACGGCAGTCGATCCGCGTCATCAGCTGCTTCAGGGCATCAGTATCGGCGACAAAAGCCGACGAGCGGCACTCGCCCAACCCGCGAAAATAGGCCAGTTGGACGCTGAGAGTTCCGGCCTTGCCGACGGCGTCGAACATTTCGCCCTGCAGCTTGGTGGCGAGATCCCAGGTCGGCTGGCGGCTCATCGTGGCGTCGAGCGCAAGGATCAGCCGCCCGGAGCCGGTCGCGGACGCGGCAAGCGTCCGGGCCTGACGGATGAAGGCGTCGATCTCGCCGGCATTGGATTGAGGCTTGACCGGCGCAGGACTGGCCCTTGCGGGCACGCGCTGCTTCTTGTCGCTCATAAGAAGCAAGATGTGGCGTTGTCGGGCCCCTTGCAAGTCCAGCCTTGGACAAGATGAAGGGCCAGCGCTCGACGCTCTGGGAGAAGCGGCCGCGCCCTTGGCTCTACAGCAAGCCCAGATCGGCGAGCTCGCGCTTCAGTTTCGGCGGCATCTCGACCATTCCGGCCTTGCCCTTGCCGATATCGGCGGGCGCATCCGAAGGTCTGAGATAACGCCAGCCCTGGAAGGCGCGGCGCGGCTGCCAGTCGGTGCGCACGACGTCGAGGTCGAGCATCAGGCGGCAACGGCCGATGCCTTCATCGTCCGTGAAGGGCCTGATATCAGTGATCAGCTGGCGGCATTGCACGCTGCCCTTGATCACCCAATAAAGCGAACCGCCATCGGTGACCTCGGCGCCGCGCGTAGGCACCATGCGGGTGGTGTGCCAGTGCTCGGCGGGTTCGCCGGCGCGGCGGCGCTCATCGAGGCGGAAGGCGATCCATTCTTCGAGGTCCTCGACGCTGTCGCAACCGACGCACAGTTTTAGGAGATTGAGTGCCATCGCTTAAGGTTTAGTCCGGCGCGCGATTGCGTCAACGGCCCTGCCCGACTTCTCCACAGTGCCAGTGGCGTTGCACGGTCAGCATTCCACGACATTGACGGCGAGCCCACCAAGGCTGGTTTCCTTGTACTTCTCGTTCATGTCGAGGCCCGTCTGGCGCATTGTTTCGATCGCGGCGTCGAGCGGCACGAAATGGACGCCGTCGCCTTTGATCGCCAGAGAGGCGGCGGTGACCGCCTTGACGGCGCCGAGCGCGTTGCGCTCGATGCAAGGCACTTGGACCAGACCGCCGACCGGATCGCAAGTCATGCCGAGATGATGTTCGAGCGCGATTTCGGCGGCGTTCTCGACCTGCTCGGGCGTGCCGCCCATCACGGCGCAGAGACCCGCGGCAGCCATCGCCGAGGCCGAACCGACCTCGCCCTGGCAGCCGACCTCGGCGCCGGAGATCGAGGCATTGGTCTTGATGATGCCGCCGACGGCGGCCGCCGTGAGCAGGAAGTCGCGGATGCTCGGCTGGTCGGCCTCGGGGTGGAAATGCAGCCAGTAACGCAGCACAGCCGGCAATGTGCCGGCCGCGCCATTGGTCGGCGCGGTGACGACGCGTCCACCGGCGGCGTTCTCTTCGTTCACCGCCATGGCGTAGATCGACAGCCAGTCATTGGCCAGCAAAGGGTTGGGCTTGTTCTGCTGCCATTGCTCCTGCAGCTTGTCGTGCAGCATGCGGGCACGACGGCGCACTTTCAGCCCGCCCGGCATGATGCCGTCCTGCGACAGGCCGCGGTCGATGCAGCCCTTCATAGCGCCCCAGATCGCATCGAGGCCGCTGTCGAGCTCCTCGCGCGACATATGCGTCTCTTCATTGATGCGCTTCATGTCGGCGATAGACAGGCCGCTTTTGCCTGCCATCTTCAGCATCTCGACGGCATTCTTGAAGGGATAGGGCACCTTCTTGCCTTCTGTGGTCACCGAGCCCTTCACCTTTATCCGCTGCAGCTCTTCCTCGGACACCACGAAGCCGCCGCCGATGGAATAATAGATGCGCTTGAGCAGCAGCCGGTCGCCGGCATCGTAAGCGTAGAAGGCCATGCCGTTGGCGTGGCCGGTGAGCGACGTCTTGCGGTCGAGCACCAGATCCGTCGCCGGATCGAAGCGGTAGGAGGGATGGCCGCGGGGCGATATCCGCTTCTCGGCTGCGATGCGCGTGGCGATGCCCTCGACCTGATCGGGATCGACCGTCTGCGGTGTCAGGCCAGCAAGGCCGAGGACAACGGCGCGATCCGAGCCATGGCCGATACCGGTATAGGCGAGCGAGCCGTGCAGGCTGGCGCCAATGCGATCGACCTTGACGCCGGCCGGGCGCGGCCAGTCATCTCCGGCGATCTCGTCGAGAAACCGCCGCGCCGCCGTCATCGGTCCCATCGTGTGCGAACTCGACGGTCCGATGCCGATCTTGAACAGGTCGAAAACCGAAAGAAACACGCTGCGCCGTCTCCGGAAATGAGATCAAGGCCTACATATAGGACTTTCCATGATGTTTGTGCTGTTTTGCGGATTGCGGCGCTGCACCTGCCGACCTTGTTTGCTCCGGCAGCGACATCACCGGCTTAAAGCGCGTCGCGCTGAAAACGGATTCATGCGACGCGCTTTAAGTTCTTGTTTTAATGCATGTCGTTGTCCCAGAACCGAAGCTCACTTCTGGGCGACATGCTTTGGAGCATCGAACTGACCGCTTTGCCTGTGGTAAAAGGGGGCATGGGCGATTCCTTCCACCTGTCGACGGCCGATCTGGCGGCGCTGGCTTTCTTCCTGCTCGCCTGGTTGCTGCATACGCTGGCGTCCGACGGCAGACTGGTCAGCCGGGTGTCGTTGACGATGGCCATGAACGTGCAGCGCGAGGCCTGGATGCGCACCATGGCCGAGCGCGAAATCCGCATCGTCGACACCGCCATCATGAGCGGCCTGCAGCAAGGCACCGCCTTTTTCGCCTCCAGTTCGCTGATTGCGCCCGGTGGCTGTTTCGCGCTGCTTGGCGCCTCGGATCAGGTCCTTGCCGTGCTGAACGACCTGCCGTTGAACGCGACCTCATCGCGCTCCGCCTTCCAGATCAAGGTCTTTGGCCTGGTGCTGATCCTGGCCTTCGCCTTCTTCAAGTTCGGCTGGGCCTACCGTCTCTTCAACTACTGCACGATCCTGATCGGCGCGGTGCCGATCCCCTATGGCGAGGCGTCACGCAACCCGGTCAGCGAAACGGCGGTGTGGCGCGCGGCGCGCATGAACATGCTGGCCGGCAAGCACTTCAATTCAGGGCTGCGCGCGGTGTTCTTCTCGATCGGCTATCTCGGCTGGTTCGTCGACCCGATCGTGTTCGTGCTGTCGACGCTGCTGCTTCTGGCGGTGCTGGTGCGGCGCCAGTTCTTTTCAGCGGCGCGACAAGCGGTGATCGGTCAGCCGCCCGGGCCGGGGAAAAGCTGGTCGATCCGGCCCGATAGCCAATAGGCGGCGAGCCCGATCCATTCGCGGATCGCCATGGTCGTGGTCTGCAGCGAATCGGGTGCGTTGTCGCGAAACAGGCCGAAGCCTTCCTTGCCCGAGGTGCGATAGTCGACCGGCCACGGGACCGTGTGAAAGCCGGCCTTGTCGAACAGCGCCTTGGCGCGCGGCATGTGGAAGGCGGAGGTCACCAGCAGCCAGGTTTCGCCCGATTTCGGCGTTACCAGTTCCTTGGTGAAGACGGCATTCTCATAGGTGTTGCGGGATTTGCTCTCGAGCATCAGGCGATCGGCGTCGACGCCAAGCGCACCGAGCAGCCGCGGCGCGGTGGCCGCATCCCCCTCGCCATCGATGAACAGTTCACCGGTGCCGCCCGAGATAACCACTTTCGCCTCGGGAAAGCGCCGGGCAAGGAAATCGCCGCCTCCACCATGCGGTCGCCGCCGGAATTCAGCTCATAGCCGCCGCGCGCCAAGTTGATGGCGCCCTCGAAGCCGCCGCCGAGCACGACAATGCCGTCGACCTTCCGCGGCAGCGGCGGCTTTGGGAAGCGCTCTTCGAGCGGATTGAGCATCATGGCGCCAAGCGAGGTCCAGGCCGACAGCGCCAGAATCAGGAAGGCGAACACACTGCCCGTCGCCGCCAATCGCCGGCGGCCGATCAGCGCCGCGAGCAAGCCGGCAAGCAGCAGGAAGATCGCCAGGTTGAGTGGTTGGACGAAGAACCAGAATACCTTGGAGAGATAGAAGAACATTGCCTGCCTATCTCCAGCTCAAATTGTGACGGCCGGTGAAGTGCTCGACCGCACTCGCTACCGCTTCCGCTTCGAGGCGGCTTAACTCCCTGCCGAAAACAAGGACGCCGTTCGCGTTGGTTAAGCTGATGACTTCCGACAGTCCCACTTCGTCCGTGGGATAGGTATGGTCGAGGATTTCGACCCTAAGATGCCCTTTCAAAGGCAGTGACCACCGATTTCGCAAGGAACCCCTCACCGAGCGCACGGCTGCGGTGTCGGTCAGCCGCAGGGTTTCCCTGCCGAACACCCGCCAGATGAAATCCTTGCCCAGGAAATAGGTGAAGAGGGCAATGACCGCCACGAAGGACAGCAGGCCGAGCGTGCCGCTGGTGAGCGTTGCGGACGACATATCCGTCAATCCCATGTAGCCGGTGTAGGCGACAATCGCGGCCCCGATCAGGACAAAGACTGTCCTGAAATCCGAGGTGCGTGGCGGGTTCGCGATCAGCAGTTCGTTTCCCGTCTCGACGATGGAAATGCGAGACGGAGGCGGCATGCTACCACCACTTCTCCGGCTGGAAGGTTCCCGCCGCCTGCTCGATGACGGCGGCTGTCTGGAACAGGGTTTCCTCGTCGAAGGGACGGCCAATCAGCTGCAGGCCGAGCGGCAGGCCCTTGGCATCGAGGCCGGCAGGCACAGCAATGCCCGGCAGTCCGGCCATGTTCACGGTCACCGTGAAAATGTCGTTGAGGTACATTTTCACCGGATCGGCGGCCATGTCCTCGTCAGCGATGCCGAAGGCGGCCGACGGCGTCGCCGGCGTCAGGATGACGTCGACGCCGTCGGCAAAAACCGTCTCGAAGTCGCGCTTGATCAAATTGCGCACCTTCTGCGCCTGCAGATAGTAGGCATCGTAATAGCCTGCCGACAGTACATAGGTGCCGATCATGATGCGACGCTTGACCTCTCGACCGAACCCGGCGGCTCGGGTCTTTTCGTACATGTCGACAATGTCCTGGCCCGGCACGCGCAGGCCATAGCGGACGCCGTCATAGCGCGCCAGATTGGACGATGCTTCGGCAGGCGCTACGATATAATAAGCCGGCAAAGCATATTTGGTGTGCGGCAGCGAAATGTCGACGATCTCGGCGCCGGCATCCCTGAGCCAGGCAATGCCCTTCTGCCACAGCGCCTCGATCTCTTCCGGCATGCCGTCGACGCGGTATTCCCGGGGAATGCCGACCTTCATGCCCCTGATCGGTTTGCCGATCGCCGCCTCGTAATCCGGCACCGGCCGGTCGACGGAAGTGGTGTCCTTGGCGTCGACCGAGGCCATGGACTTCAGCATGATCGCGGCATCGCGCACGTCCCGGGCGATCGGGCCGGCCTGATCGAGCGACGAAGCGAAGGCGACGATGCCCCAGCGCGAGCAGCGGCCATAGGTCGGCTTGATGCCGACGGTGCCGGTGAAGGCGGCTGGCTGGCGGATCGAGCCGCCGGTGTCGGTGGCGGTGGCGCCGGCGCACAGGAAAGCCGAGACGGCGGAAGCCGAGCCCCCCGACGAGCCCCCCGGCACCAGTTGGGCATTGTCCAGCGTGCGCGCGGTCTTGGTGCCGCCGGCCGAAACGAAACCGCCATCGCCCTGATGCGTGGTCGGCATCACCACCGTGTCGAGGCGCGAACGCCGCCATGGATTGACGACAGGGCCGTAATAGGAGGTCTCGTTGGACGAGCCCATGGCGAACTCGTCCATGTTAAGCTTGCCCAGCATGACGGCGCCGTCTGCCCACAGATTGGCGGTGACGGTCGATTCGTAGCGCGGCTTGAAGCCGTCCAGCACATGGCTGCAGGCCTGGGTGTGGATACCTTCGGTGCCGAACAGGTCCTTGATGCCGAGCGGGATGCCTTCCAGCGCACCGCCATGGCCCTTGGCGAGCCTGGCGTCGGAAGCTTTGGCCATATCGCGCGCCTTGTCGCCGGTGACGACGATGTAGGCATTGAGCACCGGATTGGCGCGCTCGATGGCACCGAGATAGGCCTCGGTGATTTCGACGGCCGAAATCTCCTTGGCGCGCAGCTTGGCGCGCGCCTGCGAAATCGTCAGATGGGTCAGTTCGCTCATCAAAGGCTCTTTTCGTAAAACACCGACCACTCGGAATCGGGATAATCCAGCACCGGCCCGCAGCGCGAGAAGCCGGCGCGTTCGTAGACGGTCCAGGCGGCGGGATGGCGGTCGCCGGTTTCAAGCACCAGGCGCTTCAGCCCTTCGCTGCGCGCCAGCGTTTCGACATGCTCGACGATCTTGGCGCCGATCTTCCTGCCGCGATGCGAGGGCCGCGTGTACATGCGCTTGACCTCACCGACGCGGGCGTCATGGCGCTTCAGCGCGCCGCAACCGATGGCTTGCCCGTCGTCGCGGGCGATGAACACGGTGGTGTCGTCGCCAGCCATCTGCTCGACCGTCAGATGGTAGCAATGCTCCGGCGGCGTCAGTTCGAGCAGCGTCGCGTTGAGCTCCTCGACCAAAGCGCGGACATCGTCCTGCAGCGGCGTTTCGATGGCGATCTCGATTGCCATCGGCCAGCTACTCCACGACCTTCGGCACGAGGAAGAAATTCTCGTCAGTGGCCGGCGCGTTGGCGACGATATCGGCAGCCTTCTTGCCGTCGGTGACGATGTCTTGGCGCTTCTTCATCTCCATCGGCGTCACCGATGTCATCGGTTCGACGCCGGAGACATCGACCTCGTTCAGCTGCTCGACAAAGCCCAGAATGGCGTTCAGCTCGCCGGTCATGCGCTCGGCATCCTCCTCGCTCACCGCAATGCGGGCGAGACGCGCGACGCGCTTCACAGTTTGCAGATCAACGGACATGTCTTTAGCCTTTGGGAAAACCAGATGGCGCTATAGCGGCGTGGCGCGTGCCGCGCAACATCGATCGTGCTTGGGGATAGAGCCCGTTCATGCCAGGGCGGCATTTCAGCCTAGGGCAGCGATACACCCTCGCACAGATAATAGCTGCCGCCATTGCCGGCCTGCTCGCCTTCGTCGGCGGTCGGGCGCACCGAGACGATGTCGATTTGGGTCGCGTTCATCTGCGTAATCGACAGTATATCGGGAAAGAGAAAGCCCGGCTCCTGGCAGATGGCAGTGACCGCCCAGCTCGGCGAGCGCGTCGCCTTGGTGACCTGGACGAACTCGCAATTATACTCGACGCTTTGCAGGCCGTCCGCCGACAAGATGACATTGCCGGTGTCAATCAGCGTCTGCAGCGTGTCCTTTTTGGCTTGCGCGCAAAGCTCCTGGGTCTGGAGGTAAACGCCCTTGATGAAGTCCTCGGCGGCGGATGCGGGCGACGCAGCGACCAGCATCGAAACGCAAAGAGTCTCTCTCAAACCCATGGTTTAATTCCCCTTTGCGACAAGGGATCGTTTCAACGATCGCTCTATAGTGTGATCGTTTGGCCGATCGCTGGCAAGGCTACGTCGACACCTGACCCTTCGAGGCCGGCCACGAACTTCTCCGCCGTCGCGTCGATGATCCGGAAGGTGCCGAAATGGCAGGGAACGACCGTGTCGAAGTGGAAGAAGCGCCGGCAGGCCAGGGCCGCCACCGCGCCGCCCATGGTGAAGCGGTCGCCGACCGGCACGAGGCCGATCTTCGGCTCATGCAGTTCCTCGATCAGCGCCATATCGGAGAAGATGTCGGTGTCGCCCATATGGTAGAGCGTCTTGTCCTCCGGGAAATGCAGGACCAGCCCGTTGGGATTGCCGAGGTAGACGTTCTGGCCGCCATCGAGTCCAAACGACGAGGAATGCAGTGCCTGCACGAAGGTGGTGGTGAAGGCACCGCAATCGACGGTGCCGCCATGATTGCCGGGATTGATCTTCTTGCCGTCGACGCCCTTGCCGACCAGGTACATGCAGATCTCGTAATTGGCGACCAGCTGGGCGCCGCTCTTCTTCAGCACCTCCACCGCGCCACTGACATGGTCACTGTGGCCGTGGGTCAAAAGCACATGGGTGACGCCTTCCGCCGGCCCCTCCCAGCCGCTCGTCCATGATGGGTTGCCGACGAGATAGGGGTCGATCAGGATGGTCGCGCCTGATGTCTCGACGCGGAAGGCGGAATGTCCGTACCAGGTCAATTTCATCGATCGTGTTCCTCGATTTTGGTTGCGCCGGAAGATAGAACGCCGGCAGCAAAATTAAAGTGACATAGTGTGCTCGCGGTTCAAAAGAACGTGTCGCGCTCTTTGTGACGGCAAGTCTGGGTCACGGTAAGTCTGGGTCACGGTTAAGACTGGGTCACGGTAAAACTGGTTGGGGAAAGCCGTTGGGCATCATAGCAATCGAGGATCTGCCGGCACGGCTGGAGGGCGGCAGGACGCTGGCCGGACTCGACCTCGGCGACAAGACGATCGGTGTCGCCGTTTCCGACCGCGGCCTGTCCTTTGCCCATCCGCGCCCTGTCATCCTACGTAAAAAGTTTTCGCTGGATGCGGCAGCGCTGCTCGCCCAGCTGCAGAAGGATAATGTCGGCGCGTTTGTACTCGGCCTTCCTATCAACATGGACGGCTCGGAAGGTCCCCGCGCCCAGAAGTCGCGCGCCTTCGTGCGCAACATGGCAGGCATAACCGACCTGCCCTTCGTGCTGTGGGACGAGCGGCTGTCGACGGTGGCGGCGGAGCGGACGCTGATCGAGATGGATTTCTCGCGCCGAAAGCGCGCCGGCAAGATCGATTCGGCGGCTGCGGCCTTTATTCTGCAGGGAGTTCTGGACCGGCTCCAGTCGCTTGACCCACGCGATCGGACGGAACCGGATTCCCCGCCTGCCGCCTGACCCAGGCCGTGATGTTGCGGCGGCGGCGAAACGCCCACAATGCCATCAGCAGGAAGCCGTCAAAGACGCAGGCCCTTGCCACCATGCCGGGAATGATCGCCGGATCGATGCCCAGCATCTGCCCGTAGAGCTGGAACACGAAATCATGCAGCTGCCGGCTGAGCATGACGTAGCCGAAATTGATGTCGTTGAGCGACAGGAAGAACCAGCCCCAGAACAGAGCGAGTGGCGCGGCCCACAATGCGAACAGCGTGCGCATCAGTGACCGTCCCTGCGGCTGGAGCCGCCTCTGGGACCGCTGGGACCAATGTCCGGACGGCCGGAAATGCGCGACAGCAAGGAGCCGTGCGCGGCACCCTTGGCCATGGCATGGGCGGTGGCGCGACTCTCTGCCTCCCGCGAAACCATGACGGCGAAGACCGACCTCCGCTCGGCCAGCATGGCGACATAGGAGGCCAGAAGTGCCGCCAATTGCACGGCGACAACCAAAAACAGGCCGTTGATGCCTCGCGCCGCGCCGCCGACCAGGATGAGCGACAACACCGCGGATGCCGAAATGAAGGCGGTCCGCGCCACACTGTCGGCTCCGTCCGGGCTCGCTGCGGCGTTAACCAGGCTCTCGACGAAGACCCAGCAAAACAGCACCGCCACGACCAGCAAGGCGATGGCCAGCGGCGCCACGACGGCAGCATTGTCGAGATCGGCCAGACGAGTGTTTTCCACGACGACGCCGAGCACGCCCAGAGCGCCCGCAACGCCGCGGTTTCCATCGACACAGATGAACGCCAGCAGGGCGAAAACCAGCGCCCAGTGCAAGGCCAGAAAGGACGTCAAAATGTGCCGCATGGCATTCCTGCTTTGGTGACAAAGACAGTGGGGTCTGCGGCCTGCGGCTGCAACGGAAACCATTCGTTAAGGTTAACGGCTGTCCACAGGCAGGCAAATTCGTTCACGGACTGGCGGAAGGCCCTCAATTCACCGGCGGATAGAGCGTGTCGATGATCATGCGCGCATCGTGGCGCGAATCGAGCATGCCATAGGTGTTGCGCCACTGGCCGGCGAGCCGCGTCTCGACGAAGGCGTCCGCAATCCGCCCTGCCCCCAGCCGGCGCAATTCCGCAGCTGCCGCCGACAGCGCCAGCTGTTCGGTCAGCAGGCGGGCCGACCCCTCATCGGTGCCGGCGACCTGCATGGCCGCCTTGAGCACGCCAATGGTTCCGCGTCCGCCGGCGCCGAGATCGCGGTCGATGCCGGCCAGCACCTCCTCGAACAGGCCGGGCGCGCGGCCGAGCACGCGCAGCACGTCGAGCGCCATGACATTGCCTGAGCCCTCCCAGATCGCATTGACCGGGGCTTCGCGGTAGTAGCGGGCGAGCGGCGCTTCCTCGACATAGCCATTGCCGCCGAGGCACTCCATCGCCTCATAGAGCAGTGGCGGCGCGATCTTGCAGACCCAGTATTTGACCACCGGGGTCATGGCGCGGGCAAAAGCAGCCTCGCCGCGGTCGCCGGCAGCCTCGTCGAAGGAGCGCGCCAGTCGGAACGAGAGTGCCGTGGCGGCGGCGACATCGAGCGCCATGTCCGCCAGCACGCGCTGCATCAGCGGCTGTTCGATCAGCGTCGAGCCGGCCACCTGGCGGTGACGGGCGTGATGCACGGCCTCAGCCAGCCCCGCTCGCATGATTGCCGACGAGGCGACGGCGCAGTCGAGCCGGGTCAGCGTGACCATGTCCATGATCGTCTTTATGCCGGCGCCGGGCTCGCCGACCATCTCGCCGATGGCGTTGACGAACTCTACCTCCGATGAGGCGTTGGAGCGGTTGCCGAGCTTGTCCTTCAGCCGCTGAAAGCGGAAGCCGTTGCCGGAACCGTCGCCGAGGATGCGCGGGACGAGAAAACAGGAAAGCCCTTCCGGCGCCTGTCCAAGCACGAGAAAAGCGTCCGACATCGGCGCCGACATGAACCATTTGTGGCCGGTGAGGCGATAAAAGCCGCTGCCGGCGCGTTCGGCCCGTGTGGTGTTGGCGCGCACGTCGGTGCCGCCCTGCTTTTCGGTCATGCCCATGCCGAGCGTCAGCCCGGTCTTGTCGACCGGCGGCTTCTGACTCTGGTCGTATTTGCGCGTCGTCACGCGCGGCGCCCATTCGCGAAACAGCTTTGGGCTGGCCATCAGGGCGGCCAGCGAAGCGCTGGTCATGGTGATGGGGCAGAGATGCCCGGTCTCGAGTTCGGCGGTCAGGTAGAAACGCGCGGCGCGCACCTGATGGCGACGGCCGATCTCGCTATCGCCGTTTTCCCAGATCGAGGAATGCAGGCCGCCGGCAACCGAGCGGCGCATCAGCGCATGATAGGCCGGATGGAATTCGACGAGGTCGATGCGCCGGCCCTGACGGTCATGCGTGCGGAGCTTCGGCGTCTCGACATTGGCGAGGCGCGCCAGCTCCTGCGCCTCCTGCGTCAGGACGAACCGGCCAAGCCCGTCGAGGTCCTTGCGCACCGGATCGGAAAAACGCTCGGCAAGCTGGATCAGCAACGGATCGCCCCGCCAGGCGTTGCCGCCCGTCAGCGGCGGCGGCTGGTTGGTCACGTCGTCGGTCACGCCCAATCCTTCTGAAAGTAGAAGGGCCTTCTAACGCTAGAAAGGCACTTATCATCACAAGGCTTCGAATCCGAAGCAATCGGCTAGATATAGCCCAAGGCAGGCGTCGCGCGCGACGAAAATACCGGGGAGAAAGGCCGCAATGCCAAGCTGACGCTTGCGGCAAGGAATTCTCCCCCCTATAGCAGCGCCTTGAGATGACCGACGCTTCGTCCCTGCCGCTTTATCCTCACCGCCATCTTCTGGGCATCCGCGATCTTTCCCCCGGTGATATCGAGCTTCTGCTCGACCGGGCCGATCGTGCCGTCGCCATTTCGCGGCAGTCCGAAAAGAAGACCTCGACGCTGCGCGGCCGCACCCAGATCAACCTCTTCTACGAAGCCTCGACGCGCACGCAGTCGTCGTTCGAACTGGCCGGGAAACGGCTCGGCGCCGACGTCATGAACATGTCGGTGGCGAGCTCTTCGGTGAAGAAGGGCGAGACGCTGATCGACACGGCGATGACGCTGAACGCCATGCGCCCCGACATCCTGATCATCCGCCACCAGTCTGCGGGTGCCGCCGCCCTTTTGGCGCAGAAGGTCGGCTGCTCGGTGGTCAATGCCGGCGACGGCGCGCATGAACACCCATCGCAGGCGCTGCTCGACGCGCTGACTATCCGCCGCGCCAAGGGGCCGCTGTCGAAACTGATCGTAGCGATCTGCGGCGACATCCTGCATTCTCGCGTGGCGCGTTCCAACATCATGCTGTTGAACGCGCTTGGTGCGCAGGTGCGTGTGGTGGCGCCGTCGACCCTGCTGCCGTCCGGCATCGAGAAAATGGGCGTCATCGTCTCGCGCTCGATGGCCGAGGGCCTCAAGGGCGCCGACGTGGTGATGATGCTGCGCTTGCAGCGTGAGCGGATGGAAGGCGCCTTCGTGCCTTCGGTGCGCGAATATTTTCGCTATTTCGGCCTCGATGCCGAAAAGCTGAAGGCCGCCAAGGACGGCGCGCTGGTGATGCATCCCGGTCCGATGAACCGCGGCGTCGAGATTGCGTCCGAAATCGCCGACGGTCCCCAAAGCGTCATCCAGGAACAGGTCGAGATGGGTGTCGCCGTGCGCATGGCGGTGATGGAAGCGCTGCTCGACCCGCGCCGCAACGAGGGCCGGGTGGCATGAGCACGACGGTCTTTGAGCGCGCCCGCATCGTCGACCCGTCACGCGGCATCGACGAGGTCGGCACCGTCATCGTCGAAGGGAAAAAGATCGTTGCCGCCGGCAAGGCTGCCCTGAACCAGGGCCTGCCGGCGGGAGCCACCGTGGTCGACTGCGCCGGCAAGGCGATCATTCCCGGCCTGATCGACGCGCGCGTCTTCATCGGCGAACCGGGCGGCGAACATCGCGAGACCATCGCTTCGGCAAGCGTTGCGGCGGCGGCCGGCGGCGTCACCTCCGTCGTTATGATGCCCGACACCGACCCGGTGATCGACAATGTCGCGCTGGTCGAATTCGTGCTGCGCACCGCCCGGGACACGGCAAGCGTCAACATCTTTCCGGCGGCGGCGATCACCAAAGGCCTCGCCGGTCGCGAGATGACCGAATTCGGCCTGTTGCGCGAGGCCGGTGCGGTCGCCTTCACCGATGGGCGGCACACAATATCCAGCGCACTGGTGATGCGCCGGGCGCTGACCTATGCCCGCGATTTCGGCGGCGTCATCGCACATGAGACACAGGATGGCGACCTCGCTTCGGCGGGCGTGATGAATGAAGGCCTGTATGCCAGCTGGCTCGGCCTTGCCGGCATTCCGCGCGAGGCCGAGTCCATCCCGCTGGAGCGCGACCTGGCGCTGGCACGGCTGACGCGCGGCGCCTACCACGCGGCCAAGATCTCGACGGCGATGGCAGCGCAAGCGATGAGGCGCGCGAAAGCCGACAAGGCCAATGTCACGGCGGGCGTGGCGATCCACAATCTGTCGCTGAACGAGAACGATGTCGGGGAATACCGCACCTTCTTCCGGCTGACGCCGCCTTTGCGCGCCGAGGAAGACCGGCTGGCCATGATCGAGGCGGTCAAGGACGGCACGATCGACATCATCGTCTCCTCGCACGACCCGCAGGATGTCGACACCAAGCGCCTTCCCTTCGCCGATGCAGCTGCCGGCGCGATCGGGTTGGAGACGCTGCTTGGAGCAGCGCTTCGGCTCTACCACAATGGCGACGTGCCGCTACTTCGGCTGGTCGAAACACTGTCCACCGCACCAGCAAGGCTGTTCGGCCTGCCGGGCGGCACGCTGAAGCCGGGAGCGCCGGCCGATCTTGCGCTGATCGACCTTGAAGAACCCTGGATCGTGAGTGAAAGCGGCATCCGCTCGCGCTCGAAAAACACCTGCTTCGAAGGTGCGCGGCTGCAAGGCATGGTCTTGCAAACGCTGGTGGCGGGCCGCACAGTGTTTTCGAGCTAGAGCGATCGCGCCACGTCGCAGACCGATATGTTGCTGGGGAAATGCGGGGGCAAACAATGAGTTATAACGTTATCCTGGCATTGCTGTTCGGCTATCTCCTCGGCTCGATTCCCTTCGGCCTCTTGATCACCCGCGCGGCCGGCCTCGGCGATGTGCGCAAAATCGGCTCCGGCAATATCGGCGCCACCAACGTTCTGCGCACCGGCAACAAGGGCCTCGCCGCCGCGACGCTGGTGCTCGACGCGTTGAAGGGTACGGCGGCGGTGATGATCGCGCGCCATTTTGGACACGACTACGGACTGTGGGCCGGCCTTGGACTCTGGGCGGGCCTTGGCGCCTTCCTTGGCCATCTGTTTCCGGTCTGGCTCGGTTTCAAGGGCGGCAAGGGCGTGGCGACCTATCTCGGCGTGCTGATCGCGCTCGGCTGGCATATGGCGCTGATTTTTATCGTCGTCTGGCTGGCGATGGCTTTTCTGTTTCGCTATTCCTCGCTGGCAGCGCTGACGGCGGCGGTCATCGTGCCGATCGCGCTTTATTTCTGGAGCACACCTGAGACCGCCGGGCTGTTCCTGGTGATGAGCCTGATCGTCATCTTCAAACATCGCGCCAACATTTCGCGCCTTCTTGCCGGCACCGAAGGCAAGATCGGAGCCAAGGGTTGAGCAAGCCCGCCGCCGGGCCGCGCCTCAGCGACCGGCAGCGGCTGAGCTGGCTGCGGCTGATCCGCACACAAAATGTCGGCCCGGCCTCGTTTCGCGAATTGATCAACCGCTTTGGTTCGGCGGAGGCGGCGTTGGAGATGCTGCCCGAGCTGATGATTTCGGGCGGAGCCAAAAGGATCATGCGCATTCCTTCCGTGGAGGAAGCCGAAGCGGAACTCGACGCAGCCAGTGAAAACGGCGCCCGCTTCGTCGGCATCGGCGAGGCCGACTACCCGCCGATGCTGAAAAACATGGACAATCCGCCGCCACTGATTGCCGTGAAGGGCGAGGCAGCCGTCTTTCGCCTGCCGGCGGTGGCCATCGTCGGCGCCCGCAACGCGTCGCTCGCCGGCATCAAGATGGCGCGCATGCTGGCGGCGGATCTTGGCCGCGACGGCTACGTCATCGTTTCCGGCCTGGCGCGCGGCATCGACACGGCCGCACACCAAGGCAGTCTTTCCACTGGCACAGTCGGCGTGCTGGCCGGTGGGCTCGATGTCCCCTACCCGCCCGAAAATATTGGCTTGTGCGACGACATTGCCGAGCGTGGCGGCGCCGTCATTTCGGAAATGCCGTTCGGCTGGCAGCCGCGGGCGCAGGATTTTCCGCGCCGCAACCGGCTTGTCGCGGGCGCCGCCCTCGGACTGGTGGTGATCGAAGCTGCGCAACGCTCCGGCTCGCTGATCAGCGCGCGCCTGGCCGGCGAGATGGGCCGGCTGGTCTTTGCCGTACCGGGTTCGCCGCTCGATCCGCGCTGCGCCGGCTCCAACGGGCTACTCAAGGATGGCGCCACCCTGGTCACCGAGGCGGCCGACGTTTCCGGTGCGATCGCACCCTTGGCGGGCACGCGAACGCGAAGCATTGCGCCGCCAGAAAAGGCACCCGATTTTTCGGCAACACCCCCGCCCGGTGAGGACGAACGCAGCGGCGTGCTCGAGGCGCTGGGCCCAACGCCGGTGGGCGTGGACGAGATCATCCGCCACACCGGCCTCAACGCCGCGCAAGTCTCCATGGTGCTGCTGGAACTCGACCTTGCCGGCCGCATCGAGCGCCATGCCGGCGGCAATGTCTCACTGGTTTCGTGACGTTCCAGCCGATCCCGCCGCACGTCGGCCGCAACTCACGCGTCGAGGGTTACGCCGGCGGCGCCAACCTCGGCATAGTCGCCAACGCCGGTACAGATGCCACCGTAGGGTATTTTCCAGGCGGCTCTCGGAAAAGCACTCCGCCATTCCAGGGCTCTCCGTTGCACTGACGATCACGCTCGCAATGGCATATTCGACAGCTGACGAAAACCGGGCTCGACAGTCTGCGCATCAGTCAGCGGAACAGATACTTCGATACCTCCGGATTGCCACGGCGCCACATCACATTGTCCAGAAAATAATGGTGCACATTGATGAAGATGAGCACGATGAAGAAGAACAGCGATGACCCCAGCACTTCCCTGTCATACGGGATCAAGGCCGTCAGCGCGGATGGGATCAGCCAGAAGCCGAGATAGCCAAGGGCCGTGCCGCCGACGATGAAGCCGAGGAGCCGAAACCTGTAGAGGGGGCCGAGAAAGGACAGGATTTTCGGCTGCGGATCGCCTTCGGCATCGGAACTGTCGCGCTCGACGTTCGTCTGGTAGCGCCAGACCACGGCTAGGTATTGCAGCGAGTGGAGCGCGGGCACGATCAACAGCCAAAGCGGGTTTACGCGCGCAATCAGGATCCAGAGATAGAGCGACGCGACATAGGCCACCAAGCCGTTATAGGGCAGACCGCCGCCGTTCTTTCGCCAGCGATTGGCCAACATCAAAAGCGTGGCCGCCGTCGACGCAACGGCCGCCAACAGGGCAATGTCGGTGATCCAGGAAGGGGCCGCGAATGTGTAATAGTCCAGGCCATAATATTTGCCCTGGGTGACCGCCGTATTCGTCTGCAGCCACGCCAGGATCCACACGGCATAGGAGTTGACCAGCAGCACCTTCTTGTCGCGGTCGTCGAAGAATTTGCGCTTCAGCACCGCATCCACCATCAGCATGCCGTAGCCCTGCTTGACGTAGTGCCAACCGACAAAAAAGAACATGGCGTTGGTGGCATAGCCGAGCAGGCGCGTGTTCGCCGCCGCGGCGCCATAGGCAAAGAACCCGGCCATGACCAGGGGCACGACAATGCCCGCGAAGATGTAGCGGAGCTGCAGGCTCCTGTCGTAGCCGTCGCCCGTCACCTTGCGCCCGAAATTGCGGTAGAAGAGTTGGTAGGAGTGGGCGAAGTGGGGATAGTTCACGAGATAGGCTACGAAGACCATCGTTGCGGCCACCGGACCTTCATATTCGAGCGGAACGAGAAACAGCACCGGCAGGATGAGAAAGGCGCTGCCGCCCAGCATGAGGAAATCGGCGAGCGGGCCGAAGAGGTATTTTTGAGCGGTCGCCGTCTGAGGGGCCACAGCATCCGCCGAAAGCTGAAGTGTCATGTCAGAACCTCCCCTGGGAAAGGCTGAGTTTAGCCATCGACTGGGATGGGGACAAGGTTGGAGCTGCCGCTCGGCGCCCGAACACTAGGCCATCTTGTTGTTTCGCCAATGGTCTCGATCCGCCATGGCTTGAACCCGTGAACCTCTCGATAAAAAAGGTGGGGGCCCTCCGCTGTTAAAAAAGCGCACCACCCCAATTTACGACTAACATGTTAGTGTGCTAGCACAGCATACATACCTGCTTCGGAGACCTTCCGGTGACATCACGCTTTGGCCTTTCGGCCGCTCTCGCCACGCCTTTCGATGCCCGCGGGCAGATCGCCACGGCCCCCATGATCGCTCAGGCCGAAAGTTGCCTGGCGCAGGGTTGCGGCAGCGTGACGCTTTTCGGCACCACAGGGGAAGGCGCATCGGTGGGCACGACGGAGCGGCGGTCGGTGACCGAAGCCATGCTGGCTGCTGGAATCCTGCCGCATCAACTCGTTGCCGGCGTGCTGGTCGACGCCGCCGAAGACGCCGCCGAACAGGCACAGCATGCCTTGCAGCGCGGCGCCCGAAACATTCTGCTGGCCCCGCCAAGCTACTTCAAGAATGTCGGCGACGACGGCCTTTTCGGCTGGTTTTCCGCCGTCTTTGCCGCGCTCGGCCCCCTCGCCCGTGACGTGCTGCTCTACAACATCCCTTCGGTTACCATGGTGCAGCTTTCGCTTGGCCTGATCGGCCGGTTGCGCACTGCTTTTCCCGACGTGGTCGCCGGAGTGAAGGATTCCGGTGGAAATTGGAGCTACAGCGAGGCGCTGCTTGCCGCCCATGGCGATCTGGTGATCCTGATCGGCGATGAAAGGCATCTGGCGCGTGCGGTGCGAATGGGTGCTCAAGGCGCAATCTCGGGCATGGCCAATTTCGTCCCGGGCGAAATCCGCGCCATGGCCGAGGACGGGCGCGACGATCCTCGCGTCGAGAGTTTTGTGCTCGAATTGCTCAAACATCCGGTCACCCCGGCGGTAAAGGTGATGGTGGCGCGCAAGACCGGCGACGAGCGCTGGCTGGCGGTCCGTCCGCCGCTGGAGCCGATCGCGTTGCAAGGGCAGCAGCAGCTTGCCGCAGCCTATGACAGCTTGTTTGCCAGGGAACCGGCCTGACCGGCAAAGAGAAGCGCGCCGATATGGAAGACGGCAACGAACCGACCACCCTCAGGGAGAAGGCCTATGCCAGCTTCACGCGGCATTTGCTGGCGCGCGACTTCAAGCCAGGCCAGTTCGTGTCGCAGCGTGAGCTGGTTGCCTTCACCGGACTGCCGCTCGGCGCCATTCGCGAGATCGTGCCGCGTCTCGAGGCGGAAGGACTGCTGACGACCATTCCGCAGCGCGGCATGCAGATCGCCCATATAGACATCAGCCTGATCCGCGAGGCCTTTCAGTTCCGCCTGTTCATGGAGCGTGAAGCGGTGGCGCTGTTTACGGTCAGCGCCTCCGACGCCGAGCTTGCCCGCTTGCGGCGCGAGCATGAGGACATGCTTGCCCGGGCGCTGGAGCAGACCCCGACGCCGGAGATGGAGGCCAAGGCGCAGACCATCGACTGGGCCATGCACGACACGTTCATCGATGCGCTGGGCAACGAGATCATCGCCAAGGCCTATCTGGTCAATTCGGTGAAGATCCGCCTGATCCACCAGGAACGGTTCCGTATCGACGGGCGCGTCGTGCCGGTCATGCGCGAGCACCTGGCGGTGATCGATGCGATGCAGAGCCGCGACCCTGGCAAGGCGGTCGAGGCCATTAGCCAGCATATCGATAAGGCGCGCCGGCTGGCGCTGCAAATCTGAGGAAGCATGAGCCGCGCCGCGGTCGCTGCGGCGCAATCGACAACGACAACAACCGGGAGGAAGAAAATGTCGTCCAATCTGTTCAACCCAACCAGGAGGCAACTCCTCCAGGGAACCGCCGCCCTTGCCGCCGCCGGCTTTGCCGGTGTTCGCCCAAGCTTTGCCGCCGGTGTCGACTGGAAGCGCTTTGCGGGAACGACGCTTGACGTCAATCTGGTGAAAAGCCCGCGCAGCGACACGCTGATAAAATACATCGCCGAGTTCGAGGAACTGACCGGGATCAAGGTCAATGCCGAAGCGACGCCGGAACAGCAGCAGCGCCAGAAGACGGTGATCGAACTCAGCTCCGGCAAGCCGAGCTTCGATGTCGTGCATCTGAGCTACCACGTGCAGAAGCGGCAGTTCGAAAAGGGCGGCTGGCTGGCCGACATATCAGGCTATCTCGCTGACTCGACCCTGACCGATCCTGCGCTGGTGGAAACCGATTTCGCCGATGCCGGCATGCTGTTTGCCAAGGACGGCCAGGGCGTGCTGCGCTCGCTACCGTTCTCAGTCGACTACTGGATCGTCTACTGGAACAAGGAATTGTTCGAGGCCAAGGGCCTCAAATACCCTGAAACCTTCGAGCAATTGGTGGCGGCCGCCGAAGCGCTGACCGACCCGTCGACCAACACCTATGGATTTGTCGCCCGCGGCCTCAAGAACGCCAACACGCCGGTGTGGACGTCGCTTATGCTCGGCTACGACATGACGCCGCTCGACGACAAGGGCAAGCTGCGCACGACCTCGCCCGAGGCGGTCGAGGCGGCCAGCCTCTACCAGCGGCTGATGACCAAGTCGGCGCCTCCAGGCGTCACCGGATTCAACTGGGCCGAAGCCCAGTCCGCCTTCCTGCAAGGCAAGATCGGGATGTGGTTCGATGGCGTCGGCTTTGCCCCGCCAATGGAAAATCCGGAAAAGTCACGAGTGGTCGGCAAGGTTGGCTACGGCGTCATGCCCAAAGGGCCCAAGGCGCATGCCGCCGGCACCTTTGGCGACGGCCTCGGCGTGACGGCCACCAGCGAGAAGAAGGAGGCCGCCTACCTCTTCTGCCAGTGGGCGATTTCGCCCGCCATGGGCGCGCGCCTGCTGCAGGCGGGTGCCGGCGTGCCGTTCCGCAAGTCGGTGCTGGAAGATCCCAAGGTGCGCGAAGGCGTCACCATGCCGGCGAGTTGGCTCGATGCCGTGGTCGGCTCGGGCAATGTCAGCCGGCTGTCGCTGCCGGTCATCATTCCGGTCACCGAGTTCCGCGACATCTATGGCGTGGCGCTGACCAATCTGATCGCCGGCGCCGATCCGGCGGAGGAACTGAAGAAGGCCACCGAGCAGTTCCAGCCGGTGCT
The DNA here is from genome assembly GCF_040323735.1 of Mesorhizobium sp. M0029. Taxonomy (NCBI): domain Bacteria; kingdom Pseudomonadati; phylum Pseudomonadota; class Alphaproteobacteria; order Hyphomicrobiales; family Phyllobacteriaceae; genus Mesorhizobium; species Mesorhizobium sp. M0029. Next base: position 122,313 of record NZ_JAMYVF010000002.1, read on the forward strand.
CGACCGGAGCGAGCAAGGCTGATGTCCGCCATCACCCCAGAACGCACCGGGGTGACGACGCAAGCCATCGAAGGGAGCCAGACCATCCGGCTGGCTCCCAACTACTGGCCTTTCGTCGTCCCGGCGCTCGTCGTCGTCGGCGCCGTGATCGTCTTTCCTTGGGCCTTCACACTGTGGATGAGCGTCAACCGCTGGACCCTCGGCCAGGCGCGAAGCTTTGCCGGGATGGACAACTACCTGCGGCTGGCAGTCGACCAACGCTTCTGGGAATCGCTTTTCCATACGCTGACCTACACGGCGCTTTCGGTCGCGGCGCCGATGTTCCTCGGCACTGTCGCCGCGCTGATCTTCGACGCCAAATTTCCGCTGCGCGGCATTTTGCGCGGCGTCTTCGTGATGCCGATGATGGCGACGCCAGTCGCCGTGGCGCTGGTCTGGACGATGATGTTCCATCCCCAGCTCGGCGTGCTCAACTACCTTCTGTCGCTGGTCGGAATCCCGGCGCAGGAATGGATTTTCAACGCCAAAACGGTCATCCCCTCGCTGGTTGCGGTCGAGACCTGGCAGTGGACGCCGCTGGTGATGCTGATCGTGCTGGGCGGCTTGGCCTCCGTGCCGCGCGAGCCCTTCGAGAGCGCCGAGATCGATGGCGCCAACGCCTGGCAGCAATTCCGCTATCTCACCTTGCCGATGATCGCGCCGTTCCTGATGATCGCGATGATCATCCGCACCATCGATGCGCTGAAAAGTTTTGACATCATCTATGCCATGACCCAGGGCGGACCGGGCACGGCCTCGGAAACCATCAACATCTATCTCTACAACACCGCCTTCTCCTACTACGACATCGGCTATGGCTCGGCCATGGCCGTGGTGTTCTTCATCGTCATCGTCGCGCTGTCCTTCATCCTGCTGATGCTGCGCCAGCGCTCCCAATGGATCGGGGTGGAGGGCAAATAGATGAGTTCACGGCTGCTCAACCGGATCGGGCTGTTTTTCGCGGCTCTGGTCTTCGTCTCGCCGGCGATCCTGTTCTTCCTCTGGATGGTCTCGCTGTCGCTGAAGTTCGAGATCGACAACGGTGCATACCCGCCGATCCTGATCCCGGAACATCTCGCCTGGTCGAACTATGTGAAGGTATTCGAGGAGAACAATTTCCTGCTCTATTTCTGGAATTCGGTTCTGGTGACGGGCACGGCAACGTTGCTGGCGCTGCTGATCGGCGTGCCGGCCGGCTATGGCATCGCGCGGCTCAAGGCCGAACGCTCGGCGGTGGTCATCATGATCGCCCGCATGACGCCGGGGCTTTCCTATCTCATTCCGCTGTTCCTGCTGTTCCAGTGGGTCGGCATTCTCGGCACACTGTGGCCGCAGATCATCATCCATCTGGTGGTGACGGTGCCGATCGTGGTCTGGGTGATGATCGGCTATTTCGAGACCACGCCGATGGAGCTGGAAGAAGCGGCCAACATCGATGGCGCCAGTTCCTGGCAGGTGTTCCGGCTGGTCGCCTTGCCCATCGCCAAGCCGGGCATTGTCGTCGCCTTCATCCTGTCGATCATCTTCTCATGGAACAATTTCGTCTTCGGCATTGTGCTCGCCAGCCGCGAGACCCGCACGCTTCCGGTCGCCGTCTACAACATGCTTTCCTACGAGCAGGTGAGCTGGGGTCCGCTCGCCGCCGCAGCACTTGTGGTCACGCTGCCGGTGCTGGTGCTGACCCTGTTCGCGCAAAGGCAGATCGTCGCCGGGCTGACCGCAGGCGCCGTCAAGGGCGGCTGAGGCACGGCCCCGACATCACTCATTTCCGGGAGAAATCCAATGGCATCGGTAACAATCAACAACGTTCAGAAGGCTTTCGGAGCCGCCAAGATCATCCACGATGTCAGCGTCGACATCGCCGATGGCGAATTCGTCATCCTGGTCGGGCCGTCGGGCTGCGGAAAGTCTACGCTGCTGCGCATGATTGCCGGACTGGAAACGATCTCGGGCGGCAGGATCGCCATTGGCGATCGCCTCGTCAACAATCTCAGGGCGCGCGACCGAAACATCGCCATGGTGTTCCAGAACTACGCGCTCTATCCGCATATGACGGTGGCCGAAAATATGGGCTTTGCCCTGAAGATCAAGAAAGCCGATCCGGCCGACACCGCCGGCCGCGTCGGCAGGGCCGCCAGCATTCTCGGCCTGGACAAGCTGCTCGACCGCTATCCGCGTCAGCTTTCCGGCGGCCAGCGCCAGCGCGTCGCCATGGGCCGCGCCATCGTGCGCGACCCGCAGGTGTTCCTGTTCGACGAGCCGCTGTCCAATCTCGACGCCAAATTGCGCGTGCAGATGCGCGGCGAGATCAAGGCGCTGCACCAGCGGCTGGGAACCACCACCATCTACGTTACCCACGACCAGATCGAGGCCATGACCATGGCCGACAAGATCGTCGTGCTGCATGACGGCCTTGTCGAGCAGATCGGCGCGCCGCTCGATCTCTACGATCGCCCGGCCAACCTCTTCGTTGCCGGGTTCATCGGCTCGCCGGCGATGAATTTCATTCGGGGCCATGTCGAGGAAGGTGTTTTCCGCAGCGCCGGTGGACTGATCTTGCCGCTGCCGGAAGGCATCGACCTGGCAAACATACCCGGCGGCGACCTCATCTACGGCATCCGCCCCGAACACATCCGAGCGACGACCGCCAAAGGAATCCCCGGCACGATCGTGCTTCTGGAAGCAACGGGTTCGGAAATCTTTGCCAGGGTCGACTGCGCCGGAGAAGAAATCTCCTGCCTTTTCCGCGAGCGGCTGGCACTGAAACAGGGCGAGCAGATGCGCATCGAGATCGACCGCGCCTGCGCTCATCTGTTCGACGTCAAGACCGGGCAACGATTGTAGGGGCGATGGGGGCTGCTGACAGGGCAACTTCCGCACGAAATATTTCTGGTGAGCGCGTCGGGGTTCGAACCCGAGACCTACTGATTAAAAGTTCGTTTCGAGCCGTTTCGCCAACCCGTTGGTTTCATTCGAAATTATGCCGTGTCCGCACATAAGCTGTTGATTCTGAACGGACACTCTTTGACAAATCAGGACATTGTGAGACAGTGAACGCACATGAAGCGCCGTCGATATGACGGACACAGTGCGGACACACAGGATGCAACTCTCGGACGCCATCATCAAAGCCCTGCCGGCTCCGGCAAGCGGAAACAAGATCACCTATGACGACGACGTGAAGGGCTTCGGTATCCGCGTCACCAAGGCTGGCGCCCGGGCGTTCATCCTGAATTACCGCACTCGCTCCGGCCTGGAGCGTCGATATACGATCGGCTCTTTTCCTGACTGGAAAAGCGGCCCTGCCCGCGAGGAAGCGAAACACCTCAAAAAGCAAATTGATATGGGCGCTGACCCCATGGGCGCTGTCGCCGCCGCCCGGGATGCAAAGACCGTCGCCGATCTCTGCGACCGCTTCGAAAAGGAACACCTCACCAAGAAGCGTGACTCGACCGCCCGTGACTATAAGGCGCTGATCAAGAACCACATCCTGCCGGCGCTGAAAAACAAGAAGGTGGCCGAGGTCGAGTTTACCGACATCGACAGCCTGCACCGCAAGATTTCGAAGACGGCGCCCTATCTGGCGAACCGGGCAGTGGCCGTTCTCTCGAAGATGTTCGGGCTCGCCATCAAATGGCGGTGGCGCACCGACAACCCGGCCAAGGGGATCGAACGCAACGATGAGCAGAAGCGGCACCGCTATCTGTCCCCGGCCGAACTTGGCAAGCTGACCGAGGCGTTGACGGCGCTAGAGGATCAGCAGGCAGCGAACATCTTTCGGCTTCTGCTGCTCACTGGTGCGCGGCGCGGCGAGGTACAGGCCGCGAAGTGGGAGCAGTTCGATCTCACCGCTGGTGTCTGGACGAAGCCGGGCTCGACCACGAAGCAGAAGACCATGCACCGCGTTCCCCTGTCCGCCCCTGCCCGGCTCTTGCTCAATCAGCTTCGCGAGAAGGCAAAGGATGATGCCGTCTATGTGTTCCCCGGCCGTGGCGCTGATCACCGCGTCGAGATCAAGGCCGAGTGGCGGGAACTGTGTCTTGCCGCCGGCATCGTCACGGCCGAGACGATAGGCAACAAGATCGTGGTCACGCCATCGGCCCGCATTCACGACCTACGCCACACCTATGCCTCAGTGCTGGCCAGCGCTGGCCTGTCCCTGCCAATCATCGGCGCCTTGCTCGGACACTCACAGCCGGCCACCACGGCGCGCTACAGCCATTTGATGGACGATCCCCTCCGGGCGGCGACCGAACGCGCTGGCGCGATTGTCATGGCCACTGGAACCGGCGCAGAAGTCGTGAACATGAAGGGCGGTGCACAATGAAGCCGCCCTTCCCGAGCGGAAGCTTTTCGGCGGCCGATGTTTACGCGAGGTGGCGCGAGCATGTCCTAAATATCACCGTGGAGCCCGACGCTCCGATCGATCAGCAACGAGCACTGTTCATCCGCGATCCATCCATAGCGGAGATCCACGGTCGCAGTTTGCCATCCGAACCGACAGAAGACGACAAACGCCTCAATCAAATTTTGGGTATGCTTGTTGGGAGCGCGAACGATGGATCGTCGCTCATATTCATGGCGAAATTTCTTGAGATCGTAGACCATTTCATCGAGGGCTCTGCTCGTCCGGATTTCCGAGTGGCGCAGATGGCGACCGCCCTCCACAATATCTCAGAAGGATCAAGTCTGCTCGCACCCTTAATCCGAACCGTCGTTGAGCAGCTTGACGCAATTGGAAAAAAATCAGGCGAGCCGCTTGATGAATTTGTCGTGCTGGCCCTCCAGAGCGATATCGAGGAGTTGCTGCACCGGATTTCTCTTTCGGCCGGTGCTGCGAGAGGCGCAGTGGTCAAGACATACGGCACCGGCGATCCAGACCTACCCGACAAGGGCTCCGGAGGCGGGCGCGGGCTTCATGCGATGCTCTACGGCTCCCCAAAGCAGAAATTCATCCGGCATCTTGCCTTCCTCTGGCACGTCGAGGCGGGCAAGGCGATCACGAGCACGGACACAGGTCCGTTCTCCGCATTTGTACGGCTTGCCTATACGCTCGCCACCGGAGAGGACGCTGAGAAGGCGGCCCTAAAGGATGACATCGGATTGGCCGTCAACGCCGTGAAGCTCAGGGAACGAATTGCGGACAGAGCTTCCGAGCATTTTAGCAAATCCCTGGAACTCCGCGCCGCCGGCAATCTCGCCCAGGCCGACTTCATGGCTAAACGTGCCGAGCGGTTGCAGAACCGCCTGGCAATCCCGCGATTTGAGCGGAGGAAGAAAATCCGACCAACCGTCAAGAATTAGGACGGGTTGTTCGGACGACCAAATGCGTGTCCGTCCGTAGGTTGTCGCTGTCAACTCAACGCAAGGAGTGTCAGCGAATGAGCCTACTTGATGACTATCTGGACCGCCCTGCCCTGGCTGCACAACTGCATGTCAGCGAGCGCACATTGATCCGGTGGCAACGCTTGCCGGACGGCCTTCCCTATGTCGAGCTTGGCGGCCGCATTTTGTATCGCGTGCCGTCAGTGAAGGCGTGGATCGAGGCGCTTGAGCGCAAGCCCAACCCTCGCCGGAGGGCCGCATGATGACCGGCATCCACACCGACGATCACGCCGCCTGCGATTCCTCGAAAGTCGAGATCGGATTGCGCTTCATCCAGGATACGCCGCGCCACGCTCGCGGCCCGGCTATCCCCGCCTTGAGAGGTCTCGGGCTGACCGCCCGCGAAGCCTGTGAGGCTGTCCGCCAACACCATCTGGCATTGGCGAGGGCTACCTAAAATGGATCAGCAAAAAGAAAAACCGGCGGCGTGTGCAACCACGCTCACCGGCTTCGAAGTCTCAAGCTTGGCAGCATCTGAGAGTTCGGACAATAGCACTCGCCGCAGGCAATCGCCAGACCCGAAATGGCGCGCGCAACGCAACTGGAACCTTGCCAACCCGGACGCGCGTCGCGCTCATTACGCCGTCGCACAGGCGCGCAAAAAGGGAAAGCTGATCATTTGGCCGTGTGAGGTTTGCGGCGACCCGACGGTGGACTGTCACCATCCGGAGCCGGCGGCGGACGCGATGCTGATAATCTGTCTCTGCCGCAAGCATCATCGCCGGCTCCATGCGCTCTTGCGCAGGCAAGGAGGCGCCAATGGCTAAGAATGATGGTCGCCTCTTCTGTCCTGATCCGCCGCGCGCCATGGCGGATCAGCGCCTCACGTCCTTGGATCTCCGGGTTATGATGGCAATCTCGATCCATGACCGCATGAGCACCAACGGCATAGGCTGCACGGCGGGGCATGGCCGATTGGCAGGCCTTGTCGGATGCCACCTCAAGAGCCTTTCCAGGTCTATCAGAACCCTGGCTGAGTGCGGCTATATCGGTGGCCGCGCTAACCCACTCAACCCGAAATCGCGATGCTACTTCGTAATCTACAGCGAGATGGACGAGGCCATCCTGAAGACCGTCAAGGGTAACCAGCCTGTTACCTACACAGGTAACCAGCCTGTTACCTCAACGGCGCGCATGGGTAACCGTTCCGTTCCTAAAAATGACCCGATAGGTAACCAACTTTCAGAAAACGCTGAACAACTTCAAGGAGATGGGCTGTATAATATATTAGGCGAAGCCTTAATAGATCCCGTTGAAACGGTTATAATAGATCCCGTTGAAACGGCGTCATCGACGCAAGCGCCCTTCGAAAAAGGGGCAAGGAACGCAGTGAGCACGGTCAGTGTCGGCGCCATGCTGGCGATGGCTGAGCGTTCGATGAAGAACGGCGCTGAGAAGCCCAGGCTGTCCTATTGGTTCGACTGGCTGGACGGTCTTGTCGGCGATCATGCCAGCCTGGACAACAACGACCCGAACTATGGAAGGGCTCGTCGTCTGTTCGAAGAGATCGGCAGCGTCCTTGAAGTCGGTAACGCGGCATGAGTGGCGCCATCGACTCCGCTGCACGTCTGCGCCGGATCTCGGCCTGCATCCGTGAAGGTCTGCCAATCGATCCTGATGACGCGGTGCCGTTCGGCGAGGCGATCGACGCATTCTTCGCTGGTCACGCGCCTACGCTCGACGCAGCGCTCGGGCTGAAGGCCGCTGGCCCTGGCCAGGCGGATGCTCGACGCGCCTGGCTGATCAGCGAGCGTGACGAAGCGCTGCGGGAACTGGCCGGGCATGTCCCTGCCGATCTCGGCGGCGCCGACTCCGAAGGCATCTGGGAGCTATTCGAACACCTCGAAGCCTATGCCGGTCACAAGTGGCAAGAGCATCGAACGGCGGCTGTCTGCCCGCACCCGGAAGGCGGCAAGGCCCTGGCCTGGACCATCCTTCGCGGCAATGGCGGCAAAGCTCCGACACGGCGATGGCTCGCCGACTTCTTCAGCACCTAACGCGGAAATCATATTTGCGCGTCGGGGCACTTTTCAGGGTCTGGTAAAATGCGTGCAAATCAACGGAGAAACCTATGGACGCCGCCACTCCCGCCGATCTGATCGTCTTCCTCAACAGCGCCAATCCGGGTGGAAAGTTGCCTGCACCGGCGAAGGCCAAGTTCGTCGCCCTGGTCGAGGCCCGCGACGATGCACGCGCATTGCTGGTGGGAGTTTCGGACAAGCAGCGGAAGCTGTTCGACAAGCGCGACGAAGCCGAGACGGAGTTCCGGCGCCTGGAACGCGCCCTGGATCGCGGTGAACTGCAACGCGAGGAGGATCTGCCCAACGGCGTTGTCCGGCGAGGCCCAGACGATCCCCGCTTGGCAGAAGCCAAGGCAAAGTTGGACATGGCCGTCGAAGAACTCGAACGGGTGCGCGGCCAGTACGAGGCGCGGGCCACCGTCTGGCGCTCCCACGCTGCCCTCGTTGAGAGGGTTGAGCGCTACCTCAAGGACATTCCTGGCCGGATCGAATTGGCCGAACCGGTGAAGCCGTCGACCGCAAAGGGCGACAAGCTGCTTGCCGAGATCAAGGCGAGTCGGTCGACCATCTCGAAACTGAAGGCTGACCGTCGCGATGTCGAGACCGCTCCGCTGCCATCCAGCGATGCCAAGGCATTTGCCAAGGCCTGGGTGGCCGCACAAGCAGCGACAGCCAAGCCGCGCCTCTTCGGCATCCTTGACGGTGGCCGCAGCGAGATCCAGTTCCCCAACAAATTGCTTTCGGTCGAGGCCACCGTGGTCATGGCTGACGCACACGGCATAGCGCGCGGCCACGTTGGCGCGGTTGATGCGGTGGCACTCCAATGCTGGCTGAATCCTGACGCGATGGTTGCCGCGCTCAACAGGGACATCAGCCTGATCGCCAACGACGACCGCGCACTCGACAAGGCCACGCGCGCCTACAAGATCAACGAGATCGATGGGCAGTTGCTCGCCAACGAACGCACAGAGGAAGCCCTTGTCGATGCAGCGCTGGCCGAACACCTGCCAGTCGAACGCCGTGCCGATGTAGATCCCCGCGCGTTGCTTGGCCTGGCCGACGACCTGCCGGAACTGCGGGACTGAGTTCAAGAGCATGGCGGGAATCCTTCACCCCCATACCAACGAGACCGGACGGGCACACAGCTTGCCCGGTCTCACCCATTGCCCTGCGTCGGTTCCTGTCAGTCCTGACAGCGTGGGCATAGAGCCGGCGGACTTCAGAGCGGTTGTCCGCCGGCTCACGGCATCATCACTAGAGATGGCGCGGTCGCGGACTTCCATCCCGGCGTGCGTCGCGGACGGACGGTCGGATAGGGTTTCCCCGACTTGTCCGTCCGCACCGGCTTTGCAACCCGGCGGCACCGCTACGCAACCTAGGGTAGGTTCTCCCCACTGCTCTACCAAGACGGGGCCGGCGGTAGCCCAAACTGTCCCTAGCCACAGCCTTCCAAAACATGGGCATGGTCACCATGCAAATTGGCTGACCCCTTATGGCGCAAGGTCTGGAACCCTCCTCCCGCGCAATTCTGACCTGTTGAAAATGATCTGATGTCAGCAGCTCTCCTCACAATGTCCGCATATGCCGCCACCATCGGCGTCAACCCGTCAACCATCAGCCGGGCTGTGGTGCGCGGTTCATTGCCTGTGGTCGTTCTGGCTGATGGCCGGCGTATGATCGACCGGCAGGCTGCCGACGCGGCGCGGCGCCAGAATTCCAACATAAAGAACGGACATGGCGGCCGACCAGATCGGGCTGAGCGTCGGCGCTCAACTTGGACGGCAAAATCCACCGATGGATACGACCCTGCCGTGAAAGCGTGCCTAGCGGTCATGACAGCCGAATGGCCGTCTTTGATCCGGGAGGCGATGGAAATCCTGGGGGCCTCAGAACTCGACCAGGCTCGGGCCGTGGTAGCGGTGGAAGATCTTACCGCGACGCTCGCCTGCGCGGTGCATCAAGATATCAACAGGGGGCGCATCCACGACTTTCGCTTGCCGTTGCCGGATCGGCCCGTTCTGGACTGGTCCGCCGAGGTCAAGGAATTCGTCGAGAAAACCGGCAATGACGGATCTGGCGGTCAGTGGACATCCGATGACGTCGAAGGATTGCCCGGCGGCGCGGACTGGGCGGATCGCTCAATGTCGGTGTGCTGGGGAGCCAAGCCTTAAACCATGAAAGGTACACCATGAGCAGTACAGCACCCAAGCCCCGCTATATTGGCGCAATGTGGAACGCCGGCACGGCCATTCCGACCGTCGACGACCTCCATGCAGAAATCGCCGAGATCCTGGCGGAGTGCGAAAAGATCGCGCCTCCATCCCCATGGGCGAAAACAATCTCTGCGATCAATCGCAGGAACGCGGCGTAATGGTTTCGCACATGCCAATGAGTTCCGACGACCTGGCCGAATTGAACGCCGAGCTGATGGCGCCTGGCGAGGCCGATGGCGAGGCCGTCTTGGACGATTACATGAGCCTCGCCGAAGAGCTCCTTGCCGGGACCGACGACGGCGTCGCAAGCCGGACGGCGGACACAGAGCCGGCCCTCGTGAAGCGCTTACTGCACGGTCTCTACGCGTCGGCGGAATATCATCGCCTGCGCTCCGAGCGCTTCCTTGAGGCGCTGCGACGGCTGCGGATCGCCGCCGGCGTGAAGGTCTACTGAGATGGCCGGCACCGCTGAAGATCCGGTCAAGATCGGGCCATGGAAGCGCATCATTTCGGTGCATTGGGGCAACCGCTATTTCGCAATCCAGGTGCGACTGGTCGGCAACTTCCTCGGCTATGATCCAGTCCCGTGTTCGCCACACGTGCAGACCATCGATCTTAACACCGACGGCCCATGGAACGGCAACGGCCTCAAGACCTACTACGGCGGCTATTACCCGGATGCCTTTGAGCCAGTCAGCGACGAGGATAAGATCCAAGGCGCGCTCGCCTACGGTGGCGGTGCTTGGCGCAATCTCAACTGGGGCGATTACGGTGTTTCCAGCCTGCCCGACTGGCCAAACGACGGCGGCCAGACCGGATTCGCCAACTGGAGCTTCGCCAGTCCGGCCGATGGTTCTCTCCCGTATTTGCGCGCCGGCTCGGGGCTCGGCACGCCGATCGATATCCCAGTGCCGGGGGAACCTTCGTTGCGATTCGACGAAGGCCTCGACGTTGCCATGGTGTCAAAAGTCGACACGTTTACGGGTGGCCAGGTCTGCACCGAACTCTTTCTAAATCCTGGCGTGTTCACGCTGTACGCGCTGCGAACCACCGACAGTTCGTCCGAGGTCGAGATGACCTATCCCGCTTCCGCCATCGCCATCACCTATCACGGCAAGACCTATGAGGCGGCCGCCACCAAGCTGATCAGCACTCAACGGCTGTGGATTCTCTGCGAACGTTCGCCAGACGCATGGCCCTAACGCGAGAAATCCGAGAAAATTCCTCCTGAAGCAATTTTTGTGTCAAATTTGAAAGCGATGGTATTGCAATTTAAAGGATCTCACGGCGTATGCTGCCAAAGCGAAAAATGTCGGGGGACTCGGGCTGGTATGGTTGAACGCGACGAATTCTTCCCGAATTCCGAGCGCGTGATTTACGCAAGATCGCCATTGGTTCAGGTAATTTGCCAAATTCGGTTCCCGAAAATACTCCGCATCGAGGCTACCCCCCCGGCTGATTTTCAAGATCAGGTTCGAGACCTTTATCCAATTGTCGAGCAGCAATTGCCGCCAGGCATGCAAAATCTGCCGCCCGAGGTGGCGAAAATGCTGGGTGCCGCCGCCCCGCAAAAGTCGCAATACCAGTTCTTGTCGCAGGACAGGGCGACAACCATTGCATTGGCCCCAGACGCGCTGTCCATTACCTGCTCCAACTACAACAGGTGGGAAGATTTTGAAGCCCCTGTCAAACTGGCGATCGATGCTCTAACCAACATATATAAGCCAAGTTTTCTTACGAGAATCGGGCTTCGGTATCAAAATGCAGTGGTTCCCGCCGATTTTGGCATCGAAGGGTCGCCTTGGGCGGCGCTGTTGAGCAAAAACATTCTGGGCGAGTTGGCGCATCCTGGGTTCTCAAACGACCGAATTGCGGAAGCTTTCAGCGTCCTAAGAGCCATGTTGCCTGATCAGCTCGAAGGCATTCTTCTACAGCACGGCCTCGGACAACGTGAAAACGGACCCGACAAGGCCTACGTATTCGATATTGATTGCTACACGGAGAAGCAGAATGACGTCGCTAGTACGCATTCCTATCTACGAAGATTCAACGCTCGGGCGAGATACGCCTTCCGGTGGTGCATTTCCGACTTTCTTCATGAGACACTTGGACCAAAGCCCGTCGCTGAAGTGGTCCGTCACTGAACGTGGGATTGAATCTCAGGCAAACTTCGTGACGAATATCGAAGTCACCGGGCGCGCCAGCAATTTGCCTATCTCTGCAGCGTACAGGGCAGTCTGTCTGTATGTTTTGGGGCAGCTGCAGGGCACGGCCCTTGGCGAGGCCTGCGAGGCTCTAAGTGGGATCTATGAGTTTGAGCAGGCAAAGCTTGCCGTCGATAGGAGACCCGTGGTCGATCAGCCGCCGAAACGCGTCATTGCAAAGAATATCAGGCGGGTCGAACGTCAACCGCTCACTTTCACAGACTGATTGGGCTCATGACCGGGGGGGAGGTCGCAGTCCAAACATCGTGGGGGCCGTCGATATACGCGACGGTCGACCCCAATTTGGAGTTTCGCCAAGGCGAGCTAATTTCGGGCATCGTTCAGTACCGCTACTATCCCGAGGACGGCAGCGTCGAAGAGATTTCGCACGCGTATGCCATAATAGCCTCGCAGGATTGCGACTTGCTGCAGGATCATAACAGCAAGGAAGCAACTGGCGAGAGCCAGCTAAACAGCATCTTGCTCTATGAGGCCCACGAAACTTCCGTACTCCGTGGCCAAGTCGCCGGGAGCGATATTTGGAAGCGGATTGTTCAGAATAATGATGAGCGCTATCATGCGTTGGAGGCTGCCCACGCGAAATTTGACCTTTCCAATGTCGGCTTGCCTGATCTAATCGTCGATTTCCGCCGGTTCTTTACTATTTCACCGATGGACCTGGCCAAGCAAATTCAGGCAGGCACTGCTGCGCGAAGGTGTCGCTTGGAGATGCCTTACCGTGAACAATTTCAGACACGAGCGGCATTCTACCTTCAGCGCGTTGGCGTCCCCGAGCCTCATAAGATTGCCCAGCCCTGCCCAAGCGTGATGCTGCTAACGGCGATTCGCCATCCCGCCGACGCCAAGGCAGCTTTTAGTGGACCACGTCGCGCAGCGGCCTCTTGCGCTTCGGCGGCACATAGGCTTGCACCAGCCTGACCTTATCCACGTCGACCGTGACGGGCGATCCCAGGTGAATCGCCACCTTCCCGTCCTCCTCGTCGACATAGGTGACGTTACCGACGAGCTCTATGTGCTGCCCGCGCTTCACTTTCGTCGTACGATCGACGACCGAATGCGGGAAGTTGTAGCTGGGTATGCTGACGCTGACGTGGTCCTCGTCGACCCGCCTGCGCACCGTGGCGGTTATCGCCACCTCGTCACCGATGCCTATTCCCCGCGCCATGCCCAAGATTCTGGGGCGGTCAGCATGTCAGTCAATAGGTTGCTAATATTTCAGGACAATGCGCCAGACTGCGCGACCTAACGCCTATGGAGCCGGCCCAAACTGCTGAAACAAAGGCCGGATCTCTGAGCGTTATCCATCGGCCAGAAAACCCACTCTGGCTTACTTCAGAACTCCCGCTGGCTCCGGCCGGCGGGCTTTTTTGTTTCCACTCGGAACTTCGCTGACCCCCGGCCTGTTTCATGTACGGCAGCTAGGTCGGCCTCGCTTCCCGGCTGCTGGCCAAGGCTCCAACGCTTGGTCGACCCGCGCCCGCACTGCCAATGGGCGCGGGCCATGTTTTGTATGAGTAATGAGTCAGTGGCCAATCCCACTTCTAGCCAGAATTCCAAGCGCGCTGCGGTGCGCAAGGCCCTTGATCGCCACAAGGTCTACATAACCGGGCAGAGCTTTTCGGGCGGTAGCTATAGCGCTCGTGTGCTGGTCGATGGCGAGGCCTATTGGGTCGACGAATTGCGGCTGAGCCAGTTGCGACAAGGCCTATCCCCGGCCGAGCTGGAATTGACTCCGGCCAGCGACGAGTGAGCGCGACCGCGATATGGGGACCAATGGCAAAAGGCTGGACCTTTCAATCGCTGATAAACGAAAAGATCACGGTGAACGGCGTACTGCCAGGTTCACCCCCTCACGGGAGCATGGGAAGGGTCCGGTTCTTTGGTGCCCCTCTCGTTGTTTTTCGAGGAAGATCTTGGCGAGCTCGCCCCACTCAGGATGATCCGTGGTTTTATGCTCTTCTACGAATTCAAGAAAAGCCTTGCGCAAAGCGTCAAGGTCGAAAACCTCAAGATGCTCGCCCATACCGTCGTCCATGCCCGCAACTCCCAGACGGTTGTTAGCTTGTCCTCTCGTTTGAGCCTTCAAGGGGGCGTTGCCTGAGTTTCGACCGGGCAGCGCCACATGGTTAATTGCGTGATTGCTAATATGCTCGTATCTTAGGCAATGCGGGGGCTCTATCTTCCCGCAGTGGCCGGTGCGGCCCCCCACAGACCCAAAGACGCACCGGCCATTTCTATGGCTGGGTAGCGCCTTAGGAAGATTGAACGCTTATATCGGGAGCCATGCCAGCAGATCGCCTTACCGTCCGCTTCGCCTATCAAATCGGCTTTCAGGTCCTCGACGGAAGCGCGATCCTCCAGACGTTCGAGAAACGGGATGAGGCGTTCAAGTTCGTGCTCGGGCGGGGTGCTCGCGTTTGGCTGGCGTGGTCGCGAACCGTCATAGGAGGGCAGACGGCGCCCTTCGATTTCGCTGCAGCGTTCCAGCAGGAAAAGGTCGGCCGCATCATGAAGACGATGCACGGCCCAGCCGCAGGCACTTGGTTCTGGACCTGCCATGACGGCGGCGCGCGCGGATCAGTCGAAACGAAGGATGAGGCTGTTGCTGGGGTCGAGCGGGCATTCACGCGGCGCATCGCCGGGGCAGATCTACGCTAACCGGCGATTGCCATCCCGATGCCGACGCCAAGGCCGACAGCGAGGCCCAGGAACAGCTTGCCTGCCATGTCGAGGGCGAAGGCGCGGACGGGGCGCCAAACGTCCTGGCGGGGCTCTCTGAGGGCGTTCGCGATATCATCGAAAACCGTGTCCATGCCCAGACTCTAGATCGGAACTCCGGGAATGTGAATCCCCCATCGTCGCACGCTACCTGAACGGTGGTGGGCTTTTTTGTACATTAGCGGAACCTGAAATTTGGGGGCTTGTTGATAGAACGGCAGCGAGTGGGTGTTCGCTGCCGGTCGAGGTCCCGCAAGACTCGGCCGGGCTCGCATCGGCCTCGCCGGTAGGTGCGAGCCCACTCACCAAGAGGCCGATTTTAATCCACTGCACGGTCTGCTGTGCGGTCTACCCACCAAGCGAACGCTTGAATGCCGCCGACGCACGCGATTATTCCCAGCACAAAGCCGGCAGAAAACAAGAGCATTCGATCCCCCCATAGCTTCGCCCCGTAAGGGCGTGCTTGAACTGTTATACAAATAAGCGCATCTTGTCCGTGGGCTTAGTAACCCGGACCTGGATACGGCGGCGCAACCCTTGGCGGGGCGGCTTCACCGAATAGCGTAGGAAGCCTGCACGGCTTCTGTGCGTATGTGGTGCGCCTTGGCGGGCGTCCCAACTCGGCTTTTATGGCCGGGGGCGGACGCCATGTGAAGCGATCCGGCTTGTCTTCCAGGCAAGTTACTAACCCCCGGCTGCCGCGCCCGATGCGCGGTGCGGGCCTTAGTAAGCCCTTACCTGGGGACCGCCCGCAAGGGCTCCTGACCCGCTCGCCGACACCATCGCCGAATACTATGCCAAGATGGCAGAGTTCATGGCAATTCCGAACGGCGCGATCACGAGGGAAAACGAGGATGCCCTCGTCGCGGCAACCTATGGGCCGCTGGATGACAAGCTGTGGCACGCAACGCCGCCGGCAACGAGCAATCGGGGCGTTGCAGAAGCGATCCGCTACGCTCTGGATGAGCATTCGCTGATCGATCGGGTGGCAGAAGCCATCCTGATATCGGCCCTGGCCTTCCTCGATCTGGAGCGGGTGTCATGACCGCCCTGGTTAGGACGCTAAAGCCCGTGGGATGCCCGCAGGGAACGGACGCGCGCATATGGCGGCAGTCCGTCGAGAAGCGACTCAATGACCTCCTAGACCGTGCCATGTCGCTTATCAGTGCCCTGGACTGCATGGAGGCCGATTGCGATCTGGAGGAAACGGCCGACGACGAGCCGTCTCTGGGCTGGGCGCATAATGGCGGACAGTCATTCCTGTCCGGCACCGCTCCCAACCTGCCGGCCGGCGACACATGCGATCTGGAGCTAGACAACGCCGACGACGAGGAAGGCGCGGACGCCGAGCCTTGTCCAGACACCTACGGCGAAACGGTGATGTGGGGCGATGATCTGAAATCGCAGGAAGTGCTGGCCGGTTCTTAAAATTGTCCGGAACAAAAGCCGCCTCTGCGGGTTTATGTCGTGCAGCGGCTTTCTCAGGAATATGGCCGCTCTATTCAAGGTGCAGAACCCGCCGCCCTGGGCCCCCCTCACAGCGGCGGGTTTCTTGTGGCCAGAGAGTGCCTCCCGAAAAGCCCCGCCGGCTCACGCTTCGCTGGCGGGCGATCTCTCTACTGCTAGAATTTCATCGCGACGCCGACGCGGAAGTCGTGCGTCTGAACCGTGTGTTCGAGTGTGCACCCGCCACCGCAATATTCTAGCGATTTCTTGCCAAAGAAGGAGAAATCATACTCTCCGCGCAAAAACACGTTGTGGGTGAGTGCGACGTCTAAACCTGCTCCAACGATGCCGCCTACCAAGGTGGCATCGCGCTCCGCGTCGCCACCTGGATAGAACGTCTTCAACTTCGCTGCGGTTACACCCGCAGTGACGAACGGCATGTACGCGCCCATGTCCATGCCGACTCGACCCTTTACAGAGCCGAACAACCCGGTGGATGCGTCGAGGACGCCTGGTCCTGGAATGTCGTTGAAGGTGTTCTTTTTGAAGCGATACCCAAGCTCGCCTTCGAGGCCGTAGACAATCGTGCCGGACTGGAAGTTATAGCCCGCAAAGCCGCCGATTGTTGCCGAGCCTGGGCTGTGGGTAGCACCGGCACCAATGTTCGGCTCATGTATCTTGTAGTGTTCCAGCGTCCCCGCGCCGAAGATACCAGCGTAAGGTCCTTGCCAGGTCCATTCAGGGGTGTCCACAGGAGCAGTAATGGTGTCGGCGGCGATCGCCGGCGTGGTCACCGAAAGCGCGATAAGTGAAGCGAAAAGAAAGGCTTTCATCGGAATCCCCAGCACAATGTCAGGAACTTAGTGCCATAAACCTGCAATCTTGTATGTAGCTAGTAAGCCACACCTGTCGGCTAAGTTGCCGCCGTTGAGTCCGTCGACGTGAATTGAGGGGATCGCCGGCCAGTCGACTATTCGAACGTCCTCAATCACACCCATGATCGCCTCGTGATGTCGCATCAACCAAGGCGAGTGTGGCACTGTCACAGACGAAACAATGGCCAGTTTTCCGGACATAGTGCGGACATGGATTTCAGCGGACACAAAAGGCCGCCCTCACCTCCCGCAACTCCTTGATTTTCCTCAGTTTCTGGTGAGCGCGTCGGGGTTCGAACCCGAGACCTACTGATTAAAAGTCAGTTGCTCTACCGGCTGAGCTACGCGCTCCCGCGGGCTCTAAAGGCCGCCCTCGAAATTGCGCGGAACATAGGGAGAGTGCCGCGACCGGTCAACCGGAAAAAGATGGCCCTTCGACCGGGGTTTCAGCCATCGCCAGACGCGCCGCAAATTGCGTCGTCACCAGCCCGGTGAGCCGCTCCCGCAACGTGGTCGCCGCTTCGATCTGTTGGCGCGCGAGACGCGCCTTTTCTCACGCGCCGAATTCGAGAAACATTACAAATCAGCAACTTACTGTTTTGGTGGGAACCATCGCACGAGCGGGCCGTTTTCGTCTCACAAGGGACGTCAACCACCCTTCAAGGAGAAGATCATGAACAAGATCGCAACGGGTCTACTGGCGACCACCCTGTCAATTTCGTTTGCCGCGGCCGCCGCTATGCCGGCCAATGCCGCCCAGATGTTCGTGCCCCAGTCATCAGCAACTTCGTCCGACATCGTGAATGTGGGCGATTCTCGTCATGACAACTGGCGGTGGATGCGCCACGGCAACCGCAATTCCGGCAATCGCGATTTCCGCGTAGGCCGCCAGTTCTCGCGCAACAATGATGGCGGCAGCTATTGGAATGGCCATCGCGGCTATCGCGAATATCACCGCGGCTATCGCCGTCACGGCGACTACTGGTTCCCGCTGGCTGCCTTCGCCACCGGCGCCTTGATCACCGGTGCGATCGTCAACAGCGAGAACAACCGCGTCTACGGCGGCGATGCGCATGTGCAGTGGTGCTACGACCGCTATCGCTCCTACCGCGCCTCGGACAACACATTCCAGCCCAACTACGGCCCTCGGCGGCAGTGTAATTCGCCTTATTGATGTGTTTAGGGCGAAGTTAGGGTAGGACGGAGCCTGCGCCGGCAACGGGCGCGGGCTTCGTCTTTTCGCGGACTTGGTCTTAAGTGCGAAATCAGGACGCGCTCAATGTCCGGCGCACCGCGTCGCGCCAACCCGCCAGTTTTGCCGAGCGGGTGTCGGCATCCATGTCCGGCTTGAAGCGGCGCTCGAGCGCCCAACTCCTGGCAAAATCCTTCGCCTTCGGCAACACACCCGCCTTCGAGCCGGCAAGCCACGCTGCGCCCAGCGCCGTGGTCTCCAGAATGGTCGGGCGATCGACCGGCGCATCGAGGATATCGGCCAGCCGCTGCATGGTCCAGTCGGAGGCCACCATGCCGCCGTCGACGCGAAGCACGGTTTTGGCCGATGCCCCCTTCCAGTCCTTGCGCATGGCGTCGAGGAGATCGCGCGTCTGGTAGGCGACGGATTCAAGCGCCGCGCGGGCGAACTCCGCCGGGCCAGAGTTGCGGGTCAGCCCGAAGATCGCGCCACGCGCCTCGGCGTCCCAATGCGGCGCGCCGAGACCGACGAAAGCCG
The DNA here is from genome assembly GCF_040323735.1 of Mesorhizobium sp. M0029. Taxonomy (NCBI): domain Bacteria; kingdom Pseudomonadati; phylum Pseudomonadota; class Alphaproteobacteria; order Hyphomicrobiales; family Phyllobacteriaceae; genus Mesorhizobium; species Mesorhizobium sp. M0029. The sequence goes on from NZ_JAMYVF010000002.1 coordinate 140,964, forward strand.
GCACGAGATAGACGTTCTGCGTAGGGTCGGCGGTTGCCGCCAATACGCCGCTATGCTCGGCCTTGCCGATCACCTTGATGCCATCGCGCAGCCATTGCACGGCGGCACCCGCGATGAAGATCGAGCCTTCCAAGGCATAGGTAGTCTTGCCGTTCAGCCGATAGGCGATGGTGGTCAACAGCCGGTTCTTCGAGCGCACCAGATCGGCGCCGGTGTTGAGCAGCGCAAAGCAGCCGGTGCCATAGGTCGATTTCATCATGCCTGGCTCGAAACAGGCCTGGCCGATGGTCGCTGCGTGCTGATCGCCGGCCACGCCAAGGATTTTGGTTTCGGCGCCAAACAGGCTTTTTTCCGTCACGCCGTAGTCGTCGGCGCAATCCTTGACCTCAGGCAGCATCGCCACCGGGATGCGCAGGATGGAGAGCAGCTCGTCGTCCCAGACATTTTTCTCGATGTTGTAGACCAGCGTGCGCGAGGCGTTGGTGGCATCCGTCGCATGTACCTTGCCGCCGGTCAGCCGCCAGATCAAAAAACTGTCGATGGTGCCGGCGAGCAGTTCGCCCTTTTCGGCGCGCTTTCTCGCACCGTTCACCTTGTCCAGCATCCAGGCGATCTTGGTGCCGGAGAAATAGGGATCGAGCAGTAGGCCGGTCTTTTTGGTGAACTTTTTCTCCAGGCCGTGTTTCTTCAGCTTCTGGCAGAGCGGCGCGGTGCGGCGGTCCTGCCAGACGATGGCATTGTGGATCGGCTTGCCGGTCGCCTTGTCCCAGATGACGACGGTTTCGCGCTGGTTGGTGATGCCGATCGCCGCCACATCCGAGGCCTCGCGGCCGGCGGCCTTCAGCGCGCCTTTGACCGTCGCGACGACGCTTGCCCAGATCTCTTCCGGATCATGCTCGACCCAGCCGGAGGCAGGATAATGCTGGGTGAATTCCTGCTGCTTGCTGCCGGCGACCTTCATCGCGCCGTCGAACAGGATCGCCCTGGTCGATGTCGTACCCTGGTCGATTGCAAGGATGTATCCGGTCATTAGTCCTCCCGGTAGCTCGCCTATACAAACAGGGGAGACGGCAAGATGCCGCCTCCCCGTTCACTATGATCCTGGCGCGTACGCCAAGATTACTTCTGCCAGCTCTTCACCAGTTCGTCGTAGTTGATGGTGATCGGCTTTTCCTTCTCGTTCTCGATCTTCAGCTGAGGCGCGAGATTGCCGTTCTTGACCGCGTCGGCGTTCCAGTAGGCGAGGTCATGCTCTTCGGCCATCTTCGGGCCGATATCGCCCTGGACGCCCGACTTCTCGATGCGGGTCATGACTTTTTCCTGCTCGGCGCAGAGCGAGTCCATGGCTTCCTGCGCCGTCTTGGCGCCGGACGAGGCATCGCCGATCGCCTGCCACCAGAGCTGTGCCAGCTTCGGATAATCGGGCACGTTGGTGCCAGTCGGCGACCACTGAACGCGGGCCGGCGAGCGGTAGAACTCGATCAGACCACCGAGCTTCGGCGCACGTTCGGTGAAGCTCTTGTCGTGGATCGTGCTTTCGCGGATGAAGGTCAAGCCGACATGGCTCTTCTTCACGTCGACCGTCTTCGAGGTCACGAACTGCGCGTAGAGCCAGGCGGCCTTGGCGCGGTCGGTCGGCGTCGACTTCATCAGCGTCCAGGAACCCACGTCCTGATAGCCGAGCTTCATGCCGTCCTTCCAGTAGACGCCATGCGGCGACGGGGCCATGCGCCACTTCGGCGTACCGTCGTCGTTCAGCACCGCCTTGGCGCTGGCGTCGACCATCGAAGCGGTGAAGGCGGTGTACCAGAATATCTGCTGCGCGACCGCACCCTGTGCCGGCACCGGGCCGGATTCGGAGAAGGTCATGCCTTGGGCTTCGGCCGGAGCGTAGGCCTTCAGCCAGTCGAGGTATTTTTGGATCGAGTAGACGGCAGCCGGGCCGTTGGTGTCGCCGCCGCGCGCCGTGCAGGAGCCGACCGGCTGTGATTTCTCGTTGACCTTGATGCCCCATTCGTCGACCGGCAGGCCGTTCGGCAGGCCCTTGTCGCCGTTGCCGGCCATCGACAGCCAGGCATCAGTGAACCGCCAGCCGAGCGACGGGTCCTTCTTGCCGTAGTCCATGTGGCCATAGACCTTCTTGCCGTCGATCTCGCGGCCGGTGAAGAACTCGGCGATGTCCTCATAGGCCGACCAGTTGACGGGAACGCCGAGGTCGTAGCCGTATTTCGCCTTGAAGTCGGCCTTGTTCTTCTCGTCGTTGAACCAGTCGTAACGGAACCAGTAGAGGTTGGCGAACTGCTGGTCGGGCAGCTGATAGAGCTTCTTGTCCGGCGCGGTGGTGAAGGAGGTGCCGATAAAATCCTTCAGGTCGAGGTTCGGATTGGTAACGTCCTTGCCCTCGCCCGCCATCCAGTCGGTCAGGTTGCGGACCTGCTGGTAGCGCCAGTGGGTGCCGATCAGGTCGGAATCGTTGACCCAGCCGTCATAAAGGTTCTGGCCGGTCTGCATCTGGGTCTGGATCTTCTCGACGACGTCGCCTTCCTGGATGACGTCATGCGTGATCTTGATGCCGGTGATGGCGGTAAAGGCCGGCGCCAGCACCTGCGATTCATACTGGTGGGTGGCGATGGTTTCGGACACGACCTTGATGTCCATGCCGGCGAAAGGCTTCGCGGCATCGATGAACCACTGCATTTCTGCTTCCTGGCCGGCGCGGTCGAGCGTCGACAGCGGGCCGATTTCCTTGTCCAGAAACGCCTTGGCCTCATCCATTCCGGCGTAGGCGTTGCCTACCCCGAGCAACAGGACAAGGGCAGTTGTTGATGTTAAAAATTGCCGTCGCATAGGTTTCCTCCACATTTAGGTTTCAAGTGTGATCTGGAACGGCCGCCGGCACGCGGTCGCTCCAACAGTTTCCCCCTCTATACGTAGCGGAACACGCCAACGGCGTAGACCACGGAGAGAGCGAGAGCCCACCACAGGTTGGATCCGACAAGACCCAGCCAAGCGAGATGGATAAAGGCGCTGCCAAGCAGCGACAGAAAAAGACGGTCGCCGCGCGTCGTCTCGAAGCGCAGGATGCCGACGCGCGGATTGCCGCCCGGCGAGGCAAATTCCCAAAACGCCATGCCGCACAGCAGCAGAAGAATGGTGCCGAAGAACGCCGCCGTCGGCCACGTCCACGCCATCCAGGTGAGGTCGAGATTCATGGTGACACCCTCCCCAGGGCAAAGCCCTTGGCGGTGGTGGTGAGGATGAACCCGTGCGTTTGTTTCATCACACCCTCCCCAGGGCGAAGCCCTTGGCGATGTAGTTGCGGACAAACCAGATGACGAGCGCGCCGGGGATCAGCGTCAGCACACCGGCTGCGGCGAGCAGGCCCCAATCCATGCCGGCGGCCGAAACGGTGCGGGTCATGGTGGCGGCGATGGGCTTGGCATCGGTGGTCGTCAGCGTGCGAGCGATCAAAAGTTCGACCCATGAGAACATGAAGCAGAAGAAGCAGGCGACACCGATGCCGCTGGCGATCAGTGGCATGAAGATCCTGACGAAGAAGCGCGGGAAGGAGTAGCCGTCGATATAGGCTGTTTCGTCGATCTCTTTGGGCACGCCCGACATGAAGCCTTCGAGGATCCACACCGCCAGCGGCACGTTGAACAGGCAGTGCGCCAGCGCCACCGCGATGTGGGTGTCGATCAGGCCGAAGGCCGAATAGAGCTGGAAGAACGGCAGCGCGAACACCGCCGGCGGCGCCATGCGGTTGGTCAGCAGCCAGAAGAACAGATGCTTGTCGCCGAGGAAGCGGTAGCGCGAAAAGGCGTAGGCCGCCGGCAGCGCCGCAGCCACGGAAATCACCATGTTCATGACAACATAGGTGATCGAGTTGATGTAGCCCGAATACCAGGACGCATCGGTGAAGATAGTGACGTAGTTGGCGATCGTAGGCTGATGCGGATAGAGCGTCAGCGAGGAGACGATCTCGGCATTGGTCTTGAAGCTCATGTTGATGAGCCAGTAGATCGGCAGCAGAAGCACGATGATGTAGATCGTCGGCACGATCCACCACCAGCGCGATTCCTCGCCGCGCTTGCGCATCAGCCGGGCGACCTGATCCTGCGAAAGCGTGCTCGCCAATTTTCCCGAAGCGGTGGTTTCGCTCACTCTGTCGGCTCTTTCGTTGGCGCCGCTCATCTCAGCGCTCCGCGTCGTAGTTGGTCATCACGGTGTAGAACACCCACGACAACAACAGGATGATCAGGAAGTAGACCAGCGACATGGCGGCCGCCGGACCGAGGTCGAACTGGCCGAGCGCGGTCTTGACGAGGTCGATCGACAGGAACGTGGTCGAGTTGCCGGGGCCGCCGCCGGTGACGACGAAGGGCTCGGTGTAGATCATGAAGCTATCCATGAAGCGCAACAGCACGGCGATCAAAAGCACACGCTGCATCTTCGGCAGCTGGATATAACGGAACACCGCCCAGCGCGAGGCGCCGTCGATCTTGGCCGCCTGGTAGAAGGCATCCGGGATCGAAACCAGGCCGGCATAGCAGAGCAGCACGACAAGGCTGGTCCAGTGCCAGACGTCCATGATGATGATGGTGACCCAAGCGTCGAACGAATCCTGCACGTAATTGTAGTCGATGCCGAGCGCGTTGACGTAGTAGCCGAGCAGGCCGATGTCGTTGCGGCCGAAGACCTGCCAGATGGTGCCGACGACGTTCCACGGAATGAGCAGCGGCAACGACATAAGCACTAGGCAGACCGGCACGCCCCAGCCCTTCTTCGGCATGTTGAGCGCGATGAAGATGCCGAGCGGCACTTCGATGGCCAGGATGATGAAGGAGAAGATCAGGTTGCGCACCATCGCTTCCCAGAAGCGGCTGGACGACAGCAGTTCCTCGAACCACTGGGTGCCTGCCCAGAAGAAGACGTTGTTGCCGAAGGTGTCCTGCACCGAATAGTTGACGACCGTCATCAGCGGAATGACGGCCGAGAACGCCACCAGCACCAGCACCGGAAGCACCAGGAACCAGGCCTTGTTGTTCCAGGTCTTTTCCATCTATGCCCCCATCTCGACACGCCCCATCTCAACCAGCCAGGAATCGGCATAGATGTTGATGCCGGCCGGATCGAAACGAACCTTTGGGTCGGCCGGCACGCTCTCGTCCTCGCCGATGACGGCAGCGATCTCGCGGCCTTCGAGGCTGGCGCGCACCACCTTGTGGCGGCCGAGATCCTCGACCTTGCTGATTTTAACCGCCATGCCGTCACGGCCGAGCCTGACATATTCGGGGCGGATGCCGAGTTCGATGGCGCCGGAGCTCCCAGCGGCGGTCTTTGGCGCGCCGGGCAGCTCGATCCGCTGGCTGCCAATGGTCGCGGTCTTGCCGTCGATCGCCACCGGCATGACGTTCATGCCGGGCGAGCCGATGAAGTAACCGACGAATGTGTGGCGCGGGCGCTCGAACAATTCGGCCGGCGTGCCGATCTGGACGATGCCGCCATCATACATGACGACGACCTGGTCGGCGAAGGTCAGCGCCTCGGTCTGGTCATGGGTGACATAGACCATGGTGTAGCCGAAGCGGCGGTGCAGTTGCTTCAACTGCGAGCGCAGCACCCACTTCATGTGCGGATCGATAACCGTCAGCGGTTCGTCGAACAGGATGGCATTGACATCCGAGCGCACCAGGCCGCGGCCGAGCGAGATCTTCTGCTTCTGGTCGGCGGTCAGGCCCCTCGCCTTCTTCTTCGCCCACGACTCCAGGTCGATCATCTCCAGCGTCTCCCGCACCTTGCGGTCGACATCGGCCTCCGGCACGCCGCGGTTGCGCAGCGGGAAGGCCAGATTGTCGTAGACGGTCATGGTGTCGTAGATGACCGGGAACTGGAACACCTGCGCGATGTTGCGCTCCTGCGTCGACAGATTGGTGACGTCCTTGCCGTTGAACAGCAACTCACCGTGCGAGGGGTGCAGAAGTCCCGAAATGATGTTGAGCAGCGTGGTCTTGCCGCAACCCGAAGGCCCAAGCAGCGCATAGGCGCCGCCATCCTCGAATGTGTGGTGCACTTCCCGCAGCGCAAAATCGGCATCCTTCTGCGGATTGGGCAGGTAGGAGTGCCTGACATGGTTGACGTCGATGCGCGCCATCTCTTCCCCCTCAGGCCGCAAGCTTCGGCGCGGCGACGGCGCTGCCGTTGCTGTCGAAGACCATGATGTGGCGCGGATCGATAAACACCTCGATCTCGGCGTCGGGCTCGAAATCGCGGATGCCGTGGGTCAGCATGACCCAGCGCGCATCGGCAAAATCGAGATGGATGAAGCTTTCCGAGCCGGTGATCTCGGTGATCGTCACCTTGGCGCGCACAGGCACCGCGGCAGCGTTGGGCCGCTCGAGCGACAGATGATGCGGCTGGAAGCCGATCGTGTAGTTGGCGTCGGAAATGCCGGCGAGTTCGGCCGGTACCGGCAGCTTGACGCCGCCCTCGAGAAGGAAATCGGGACCTTTCTTGGCCAGCACGATGGTGTTGAGCGGCGGATCGGCAAAGGTTTTCGCCGTCACCAGGTCGATCGGCTTGCGGAAGACGTCGATGGTCGGCCCGAATTGGGTGATCCGCCCCTCGGACAGCGTCGCCGTATTGCCGCCGAGCAGCAAGGCTTCATGCGGCTCGGTCGTGGCGTAGACGAAAATAGTGCCGGCGGCGGCAAATATCTTGGGCAGTTCGGCGCGCAGCTCCTCGCGCAATTTGTAGTCGAGGTTGGCGAGCGGCTCGTCGAGCAGCACCAGGCTGGCATTCTTGACGATGGCGCGGGCCAGCGCCGTACGCTGCTGCTGGCCGCCGGACAGGCTGAGCGGCGTGCGGTCGAGATAGGGTGTGAGCTTCAAAAGCCCTGCCGCGTTGCGGACTTCCTTGTCGATCTTGGCCTGGTCGTTGCCGGCGACGCGCAACGGCGAGGCGATGTTCTCGTAGACGGTCATCGCGGGGTAGTTGATGAACTGCTGATAGACCATGGCGATCTTGCGCTGCTGCACCGGCATGCCGGTGACATTCTGGCCGTCGAACCAGACTGAACCGGTGGTCGGCACGTCGAGTCCGGCCATCAGCCGCATCAGACTGGTCTTGCCCGACAGTGTCGGCCCGAGCAAAACGTTGAGCGAGCCGTGCTGAAGCGTCAGCGACACGTCGCGGATATGCTCCACCGCGCCGACCATCTTCGTCACGTTTCTCAGTTCCAGCATGATGCCTCCTCCCAGGCTTTGTGCATCAATCGCCTTCCCTATTCCGCTGCCGCGACATGGCGCCGGCTGATGCCGCGCATGAATTCGTCAAGCGCCGAGGCCTGTTCGCGGCTGAGATGCAGACCCCGCTTGGTGCGACGCCACAATACATCTTCGGCGGTCAGCGCCCATTCGTTTTCGCTGAGGTAGCGTACCTCGGCCTCATAGAGATCGGCGCCGAAATTGCGGCCGAGATCGGCGTTCGACTTGGCAAGGCCGAGCAGCACTTGCGCGCGCGTGCCGTAAAGCCTGGTCAACCGACGCGCCAGGCGCTGGTCGAGGAAAGGATAGGCGCTCTTCAGCTTCGCCACCTGGACGTCGAAACCGGTGGCCGGGAAATCGCCGCCCGGCAAGGGCGCGTTCGCCGTCCACGGCTTGCCGCGCTTGCCGAGAAAACCTTCGACCTTTTCCAGCATCGATTCCGACAACCGGCGGTAGGTGGTGATCTTGCCGCCGAAAGCGTTGACCATCGGCGCCTTGCCCCCGCCGCCATCGGCTTTCAGCACATAGTCGCGGGTCGCTTCCTGCGCCTTCGAAGCGCCGTCGTCATAGAGCGGGCGCACGGCAGAATAGGTCCAGACGATATCGGGACGCGTCACGGCTTCAGCAAAATATTCGCTCGCCGCCGCGCAGAGATAGTCGATCTCGGTGTCGCTGATCTTCACGTCATGCGGATCGCCGGGATAGTCGCGATCGGTGGTGCCGATCAGCGTAAATTCTTCCTCGTAAGGGATGGCGAAGATGATGCGCCCGTCCTTGTTCTGGAAGAAGTAGGCGCGCGGATCATCGAACTTCTTTTTGATGACGATATGACTGCCCTGCACCAGGCGCACATTGTGCACGTCGTTCTGGCCCACAGTGGTCGACAGGACGTGGTCGACCCACGGACCGGCGGCATTGACCAGCAGCCGGGCCTTGACCTCCTCTGCCTCTCCCGTCTGCACGTCTTCCACGCGGATCGCCCACAGATCGCCTTCGCGCCGCGCCCCGACGACTTTCGTGCGGGTGCGGATGGTGGCGCCGCGGTCGGCGGCGTCACGCGCGTTCAATGCCACCAGCCGGGCATCGTTGACCCAGCCGTCCGAGTACTCGAAAGCCTTGTGAAACAGCGGCTTCAGCGGCTTGCCAGCCGGATCCTTGGACATGTCCAGTGTCCGGGTCGCCGGCAGCAATTTGCGGCCACCAATATGATCGTAGAGGAACAGGCCGAGCCGGATCAGCCAGGCCGGGCGCAGGCCCTTGGCGTAGGGCAGCACGAAGCGCATCGGCCAGATGATGTGCGGCGCGTTCTTCCACAGAACCTCGCGCTCCATCAGCGCCTCGCGCACCAGCCGGAACTCGTAGAATTCGAGGTAGCGCAGACCGCCGTGGATCAGCTTGGTCGAGCCGGAGGAGGTTCCGCTGGCAAGATCGTTCATCTCGGCCAGAAATACCGAAAAGCCCCGCCCAACGGCGTCGCGGGCGATGCCGCAGCCATTGATGCCGCCACCGATGACGAAGATGTCACGGACTGCGTCCACAAAGCCCTCCCGCGATTTCGCATTGCAGCATTTTTAGGTTTTTACGAAACCGTAGCGGGATTATTTCGAAATAAGAACGAATGTCAAACGAAATGTAACGGGACCGTGATCGATAGCTTAGCCGAGCGACGTTTCGATCAATTGAACCTCCGCTTCCTCGCAGATCTTGCGCACCGACGGGATGTCGCAACGGTCGGTGATGAAGGTGTTGACTTGCGAGAGATGGCCGATGCGAACCGGCGCGGTGCGTTCGAACTTGGTCTGGTCGGACACCAGGATGACATGCCTGGCATTGGCGATGATGGCTTGCGCCACTTTCACTTCGCGAAAGTCGAAATCGAGCAACGCGCCGTCATGGTCGATGGCCGAGGCGCCGATCACCGCATAGTCGACCTTGAACTGCCTGATGAAATCGACCGCGGCCTCGCCGACAACGCCGCCGTCGGAGCCGCGCACGACGCCGCCGGCGATTACCACCTCGATCGAAGGATAGATGCGCATCCTGTTGGCAACATTGATATTATTGGTGATGACCATGAGCCCGGTATGGTCGAGCAGCGCCTTGCTGACCGACTCGGTCGTGGTGCCGATATTGATGAACAAAGATGCGTTGTCGGGTATCAGCCTGGCCGCCGCGCGGCCGATCGCCTCCTTCTCGTCGGCGGCAATCTTGCGGCGCGCCTCATACTCCATGTTCTCGATGCCGGACGGGAACAAGGCCCCGCCATGAATGCGCGTCAGCAGCCGCTGATCGCAGAGATCGTTGAGGTCCTTGCGGATGGTCTGCGGCGTCACGTTGAAGTGCGTGGCGAGGCCATCGACCAGCACACGGCCATGGTCCTTCGCCATCTGGATGATTTCGGCATGGCGCGGCGACAAATACACTGAGAACCTCCCGTTTTCGTTTTTCTTGTTTGTAGCTGAAAACGAAAGCAATGAAAAGGGAGACGCCGGCTAATGAAATATCGATGATTGCAAAGGCGAACCGGGCAGATACGGCTCAGACCCGCTCCGCCACCTTGCGGGTGACAGCCGCGACTTTACCTGGCGAGCGGATCATCAGGAAATTGCCGGACCAGTATCCCGGGATTCGCCAAGTGCCTTTGATCTCGGTTGCATCACCGTTGATGATGCCGCTGTAGTGAATCGGGTGCGCCTTCAATTGGGCCTTGTCGTATGTCTTGGTAAAGGAGACGGCGTTGCCCTCTCGCTGCCCCTGCAGGCTTGCGTATCTTGCCGTGCTGGTCGCCGCCGGTTCGTGGGTCATCCCCGTCAAGCTGGTTGCCGTCTCGATTAGCGTTGCAACGAAGGAAACCGGCGGCAGTTCGCGCGGATAGAAATAGCGCCCGCTCCAGACGCCCGTCAGATTCTGGCTGACCCCTTCAGCCCTTCCGGCCATATGCTTGCTCGCAAATCCTTGCTGGCTTGCCCCGGCGGCGGCAACCACCCGGGCAATCCCTGTCAGTCCTTCGGGGATCTTGCACACTCGCAGATGACAGTGAAGGCGGTATCGACATCGGCCGCGGTTGTCTCGAACTGGCCTGCCTGGAAGCGGATGGCGACCCGCCCATCGACACGCGTCTGCGTCAGGTAGATACGGCCGTCATTGTTGATGGCGTCGACCAGACGCAGATTGTGCTCGTCGCAGTCAGCGCCGGATGCGGCGCGATGCCGGAACGAGAACAGCGACAGCATCGGCTGGCTGGCGAGCTCGAAATCCTCCTCCTCGGCCAGGCGCGCTGCTATGCCTTCGCTCCAGGCGACGTGATTGCGGATCATGGTGCGCAGCGCCTCGAGGCCATGGGCGCGCAGCAGGAACCACAGCTTCAGCGCCCGGAAGCGACGGCCGAGAGGCACCGACCATTCGGAGTAGTTGATGATGCCGTCATGGCCGCGAGTTTTCAGATAGTCCGGCTTGATCGCCAGCGTGCGCACGAGATCCTCCGGCTGGCGGACGAACTGGATCGAGCAGTCGAATTGCGCGCCCAGCCATTTGTGCGGGTTGAAGACGATCGAGTCCGCGCCCTCGACACCGGTCCAGAAATGCCGGTATTCCGGACAGATCATCGCCGATCCGGCCCAGGCGGCGTCGATATGCAGATAGAGCCCCTGGCGTTTGGCCACCGCGGCCACTTCAGCGATGTCGTCGGTGCCGCCGGTGCTGGTGCCGCCGACGCACGCGATGATGCCGGCCGGCAATAGGCCGGCGGCGCGGTCGGCAACAATCGCCGCTTCCAAAGCCGCGGTATCCATGGCGCGGTAGGTGCCAGCGACGGGAATGCGGACGAGGTTTTCCTCGCCAATGCCGGCGACCCAGATGGCGCGGTCGATCGAGGTGTGCACCTGGTCGGAGGAATAGACGCGCAGCCTGCCCTGCCCGGAAAGACCCTTCTTGTTGCCCTGCCAGTCGAGCGTGCGCTCGCGCATGGTCAACACGGCGGCCAGCGTCGCCGATGATGCGGAGTCCTGGATCACGCCGGAAAAGCCTTCGGGCAGGCCGAGCGCCTGGCGCATCCAGTCGACGATGCGCGTCTCAAGCTCTGTCGCCGCCGGCGAGGTCTGCCACAGCATGCACTGCGCGGCCATCGCAGAGACCAGATATTCGGCCACCACCGAGACGGGTGCTGCATTGGCCGGGAAATAAGCAAAGAAACGCGGATGCTGCCAATGCGTCATGCCGGGCACGATCTTGGCTTCGAAATCGGCGAAGATCGTCTCCATCGATTCCGCGGCCTCCGGCGGAGAAGCTTCGATGCTCCTGAAGATCTCGCCCGGCGCTATGGCAGGTCGCACGGGCCGATCGCGAAGGCCGGCGCGGTAATCAGCGCCCCAGTCGGCGGCGCGCCTCGACCAGTCGCGGAATTGCTCGTTGTCCATGGATCCTCCCGACGCGCCCATCAGCCAGCCGTTTGAATTTTGATTAACATGTTAAATAGAGACAGGCAACCGCGACGAAGGTTCCCGCGCTACCCCGGAAAATCCGGCAGGCTGGCAAAGGCCGTCTTCAACGCGTTCGACCAGCCTTCGGAAATAGCACGATAATATCGATCGTCCTGGCCGATGCGCTTTTTCAAACCCACCGTGAACGTGTCCTCCTCCAGGAACAGCAGGTCGAGAGGCAGGCCGACGGACAGGTTCGATTTCAGCGTCGAATCGAACGATACCAGCAAGAGCTTGACGGTTTCAGCCAGGCTCATCGTCCTTTCATAGGCACGGATGATGATCGGCTTGCCGTATTTGGTCTCGCCGATCTGGAAGAACGGCGTGTCGTCGGTCGATTCGATGAAATTGCCCTCGGGATAGATCATGAACAGCCGTGGCGGGCTGCCCTTGATCTGGCCGCCGAGGATGAAGGAGGCGTTGAAATAGGAATCCGCCTTTTCGCCGGCAGGCGACGAGCTGGCGATGACTTCCTTGACGGTGTCGCCGACCAGCCGCACCGTCTGGTACATGGATGGGGTCTCGAGCAGCGTCGCGTGGCGTTCCGCCACCGCCTTTGTGCGCTCGTCGAGCAGGCTGACCACGGCCTGCGTCGTAGCCAGATTGCCGGCCGACATCAGTACGATGACGCGCTCGCCTGGCTCTTCCCAGACATGCATCTTCTTGAAAGTGGAGATCGAATCCATCCCTGCATTGGTGCGCGTGTCCGACATGAACACGAGCCCACGATCGATCTTGAGGCCGACGCAATAAGTCATGGAATCTCTTCAGGCAGCAATCTTGCCGGAGACTACTGCTCTACCGTGACGGTGACTGCAAGCTGTTCCTCCGCCTGTCCCAGTCGAATTCCCGACACCGGCGAGGCGTCGCGATAATCACGGCCGGTGGCTACCCTGACATAGCGTTCATCGGGGGAAATGCCGTTGGCGGCGTCGAAGGCGACCCAGCCGAGACCCTGAACATGGGCTTCGGCCCAGGCATGGCTTGCCGCCTGCTCGATGGCCGCATCCATCATCAGATAGCCACTGACATAGCGGGCCGGAAAACCCATGACGCGGGCTGCGGTGACAAAGATGTGGCTGTGATCCTGGCAAACGCCGGTCTTCAGCGCCAATGCCTCTTCCGCCGGGGTCGTCACGCTGGTGGTGCCCGGCGTGTAGGCGACGCGCTCGACGATCAGCGCCATCAGCCGATGCAGCCTTTCGATGTCGGTACCTTTGCCGACCGCCGCGGCAAGCTCGCTTATGCCCTCGCCGGGGATGGTCAAAGCTGTCTCCTGGCTGAACAGCCACAGTGGCGCAAAGCCGTGATGCGGACCCGAGACGCCTGCTGTGTCGCGCGTGACAACCTCGCCGGAGGCCTCGACGGTGATGAAGTCGCGCTCGCCCTCGACGCTCAACAGCCTGTTATCGTTGCCAAAATGGTCGTTAAAGCGGACTTCCTCTCGCGCGCCCTCGATCTTCAGCGCCCAGGACAAGACGGTCTGCGTCGGTCCGCTGACCGGTAACAGGCGTAGCCGCTGCAACAGATAGTGCACCGGCGCGTCGTAGCGGTATTCGGTACGGTGGGTGATCTTGAGCCGCATGCCTATTTTCCGTTTGTAAGCATGATCTTATCCGAAAACCGGGTCCCACTTGTCGCTAGCGCGGCCCTCCGGTTCGCGATCATGCTCAATTGAACCGGTAATCTTGTGCGATCTCTTCGCCAAGCTTGGTGTTGTCTTGAATGAACCTGGCCAGGAATTCGTGCAGGCCGGCGTCGAATATGTCCTTGATCGACCCTGCCTGCAGCATCGCCTGTGTCCTGTCGACGGTGGCGTGGCAGGCATGACGGTCGCCATAGTCGTCGCCCAGGAACTTCAGATGCTCGGCGAGAAAACGATAACAGAAGGTCAGCGAACGCGGCATGCGCACATTGAGGATCAGATAGTCGGCAATATTGGTCGGTTTGTAGTCGGCCTCATAGACCCAGCGATAGGAACGGTGCGCCGACACCGAGCGCAGGATCGATTCCCATTGGTAGTTGTCGAGGCTCGAGCCGACCCAGGAGATCGACGGCAGCAGCACGTAGTATTTCACGTCGAGGATGCGTGCCGTGTTGTCGGCCCGCTCGACATAGGTGCCGAGCTGCGAGAAGTCGAAGATCTCGTTGCGCAGCATCGTGCCGTAGAACGAGCCGCGGATCAGCGCCGTCTCGCGTTTGATGGCGTCGAGCACACTCGGCAGGTCGCGCTCGTCGATCGGCTTTGCCAGCATGCGCTTCAGGGCCATCCAGGCTTCGTTGATGCTCTCCCAGGTCTCGCGCGTCAGCGCGGTGCGCACCATGCGGGCATTGTTGCGAGCGGTCTCGATCGCCGACATCGTGCTCGACGGGTTCGAGGTGTCGCGCAGCAGGAAGTCGGCGACGTTGGCGGCGGTATAGTCCTTGTATTTCTGCGTGAAGGTGACGTCGGAGCCGGCGCTGAGCAGCACCGAATTCCACTCTTCCGACGCGCTCTGGGTGCGGGTCAGCGCCATGCGAAGGCCGGCATCGACCAGACGCGCCATGTTTTCCGCCCGCTCGATATAGCGGTTCATCCAGTAGAGCCCGTTGGCGGTGCGGCCGAGAAGCATGTGAAGTGGCCCTTCGGGGCTAGTGAGTAGGGAATAGTGAGTAGGGATTAGTAAGCATTTGAATCTCTGTGGAATATGGCATTTCTTGTCCCTCTACTGCCTACTGCCTACTGCCCTATTCCCTACCTAATCGTCCAACACCCACGTATCCTTCGTGCCGCCGCCTTGCGAGGAATTCACGACCAACGACCCCTCCTTCAGCGCCACCCGCGTCAAGCCGCCGGGCACAATCTGGATTCGGTCGGAGACCAGAACATAGGGTCGCAAGTCGACATGGCGCGGCGACAGGCCTTTTTCTGTCAGGATCGGGCAGGTCGACAGCGCCAGCGTCGGCTGGGCGATGTAGTTGGAAGGCTTCGCCTGCAGCTTCTTGGCGAAATCCTGGCATTCCTTCTTGGTCGCAGCCGGCCCCACCAGCATGCCGTAGCCGCCGGAGCCGTGCACTTCCTTGATGACCAGCTCATGGATGTGTTCGAGCACGTATTTCAGGCTGTCGGGCTCCGAGCAGCGCCAGGTCGGGATGTTGCCGAGGATGGCTTTGCGGCCGGTGTAGAACTCGACGATGTCGGGCATGTAGGAATAAATCGCCTTGTCGTCGGCGATGCCGGTTCCCGGCGCGTTGGCGATGGTGATGTTGCCGGCGCGGTAGACGTCCATGATGCCGGGCACGCCAAGGGCCGAGTCCGGCCGGAAGGTCAGCGGATCGAGGAAGGAATCGTCGACGCGCCGGTAAAGCACGTCGATCTGCTTGTAGCCTTCGGTCGTGCGCATAGCGACGTGGCCGTCTACAACGCGCAGATCCTGGCCTTCGACCAGTTGCACGCCCATCTGGTCGGCGAGGAAGGCATGTTCGAAATAGGCGGAGTTGAAGCTGCCCGGCGTCAGCACGGCAATGGTCGGTGCGCCCTTGGTGCTTTGCGGCCGCACTGCCGCCAGCGACTGGCGCAGCAATTGCGGATAATTCTCCACCGGCCGCACCTTGATCTGCTGGAACAGTTCGGGAAAGAGCTGCATCATCGTCTCGCGGTTCTCCAGCATGTAGGAGACCCCCGACGGCGTGCGCGCATTGTCCTCCAGCACGTAGAACTCGTTCTCCGAGATGCGGACGATATCGACGCCGATAATGTGGGTGTAGACGCCGGCCGGTGGCCGCACTCCGATCATTTCCGGCAGGAACGCCTCGTTCCTGGCGATCAGCTCCCTCGGCACGCGGCCGGCGCGCAGGATTTCCTGGCGGTGGTAAATGTCGTCGAGGAAAGCGTTCAGCGCCTGCACGCGCTGCTCGATGCCTTGCGTCAGCCTTCGCCATTCATTGCCGGAGATGATGCGCGGCACGATGTCGAAGGGGATCAGCCGCTCGGAGGCTTCCTGCTCGCCATAGACGGCGAAGGTAATGCCGGTCTTGCGGAAGACGCGCTCGGCGTCCTGCATCTTTTCGGTAAGCCTGGCCGGGTCCTGCTCCTTCAGCCAGCGGTCGTAAGCCGTATACGGTTGTCTAAGCCCGGAAATTTCCGGAAGCATTTCATCGAACGCTGCCAATCGCATACTCCCCTGTGACGCCATTTCACTGGCGTCGCGGGAGAAAATCAAGCGCAATCGGTGATTTGGAGGATATCGGCGATCAGTATGTTCCGACTGCCCAAAATTCGGGCAGTCGGAACAGGACCTTAATCAGGCTCTGCCTTGTCGCCGGGCAAGTGCCTGATGCGGCTCTAGCAGTTCACCGTTTCATGGAAACGGCGACCTGCCATAGCTTTTTGCTTTGCCGCAATTCCGGACGGAAAACCGCTTCACACTTTTCCTGGAATTGCTTTAGAATGCGCGGAAAGTGACGACCGTGAAGGTGTCCTTGATTCCGGGAATAATCTGCACTTTCTCGTTGACGAAGTGGCCGACATCTTCCTCGTCGTCGACGTAGAATTTGGCAAGCAAGTCGTAATTGCCGGCGGTCGAGTAGATCTCCGAGGCGATTTCGGCATCGGCGAGCGCGCTGGCGACCTCATAGGACTTGCCCAGATCGCACTTTATCTGCATGAAAAACGTCTTCATTGCCGGTCCCGATCAAGCTTCAGCACACAAGCGGCCCTTGTGGCAGACTGCCGCCCGGCTTTCAAGCATCAGGCCGAGCGCGCCTTGGCGACGGCTTGTCTCAGTTCGGACACCGGCATGCCGCGCCGATACAAGTTGCCGCCGATGACCAGGGCTGGCGTGCCGCGCAGCTTGAACGCCGCCGCCTGGACTTCGGTGCGGACAAGGGCAGCGTCGATATCGGGTTCACGGATGGCGAGGTCGGCACGCACCATCGCCACATCGACACCGACGGAAGAAAGGATGTCGTTGGTGCGGCGTTCCGAAAGGCCGCGCTGGTTGGTCATCAGCGCATCGACCGCCGCGCCATAGTGTTCGCCGCTCAGCAGCGTCACCCGCGCCGCGTCGCGCGACACGTCGCCGAAGATCGGCCAGTCCTTCATCACAAGCCGAACGCCGCTGTCCTCTTCCATCAACTTCTTCAGTTCGACGAAGACGAGCTTGCAGATCGGGCACTGATAGTCGACGAATTCGGCGATGGTGACGTCGCCATCGGGGTTGCCGAGCGCTGGAATGGCGGGATCGAAGGCGACTTCCGTGACGGTCGGCCCAGTGCTTGCCCAGGCGGGCAAGGGGGCCAAAACTGCGAGGCTTGCCGCGCCCTTCAGCAAAAGGCGCCGGTCGATCGGCTGCTTGAACATGGTCGTCCCCTGGTTGCGCGAACGGGTCCCCACCCGTCCCTACGATGCGCGCCCCGCGTTAAAGGAGGCTTAAGCATGATCATGTGGCACTTGCGTGGCGAATATTGCGGTTGCTGAAACCGTGAGGCTCCGCAAAGCGTATGGTATGATGCGTCCCGGGACAGGTTTTGTTGGGGGACAATGGAGACAGGCCATGCGCCGCACCGCATTCGCAGTTGTTTCATTGCTGTTCGCGTTGTTCGTGTCGGCAGCCCTTGCCGGCGACGCCGAAGTCAAGGCCGGCCAGGCCGTCATCGATGGTCAGTTGAAGGCGCTCATCGCCAATGATGGCGCCAAGGCGTACAGTTTCGCCGCTCCAAATGTGAAGCGCATCTTTCCGACCGTCGACACCTTCATGAACATGGTGACCAACGGCTATCCGCCGGTGCGCCAGCCGCAGAGCTATTCCTTCGGCAAGGTCGAGCAGATGGGGCCAACTTCGCTAATCCAGCAAGTGCTGATCGTTGGGCCCGACGGCAAGGACTATGAGGCGGTCTACACGCTGGAACAGCAGCCCGACGGCAGCTTTCAAATCACCGGCTGCAGCTTGCGCGCAGCGAATTCGCTCAGCACCTAGATGTGCTTATAGCACCGGAATATCGCCCCTCGCCCATCCCTCTGAAATGTCTGATGTGCGCGCCTCGAAGGCCTTTGCCTCGATCGCGGCGCGAACGTCCTGCATCAGCTTCTGATAGTAAGACAGGTTGTTCCAGGTCAGAAGCATCGCGCCCAGCGCCTCCTGCGAGCGCACGAGATGATGCAGATAGGCGCGTGAATAGTCGCGTGCCGCCGGGCAGTCACTCTCCTCGTCCAGCGGCCGCGGATCGTCCGCATGGCGGGCATTCCTGAGATTGACCTTGCCGCGCCTGGTATAGGCCAGGCCATGGCGGCCGGCGCGGGTCGGCATCACGCAGTCGAACATGTCGATGCCGCGCGCCACCGATTTCACGATGTCGTCCGGCGTGCCGACGCCCATGAGATATCGAGGCTTGTTGTCAGGCAATTCCGGACAGGTGATCTCCAGCATATCCAGCATCACCGCTTGCGGCTCGCCGACGGCCAGGCCGCCGACGGCATAGCCCTTCAGCTCCATCGCGCTCAGCGCCTGCGCCGAGCGCACCCTGAGTGCTGCGTTGTCGCCACCCTGGACGATGCCGAACATGGCCTTGCCGGGCTGGTCGCCGAACGCTGTCTTGCAGCGCTCGGCCCAGCGCAGCGACAGCTCCATCGCGCGCTCGATCTGCTTGAGGTCGGCCGGCAGCGCTGTGCATTCGTCGAGCTGCATCTGGATGTCGGAATCGAGCAGGCCCTGGATCTCGATCGAGCGCTCCGGCGACATCTCGTAGGCAGCGCCGTCAATGTGCGAGCGAAAGGTGACGCCCTTCTCGGTCAATTTTCTGAGCTTCGACAGCGACATGACCTGAAAACCCCCACTGTCGGTCAGGATCGGCTGTGGCCAGCGGGCGAACTCATGCAGGCCGCCAAGCCGCGCCACGCGCTCGGCGCCTGGCCGCAGCATAAGATGATAGGTATTGCCCAGAATGACGTCGGCGCCGACGCCGCGCACCTGGTCCATATACATGGCCTTGACCGTGCCGCCGGTGCCGACCGGCATGAAGGCCGGCGTGCGGATTTCGCCGCGCGGCATGGTGATGGAACCGCGCCGCGCCTTGCCGTCAGTGGCGAGGATCTTGAAGGTGAATGTCTCAGCCATTGAATTCCTTGTCATGGACAGGCGCGCCTGGCGCCTGCCTGTCGAGCGACTGCCGGTAGTGGATGCAGCCGCGCATAAATCTCGGCCAGGGCGGCACGGCAATCGATGGATCGGTCCTTTCCGGCAGCAGATCCCACAGGTTGGGGTGATGCCAGCACAAATCCTGGCCGGTGGCATCGCGATGCTGGCGAATGCCGGCACGCAATTTCTTCACTTCGGCGATCAGGCTCTCGCGATCAAAAGCTTGCAGGTCATCGTCCATCGCTCATCTCCGCTCGATAAAGCAGGCTTGCGTCTCCGTAGGAGTAGAATCTGTAATCGTTCCCGATGGCATGCGCATAGGCCGCGCGCATTGTATCGAGGCCGCTGAAGGCCGTAACCAGCATGAACAGCGTCGAACGCGGCAGATGGAAATTGGTCATCAGCAGGTCGGCGGTCTTGAACCGATAGCCCGGCGTGATGAAGATGTCGGTCGGGCCGGACCAGGCGGTCAGCGAGCCATCAGGCCGTGCCGCGCTCTCCAGCAGGCGCAGCGAGGTCGTGCCGACAGCGATGATGCGCCCGCCCCGCGCCTTGGCGCCATTCAGAGCGTCGGCTGTTGCTTCGCTGACCGAGCCGGTCTCGGCATGCATCTTGTGGTCAGCGGTGTCGTCCGCCTTGACCGGCAGGAAGGTGCCGGCGCCGACATGCAAGGTGACGAAGCGGCGTTCGATGCCTTTGGCGTCGAGCGCGGCAAACAGCTCCGGCGTGAAATGCAGGCCGGCGGTGGGCGCTGCCACAGCACCTTCCTCTTTGGCATAGATGGTCTGGTAGTCGGTCAGGTCGCGCGCGTCGTCGTCGCGCTTCGACGCGATATAGGGCGGCAGCGGGATGTGGCCGACGGCATGCAGCGCCTCGTCGAGAAACGGCCCCGACAGGTCGAAACCGAGCAGCACCTCGCCGGCCTCGCCCTTCTCGATCACCGTGGCGTCGAGTTGCCCGAGAAAACAGGAATTGCCGTCATGGCCGAAATGGATGCGGTCGCCGGCGGCGATGCGCTTGCCCGGCCGCATGAAGGCCAGCCAGCGGTCCGGCGCCATGCGCATATGCAGCGTGGCGTCGACCTGCGCCTGCGCTTCGCCGCGCCGCCTGATGCCTCTCAACTGGGCAGGAATGACCTTGGTGTCGTTGAAGACCAGCACGTCGCCCGTTCTGAGCAAGGACGGAAGGTCGCGCACCGCGCGGTCCGCAAAGTCTTCGCCTGGCCTGACCACCAGCATTCTGGCGCTGTCGCGCGGCTCGGCCGGGCGCAGCGCGATGCGCTCCTCCGGCAGGTCGAAGTCGAAGAGATCGACGCGCATCAGTAGAGCCGGACGAGCAGCGCTCCGGCAAACAGCAGCACCGCGCCGGCGATGCGGCCGAGCGAAATCTCGCGCACCGCCACGCCGAGAAAGCCGACGCGATCGATCAGCATGCCGGCCAGCAACTGGCCGGCAACCAGGAACGCCATCAACGCGGCTGCACCAATGCGCGGCGTAAGAATGGTTGACAGGGTAACATAGAAACCGCCGAGCATGCCGCCGGCGATGAACAGCCAAGGCGCCGGCGCCTTCCAGTCGAGCGAGATGTCCTGCAGCCGCACAACGGCAATGGAGATGATACCAAGCACGATCGCGCCCGACAGGAACGAAAACGCAGCAGCCGCGACCGGGAGCCCCAGGCCGCGCGCCAGCTGCGAGTTGATCGGCGCCTGGACGGCGATGAAGGCGCCTGACAGGATGCCGAGCAGCGACCAGACCACGCCCATCATCTTCGTTTGTCCTTACCTGACGTCGGCCGCGACCTTCAGCGACACGATCTTGTCGGGATCGACCACCGGCTCGCCGCGCTTGATCTTGTCGACATTGTCCATGCCTTCGATGACCTGGCCCCAGACCGTGTACTGGCGGTTGAGGAAAGCGGCATCGTCGAAGCAGATGAAGAACTGCGAATTGGCCGAGTGCGGGTTCTGCGAACGGGCCATCGAGCAGGTGCCGCGGCCATGGTTGGCGTTGGAGAATTCAGCCTTCAGGTCCGGCTTTTCCGAGCCGCCCATGCCCGCACGCGACGGCGCGAAGGTGGGCTTGGTCGAATTGCCGAACTTCACGTCGCCGGTCTGCGCCATGAAGCCTTCTATGACGCGGTGGAAGACCACGCCATCATAGGCGCCTTCACGCGCCAGTTCCTTGATGCGGGCGACGTGGCCGGGAGCCAGGTCGGGAAACAGTTCGATGACGACCTTGCCCTTGGTCGTTTCCAGGATGAGCGCGTTCTCGCGGTCCTTGATCTCAGCCATGTCGGATATCCTTTTATCTCAGAAAAACAGATTGATTTGATAGGTCACTTGTCGGCCGCCATGCGCACTTTGATCATGCGATCGGGGTCTGTGACGGTTCCGTTGTCGGCCTCATCACCCTTCTTGATCTTGTCCACCAGTTCGATGCCACTGACGACATTGCCGACGATGGTGTACTGGCCATCGAGGTTCGGCGCCGGCGCGAACATGATGAAGAACTGCGAATTGGCGGAGTTCGGGTCCTCCGAGCGGGCCATGCCGAGCGTGCCGCGCTTGAAATGTTCGCTCTGCGAGAATTCGGCCGGCAGGTCGGGCAGGTCTGAACCGCCGGTGCCGACGGCCTCGGGGCTGAACCCCTTCTTCATGTTGCCGAACTTGACGTCGCCGGTCTGCGCCATAAAGCCGTTGATGACGCGGTGGAATGCGACATCGTTATAAGCCCCTTCGCGCACCAGCTTCTTGATCTGCGCGACATGCTTGGGCGCCAGGTCGGGGCGTAGCGCGATGGTAACGTCGCCGTTCTTCAAGGTGATGACCATGGTGTTTTCCGGTTCGGCGGCGAAGGCCGAAACGGATGCGGTCACGAGACCGGCAAGCACGACGAGGAACGAGGCGAGCTTTTTCAGCTGCATAAGGGATCTCCGAAGGTCTTTGTTAGGGTGCATGTCGTTGCCCCAAAACCGGCATCCACTTTTGGGCGACATGCACTATTTCGCGAATTTGGCGGTGAGCGCGCCGGCAACGGCGGCCGGCACGAACGGACGGATGTCGCCGCCCATCGAGGCTATCTGGCGCACAAGTGTGGCGGTAATGGTGCGTACCGACGGGCTGGCGGGCAGAAAAACCGTTTGCAGTTCCGGCGCCATCGTCTCGTTCATTCCAGCCATCTGCATCTCATAGTCGAGATCGGTGCCGTCACGCAGGCCGCGGATCATGATCGAGGCGCCATGCTTGCGGGCCGCGTCGATGACCAGCCCGTCAAAGGCGACGACCTTGATGCGGTCGCCGTCGCGGCCGAATTCGGCCTTGGTCGCGGCCTCGATCAGCTTCACCCGTTCGTCGAAGGAAAACAGCGGCGTCTTGCCGGGATGGGTGCCGATCGCCGCATATACCGTGTCGGCGACAGCCAGCGATGCCTTCAGGACATCGAGATGGCCGTTGGTCAGCGGGTCGAAGGAGCCGGCATAAAGGGCGATGCGATCGGTCATGGGAGGTGCTTCTAGCGGGGCATTGGGCGGAAGGCAAATGCGATTGGGAACATCTGCGTGAACCTTTTCGCAGACATGAACGACAGATGAATGCCTTGATCACGAAGACTTCACGCCGCGTTCGCTAGTTTGCACTTCGGAAGATGAAACCAAAACCCGATCTAACCGTTGGATAGGCGCAGGAGAACACGCATATGCTGATCTACATGCTCGCCACCGCAATGACCGTCGCCATGCTGATCGCCACCGCATTCGGATTGCATAGCGAGGCAGAGCGCGTCCGTGTCCGCACAAAGCGGTTCGAAGGTTTCGGCGCTCGCTGGCCCCACCGTCGCCCCTGATTTATTGCTAGTTTCTTGTTTGCGCCGGCCCATCGGGCCGGCGTTGTTGCTCAAACCTATTCGGTGCTGTCCGGTACGGCATCTCCGGCGCCGGCCTCAATGACACCCTCTTCGACATCCTCGTCGGCCTGCGGCTCCGAAATCCGTTCGACCGAAACCACCTTCTCGCCTTCGGCGGTGTTGAAGATGGTCACGCCCTTGGTGGCGCGGCTGGCGAAACGGATACCGTTGACCGGCACCCGGATGACCGTGCCGCCATCCGAAACCAGCATGATCTGGTCGTCATTGCCGACCGGGAAAGTCGCCACCAGCTGGCCGATCTCGGCCACCTTCGACACGTCGGTGGCGCGGATGCCTTTGCCGCCGCGTCCGGTCAGGCGGAAATCGTAGGATGACGAGCGCTTGCCGTAGCCATATTCGGTCACCGTCAGCACATACTGCTCATGCGCCTTGAGCTCTTCGTAACGGCTGTCGGAAAGCTCGGTCTCCTCGCCAATCTCCTCATTGGTGAGTGCAATCTCTTCTTCCTCGCCGGTCACCTCGGCGGCAAGCCGCCGCTCCAGTGCTGCCCGCTTGAGGTAGGCGGAGCGTTCCGCCGGTGAAGCATCGACATGCTCGATCACCGACATGGAGATGATGCGGTCGGTCTCGGCCATGCTTATGCCGCGCACGCCGACCGAATTGCGGCTCTGGAAGACGCGCACATCGCCAACGCGGAAGCGGATGCACTGGCCGGAGCTGGCGGTCAAAAGCACATCGTCATTGTCTGTGCAGGTCTCGACGCCGAGAATCTCGTCGCCCTCCTCCTCCAGCTTCATGGCGATCTTGCCATTGCGGTTGACCTGGACGAATTCGGACAGCTTGTTGCGGCGCACGGTGCCGCGCGTGGTGGCGAACATGACGTCGAGTTCGCCCCAGCTGGTCTCGTCCTCGGGCAGCGGCATGATGGTGGTGATGCGCTCGCCCTGCTCCAGCGGCAGCATGTTGATCAGCGCCTTGCCGCGCGACTGCGGATTGCCGATTGGCAGCCGCCAGACCTTTTCCTTGTAGACGATGCCGCGCGAGGAGAAGAACAGCACCGGCGTATGCGTGTTGGCCACAAACAGCCGGGTGACGAAATCCTCTTCCTTGGTCGACATACCGGAGCGGCCCTTGCCGCCGCGGCGTTGCGCCCGGTAGAGCGACAGCGGCACGCGCTTGATGTAGCCGGAATGGCTGACGGTGACGACCATGTCCTCGCGCTGGATCAGGTCCTCGTCTTCCATGTCGGCGCCGCCGTCGGTGAGCTCGGTGCGGCGCGGCGTGCCGAACTCGTCGCGCACGGCGGCAAGCTCGTCCTTGACGATCTGTTGGATGCGGGCGCGGGACGACAGAATATCGAGGTAATCCTTGATCTCGTCGCCGATGGTGTTCAGCTCGTCGGCGATTTCGTCACGGCCGAGCGCGGTCAGGCGCTGCAGGCGCAGTTCGAGGATTGCGCGCGCCTGTTCCTCGGAGAGGTTGTAGGTGCCATCCTCATTGATGCGATGGCGCGGATCGTCGATAAGCAGAATCAATGACTCCACGTCCCCGGAGGGCCAGCGCCGCTCCATCAACTGCTCGCGCGCCGTCTGCGGATCGGGCGCGGTGCGGATCAGCTTGATCACTTCGTCGATGTTGGCGACGGCGATGGCGAGGCCGACCAGCACGTGGGCGCGGTCGCGCGCCTTGCGCAGCAGGAATTTCGTGCGCCGGCTAATCACCTCTTCGCGGAAGCTGACAAACGCCTTCAGCATGTCGGTCAGGTTCATCACTTCCGGCTTGCCGCCGTTCAGCGCCACCATATTGGCGCCGAAGGAGGTCTGCAGCGGCGTGAACCGGTAAAGCTGGTTGAGAATGACGTCGGCGACAGCGTCGCGCTTCAGCTCGATGACGACGCGGTAGCCCTGGCGGTCGCTTTCGTCGCGAATGTCGGAAATGCCTTCGATGCGCTTGTCGCGCACCAGCTCGGCCATTTTCTCGATCATCGAGGCCTTGTTCACCTGGTACGGGACTTCCGTGATGATGATCGATTCACGGTCGTTTCCGCGCTGTTCGACATTGACCTTGCCGCGCATGACGATGGAGCCACGGCCAGTCGCATAGGCGCTGTAGATGCCGGAACGGCCGAGTACGATGCCGCCGGTCGGGAAATCGGGACCCGGAATGATCTCCATCAGCGCCGGCAAATCGATCGCCGGATTGTCGATGATGGCGATGGCGCCGTTGCAGATCTCGGCCAGATTGTGCGGCGGGATGTTGGTGGCCATGCCGACGGCGATGCCGCCGGAACCGTTGACCAGAAGATTGGGGAAGCGGGCCGGCAGCACCTTCGGTTCGGTGTCGGATGCGTCATAAGTCTCCTGGAAATCGACGGTTTCCTTGTCGATGTCCTCCAAGAGTTCATGCGCGACCTTGGTCAGCCGCGATTCGGTGTAGCGCATCGCCGCCGGCGGATCGCCGTCGATGGAGCCGAAATTACCCTGCCCGTCGATCAGCGGAACGCGCAGCGACCAGTCCTGCGCCATGCGCACCAAGGCGTCGTAGATCGAGGCGTCGCCATGCGGATGGTATTTACCCATCACGTCGGCGACCGGGCGGGCCGACTTCACATATTTGCGGTTCCAGTGGTAACCGCTCTCATGCGCCGCATAGAGAATGCGGCGGTGAACCGGCTTCAGGCCGTCGCGTACATCGGGCAGCGCACGGCTGACGATGACGCTCATGGCATAAGAGAGGTAGGAGCTCTGCATCTCCTCGATGATGGAGATGGGCTCGATGCCGGTAGGGCCGCCGTCGGCGCCGCGCGGGG
Organism: Mesorhizobium sp. M0029; assembly: GCF_040323735.1. Classification (NCBI taxonomy): domain Bacteria; kingdom Pseudomonadati; phylum Pseudomonadota; class Alphaproteobacteria; order Hyphomicrobiales; family Phyllobacteriaceae; genus Mesorhizobium; species Mesorhizobium sp. M0029. The sequence continues at coordinate 166,494 of NZ_JAMYVF010000002.1, forward strand.
GTTTTTGGTCGGTCAAATCGGATCACAATCTAATCAGGAATCACTGACCGCTTATATAGGAAGCACGGCCGAAACTCCAATATTCGTGGTGGTTTTCCAACGACAATTTTGGCGGCAATTTCAAATGGATACCGTTGATTGCGACGATTTGGCCATAACGCATTTCGCCGCCGCAAGGGCAAAAGCCTGCGATGGACCGTTTTCAAAGCAAAGAGCGTATCAGGAGGCAGGCGGACGCATCAGCGGGTAGCCACCCGCCGGGCGCGATAGTGGCCAGGCGTTTCGCCCATGACGCGCCGGAAACGGCGGTTGAACGTCGACAAATCGTTGAAACCGGCCTCGAAGGCGATTGCCGAGATGGCATCGCCTGACATGCGCAGCCGCACCGCCGCGCGGTGCAGCCGGGTTCTCAGCAGAAACTGATAGGGCGTCATGCCTGCGACCTGCCGGAAGGTGCGCAGGAAATGATACGGGCTGGTCGCCGTCGCGCAGGCAAGCTCGGAAAGCGAGACCGGCCTGTCGGCATTGAGCTCGATCTGCCGCACCGCCTCGGCAACCCGTTTCTGGTCGCGGCGGCTCGGCGGTCGAACGCCAGGCACCGCATCGCTGGCGACGGGCAGTGCTGCGCCGGCAACTGCCAGTGCTGCGCCGGCAATTCGCAGGCCAAGCTCCTCAAAGGCGTCGATGTCGACCATCTCGCGCGCCGCTTCCGCCTCGGCCAGCAGCGATGCGAGCGCCGGCAAAGGCGGCATATGCGGCACGCCGAAGGCGAGCTTGCTCGCGCCGGGCACGTCGCTGGCGATGCGGTCGAGATAGGCCGGAGCGAAGTGGAAGGACAGGCAACGGTCGCCGGCGCCATGCTCATGCCCGCATTCATAGCAGGCGCCGACATTGCCGAGCAGGATCGCGCCCGGCGCCAGCATGGCGGCGCCTTGCCTGGTGCGGTAGCGGAAGGTGCCGCTGGTGACAGCGGCAACGCAGAAGGTGTCGTGCGCCTCCTCGAACGGGCGGTCGCCGGCGCCGGCCGTGCACAGCACGTCACAGACATACCAACCCTGCCCCGATGCCAGGTTTTGTTCGCTCGTCGTCATGGCTTGAAAGATAGCAATTTTTCCCAAGCGCGACAGCCGGTCGGGGCCTATCGCTTGCAGCCTCCTGACATAACGAAGGCAGCAAGTATGAGCGGTACATCCTCCTTTGCCGAAGCGCTCCACAGCGACGGCCCCAATCCCGGCCTGGCTGAAAAGCTGGATCTCTACGGCCGCTTCGTCGGCGCCTGGACATTCGATGCCACGCGCCATCTCGAGGACGGCACGGTTCTCACCGGACGCGGCGAGGTGCATTTCGGCTGGGTCCTGGAAGGCAGGGCGATCCAGGACGTATGGATCCTGCCCGCGCGGGATGCCGGCCCCTCGCCCTCGCTCGGCAAATGGACTTTCCATGGCACAACGCTGCGGGCCTATGATCCCGGCTCGGATGCCTGGCACATCTTCTGGAGCGACCCGCGAAACCAATACTACAGCCGCCAGCTTGGTCGCGCCGAAGGCGACACAATTGTGCAGGTCGGCGCCGACGGCACTGGTTCCTCGGTCCGCTGGAGCTTTTCGCGCATCACCAAAGACAGCTTCCGCTGGCTCGGCGAGCGTTCGCACGACGATGGCAAGACATGGCGTCTCGAAGTCGAGTTCCTGGCGCGCCGCGTCGCCCAGGAACTGATGACGCAACATATTGCAAAAAAGGTGAAAAAACATGCTTGACCATGTCTCGATCGGCGTCCGCGACACCAATTTTTCGAAGCCCTTCTACGATGCCGCGCTAAAGCCGCTCGGTTATTCCTGCCTCAGCCAGTCGCCAGGCTCACTGGGTTATGGTGCGCAAACCGTGGCGCTGTGGGTGAACGACGCGGAGCGGCCAGTGTCATCGGACGAGAAGTCCGGTCTGCATTTCTGCTTTACCGCGCCGACGAGGCAGAGTGTCGTTGCCTTCCATGCCGCCGCCTTGCGTGCAGGCGGCAGCGACAATGGCGCGCCGGGCCTGCGCGCCGAATATGGCGAGAACTATTACGCTGCCTTCGTCGTCGATCCCGACGGCTATCGCCGGGAGGCCTATTGCAACGCTGCCGCCTAACACTGACGCCGTCTCCGGTATCGCCATGTCAGACGGTTCCCACCGGTCGGGCTTTGCTCTACCACTATGGTGGCGCAGGGGTCCGGCCCGGCGGGAGGGGTCAGCGATGCCGAGTTTCGACAGCCTGTTCAACGCCTTCGTCACCATTCTGGTGACCATCGACCCGCCAGGTCTCGCGCCGCTCTTCCTCGCGGTGACACGCGGCATGAACCGCGAGGAACGTCAGCAGGTTTCGGTGCGCGCCGCGATCATCGGCTTCCTCGTGATGGCGCTGTTTGCGGTGGCCGGGGCGTCCATCCTGTCGGTGTTCGGCATCACGCTGCCGGCTTTCCGTGTCGCCGGCGGGTTTTTGCTGTTCTTCATCGCTTTCGAAATGGTGTTCGAGCGCCGCCAAGATCGCAAGGAGAAGATCGGCGACGTCGCCATCACCAAGGACATGATCCACAACATCGCGGCCTTCCCGCTGGCGATCCCGCTGATCGCCGGCCCCGGTGCGATTTCGGCGACTGTGCTACTGTCGGGCTCGTTTCAGGGTTTTGCAGCACAAGCGGCGCTGGTCGGCATCATCTTCGTCTGCCTTGCCATCACCTATCTGGTGTTCGTGCTGTCGGAGCGCATCGACCGCATCCTCGGCCAGACCGGCCGCTCGATCCTCACCCGCCTGCTCGGCGTCATCCTGGCCGCGCTTGCGGTTCAGTTCGTCGCGGATGGCATCAAGGCGCTGATGGCGGGGTAAGCGGCAGCCCCTACTCCACCGCCGTATCGACGACCTCGAAATCGTGAGTGATGACAGCCGTCTTGGCCAGCATGGCCGAGGCCGAGCAGTATTTCTCGATCGACAGGTTGATGGCGCGCTGGACCTTGTCGCGCGACAGCGCGTGGCCCGTGACGATGAAATGCATGTGGATGCGGGTGAAGACTTTGGGGTCGGTTTCGGCCCGGTCGGCGTCGAGTTCTACAACACAGTCCTCGATCGCCTCGCGGCCTTTTTCGAGGATGTGGACGACATCATAGGCCGAGCAGCCGCCGGTGCCGATCAGCACCAGCTCCATCGGGCTCGGACCTGGCGTCTTGCCTTCCGGCCCGGGGGCGGTCCCCAGCACCAGTTTGTGGCCGCTGCCGGACTCGCCGACGAAGGTGCGCTCCTCGACCCATTTAATCCGTGCTTTCACGGCAATCTTCCTTTCAGAAAGCGTCACTGGCCGAAGACGACCGTGTGCATGATCCGCCCCGGCAGCAGCGTGAACACGCCGGCGCCGATCAGGGCGAAAACATACAGCGATATCATCACCCTGCGATGTTTGGCGACCCGATGCATATGCGCGTGCCAGACCGCAAGCGGCACGGCGATCAACACTAAAATCGACAAGAGATGGATCGGGCTGAACGGACCGACGAGGCGTATCTGCTGGATCCAGAAACTGGAGATGGCGACGACCATCATCAGCGCCGCCCAGGCATAGCCGACGACACGATGACGCGTCGTGCCTTTCGGCAGCGCCAGTTGCGTAGCGCCAACGGCCAGCGCGGCAAGGGCCGCGAAGGCGTGCCATGGAATGGGAGGGCGCGCCGATAGAAGCGGTCCGAGCGACATCGCACCCTCTCCTCAGATATCGCTGACTATCGTCAGCTCAGAACGGGATTTCGTCGTCCAGTTCGCGCGACGAGCCGCCGCCACCGCCGCCCTTGGAACCGCCGCCACCGCTATTGCCGCCGCGGTTGAAGCTCTCATTGGGGCCAGACTGGCCGAAATCCGAGCCACGGCTCGCGCCGCCGCCGGCATAGTTGCCGACCTGACCGCCGCCCTCGCCGCGAGAATCGAGCATCTGCAGCTCGCCGCGGAATTTCTGCAGCACGACTTCGGTCGTGTACTTGTCGGCGCCGGTCTGGTCTTGCCATTTGCGTGTCTGCAGCTGGCCTTCGACGTAAACCTTCATGCCCTTCTTCAGGTACTGCTCGGCGACCTTGGCGATCTGGTCATTGAAAATGACCACGTTGTGCCATTCGGTCTTTTCCTTGCGCTCGCCGGAGTTCTTGTCGCGCCAGCTTTCCGACGTGGCGATGCGGATGTTGACGACCGGATCACCGGAATTCAGGCGGCGGATTTCAGGGTCCGCGCCGAGGTTACCGACCAGAATGACCTTGTTGACGCTACCCGCCATGACACTTCTCCGTGCTCATCCGAAACAAATTTCAAGTCGTTCACCTTACAGGCCGCGCACAATCCTGGCTTGCCGCGGCTGGCTTTTCCCACAAGGTTTTTGTTCCCTTTTCGTTCCTATACTGTTAACCACGGATTGTCAAGGAATGGCAGCAATCGCCGACGCGGGCGCGTGGATTTAGCTGACACGCAGGGGCGAGAAGCGGTGTCGTCAGCGCCGTTTTTTAGCTGGTGGCAACGGACCGAAAAAGCCGCTCCACTCCATGCCCATGCCATGGGCGCGCTGTGCGATCACGGTTGGCGCCGACATCAGCCCGACTGCAGGTTCAGATTTCAGAGCCGGGTCATTCAGCAATTTCCCGATCGCGCGCCCGTGCCACCACACCTGAGCGACGAGCGCCGCTACCACCGCGATCAGGCCCCAGGTCCCCAATCCTTCGCCGAAGATGTAAATCCCGTATGGCGGCGATAGCGCCGTACCCAGCTTGGCCAACAAGATCACGGCCACGAAACCGATGACGGCGATCGCTCCTATACCGAGTACGAGGCGGCGATAGAGCCTCAGAGCCTCGTTGAGGTTCTCGGCGGACGAAAGATCGACGTTGGAATTCATAAATACTACTCCTGCCTCGCGATGATCGGCCCATCTTGTTCCCCGCGGCTTAGAGGCCCGGCAGGATCCAATCAATACGCGGCATTCAAAACACCCCTTGCCAAATCGATAAGTATCGACTTATGCTTTTGCCATGATCGAAGCAGAGATTTTTCGCGCCCTGGCCGACCCGACGCGACGCGCCGTCTACGAGCGGCTGACTTCCGGCGAGATGAGCGTGTCGGAGTTGCGCACCGGCATGAGCGTGTCGCAGCCGGCGGTGTCGCAGCACCTTGCCGTGCTGCGCGGCGCAGGCCTGGTCAGCGAAAGACGCGCCGGCCGCAACGCCTACTATCGCGCCGATCCGCAAGGGCTCGAGCCGCTGCTCGGCTGGATCGAACGCTACCGCGCATTCTGGCCGGAGCGCATCGAAAGACTGAAGGCCGTTTTGAAGGACATGGACCAATGACCGACGAAAAGCAGACCCAGACCGCCAAGGATGCCCTCGCCTTCGAATGCGATCTGCCGGACGCACCGGAAAAAGTGTGGCGGGCACTGACCGTGCCGGACCTCTTGGCGGAATGGATGATGCCGAACGACATCAATCCGGAAACCGGCAGCCGCTTTGCCTTTGCCGGGCCTGAGAAGCCGATCGAGTGCGAAGTGCTCGATGCCGAACCGGGGCGCCTGCTGCGCTATTCCTGGCGCGAGCGTTCCGGCGACGCCAACCGCGAGGAGCTGGAGAGCATCGTCACCTTCACACTCGCCCGCACCGTTTCCGGCGGCACGCATCTGCGCATCGTCCATGACGGGTTTGTCCTGACGCCTGCGGTCGCGATGGCCGGCGCCGGCTGCCGGCTCTGGCTGCGCGCATACAAGCCCAAACCGCCTGTCGCCGCCAACGCGCCACGCCTGTTGCTGCGCGCTGCCTGACCCGGAAAAATCAAAACGGAGACAATGAGATGAGCGGCTTTGCCAATCTGGTGCCGATGGTGATCGAGCGATCGAGCCGCGGCGAACGTGCCTTCGACATTTTCTCGCGGCTGCTGCGCGAGCGCATCATCTTCGTCAATGGCGAGATCAATGACGGCATGTCGGCGCTGGTCTGCGCCCAGCTCCTGTCGCTGGAATCGGACAATCCCGACAAGGAGATCTCGCTCTACATCAACTCGCCGGGCGGCGTGGTGACCAGCGGCTTCGCCATCTACGACACGATGCAATATGTCAGCTGCCCGGTGTCGACCGTGTGCATGGGCTTTGCCGCGTCGATGGCCTCCTTCCTGCTGATGGCGGGAACGCCGGGGCGGCGCATCGCGCTGCCCAATGCCAGCATCGTGCTGCACCAGCCTCTGGGCGGCTTCCAGGGCCAGGCCTCCGACATCCAGCGCCATGCCGAAGGCATTTTGCGCACCAAGCGGCACATGGCCGACCTCTACGCTCACCATTGCGGCCGCACCCACGAAGAGGTCGAACGCACGCTCGACCGCGATTTCTTCATGACCGCGAAGGAGGCCAAGGACTGGGGCCTCGTCGACCACGTCTTCGACACCCGCAAGCAGGCAGCGGCCTGATCGGCGGATTGAATGCAGGCCGGTGTTCCCTCAATTTCAACGCCGCTGGTCTGGCCTCGCCTTGAGCGCGGCACTATAGTCTTGCCATGCGCTACCACCTGAACAGACTGACCATAGCCATTGCCATCACGGCGGCGACATCGAGCATGGCCTTTGCCGGGGGCAGCACCAGCACGTCGCGGAAAGGCGCCCTGCCCGGCGTGGCCGGCGACTACCGCATCGCCAAGCCCGCGCCGCAGCCGGAGCCGGACGACGCGCTGCCTGCCGTCGAGAACGGCACGTTCAAGATCGGCGACACCGATGTCAGGATTTCCGGCAGCATCACTGTCGATGTCGGCACGGGTCGGATCAAGCCGCCGCGCCGGTAGCCCCTTCTCCCAGCTACTATACGGGAGAGAAAGCCTGCGCCGACGACTTCCTCGCAAAAGAACAGCCCCGCCGTTGCTTCCGCTAACGGTCGGGGCTTTTTTTGGATTCCAAATCCAAACTGCCGGTAGTGTTATACCGACTTTGATTTCGGATGCTTCGCGGCATTCAGCCGACGATCCGACTAGCCGTCTCTGATTTTTGTGGGATTCGGCAGGTCACGGTTTGTCTGGTGGTTTGTTGGACTGACGCGATGCGTTCGTTTGGACGCATACACTCCAATGCCTTGAAACTACCTGGCACTTATGCCCGCCGCGGCTCCACTAGCAGGTGGAGCCTCAAGGGACTATCCGGTGGCGTCATGCTCCGCTCCTATGTCCGTTGCGACTGGTGTCAATCCGAAGCACAAATCGCAAAAACCTGCGGCGTCTCGCAGGCCGCTATGGGCGGCGAGGCCATCAAAGACGGCCGGCTCCGTTGACTCCGGCAGAGTGCGCCCCTGATTCGACGGCGTCAACCTTGAATAGCCGGTTACGGAAAATGTGATCGCCGGGAGCTTACTCAGGGTCAGTTTCTGAAACACCCTTGTCAGTTTCTGCACAGCTTTGTCAGGAGCGTGTTCGGTCTTTGTTCTTTCCGCTTGCCCGTTCGCGCGAAAGACGGTTAAACGGCTTTGGTCGAGAAGTGTGGCGTCTCTCGACGTGGCGGCAAAAATACCTACATAGGGAATGGCCGGGAAAACCCGCCGATCCCACTGACACCAGACCTGAGGCGGCGACCGGCGATGGCCGACCATAAATACCTTTCCATTCGCGGGGCACGCGAACACAACCTAAAGAATGTCGATCTCGACCTGCCGCGTGACAGCCTGATCGTCATGACCGGCCTGTCGGGCTCCGGCAAATCGTCGCTTGCTTTCGACACCATCTATGCCGAGGGCCAGCGCCGTTACGTCGAGAGCCTGTCGGCTTATGCGCGCCAGTTCCTCGAAATGATGCAGAAGCCGGATGTCGACCAGATCGACGGCCTGTCGCCGGCCATCTCGATCGAGCAGAAGACCACGTCGAAGAACCCGCGTTCGACGGTCGGCACCGTCACCGAGATCTACGACTACATGCGCTTGCTGTTCGCGCGCGTCGGCATCCCCTATTCGCCGGCGACCGGCCTGCCGATCGAGAGCCAGACGGTTTCACAGATGGTCGACCGGGTGCTGGCGGTCGAGGAAGGCACGCGCCTTTTCCTGCTGGCGCCGATCGTGCGCGGCCGCAAGGGCGAGTATCGCAAGGAACTGCTGGAGCTGCAGAAGAAGGGCTTTCAGCGCGTCAAGGTCGACGGCGTCTTCTATGAGATCGCCGATGTGCCGGCGTTGGACAAGAAGTACAAGCACGACATCGACGTCGTCGTCGACCGCATCGTCGTGCGCGGCGACCTGGCGACACGGCTTGCCGATTCCATCGAAACGGCGCTGAAGCTCGCCGAAGGGCTGGCGGTGGCCGAGTTCGCCGACCGGCCGCTCGACGCCAGCCAGACCGGCGAGGACTCGGTCAACAAATCGAAGAACGAGACGCATGAGCGCATCCTGTTCTCGGAAAAATTCGCCTGCCCGGTTTCCGGCTTCACCATTCCGGAGATCGAGCCCAGGCTGTTCTCGTTCAACAACCCGTTCGGCGCCTGCCCGACCTGCGACGGCCTCGGCAATCAGCGCGCCATCGACGCCAGCCTGATCGTGCCGGACGAAAACGTCTCGCTGCGCGACGGCGCCGTCAGCCCGTGGGCGAAATCGACCTCGCCCTATTATGCGCAGACGCTGGAAGCGCTGGGCAAGGCATACGGCTTCAAGCTCGGCGACAAGTTCAAAGACCTGACCGAAGAGGCCAAGGAAGCCGTCCTGCGCGGCACCGGCGAGCGCGAGGTCACCTTCCAATATGATGACGGCCTGCGCTCCTACAAGACCACCAAGACGTTCGAGGGCGTCATTCCCAATCTCGAACGGCGGTGGAAGGAAACCGAATCCGCCTGGATGCGCGAGGAGATCGAGCGCTTCATGTCGGCGACGCCCTGCCCGGTCTGCAAGGGATACCGGCTGAAGCCGGAAGCGCTGGCGGTGAAGATCGCCGGCAAGCATATCGGCGAAGTCACAGAGCTGTCGATCCGCAAGGCCGACCAGTGGTTCACCGAACTGCCGCCACATCTCAACGACCAGCAGAACGAGATCGCGGTGCGCGTTCTCAAGGAAATCCGTGACCGCCTGCGCTTCCTCAACGATGTCGGCCTCGACTATCTGACGCTGTCGCGCAATTCCGGCACGCTGTCGGGCGGCGAGAGCCAGCGCATAAGGCTGGCGTCGCAGATCGGCTCCGGCCTCACCGGCGTGCTCTATGTGCTGGACGAGCCGTCGATCGGCCTGCACCAGCGCGACAATGCCCGCCTGCTCGACACGCTCAAGCATCTGCGCGACATCGGCAACACGGTGATCGTCGTCGAGCATGACGAGGACGCCATCCTGCATGCCGATTATGTCGTAGACATGGGTCCGGCCGCCGGCATTCATGGCGGCGAGATCATCGCCCAGGGCACGCCGCAGCAGGTGATGGCCAATCCCAACTCGATCACCGGTAAATATCTGTCGGGCGCGCTCGAAGTCGCCACGCCCGGTGTCAGGCGCGAGGCCAAGAAAAACCGCCGGCTGAAGATCGTCGGCGCGCGCGGCAACAATCTCAAGAACGTCACGGCCGAAATCCCGCTCGGCACTTTTACCGCCGTCACCGGCGTGTCTGGCGGCGGCAAATCGACCTTCCTGATCGAGACGCTGTTCAAGGCGGCGTCGCGCCGCATCATGGGCTCGCGCGAGCATCCGGCCGATCACGACCGCATCGAGGGCCTCGAATTCCTCGACAAGGTCATCGACATCGACCAGTCGCCGATCGGCCGCACACCGCGTTCGAACCCGGCCACCTACACCGGCGCCTTCACACCGATCCGCGACTGGTTTGCCGGGTTGCCCGAGGCCAAGGCCCGCGGCTATCAGCCGGGCCGCTTCTCCTTCAACGTGAAGGGCGGCCGCTGCGAGGCCTGCCAGGGCGACGGCGTCATCAAGATCGAGATGCACTTCCTGCCCGACGTCTACGTCACGTGCGACGTCTGCCACGGCAAGCGCTACAACCGCGAGACGCTGGATGTCGTGTTCAAGGGCAAGTCGATCGCGGACGTCCTGGACATGACGGTCGAGGAAGGCGTCGATTTCTTTGCCGCCGTGCCCGGGGTGCGCGACAAGCTGGAGACGCTGAAGCAGGTCGGCCTCGGCTACATCCATATCGGCCAGCAGGCGACGACGCTGTCGGGCGGCGAGGCGCAGCGCATCAAGCTCGCCAAGGAATTGTCGCGCAAGGCGACCGGCAAGACGCTCTACATCCTCGACGAGCCGACCACCGGCCTGCACTTCCACGACGTCGCCAAGTTGCTGGAAGTGCTTCACGAACTGGTCGACCAGGGCAACACGGTGGTGGTCATCGAGCACAATCTCGAAGTCATCAAGACCGCCGACTGGGTGCTCGACCTCGGCCCCGAAGGCGGCGATGGCGGTGGCGAACTGGTGGCACAGGGCACACCGGAAGCCATCGTGCGCGAAAAGCGCAGCTACACCGGCCAGTTCCTGAAGGAGCTTTTGGAGCGGCGGCCCGGAGGCAAGCGCGAAGCGGCGGAGTAACTGACAGACCGGTCGGGCGCCTGGAGAGCTTTGAATGACAGTCCGACAGGCGCTTGCCGGTGATCTCGACGCAGTCGTCTCGCTGACGCAGACCGCCTATGAGCACTACACGCCCCTGTTAGGCGCGCCGCCGCTCCCAGTCACCGAGGACTATGCGCCACGCATCGAGCGTGGCGAGGTCTGGCTCTTGGAGAGCGGCGCGGAACTCGCCGGGCTGATCGTTATTGAGCGCCATCCCGATCATGCGATGATCTTCAGCGTCGCGGTCTCCCCCGCTTTCCAGGGCAGGAAACTCGGCACCGCGCTGCTCGACTTCGCCCAGGAACAGGCGCGGCTATGGGGTGTGCCGGAGGTGCGGCTCTACACCAATTCGCGCATGGAGCGGAACATCGAGATCTATACGGCCTATGGCTTCCACGAAACGGGCCGCCGAGCCAATCCCCACCGTCCCGGATGGACCGCGGTCGACATGATCAAACCGATTGGAAAAATAGCCTGACCGCATTTTTAGAACTGGGAGGAAGACGATGATCAGCCAAGGAACAATCCGCGCCGGGATGGGCGGCTGGACTTTCGAACCCTGGGATACGTCTTTCTACCCGGACAAGCTTTCCAAGGCCAAACAGCTAAGTTACGCCACCCGCCAGGTACCGAGCATCGAGGTCAATGGCACCTACTATTCCAGCTTCAAGGAGCCGACCTTCGTCAAATGGGCGGGCGAGGCGCCGGACGGTTTCGTCTATTCGCTGAAGGGCAATCGCTTCGTCACCAACCGGCGCGTGCTTGGCGAAGCCGGCGAGTCCATGACGCGCTTCCTCGGCTCCGGCATTGCCGCGCTGGGCGACAAGCTGGGCCCGATCCTTTGGCAGTTCGCGCCGACGAAAAAGTTCGACGCCGACGATTTCGAGGCCTTCCTGAAGCTGCTGCCGGAAAAGCAGGATGGCGTGGCGCTGCGCCATGCGCTGGAAGTGCGCAACGACAGTTTCAGCGTGCCGGAATTTGTGGGCCTGGCGCGCAAATACAAGGCGGCAATCGTCTATGCCGACCATGCCAAATATCCTGGTATCGCCGACATCACCGGCGATTTTATCTATGCGCGGCTGCAGACCGGCAGCGACGACAATCCGGATTGCTATACGCCGAATGGCCTGGACGAATGGGCAGCGCGGGTGAAGACCTGGGCGCAAGGCAAGCAGCCGGCCGATCTGCGGCGCGCCGATCCGACTTTCGACGCGCCGGTGAAACCGCGCGATGTGTTCGTCTATTTCATCACCGAGGGCAAGGTGCGCGCGCCGTTCGGCGCCATGGCGCTGATGAAGCGGGTGAGCTGATCGGTTAAAGCGCGTCGCGCTGAAACGGATTCATACGACGCGATTTAAGTCTTTGTCTTGATGCATGCCGTTGTCCCAGAACCGTGGCACACTTCTGGGCGACATGCATTAGGAGCAATTCCAGGAAAAGTGCGGACAGGTTTTCCCGGGAAAGCGGGCAGCGCTTTCCCTTGAAAAGGGTTTCAACCCAGAATTGCTACGATCAACCGAAGCGTGATAGCTTATGCGCATCGTAACCTTATCGATACCTCCTTCCTCCATAAATCCGGTGCGGGTCCTTTCTAGAGGCCGGCCGCCGCGCGCAAGGACGAGGGCATGTCGCTCGACTACAGTTCCCTTCTGTTGGCTGTCGGGTTTTCCGCCGCTTGCCTCGGCCTGACGCTGTTCGGCATCTGGCTTACCGCGCGCTCGGAAAAATTCCTGCTGACCTGGGCCGTCAGCGTGCTTCTGATCGTTGCCGACGTCTTCGCCTACCAGGCCTATATCGACGCGCCCGGGCGCCTGCTCGGCCTCGCCAGCTTCACGTTCCTGCTGCTCGGCTTCGCGACCATGCTGGGCGCTGCCCATCAGTTCACGACAGGGAGGTCACCGCTGCCCCGCATTGCTGTCGGCGCCGGCGTCTCGCTGGCAGTCGCCTTGCCGCCGATGGCGCTTGGCTATGACGGGCTGGGCTTCATGCTGGAGAATGCCTTCGCCGCGCTGCTCCTGTTTGCGACGGCCTATGAATACTGGAAGGGTCGTACGGAATTCCCTGCCCCTATCCTCGGCATTGCCGGGCTCTACACCGCCACCGGAATTTCCTTCGTGCTGTGCTCCGGTGCACTTGTCTGGGATGGCAGGCTGGTGCTTGGCCATGCTCCGAGCAACTGGGCCGAGGATTTCAGCCTCATCGTCGTCATCGCCTGCATGACCGGCATCGGCGCGCTCTCGCTGGCGCTCAACCAGGGACGCCTGGCGCAGCATCATCGCCGCGAAGCGCTGACCGATCCGCTGACCGGACTGCTCAACCGGCGCGCTTTGTTCGACCTTCACGGCAAAACACCGGTCCGGTCCTTCACCGCCGTGATCGTGTTCGATCTCGACGGCTTCAAGGCCATCAATGACGAGTTCGGCCATGCCACCGGCGATGAGGTCCTGAAACTGTTCGCCAAGGATTTGACCGCCAATCTCCAGCCAGGCGATGTCGCCGCGCGCATGGGCGGAGAGGAATTTGCATTGGTGCTCGATCGCACCTTGCCTGAAAAGGTGGAATTCATAGCCGAGCGCATCCGGGCCAGTTTTGCCATGCGCCGGATCGATACCGAGACCCGCCTGCTCTCCTGCACGGTCAGCGCCGGCTACGCCTTCGGCAGCGAGGGCGGCACCAAATTCGACAAGGTGCTCAGCGCCGCCGACAAAGCGCTTTACGGCGCCAAGCGCGGCGGCCGCAACCGTGTGCTCGCCTTCCGGCGCGCCGGGTAGGTTGGGCTGACATTCAGCCGGCCTGAACCTCACCGCACGTAAAACAACACCCCAAAGCGCGTCGCATGAGGCCGTTCAGGCGCGACGCGCTTTTAGGCCGCTATGACGATCTCGTTGTAAGTGTCGAGGTCGACGTAGAAAACCTTGGTGATTTCGCCGATCAGCTCATCCTGCTGGTAGCCTTGCGAGCGCAGAATGTTGATGGCGGTAATGATGTCGACACGCTCTGTCAGCCGTCGTTTCTGGTGGTCCTCGACGAACCGTTCCATAGCCCTATTCTCCTGGCAAGATTATCTGAACGCATTGACCGACAATCAGAACTGCGAGGGAAGCTAGGGTGGCTTGCTTGCGTGGAACTTGCAGGCTGAGCCAGCATATTCCCTCGATCTGCTACAGAACCAGACTGATACGGAAGCGGCCGACTCACCGAGGCCTAGGAAAGACTAGCATGCAGTATTCGGCGTGCCAGAGTGTGGCGGCCTCGGACGAAAGTCCGACGCAACGGGTGCGGACCTTCGCGACTTCATCATCCTTGGGCGTAGCGACGCGAAGCGGAGCGAAGACCCAGGGATCCATGCCGGGACGAAGAAGCGTCATTAACGGTGCAGACTGTGGAATGCCAATGTGCCGCAGAAGCGATCTTGTTCTGCATCGCGGCACTCTTTGGCTGATGTCGCGGCATGGATTCTAGGGTCTGCGCGCGTCGCTCCGCTCCTTGCTCCGCCCTAGAATGACGAAGTGATTGTGGGCATTTCAGCCAATCTTCGACGTGTACGATCCGTGCAGCCGTCGACCTGCGTTAAACCGTCAGAAACTTCCTGACGTCCGCCCGGTCGAGATCTTCGGCCGGGCCGGTGTGGACGATCTGGCCGCGGTCCATGATGTTGACCTCGTCGGCGAGCTCGCGGCAGAAATCGAGATATTGCTCGACCAGAAGCACCGCAATGCCGGCCTGATCGCGCAAATAGCGGATGGCGCGGCCGATGTCCTTGATGATCGAGGGCTGGATGCCTTCGGTCGGCTCGTCGAGCACCAGCAGTTTCGGCCGCATGACGAGCGCCCGGCCGATGGCGAGCTGCTGCTGCTGGCCGCCTGAGAGATCGCCGCCGCGCCGCCCCAGCATCTGCTTCAGCACCGGAAACAGTTCGAAGACATGCGCCGGCACGTTGCGGTCGGCGCGCTTCAACGGCGCAAAGCCGGACTCCAGGTTTTCGCGCACCGTCAGCAGCGGAAAGATCTCCCTGCCCTGCGGTACGAATGCGATGCCCGACCGGGCGCGGTCATACGCCGCGCTCCGGTCGAGCGCCTTCCCCTCGAAGGCAACGCTTCCGCTCGTCAGCCGGTGGTGGCCGACGATCGATCTCATCAAACTGGTCTTGCCGACGCCGTTGCGGCCGAGCACGCAGGTGATCTTGCCGGCACCTGCGGTCAGCGACACGCCGCGCAGCGCCTGGGCGGCGCCGTAATGGAGCGTGGCGTTGGAAACTTCGAGCATGTCAGCGCCTTCTCCAGAAGCGAAGGGACGAGAAGTCGAAGCGATGGAATTGCACCCGCCACACCATGCTCATCTCCCGAGATAAACTTCGACGACGCGCTCGTCGGCCGAGACGAAATCGAGCGAGCCTTCCGACAGCACCGAGCCCTCATGCAGGCAGGTGACCTTGACGCCGAGTTCGCGCACGAAACGCATGTCGTGTTCGACGACGATGACCGAATGGTCGCGCGCTATATCCTTGAGCAGCCGCGCGGTTTCCTCGGTCTCGGCATCGGTCATCCCGGCGACCGGCTCGTCAACCAAAAGCAGCTTCGGGTCCTGCGCCAGCAGCATGCCGATCTCCAGCCACTGCTTCTGGCCGTGGCTGAGATTGGCGGCCAGATCGTTGCGCTTGTCGCCCAGCCGGATGATGCCGAGGATGTCGTCGATCTGTCTGGCTTCGGCGGCCGAGCGGCGATGGAAGAGCGCCGGGAAGATCGAGCGCGGGCCCTTCAGCGCCAGCATCAGATTGTCTTCGACGCTGTGGCTTTCGAAAACGGTCGGCTTCTGGAACTTCCGGCCAATGCCCATCATGGCGATCTCGGCCTCGTCGTGCCGGGTCAGATCGACCTGCCCGTCGAAGAACACTTCGCCTTCGTCGGGCCGTGTCTTGCCGGTGACGATGTCCATCATCGTCGTCTTGCCGGCGCCGTTGGGGCCGATGATGGCGCGCATCTCGCCTCTGTCGAGGACCAGCGACAGATTGTTGATGGCGCGAAAGCCGTCGAAGGAGACCGAGACGCCGTCGAGATAGAGGATGGTGTTGGACTTCGACATCGCTCTATTCCGCCGGCTGCGGTTCAGGCCCGGACGCGGACCAGGCACCGGGCGTTGTTGCCGCGCTGCGCACGATCTTCGGTGGCGGCGGGACATCAGGGTCTGTGCTCGCTTCCTCTGCAATCGCTGCAGCCCGCATCGCCCGAGCGTTACCGCGCCAGGAATCCCACATGCCGACGATGCCCTTGGGCAGGAACAGGGTTACGGCAACGAACAGGCCGCCGAGCGCAAACAGCCAGAATTCCGGCAGCAGGCCGGTGAACCAGGATTTGCCGGCATTGACGAGCAGCGCACCGACGATCGGGCCGACAATGGTGCCGCGCCCACCGACGGCTGCCCAGATCACGACTTCGATGGAATTGGACGGCTCGAATTCGCCGGGATTGATGATGCCTACCTGCGGCACATAGAGCGCGCCGGCGATGCCGGCCATGACAGCCGAGACGGTAAAGGCAAACAGCTTCACGTTCTCCGCTCGCCAGCCGAGAAAGCGGGTGCGGCTCTCGGCATCGCGCACGGCCATCAGCAGCTTGCCGTATTTGGAGCCGACGATCGCCCAGGTGATGAAGACGGCGAGCGCGAGTATGATGGCGCTGGCGGCAAACAGGGCCGAGCGGGTGGCGTCGGCCTGCACGTTGAAGCCCAGAATATCCTTGAAATCGGTCAAGCCGTTGTTGCCGCCGAAACCCATGTCGTTGCGGAAGAAGGCAAGCAGCAGCGCGTAGGTCATCGCCTGGGTGATGATGGAGAGATAGACGCCGGTGACGCGGCTGCGGAAGGCGAACCAGCCGAAGACGAAGGCGAGCAGGCCGGGCACCGCCAGCACCATGATGGCGGCGAACCAGAAATGGTCGAAACCGGTCCAGAACCAGGGCAATTCCTTGTAGTTCAGGAACACCATGAAATCGGGCAGGATCGGATTGCCGTAAACGCCGCGCGAGCCGATCTGGCGCATGAGGTACATGCCCATCGCATAGCCGCCGAGGGCGAAGAAAGCGCCATGGCCGAGCGAGAGGATGCCGCAATAACCCCAGACGAGATCGAGCGCCAAGGCAAGCAACGCATAGCAGAGGTACTTGCCCGTCAACGCGACGATGTAGGACGGAATATAGAACGCGCTTTGCGGCGACACTGCGAGGTTGAGCAGCGGCACGATAATGGCGGCCGTCAGCAGGATGAAAATAGTGATGGCGATGCGACGGTCGGCACCCGCGGCGAAGAAGCGTCCCGTGATCATGTTTCCACCGCCCTGCCCTTGAGCGCGAACAGGCCGCGCGGGCGCTTCTGGATGAACAGGATGATCAGCACCAGCACGACGATCTTGCCGAGCACCGCGCCAGCATAGGGTTCGAGAACCTTGTTGACGATGCCGAGCGAGAAGGCGCCGACCAGCGTGCCCCAGAGATTGCCGACGCCGCCGAAGACCACGACCATGAAGCTGTCGATGATGTAGCCGCGGCCGAGATTGGGCGAGACATTGTCGATCTGGCTGAGCGCGACGCCGGCAATGCCGGCAATGCCGGAGCCGAGCGCAAAGGTCAGCGCATCGACCCAAGGCGTCCTGATGCCCATCGAGGCGGCCATGCGGCGGTTGGCGGTGACGGCGCGCATCTGCAGGCCCCAGGGCGTGCGCTTCATAACAAAGAGCAGCACGCCGAAGACGGTGAGCGCGAAGACCAGGATCCAGAGGCGGTTCCAGGTGACGGCGAGTTGGCCGACATCGAACGATCCCGACATCCAGGAGGGGTTGCCGACCTCCTGGTTGGTCGGTCCGAAGATCGAGCGCACCGCCTGCTGCAGGACAAGCGAGACGCCCCAGGTTGCGAGCAGCGTTTCCAGCGGCCGGCCGTAGAGGAAACGGATGACGCCGCGCTCGATGATCAGGCCGACGGAAGCGGCAACCAGGAAGGCGAGCGGCAGCGCGATCACCAGCGACCAGTCGAACAGGCCGGGGAATGAGGTTCGGATCACCTGCTGGACGACGAAGGTGGTGTAGGCGCCGAGCATCACCATCTCGCCATGCGCCATGTTGATGACGCCCATGACGCCGAAGGTGATGGCGAGGCCGATGGCGGCCAGCAGCAGCACCGAGCCAAGCGAGATGCCGTACCATATGTTCTGGCCGGCATCCCACAGCGCCAGGCTCGAATTGATGCTGGCGATTGCGGCCGTCGCGGCATCCTTGACCGCGCCTTGCGCATTGGCCTCGACCGCGGTGAGCAGCGAGACCGCGTCGCGGTCGCCGCGCGCGCCGATCAGGGCAATGGCGGCAAGCTTGTCGGCCTCCGGCTTATCGGAGACCAGCACCGATGCCGCGCGCGCCTGTTCGAACAATGCCTTGACCTTGGCGTCGGTCTCGGCGGCGATGGCTGCATCGAGCGGCTCGATATTGGCGGCATCGGGGGTCTTGAACATGGTGTCGGCGGCGGCGATGCGGGCAGAAGGATCTTTCGCGCGCAACGTCAGCGTTCCCAGCGCATCTCGGATGACACGGCGCAGCGTGTTGTTGACCTTGATCTTGGTGATGTCGGCCTTGGCGGCGTCGCCGGCTTTCTCGCCGCTCAGCGGGTCGAGCAGCGTGACGCTGTCGGCGGCCTCACTGCCGACGAAGACGGCTGAATCGGCTTTACGAATGTAGAGATTGCCTTCGGCGAGGGCTGCAAGCGGCCGTTCAACCAGCGGATCGCCGGTGGCGGCAAGTTCGCGCACAACAGCCTCAGTGGCGGCAAAGCCCGTGCCCGCGGCGAATTTGGCGACGATGGCGCGCAGATCGGCTTCGGCTGCGTTCGACGGCAATAGGCTTGCCACCAGGAACACCAGCATGAGGCCGAGAGTGCGCGACAGGATCATCCGTTCAGATACTTTCCGGGAGGGTGGAATTTGGCGTCCGGGCGGGCTGAAGCGCCCGGACGCTTGGCGGTACCGATCGTGGACGCGTCCACGATCGGTCAGTCCCGGGAGGGATCAGTTCGTGCCCTTGCCGCCGCATTTGCCGGTGGCAACGTTGAAGTTGCCGCAGGACAGAGGCGCGCGCCAATCCGAAATCAGGTCCTTGGAATCGGGCAGATAGTCGGACCATTCGTCGCCCATCACGAGGCCGGGCGTCTGCGACACGGTCTCGAACTGGCCGTCGGCTTGAATCTCGCCGATCAGCACCGGCTTGGTGATGTGATGGTTCGGCATCATGGTCGAATAGCCGCCGGTGAGGTTCGGCACGGACACGCCGACCATGGCGTCGATGACCTTGTCGGGATCGGTGGTGCCGGCCTTTTCGACCGCCTTCACCCACATGTTGAAGCCGATATAGTGAGCTTCCATCGGGTCGTTGGTGGTGCGCTTGTCATTCTTGATGAACTTGTGCCAGTCGGCGATGAACTTCTTGTTTTCGGGTGTGTCGACGCTCTCGAAATAGTTCCAGGCAGCGAGATGGCCGACCAGCGGCGCGGTATCGAGACCGGCCAGTTCTTCTTCGCCGACCGAGAAGGCCATGACCGGGATGTCCTCGGCCTTGACGCCCTGGTTGCCGAGTTCCTTGTAGAACGGAACGTTGGCGTCGCCATTGACGGTCGAGACGACGGCGGTCTTTTTGCCGGCAGAGCCGAATTTCTTGATTGCGGAGACTTCGGTCTGCCAGTCGGAGAAGCCGAACGGCGTGTAGTTGACCATGATGTCTTCGGCGGCGACGCCCTTGGCCTTCAGATAGGCCTCGAGGATTTTGTTGGTGGTGCGGGGATAGACGTAGTCGGTGCCTTCCAGCACCCAGCGCTTCACCGAGCCACCGTCTTCGCTCATGAGATAATCGACAGCGGGAATCGCCTGCTGGTTCGGGGCGGCGCCGGTGTAGAACACGTTGCGCTCGCTTTCCTCGCCCTCATACTGGACGGGGTAGAACAGGATGTTGTCGAGTTCTGAGAACACCGGCAGCACCGATTTGCGCGACACCGAGGTCCAGCAGCCGAACACGGCGGCGACCTTGTCCTTGGAGATCAGCTCGCGCGCCTTCTCGGCGAAGAGCGGCCAATTGGAGGCCGGATCGACAACGACCGCCTCAAGCTTCTTGCCGAGCAGGCCGCCCTTGGCGTTCTGCTCTTCGATGAGCATCAGCATGGCGTCTTTCAGCGTCGTCTCCGAAATCGCCATGGTACCCGACAGCGAATGCAGAATGCCGACCTTGATCGTGTCTTCGGCGGCCTTGGCCGGAGACGACATCGACAGGCCGGCGGCGAACACGCCGGCCGAAAACATTTTTGTTATTGTGGAGAAGTTACCCCTCATACTGAAGACTCCCAAGCTGTTTGATTGCACCGCGACAATGCAAAGCAACTGCCGTGCCAAACGCGAAGGCGCCGCTCACGAAGATGGAATAGCCGAGCGTTATCAGCCGGTTGGTATATTAGCCCTCGAGAAAACAGTGGCAGCCGGTAAAAATTGATTGAGGCAAATTTGCGCAGCGCACACGACTTTTGCCTAATTTTCGCCCAAATAGGACAAATGCCTAGTTTTTGATCTCCGGCCGTGGATTCCGGGCGAACAATGTTGCGGCACGGCGCAAAAATAGGGCAAGCTCGCCCTTCAAAAGAGAGACGTCATGACATCTCGCATCTCACGCATTTCCGGCATCCTGCTGCTGATGGCAACGAGCGGCGCCGCGCGCGCCGATTTCAGCGAGGGCAAACTTCCTGACGGCACCTATCATTGCGAGGTCTATTTGCTCGGCGCCTTCCTCAACCTCGGCGACATCACTATCAAGGGCAATGTCTATACCGGCCCGGTGACGTTCGGAACGGCGCTGCAAGGCTACAATTATCAGATGAACGCCAATGGCGAGATCACCTGGCTCGGGCCGCTGGGCGGCTATACCACTGGTGGCAACTCCGTCTCCATGACACAGGCAACACTGGACGGCGAGACTGCCCCGTCATTCGACATCATTCTGAAGCAGCCCGACGGCGCCTTCACCGCCTCGACCTGCACCAAGGGCTGAGCGATGCGTAGTGCCGCGCCCAGTTGCGGCAAAACCTTCCTCTTATGTCATGTGAATGTTGCCTAAGCAGACTAGGGCAACGGTGCGCCGTAACATCCACCCTGAGAGGCAGACACCATGGCCAATGCACCGTCTTCATCCTCCCCCGTCATCCGCGAAATCATTGCCGAGCGCGTCTCGCGCCGGTCTCTTTTGAAAGGCAGCCTCGCCTCCGGCGCGCTGATTGCCGGCGGCAGCTTTGTCGGCTCCTTGTTTGCCGGCGAAACGCATGCCGCCACAGCGCAGTCGACGCTCGGCTTTCCCGAGCTGAAACGGGTCTACGGCAAGACCCATGCCGCCGCCGAAGGCTATGAGACGACCATCGTCGCGCGCTGGGGCGACCCGCTTGCAGCCGGCCTCGCCGAATTCGACGGCAACAAGGTCGCGGCGGAGGAACAGGAAAAGCGCTTCGGCTACAATTGCGACTACATCGCCTTCATGCCGCTGCCCAAGGGTACGGTGAATTCCGATCATGGCCTGCTCTGCGTCAACAACGAATACATCTCGCCCAATGTGATGTTTCCGGGGATGACCGAGGGCGATGCCGGCAAGACGATGACCAGGGAACAGGTCGATCTCGGCATGGCCGCGATGGGCCATTCGATCCTCGAGGTGCAGGTGAAGGACGGCAAGTGGGAAACCGTGGCGGACAGCCCGCTCAACCGCCGCATCACCGCCAACACCGAAATGACCGTTTCCGGACCGGTTGCCGGCCATGCGCTGATGAAGACCTCGGCCGACGCGACTGGCACGAAAGTGCTCGGCACCAGCTATAATTGCAGCGGCGGTGTTACCCCGTGGGGCACGGTGCTGACCTGCGAGGAAGGCGTGTCCGACATTTTCGGCGGCGACCCGAAAAAGGCGCCGACTGCCGACCTGCTCGACCGTTACGGCTTCGACGGCTCCGACATGTATGGCCGCGGCCGCTTCCATGACCGCTTCAACCTCGACAAGGAACCGAACGAGGCCAACCGCTTCGACTGGGTGGTCGAGATCGACCCTTACGATCCTCAGTCCAAGCCGGTGAAGCGCACGGCACTTGGCCGCATGTCGCATGAGGCCTCGACCGTGGTCCTCAACAAGGACGGCCGCGTTGTCGTCTATATGGGTGACGACGACTATTTCGAATATATGTACCGCTTCGTCTCGGCCAAGGCCTATGACAAGGCCAACCCGGCCTCCGGCGCCGATCTGCTCGACGATGGCGTGCTGTCGGTCGCCCGCTTCGATGCCGATGGCTCGATGACGTGGCTGCCGTTGGTGCACGGCCAGGGCAAGCTTACCGTTGAGAACGGTTTTGCCGACCAGGCCGAGGTGCTGTTGAAGACGCGGTTTGCGGCAGATGCGCTCGGCGCCACGCCGATGGACCGGCCCGAGGACATCGAGACCAATCCGGTGACCGGCCGCGTCTATGCGGTGATGACCAAGAACAAGAAGCGCGACCAGTCAAAGGTCAATCCGGCCAACACGCGGCCGGAAAATCTCTGGGGCCATATTGTCGAACTGATCCCGCCCGGCGGCCGCGGCGCGGATGCCGACCACACGGCGGAAAAGTATGCCTGGGACCTGTTCGTGCTCTGCGGCAACCCGAAAGATGCCAAGGTTGGCGCCACTTTTCATCCGGATACGTCGGACAATGGCTGGTTCGTCTGCCCCGACAACATCACCTTCGATCCGGCCGGGCGGCTGTGGGTGGCGACGGACGGCGCCAATGATTTCGACCTGCCGGACGGCGTCTATGGCGTCGACACCGAAGGTGCGGCGCGCGGCCTGCCGAAGCTGCTGTTCACCTGCCCGCACGGCGCCGAAGCGACCGGCCCGTGCTTCACGCCGGACGGCACGACTTTGTTCCTGTCGGTGCAGCACCCTGCGGAAGATGCAGAGACGCTCGACAAGGCGCAGACGCTGTGGCCCGACTTCAGGGATGGCCAATTGCCGCGGCCGTCCGTCGTCGCCATCCGCCGCAAGGACGGACAGCCGGTCGGCGCATAGTCAGTCCTAGGGAAAAGGGCGGAACGCGCCATGCGCGTTCCGCGTAGCGATCCGGGAGGACGGCTCAGATCGTCTTGGCCGACATTTGCGAAGCGATGTATTCGGCCTGGCGGATAGCCAGCGACACGATCGTCAGCGTCGGATTTTCAGCCGCACCGGTCGTGAACTGGCTGCCGTCCGACACGAACAGGTTCTTGATGTCGTGCGCCTGGCCGTGCTTGTTGACGACGCCGTCTTCCGCCTTTTCGCTCATCCGGTTGGTGCCGAGATTGTGGGTTGAGGGATAGGGCGGCGTCGGGAAGGAGCGCGTCGCGCCGACCGCATCGTAAAGCGCTGTGGCCTGCTTGTAGGCATGATTGCGCATCGCCGTGTCGTTGGGATGATCATCGAAATGCACGTCGGCGATCGGCATGCCGTGCGCGTCCTTCTCGTCCTTGTGCAGCGTGACGCGGTTTTCCGCGCGCGGCATGTCCTCGCCGACGATCCACAGGCCAGCCATGTGATCATAGTGGTCGAGCGCGGTGGTGAATGAACGGCCCCAGCCGCCGGGATTGAGGAAGGCGGCCATGAAGGGCAAGCCGAGCGACAGCGTCTCGAATTCATAGCCGCCGACAAAGCCGCGTGAGGGATCGTGCCGCGCCTCGTCGCGGATAATGCCGGCCATGGTGGTGCCGCGATACATATGCACCGGTTGGTCGAAAATGGCGTAGACCGAACCGGTGGTGTGGCGCATGTAGTTCTTGCCGACCTGCCCCGACGAATTGGCAAGCCCTTGCGGAAACTTCGCTGACTCGGAGTTCAGCAGCAGGCGCGGGCTTTCGATCGAGTTGCCGGCGACGGCGACGATGCGGGCCTTCTGCTCCTGCAGCTTGCCGTCCTTGTCGGCATAGACGACGCCGGTCACTTTTCCGCTAGCGTCATGGTTGATCTTGATCGCCATGGCGTTTGGCCGGACCTCGAGATGGCCGGAGGCCTCGCCCTTGGGGATCTCGGTATAGAGCGTCGACCATTTGGCGCCCCATTTGCAGCCCTGGAAGCAGAAGCCGGTCTGTTGGCAGGAGTTCCGGTCATCACGCTCGACCGAATTGATTGCCATGTTGCCGGTATGACATTCCTTGTAGCCGAGCTTGTCGGCGCCGGCCTTGAGCACCTTGAAATTGTTGTTGCCGGGCAGCCGCGGCCAGCCATTGGTGCCGGTGACGCCCATCTTGGCTTCCGCCTTGGCGTAGTACGGCTCCATCTCGGCCAATGTGACCGGCCAGTCCAGCAGGTTGGCGCCTTCCAGCTTGCCGTAGGTCGAGAGCGTCTTGAACTCATGCTCCTGGAAGCGCAGCGAGGCGCCGGCCCAGTGCGTGGTCGAGCCGCCGACCGATTTGACTATCCAGGCCGGCAAATTGGGGAAATCCTTCGACACCCGCCAGTCGCCGGACGTCGTGCGCTTGTCCGTCCAGGCGAGTTGGCTGAAGGAACCCCACTCATCATTGATGAAATCCTCGTATTCGTGGCGCGCGCCGGCCTCGAGGATGACGACATCGACGCCTTTCTGGGCGAGTTCGTTGCCGAGCGTGCCGCCGCCGGCGCCGGAGCCGATGATCACGACCACGCCGTCGTTGTTGAGATCAAATGAAGCTGCCATGGTTTCCTCCCATGAATTCCTGTTTGCCGGGTTTCAGAACGACGGAAGGGCTCAGAGCCACTCTATGTCGTCGAATCCGCGCGCGATGTAGCCGCCCTTGGAGTAGGATTCGCCCTCGTAGCCGAAGATCGGCCACACCTCCTGCTGGTTGTAGAGGCTGACAACGAGGCCGCCGCGGATGGACTGGAAGAACGGCGTCGCCTCGATCTGCTGCAGCACGGCGACGCGCTGCTCCTCCCAGCCGAGGCCGCGATAGCCGCCCTCGCCCGACTTCTTGTCGAGGTCGGCGATGCCGTCTTCGATCATCGTCTTGTAGGCAGCGTCCTTGCCGGCCTGCTCGTCATGGCCTTTTACGGCGATGGCGTAGTATTTGTCGGGCACCTGATCGTGCGGATAGATGTCGCGCGCCATCTGGATCAGCGTTGCCATGGTTTCGGGCTTGAGCGCCGACGTCTCGAGCCCCCAGGCATTTTCAGGGCTGATGACGGCGCTGCCGGAAATGACGAGCAACGCGCCGATGCCGCCGCGTTTGAGAAGTTCACGACGTGAGAGCCTCGCGTCATAGATCGTGACCATTTTGTTCCTCCCTGCTTGCTGTTTGCGCCCTTGAACAGCGCCGTTGCTGGCGCCGCGCGGCTGAATGCGGCCGATAATCCCCTACTGGAAGCGCCCTCCACGCTGCAGAACCTCGATCTTGTAGCCGTCGGGGTCCTCGATGAAGAAAAAGCGCGCGATCAGCGATCCGTCGCGGTTGAATTCAACGATCTTCTTGGGGTTGAGGCCGAGCGCGCCGATCCGGTCGTGTTCACTGTCGAGATCGGACACCGAGACCGCCAGATGGCCGTAACCGTCGCCTAGCCCATAAGGCTCGGTGCGGCCCTTGTTCACGGTGAGTTCGAGCTCGAACCCCGTTCGGCGTTGGCAAGGTAAATCAGCGTGAATGTCTCGAAATCCAGCCTGTCGGCGACATCGAGCCCGAAAGCGTTTCTGTAGAAATCGACGGATCTGGCCTCTTGGAGAACCCGGATCATGGAGTGGATTGCCTTCGCCAAATCAGTCTCCGCCGCTGCATGCTGGAGGCGATTATGGGCGGCACGCGCGAAAGGTGGTGGCAGCCGGTTACCACGGCTAAATTTGCAATCGCTGCTATGCCTGCGCCTAAAGACGAAAGTCCGATTGCCGATTCGGCCCACAAGGCCGAACATGCAGGGACAACCACAACTTGAAGGCGCGACACGCTGCGCCCAAAACCAACAATATCGGGAGGTAAGGATGTGCAGGGTTTTTGCCGGGCAGGATCCGGAAGGCTATCGACAGATCAACCGGTCGATCCGCATCGACGGTCACTCTACGAGTATCCAGCTTGAAGGAACGTTCTGGGCGCTGCTTGACGAAATTGCCGACAGCCAGGGCCTGACGACGCCGAAGTTCATCTCAAAACTCTATGACGAGGCGATCGAGATCAACGGCGCCATTCCCAATTTCGCGTCGATGCTGCGTACCACCTGCGCGCTCTATCTGCGCGGTCACCGGCCAGACATGGATGAGCTGACGCCGAAGCGCGAAGCGGCCTGAGGAAGCTAGCCTTCCGCCGCAACGTCGAGCCCGAGCCGCGCCATATCGGTGAACAGCGCCTGACGTTCGGAATAGGCAGTCTGTTCGCCGGTCACGATGTTGTCGACGACGGTCAGCAGCGACAGCGCGCGGGCGCCGAAATGCGCCGCGATTCGGTAGAGTGCGCTGGTTTCCATATCGACAGCGAGAGCGCCAAGCGCCTGCGCTTCGGCAAAGCGGTCGCGCCCTTCAGGGTGGTAGAAGACATCGCTGCAGATGGTCAGCCCGGCCTGGTGGTCGATGCCGAGCTGGGCGGCGCAGGCCAAAGCGTGGGCGAACAGGCCGGGATCTGGCCCGGCGGCAGCATCGTAGAGGCCGAAGACCTGGCCGCTTTGGTCGCTTTCGGCGCGCACCGACTGCGAGATCACCAAGGAGCGCAGCGGCACGCGGGGTGTAAGGCCGCCGCAGGTACCTGTGCGGATCAGCGTTTTGACGCCGTGAACATCCAGGAGTTCATGCACATAGACCAGGAAAGACGGGACACCGATGCCGGTGGCCTGGATGCTGATGGGACGGCCGCGATAGAGACCAGTGAAGCCGAGTGCGCCCCGGCGGCGGTTGACGCAGCGCGGCGCCTCAAGAAATGTCTTTGCCATCCACTCGGCGCGTTGCGGATCGCCCGGCAACAGCACCGTTGCGGCATAGTCGCCCCTGGCAGCCTCGTTGTGCGGCGTCACGACATGCTCCCCAAAACCCGCCGCCCGTTTCGCCTGCAATCATGGCAGTGTCACGTCATTGCGCAAGCTTTGAATTAGGGCGCCCTAGGACTCCAATACATCCTTGACCACGGTGGCCAGTTGCTTGAGGGAGAACGGCTTCGGCAGGAAGCCGAATTGCGCGTCCGGCGGCAGGTTTCTGGCGAAAGCGTCTTCGGCATAGCCGGACACGAAGACGAACTTGATGTCGGGCTGGCGCTTGCGCAGTTCGCCGAGCAGCGTCGGTCCGTCCATTTCCGGCATCACCACGTCGGACACGACGATATCGACTTTGCCGCCGAGCGCTTCGAAGACTTCCAGCGCCTCGACGCCCGAGGACGCCTCGTGGACAGTGTAGCCGCGCGATGTAAGCGCCCGGGAGCCGCCCATGCGCACGGCGTCCTCGTCCTCGACCAGCAGCACCGTGGCCGAGCCCGACAGGTCCTTGGCGCTGTCGGCGGCTTTGACGGGCGCAACCGGCGCCTCGCTGACGTCGCCGGGCTTCTTCGCCTCCACGATATGGCGCGGCAAGAAGATGCGGAAGGTCGAGCCCTTGCCGACTTCGGAATCGCAGAAGATGAAACCGCCGGTCTGCTTGATGATGCCATAGACCATCGACAGGCCAAGGCCGGTGCCTTTGCCGACTTCCTTGGTGGTGAAGAACGGCTCAAAGATCTTCTTCAGCACGTCCGGCGCAATGCCCGAGCCGCTATCCTCGACGTCGACCACGACATAGTCGGCAGGCGTGAGCTCGCGGTAGGAGAAGCTCTTGCATTGTTCGGCGGTGACGTTGCGGGTGCGCACGGTGAGGTCGCCGCCAGCCGGCATGGCGTCGCGCGCGTTGACGGCCAGGTTGACCACCACCTGCTCGAACTGGCCGATATCGACCTTGACCGGCCACAAATCGCGGCCGTGGTCGACCTTCAGCTTGATCTCGTTGCCAACCAGGCGGGCAAGCAGCATCCGGAGATCGGCAAGCACGTCGGTCAGGTTCAGCACTTCCGGCCGCAATGTCTGCTTGCGCGAGAAGGCGAGCAACTGCCGCACCAGCGAGGCCGCCCGGTTGGCATTCTGCTTGATGTTCATGATGTCGGGGAAGGACGGGTCCGACGGCCGGTGATTGGTCAGCAAAAGATCCGACGCCATGATGATGGCGGTCAGCACATTGTTGAAGTCGTGGGCGATGCCGCCGGCGAGCTGTCCGACTGCCTGCATCTTCTGGCTCTGCGCCATCTGGCCCTCGAGCGCCTTCTGCTCGGTGGTCTCGACGGCATAGACGATGGCCGATTCCTCGGCGCCCTCGCCGGTGCCGTCGGCGACGGCGTTGACGTAGAAGCGGATGTGACGCTCCTCATTGCCTGGCAGCAGCGTGTCGATCGGCTCGATGTCGGCCTGCCTCAGCCGCGCCTTTTCGAACGCGGCGGCAAAGGCCGGCCGGTCGCGCTCGTGGATCACGGTGTCCAGCCGCACGCGGCGGTCGACCGCGTCGCCGTCGACGACGGAGGAAAACAGCGACAGGAACGGCGCGTTGGTGCGCAGGATGCGGCCGCCATTGTCGACGGCGGCAATGGCCATCGGCGTCGAATTGAAGAAGCGAGTGAAGCGTACCTCCGAAGCCCGAAGATCGGCCGATGCGTCCTCGCCCTGGGTGCGGTTGAGCACGATGGTGCGGGTGGGACCGTTGGTCCCCTCGCGGCTGGCCGAGACCCGATGCATGAAGCGCACCGGCAGCGCCTCGCCGGTCGTCGTCGTAAGATCGAGATCGATGACGGCGTTGCGGGTGGTGCCGGGATCGGCCTTGACCGAGCGCACCAGCGCCATGCCGTCGCCGGCGACGATTTCCGGGAGTGTCACGGCGCCAGGGGTGAAGCTCGCCAGATCGATGCCCAGCCATTCGGCGAGCGTGGCGTTGATGTAGGTGACACGGCCTTCCTGGTCGGCCGAGAAGAAACCGGCCGGCGCATGGTCGAGATGGTCGATGGCCTTCTGCAAGTCGAGGAAGAAACGCTCCTGCTCGGCCCGTTCCTGCGAGATATCGGCAAGCTGCCAGGCAAGCATCGGCAGGCGCTGACCGGGAACGCTGAAGGTCCGGGCCCGCGCCCGGTACCAGCGCGCGCCGGGTTCGGCGCCCGGCCGGATCGACTGTGCTAGCCGGAACTCACCGTCGCCGGCCTGGCCATCGCGCAAGCCCGAGGCCAGCCGGTATATGGTCACCGAAGCTTCGGGGACATCGGAAAGCAGGCCTTCGACCGTCTTCAGATCGGCGGCCGACGCAGCACCGGTCATCTCGGCGTAGGCCCGGTTGGCGTAGACGACGCGGCCCTTGGTGTCGGTGACGATCAGGCCCTGCGACATCGAATCGACGAAGGCCTTCGACAGTTCATCCCCGGTCGAACGCGGCGCGATCTGCACGAAGCCGATGGCCGTGGCGAACAGGAAGCCGACGCCGATCATGGCAAGCACGCCCAGCATGCCGAGCAGGAACGGATCGCCAAGACGCTCGCGGAAAATGCCGAAAACGATCGCGGCCCCGGTCAGGACGATGATGAACACGATGAGCCGGGTAACCGCGCCTGGCCGCGTGTTCTGATCGACGATCGGTACCGGATAGAAATCGCCGCGCGTTTCCCTGGCCATATGCCCCCTGCTCGTGAGTTGTCCGACACCGCCCCCGGCCGGTTGAATCACATTCTCCTAATCCGGAAAAGGCCTTGGCGGCAAATGTCGGATAAAAATGACGCGTCGGTGTTTTCAAGCTGTTCACGAAGCGTGAAGGCAACTTGCGGTGGCTGGCCGCAACGGTCTAGTGTCCCTCCACTTCAAAAGCCGATTGGGGGCACCGATGCAGTGGCTGGATAATGTGGCGGGTCCCGGATATGCCGCAGCGCTGCTGTGGACGTTTGCTGCCCTTGTCCTGCTGGTCATCGTGCTCATTATCATCAGGCTGATCCGCAACCTGACCTTCGGCACCTTCGTTGCCGGCGGCAGGAACCGCAAGACACGGCTGGCGGTCATGGACGCCACGGCGGTCGACAGCCACCGCCGGCTGGTGCTCATCCGTCGCGACGACATCGAACACCTGCTTTTGATCGGCGGCCCAACCGACGTTGTCGTCGAGCGCGATATCAGGCTTGCAGCACCACGCCGTCCGGCATTGACCGGCGATGGCGGTGTTGGCCAGCAGCAACAGGCGCCGCGTCCGCGCGCAGCACAACCCGCTCCGGCCGCGCCCGCAAGGCAGGCGCCGCCGCCGCAACCGGTAAGGGCTGCTCCGGCCGCCGTTCCGCCGCGCCAGGCCGCGCCGGCGCCGAAACCGGCTCAAATCTACCAGGCGAGCAATGTGACACCGCTGCCGGCCTATGGCTCCGCCGCCAATACTGCCCGGCAGGCCCCGCCACCGAAGCATGAGTCCATCGACGATACCCTGATGCGGGAGCTCGAGGTCTCGCTCGACGATTCGCACCCCAAACCGGCAAGCAAGCCGGCTGCGAAGGCACCGCAGTCTCTCGACGACGAGATGACCAAGCTGCTCGGCGAACTCGCCAGCCAGAAACGATAAAGCCCGGCGAACCGTCACATCTTGCCGCTTCCCGATCGGAACGGCGCTTCGTGCGATCAAACCCTTCGCTAAAAACACAAATGGCCGGGAAACCCGGCCATTTCGATGAAACAGTCCTGCCTGACGGCAGCGGCTCAATCGTCGCGATAGACCTTCTCGCGGCGTTCGTGGCGCTCCTGCGCTTCGATCGACAAGGTCGCGATCGGACGCGCGTCGAGACGCTTCAGCGCGATCGGCTCGCCGGTTTCCTCGCAATAGCCGTAGGTGCCTTCATCGATGCGCTGCAGCGCCGAATCGATCTTTGAAATGAGCTTGCGCTGGCGGTCGCGGGCGCGAAGCTCGATGGCGCGGTCGGTTTCCGAGGAAGCACGATCGGCGAGATCGGGATGGTTGGCGTTTTCCTGCTGCAGGATTTCGAGGGTTTCGCGCGCTTCGCGCAGTATGTCGGTCTTCCAGGTGACGAGCTTCAAGCGAAAGTAGGATTTCTGCCGTTCGTTCATGAACGGCTCGTCTTCGGAGGGTACGTAATTGGCTGTAACGATATCGTTCATTCGACTCACCCAACAACCCCAAATTTGGCGCCTATATATTCGCGCAGAGAAGGCTGCACAAGCGTAATCCGCGCGCGTTTCACGCAATTGTTAATGCCGCGCGGGCGATCCTCAGCAAAGCCTTCCATAGGAAGGGCGCGGGCGAATTCGCACATGATTCGCTGCGCTTGGGCGTCGCCGCCCATTGTGCCTCAGGCCTTTCTCGTGGCTAATCCAGTTGTGTCATTGGTGGGCAGCACACCATTGGGGGTCCGGTGAGCAGACTGTATCTGTTGAGGCATGCGAAGGCTGGCTGGGCCCTGCCCGGCGTGCGCGACTTCGATCGCCCGCTCGACGCATCCGGCATTGCCGATGCCGAAATGATGGGGACGGCGATGCGTGCCCGCAACTACATCCCCGATATCACGCTCTGCTCCAACGCCAAGCGGGCGCGCCAGACGCTGGAAGGCATCGCCGGCCACACCGATACCGGCCGGGTGCTGTTCTTCGACACGCTCTACAGCGAGGATGCCGCCGGCTACCTCGCCATCATCCGCAGCAATGGCGGCCCCGGCTCGCTGCTGGTCATCGGCCACAATCCGATGACGGAAGACCTTGCCATGGCGGTCTCGGGCGACGGCGACGAGGCTGCTCGGGCCATCATGAACCATGGTTTCCCGACCTCCGGCCTTGCGGTCGTGCGCTTCGACGGCACCCTCACCGAGGCTGCGCAAGGCGCGGGCTACCTCGAAGCCTTCCTGACGCCCGTCGATCTCTGAGCCGAGCCGGCCGAGGCCGGGCGCCATTTCAAACTTGAACCGCAAAGCCTATATCGGGCGCAAGAGCACGCCTGAGAGAACAGATTTTGGCATCATCGCTGACCACTTTCACCGACGAAGCGAGAATTGCCCTGGATACGCTGTCGGGGCGTGCGAGCGGGCTTTTTTCGCCGTCGCTTCGGCTGGGCGTCACCGGCCTGTCCCGGGCCGGCAAGACGGTGTTCATCTCGGCTCTCGTCCACAATCTCATCCATGGCGGGCGACTGCCGCTGTTCGAGGCGCAGAAGTCGGGACGGATCGCGCGCGCCTTCCTCGAGGAACAGCCGGACGATGCCGTGCCGCGTTTTCAGTACGAGGACCATATCTCCGCCCTGGTCAACGACCGCATCTGGCCGGACTCGACGCGCGCCATTTCGGAACTCAGGCTCACCATCGAATATGAGTCTGCCTCCGGTTGGAACCGGATGTTTTCCAGCGGCCGATTGTCGGTCGACATCGTCGACTACCCCGGCGAATGGCTGCTCGACCTGCCGCTGCTCGGCAAATCCTTCGCAGATTTTTCGCGCGAGGCGTTCGAGATGGCGATGCTGCCGGTGCGGGCCGACCTGTCGCAGGACTGGCGGGCGCTGTCGGCGAGGATCGAACCCAATGCCGACGCCGACGAGATGACGGCGCGGCGCCTCGCCGAGAGTTTTGCCGCCTACCTCAAGGCCTGCAAGCTCGACGAGCGGGCGCTTTCGACCTTGCCGCCCGGCCGTTTCCTGATGCCTGGCGACCTCGAGGGATCGCCGGCGCTAACCTTCGCGCCCTTGCTGCTCAAGGGTGAGAAACGGCCGCGGTCCGGCTCGCTGCAAGCGATGATGGAGCGCCGCTACGAGGCCTACAAGACGCATGTGGTGAAACCGTTCTTCCGCGAACACATCACCCGCCTCGACCGCCAGATCGTGGTGATCGACGCCATGCAGGCGCTGAACGCCGGCCCCGGCGCGATGGCCGACCTGGAACGCGCGGTGACCGAAATCCTCTCCTGTTTCCGTCCTGGCCGAGGCAATTTCCTCACCGACCTGTTTTCACGCCGCATCGACCGCATCCTGGTTGCCGCGACCAAGGCCGACCATTTGCATCACGAAAGCCATGACCGGCTGCAGGCAATCGTGCGGCGGCTTGCCGACCGCGCCGTGGCGCGGGCAAATTTCACCGGCGCCGATGTCGACGTGGTCGCCATGGCGGCGGTGCGCGCGACGCGCGAAGGCACGGTCAAGCAAGGCCGCGAAACCCTGCCGGTGATCATCGGCACGCCGCTGAAGGGCGAGAAGATCAACGGCGAAACCTTTGATGGTAAAGCCGAAACCGCCATATTTCCCGGGGACTTGCCGGAGAAAATTGACGCGGTTTTCGACGTTTCCGAAGCCGACCACCGGCAGAGCAGCGACGATCCGGCGATCCGTTTCGTGCGCTTTCGCCCGCCAAAGCTCGAACGCACCGCTGAAGGCGTCACGCTGTCGCTGCCGCATATCAGGCTCGACCGCGCCTTGCAGTTCCTGATCGGAGACCATCTGGCATGACCGCGCCCCGCAGACCGGCAGCTTTCCGCATCGAGCCGGAGGCCGAACCGAAGCAGGAAACGCGCCGCCCCCATGCCGAGCCGCCGGCACGCAAGTCGCGCGCCGTCGTCGTGCCGGCCGAGATCGATGTCTTCGACGAACCCGACATTGTCGCCGCCGAACCGCCGCCGGCGACCGCGCCGCGCAGGCGCTCGCTGTTTGCCAGCCTGTTTTTCGGCGCGGTCGGCGTGCTGGTTTCGCTCGCCGTCGGCCTGTGGACCGACCAACTCATCCGCGACCTGTTCGAGCGCGCAGAGTGGCTGGGGTGGCTGGCAGCGGGAATGGCCGCAATTGCCGTGTTGGCGCTCGCGGTCGTGCTGGTGCGGGAATTCCTGGCTATTGCCCGGCTGGCCGAGGTCGAAAAACTGCAAAAGCGGGCGCTCGATGCCGTGGCGCGCGACGATCCGAAGGCTGCAAGGGCCGTCGTCGAAGAGCTTTCGGCCTTTGTCGCTGCGAAACCCGAAACCGCGGCCGGCAGGCGCTCCCTGGCCGAATTGCGCGGCGAGATCATCGACGGCGGCAATCTGGTGCGACTGGCCGAGGCCGAGATTCTCGGGCCGCTCGATGCGAGAGCCAAGGTGATGATCCTCGAAGCAGCCAAACGCGTGTCGCTGGTCACCGCCGTCAGCCCCCGCGCACTCGTAGACGTTGCCTATGTCGTGTTCGAGGCCGGGCGCCTGATCCGCCGCTTGTCCGAACTCTACGGCGGCAGGCCGGGCACGCTGGGCTTTTTCCGGCTGGCGCGCAGCGTTCTTGCCCATCTGGCGGTGACCGGCTCGATCGCCGTCGGCGACAGCTTCGTCCAGCAGATCGTCGGCCATGGCCTTGCCGCCCGGCTGTCGGCGAAACTCGGCGAAGGCGTGGTAAACGGCATGATGACGGCGCGTATCGGCATCGCTGCCATGGAGACGGCGCGGCCCCTGCCCTTCATTGCCGGCAGGCGGCCGGGTATGGGCGATTTCCTGTCGGCGCTGACCTCGTTTGCGGCCAAAAAAGAGAATGAAGCACCCGCCTTGAGCAAGTAAACGCCCTCTCGCGGTCACCAAGCATTAACCAATCTTGTTCATGGTCGTCCAACAACAGCCTCCTTGTTGCCGGGTGTCGTCTATGAAAAGCGTAATCTTGTCCTGCGTCCTGCCCCTGGTCGCGCTTGCAGCACCTCTGGGCCCGACCGGGAAAGCCTTTGCAGCGGAGCCCGACAAGCAGTTCTTCCGCACCGTTGAAGGCAAATGGGTCGGCCCGGGCGAAATCATCGCCGGCAAATACAAGGGCACGAAGTTCACCTGCAGCTTCGACGGCTCGACGCCGGACAACAAGACCGGCATGACGCTCGATGGCGACTGCCGCGTCGGTGTCTTCACCCAGAAAATGTCGGCGACCGTCGAGCGCAAGGGCCGCGACTACAAGGGCAATTTCATGGGCGGCGCCGCGGGGTCGGGCCTGGACATCATCGGCGGCAACGTGGTCGATGCCCGCAAAGTCGTCTTCACCATCAACCGCAACCAGCTGCGCGGCGTGATGCAGGCCCGCATTCCCGACGACAATTCGATGACGGTGACCATCGCCGTGCGCGTCGACCAGCAGCTGGTGCCGGTCATCGGTATGAGCCTCAAGCGCGTCGATGCCGTCGAAGTTGGCTCCATCGCCAAAAACTGACTCTCAAGCGGTTCCCCCAAAAAGCGCGGAACGGGGTTGCACTGCGCGATAGCTGAGCGATTCCGCTCAGCTCGATGTCGGGAAATGACAGGCCACCTTGCGGCCGGGTTGGCGCTCCTCAAGCACGGGCCGCTCGGTGCGGCACCTTTCTGCCGCGATCGGACATGTGGCGCGCAACCGACGATGTCAGCGTCTCCGACGGCCCAAGCCACAGCAAGGCCAACGTGTCAGGGTCCTGTGCGTGCCGGCGGTCCTCCGTGTCAGCGCGATGCGCTTTAAGAACACCAGCAAAAAAGGCGGCGGCTACTCGAGCCACCGCCTTCCTCAATTTCCGAACGAAGAATCAGCCCTTGATGGCGGCCGTCAGCTCGTCATAGGCCTTGCAGGCGTCGGCCGGCGTGGTGGCGCCCTGATATTTGGTCGTCACAGCCTGCACCTTGGCGGTCAGGTCGGCGGCCTTGGTCGGATCCTTGGTGATCGCTTCCTGCAGCGCGGCGGTCATTTCCTGCGCCTTCTTGGCCGCGATTTCCTGCGTGCATTCAGGCGCCTTCGAACAGGCCGATGCGGCAAGCATGGCGACACCCACGCCGACGAGCAAAAACTTCTTCATGTCAGTCATTCTCCTCACGAAGGCAGAACTTGATCGTCGCTGCCTTCCAACGGCCGAAGCCTGGCGTCCCATAGCCGCCGACTGCGGCAAAACGCAACGTGTGCGGCGCATAAACTTGTGCAGCGCTGCTGCAACGGCGCGGACGGCCTGATTGAGGCCGCCCGTGTCAGACGAAGCAAGGTTTCAGCCACGAGGCTGCAGCAGCGCCAGTGCGGCCGTCGCCGCGGCAAGGACGGCGGTTAGGGTCAAAGGCCCAGTAGCGCCATAGGTGTCCACGACATAACCGCCGACAACCGCGCCGACGGTGATGGCAACCTGGAAGGAAGTGACCATCAGGCTGCCTGCTGCTTCCAGCGCATCAGGCGCCGCGCGGGACATATTGGTCGGCAGCACCACCGGCGCCATGCCGAAGGCGAAGCCCCACAGCGTAACAAAGCCGAAGGCAACGCCGGTTTGCGCGCCCCAAAGCACCAAAGCGAGTGCCGCAAATGCCATCAACGCGGCGGTAACTGCGAGGGCCATGTGGATGTTGGTGTCGGCCAGGCGGCCACCGGCAATATTGCCGATCACAGCGGCGATGCCGAACCCGAGCAGCGCCAGGGCAATCGGCCCGGTTGTGAGGAGCGTCACCTGTTCGAGGAAGGGGCGCACATAGACCGAGCCGGCAAAATGCCCGGTCATCAGCAGAACAATGGCAAGCATGCCGAGTTGGATGCCACGCCGCCGCGTCAGCCGAAAGACGTCTGCAAGGCTGTTGCTTGCCGTTGCAGGCAAGGTCGGCAGGCTGAGAAGCTGCAGCAGCATGG
This sequence comes from Mesorhizobium sp. M0029, assembly GCF_040323735.1. NCBI lineage: Bacteria > Pseudomonadati > Pseudomonadota > Alphaproteobacteria > Hyphomicrobiales > Phyllobacteriaceae > Mesorhizobium > Mesorhizobium sp. M0029. The sequence continues at coordinate 202,624 of NZ_JAMYVF010000002.1, forward strand.
CAAGCGCGGCCAGCCCCGCCGTCATGGCCATGGCGCTGCGCCATCCCAGCCAGTCACTGATCAACGCACCCATCGACGGCGCGGCAATGGTGGCGAGCGAGACGCCGAGGGTGACGATCGCCATGCCGCGACCTGTCGCATTGGCGCCGACCAGCCGCGCCACGACGGCAACGGAAAGTGCCCAGAAAGCGCTAAGAGCGATCCCCAACCCGGCCCGGCCCAGCAACAACAGCCAGAAATTGAGCGCCAGCGCCGCAAGAATATTGGAACCGACCGCCAAGGCCATGAGGCCAACCAGCACCGCCTTGCGGTTCAATCGGCCGATGAGAACATTGCTCAACATGGCCGTCACGGCGCCAACGGAAGCGGTGGCGGTGACGACCTGTCCGGCCGTTCCCTCGCTGATGCCGAGATCGCGCGCCATCGGCGTCAACAGACCTGCCGGCAAGAACTCGGCTGACACCAGGGCAAAGCTGGTTGCCGCCAATGATAGGACCGCGAACCAGGTGGCCGCGCTCCACGCGGCTGGTGCATCGGCATCAAGGCCGATGGCGGCGTCTTCAAGCTGTAATGTTGTGTCAGTCACGGGAAGATCTCCAAAGTTTGGAGATCTTAGATAGGCGAGTCCGTCCGGATGTTATGTACCTTAAAATCCGAAATTCATATCCATTCGTCCGGGAGTTGTGCGACGCACAACGCCTGGCGAGACATTGGTGATGCGCTTGAACGCGCGGGCGAAGGACGCCTCGGAATCATAGCCCAAACGGGTAGCGACTTCGGCAACAGACAAGCCGTTTTGGCCCAGCAATTCGCGGGCAAGCTGCATGCGCAGGCGGGCGAGATAATGTGCGGCACCCTCCCCCAATACCGCGCTGAAGCGCTCGGCGAAAATCGAACGCGATTGGCCTGCCACACCGGCGAGGCTTCCCAGCGTCCAGTTGTGGCCGGGGTCGCGGTGCATGGCCGCCAGAGCGCGGCCTATATGGGGGTCGCGGATGGCTGCGAGCCAACCGGTGGTCGAGGCGCCGTTGCAATTGACCCAGCACCGGATGAGCCTGGCTGTCAGCAAATCCGCCATACGCGACAGGATGGTGGCGCTGCCCATCTGCGGTTGCGCGGCCTCCACCGTCATGGCCGCCAGCAAAGGGCCGACCATCGGGTCATTGCCGGCCACGTCGCAACCCTTGATGAGAGGCGGCATCAACGTGATCAACGGATTGAGCGCATAGGAGCCGAGAGACATGGAGCCGCAGAAAAGGGTGCTTGTCGCGCCCGTTCCCTGCCGTATCACTTCGCAAACGTTGCCGCCCAACTTGATCACCTGGCAGCCCTCGAGCGAATCGCCCACCACGTCCGGCGCACTCGCCAGCCGATGGGCGATGCCTTGCGGCAGCAGCACCAGATCGCCATCGCGCAACTCCTGCCAGTCTTGCGCTTCGGTGTGAATCCAGCATGGACCCTGGCCGACAAAGTGAAAACGAAGCAGTTGTTGTTGCGGAAAGTCTATGCTCCATGGGTGCCGGAGTTCGCAGCGGCCATAGTTGACGCCACTCAAGCGAAAGTCTTGCAGAACTTCGCTGAGCGCATCCATCGGGATATGTGGCAGCGGCGACGGCCGGGACGAATAATCAGGCATTTGTCAGATATAGATACCGGCCGTCCGACAGGCAAGCGCAGACTGTTGTTCCACCGGGGAATCGCTGCCGCGGCACCCTACCCATCCTGGCAGGCTTCCCGCCCTTGCCTCCCGCTCCCAGTGCATGCAAGGAGTGCTGTCGGACACAGGGACAAGAGGCATGGCAGCGGAAGCATCGGGCAGCGATCTCATTCAGGTGGTGGCGCTGCTTGCCGCAGGCGTCGTCGCCGTTCCGATCTTCAAACGCATGGGGCTGGGCTCGATCCTCGGCTATCTCGCCGCGGGCGTGGTCATCGGCCCGTTCGGTATTGGCATTTTTTCCGAATCGGAAGCCATCCTGCATGTCGCCGAACTCGGCGTGGTCATGTTCCTGTTCATCATCGGGCTGGAGATGCAGCCGTCGCGGCTATGGGGCCTGCGCCGCGAGATTTTCGGCCTCGGCGCGCTGCAGGTCGGCGTCTGCGCCTTGCTGCTCACCGGTGTTGGTCTCGCCGGCGGCTTTCCGATCGCGCAATCCTTCGTTGCCGGCGCCGGCTTTGTCCTGACCTCGACGGCGATCGTCATGCAGCTTCTGGAAGAGCGTGGCGAGATGGCCAGCCCCAAGGGCCAGCGCATCGTGTCCATCCTGCTGCTCGAGGATCTGGCAATCGTGCCGCTTCTGGCGCTGGTCGCCTTCCTGGCGCCGGGCGGCAGCGAGATGACCCTGCAGCAAAGGCTGACCGAAATCGGCATCGGTCTTGGCGCCATCGTCGGGCTGGTGGTGGCCGGCCGCTATCTGCTCAACCCGTTCTTCCGCATCCTGGCCGACGCCAAGGCGCGCGAAGTCATGACGGCGGCAGCCCTTCTGGTCGTGCTGGGGTCGGCGCTGGTCATGCAGCTTTCCGGCCTCTCGATGGCGATGGGCGCCTTCCTCGCCGGCGTGCTGTTGTCGGAATCGACCTTCCGCCACCAGCTGGAGGCCGACGTCGAGCCATTCCGCGGCATCCTGCTTGGCCTTTTCTTCCTCGCCGTCGGCATGTCGCTCGACCTACATGTGGTGGCCGACAACTGGCGGCTGATCGCCGTCTATGTCGTCGCCTACATGGCGATGAATGCGCTCGGCATCTACCTCGTCGCCCGCTTGCTGAAGAGCGGTCATCGTGAAGCGCTGGAACGCGCCGTGATCATGGCGCAAGGCGGCGAATTCGCCTTCGTCCTCTATTCGGCCGCAGCGGCGGTTGGCATCATCGACAGCCGGGCCAACGCAACGCTGACCGCGATCATCATCATCTCCATGGTGCTGACGCCGCTGGCCATCATTGCGCTCAAAAATGTGACGCCGCGCGACGAGCAGTCGCTTGAAGGCGTCGACATCGCCGACGGCCTTACTGGCAGTGTGCTGGTCATCGGCTTCGGCCGTTTCGGCCAGATCGCCAGCCAGCCGCTTTTGTTGCGCGGCATCGATGTGTCGATCATCGACAATGATGTCGAAATGATCCAGGCGGCCGCCGATTTCGGCTTCAAGGTCTATTATGGCGACGGCACGCGGCTCGACATTCTGCGCGCCGCAGGTGCAGGCCGCGCGCGCGCCGTGCTGATCTGCGTCGACAAGCCGGACGCCGCCGTGCGCATGGCGGAACTGATCAAGGCGGAGTTCCCGCTGCTGACCGTCCTGGCACGCGCGTACGATCGCGGCACCGCGCTCTCGCTCATCCGCGCCGGCGTCGACTTCCAACTGCGCGAGACCTTCGAATCGGCCCTCGTCTTCGGCGGTTCCGCGCTCGAGGTTTTGGGCGTCGAGCCGGAAGATGTCGCCGATGTCATCGAGGATGTGCGACGGCGCGACAATGCCCGACTGGAGACGCAGCTGGCCGAAGGCGTCCGCGCCGGGCAACGTTTCCTCAGGGGCAATACCGGCACGCCGATCCCGACGCCGCTGACGCAACCGCGCCGGCCCGGCCAGGCGCTGAACGAAGAGACGGCCGGCGTGCTGCACAAGCCGGAGCCCGCCGATCAGGGGGAAAGCTGATGACCGCATTGGATGAGCGCGCGCTCGCCGTCACAAAATTCTGGCGCGAGGCCGGCGAAGACGCGTGGTTCGAGAAGAACGACGCCTTCGACGCGAATTTCCGCAGCAGGTTTCTCGACCTGCACTTTGCCGCCGCGCGGCGCGAGTGCGACGCATGGTCGGAGCATGCCGAGGGTTCGCTGGCGCTGATGATCCTGCTCGACCAGTTTCCACGCAACTGCTTTCGCGGCTCAGGCCATATGTACGCCACCGATCCGCTGGCAAGGCACTTTGCCGCCAAGGCGATTGCGGCAGGCCATGACCTTTCGCTGGAAGAAAACCTTCGCGTCTTCCTGTACCTGCCCTACGAACATTCGGAACTGCCCGCCGACCAGGACAAATCGGTCGAACTCACCACCGCCAGGGCGCCGAACTATGTGAAATACGCGGTCGAGCACCGCGACATCATCCAGCGCTTCGGCCGCTTTCCGCACAGGAACAAGATGCTTGGCCGCGAGACGTCGGCGGACGAACAGGCATTTCTCGATGGCGGCGGCTTCTCCGGTTAACCCAGCCACCAATCGCGGCCGGAAGCCAGCCGCTCTATGCCTGACGTATCGACGGCGCTGAGCCGCTCGTTGACGCTCCTGCCGCCCACCGTCAAATCCGGCGCGATCTCTGCCAAGGGCGCCAGAACGAAGGCGCGCTCCAGCATCCGGGGATGCGGCACCTCCAGCCCGGTTTCGTGGATGATGCGGTCGCCGAACACCAATATGTCGATGTCGATCAGGCGCGGCCCCCAGCGCTCCTCGCGCACCCGCTTCAGCTTGCGCTCGGCCTCGAGGCAGAGGTCGAGCAGCGCCCTTGGCGCCAGCGCGGTCGAGATTTCGGCAGCGGCGTTGAGGAAATCCGGCTGGTCGAGCTTGCCCCAGGGCGGCGTGCGATAGAGCGAGGAGACGGCGATTACACGCGTGTTCTCGTCGGCGTCCAGCAGGCGCAGCGCCGTGGCCATCGAGGCCGAGGGATCGCCGAGATTGCCGCCAAGGCTGAGATAGACCGTGTTATTGCTACTCTGGCCAGACAACGGTCACCTCGACGTAATCGAGCACGCCGGGCACCGGTGCGTTGGGCTTGCGCACGGTGATCTCGGCCTTCCTGATCTGCGGAAACCGTGAAGTCAGCGCCTTCGCTACTTCGAGCGCCAGCGCCTCGATCAGGAAACGGCGATGTCCAGTGACGATCTTTTCAATCACCGTGAAGGCGATGCCGTAATTGACGGTGTCCTCGATGGAATCATCCTCCAGTGGGCGGCTGGGCTCGACCGTCAACTCGGCATCGACATAAAAACGCTGGCCAAGCGCCTCTTCCTCATCCAGCACGCCGTGCCGGGCAAAGAAGGCGCAGTTCTTCATGCGGATGACGTACATTTCTTAGTGTCCTGGCATTTCTTAGTGTCCTGGCATTTCTTAGTGTCCTGGCATTTCTTGGTGTCCTGGGCTCAGCGTCCGGGCTTTTCACGCGCCAGCATAGCATCGGCGACGGCCAGTGCGTCCATGTTGATTGCGACATCGTGAACGCGAAACAGATCGGCGCCCTTCAGCCTCAGGATGACACTGGTGGCTGCCGTCCCGGCGGCGCGCGCGCCGGCTTCGCGGCCGGTGACGGTGCCGATGAAGCGTTTTCTGGAGGTGCCGGCCATCAAGGGAAAACCGAGCTCCTTAAGCTCGGAAAACCGCGCCATCAGGTCGAGGTTTTCCTCAGCCGTCTCCTTGGCGAAGCCGAAGCCGGCATCGAGTACGATATGATCGTCCGCGACGCCGCTGCGCCTGGCGATTTCCAGCGAAGCCTTGAGGAACAAAAACTGGTCGGCGATGACATCGGGCAGTTTTTGCCGCCCGCGCCCGGTATGCATGATGACCAGTCCGGCGCCGGTCTCGGCGGCGACGCGGGCGATGCCGGGTTCACGCTGCAAGCCCCAGACATCGTTGACGATATGCGCGCCGGCGGCGACGGCGAGGCGCGCGGTTTCCTCGCGATAGGTGTCGACCGAAATCAGGGCTTCGCCTGAACCGGCGAGCGCGGCGATCACCGGCAGGATGCGGGTCTGCTCTTCTTCAGGCGTCACGGGCGAGGCGCCGGGGCGCGTCGATTCCCCGCCGATATCGACGACGGCGGCGCCTTCTTCCACCATGCGGTGCGCCTGCGCCACCGCCTGGTCAGGCGTGATGAACAGTCCGCCATCCGAAAAACTGTCCGGCGTGACATTGAGAATGCCGACCACAATGGCTTTCTCGCCAAGGTCGAGATGGCACTTATGCGCCAGTTGCCATCGCCTTGTCGTCATTGTCCTTCAACCATGTGTCTCATTGGCATGTGGCTCATTGGCATGTGGCTCATTGGCATGTGGCTCATTGGCATGTGGCTCATCGAGCGCTTGCAATCCATCAACGATGCGTGATCGGTGGAAGATCAATTCCGTTGCGCCGGCAACGGCCGTAAAGCAAGGTGAGTGAAGAGGCAACATGATGAAACGACCCCTGCTCTGCGCCATGATGCTGGCTTTGACCGTCCTGCCGGCGAATGCTGCCAATCTGGTGAAAACCTACAGCTATTTTGCCATCGGCGGCAGCACGCTCGATGACATCGAGACGCAACTGTCGAAGCATGGACCCGAGGTGAAAAGCACCGGGATGCGGCATCCAGGCGCCACCCAGATGGCGTTCACCACCCGCATCAGCTACGCGCAAACCGCAGACACCTGCCGCATCGCCAAGGCCGCCGTTACCGTCAAGGTCAAGGTCATCCTTCCGGAGTGGCGCAGGCCGCGCAAGGCCGATCCCGATGTCAGGCTGTTCTGGGACACCCTGTCGGCCGACATCAAGCGCCATGAGGAGCGTCATGTCGAGATCGCCAAGAACCACGGCCGTCTGCTCGAAGACGCGCTGAACGCGAGCTTTGCGCAAAAGACCTGCGCCGGGGCAAAGGCGAAGGCGGCGCAGATCACCGCGGCCGAACTCGCCAGGCATGACCAGGACCAGTTGCGCTTCGACCGCGTCGAAGGCGTGAATTTCGAAAGCCGCATCCTGCGGCTGCTGCGCTACCGCATGCAGCGCGTCCAGAACGGCCAGCTTCCGCCCGGCTGAACCACAGGGCTGATACCAAGCCAATTCTGCCGAAACATGAGGCCAGCCCCAGAAAATTTTCGGGCAAAGGTCGAAATCGGCCTATACGGGACGACATATGTCAGGCTCGCAAGATATGTCAGGTGGCAAGGCTCGAGCTTCGAAACACCAGATCAAGACCAATCGAGGCGGCGTATAGCGGAGCGGCCATTGGCGCCGCGCAATCGCTCGCAGACACTGTGGATGCACTGATATGGACCAGGCTGTCGACAAGCCGGCTAGGGTGGCGCCCGCCGCGCCGCTTACGGAAAGCGAGAAGAACGTCATCATCGCCGGCATCCTTTTGTCGATGCTGCTGGCGGCGCTCGACCAGACCATCGTCGCGCCGGCCATGCCGACCATCGGCCGTTCGCTCGGCCACGCCGACTACCTGCCGTGGATCGTGACCGGATATCTCCTGACGGCGACGGCCATGGCGCCGCTCTACGGCAAGATTTCCGACGTCTATGGCCGCCGGCCGACCGTCTATGCGGCGATCCTGATCTTCCTTCTGGGATCGCTGGTCAGCGCCATGGCCCCCAACATGTTCGTGCTGGTCATCGGCCGGGCGATCCAGGGTGCGGGCGGCGGCGGCCTGTTCGCCCTGGCGCAGATCGTCATCGGCGACCTGGTGCCGCCGCGCGAACGCGCGCGCTATGCCGCCTGGATTTCGGGCACCTGGGCTGTCGCCAGCATCGCCGGGCCTTTGCTCGGCGGCGGATTTGCCGAACATCTCCATTGGTCGCTGATCTTCTGGATCAACATCCCGCTCGGCATCTTGGCCATGGCCATCATCAACAAGCCGCTGCGCAAACTGCCGGTCGCCGCAAAGCGGCATCGCATCGACGCGCCGGGCGCGCTGCTTCTGGTGGTGGCGACGGCATTGCTGCTTTTGGCCCTCAACTGGGGCGGCAGCGCCTATCCATGGGCTTCGCGCGAGATCGTCGGCCTGCTCGCCTGTTCGGCGGTCTTCTGGGCTGCGTTCGCTTTGCGGCTGATGCGTGCGGCCGAGCCGCTGATCTCGCTTGAAGTGCTGAGCAATCCGATCGTGCTTGCCGGCACGGCGTCGATGTTCCTGCTGCAGGCCGCCAATATCGGCCTGTCGGTGTATCTGCCGGTCTATCTGCAGTCGATCATCGGCCTGTCGGTCAGCCAGTCGGGCCTTGCCATGCTCGGCCTGCTGCTCGGAACGGTCGCCGGCGCGACGTTCAGCGGCCGCACGATACCGCGCTTCTTCCACTACAAGCGTATCGCCATGGTCGGCGTTCTCTTCGCCATTATCTGTCTTGGCGTGCTCAGCCTGGTCGCCGGCCGCGCCTCGCTGCTGGTGGTCGAGCTCTTGACCATCTGCATCGGCCTTGGAAGCGGCACCACCTTCCCGGTCGCCACCGTATCGGTGCAGAACGCCGTCGACCGCGCGCATCTCGGCGTTGCCACCGGCGTGCTGACCTTCCTGCGTTCGCTGGGCAGCGCGCTCGGCGTCGCCATGCTCGGCGCCGTCGCGCTCGGCTATGGCCTGCCGCTTGCCGGCGAAGGCGCGCCGGCTGCCGGACAGATCGTCTCGGCGACGCCCTTCATGATGATCTTCCTTGCCGCGGCCGTCACGCTCGTGCTGGCGCTGATGACGCTGGCGCTGATGCCGGAGAAGTCACTGCGCGGCCGCGACGACACCGAGGCGCCAGTCGTTCTGGTGGAGTGATTCGGAAAGCCCTGTAGGACCTACTCCACGACGCCGAGCTTCTTCTGCAGGCTGGTCGACGACGTCGTGTACTGGAAGACGATGCGCTCACCGGGGCTGATGATGCGCTTGGCGGCCTGCGCCATCAGCGCCACCTCGTGAAAACCCGACAGGATCAGCTTCAGCTTGCCTGGGTACCAGTTGATGTCGCCGACGGCAAAGATGCCTGTCACCGAGGTCTGGAATTTCTCGGTATCGACCGGAATGAGGTTCTCATGAAGGTTGAGCCCCCATTCGGCGATCGGGCCGAGCTTCATGGTCAGGCCGAAGAACGGCAGCATGCGCGTGCACGGCACCTCGATGTCGCCGTCAGGCCCGCCCTTGATGGTAGCAGAGGCCAGCTCGCCGTCGGCGCCGGTCAGGCCGCTCACCTGGCCGACCCGGAACTCCAGCTGCTTCATCTCCTGCATGGCATACATCTTGTTGACGCTGTCGGGCGCCGCCCTGAATTCCGCGCGTCGGTGGACCAGTGTGACGCTTTTTGCCACCGGCTGCAGGTTCAGCGTCCAGTCGAGTGCGGAATCGCCGCCGCCGACGATGACGATGTCGTGGCCCCGGAATGCCTCCATACGGCGCACCGAATAGAAGACGCTCCTGCCCTCATAGGCCTCGATGCCGGGAATGGGCGGCCGTTTGGGCTGGAACGAGCCGCCACCGGCGGCGATCACCACCACCTTGGCTTCGAACACCTCGTTCTCGTCGGTGGTGACCCGAAATGAGCCGTCGTCCAGCTTTTCCAGGCTGGAGACCATGCGGTTGAAGGTAAAATCCGGCTTGAACGGGTGAATTTGCTCGAGCAGTTTGTCGACCAGCCCTTGCGCCGAGATCGAGGGCCAGCCTGGAATGTCGTATATCGGCTTTTCCGGATAGAGTTCGGCGCATTGGCCGCCCGGCCGGTCGAGGATATCGATCAGATGGCACTTCATGTCGAAGAGGCCGAGTTCGAACACGGCGAACAGGCCGACCGGCCCCGCCCCGACGATGAGTGCGTCCGTCTTGATTACATCGGTCATGCCAGGCGAGCCTCATTGTCAAACTGGGGCGAAACTGGCGCGAGACTGCATGAGCATTGGCCCGCTGCCAAGCGGCGGCGGGAAAAATCAGATGGTACGGGAGATCAACCCTGGCGAGCTGGCACGCGCACGACGAGGCCGTCAAGCGCGTCGCGCACCTTGATCTGGCAGGACAGGCGCGAGTTCGGCTGGACGTCATAGGCAAAGTCCAGCATGTCCTCTTCCATCGCCTCCGGCTCACCGACTTCGGCCGTCCAGGCTTCGTCGACATAGACATGGCAGGTCGCGCAGGCGCAAGCGCCGCCGCATTCTGCCTCGATGCCCGGCACCGCGTTGCGGATCGCATTCTCCATGACGGTCGAGCCGTTTTCGGCCTCGACATCGAAAGGAGTGCCGTCATGGGCAATGAAGGTCAGCTTGGTCATTTATCACCTGAAGGGAGTCCCAGCCGAGATAATCACTCCACCGGACAAGTCAACTGCGGCGCGAAAGCGCCGCTTTGTGACGTTTTTTCGGAAAGCTGGCCAAAGCACGCCTGGCCCCGTCGATTCATCCCGGTGGCCGCTGCCGAGCGGCAGCCATTACCGGCTGATGGCGGCGATGAAATCGCGCACTTCCTCGATCAGGGTGCCGAGGCGCTTGAGGATGCGCGCATCTTCCGGCTGCTGTTCGATCGAGGTGGCGCAGTCGGCGATGGCAAAGGCGCCGACCCCGCGCGCCGAACCTTTCAGCCCATGCGCCAGAAGCAGTCGCTCCCTGACATCGGCATCGACTATTCTGTCGCGGACGGAAAGCGCCTGCTGTACGAACAGTGCCAATACCTCCTGTTCGAGGGCGCGATCGCCCATTGTCTGACGGGCCAGATGGGCCAGATCCACTGGGCGCGAACGGGCCGGTCCCGACGCATCGCCGCCCGGCATTGAGAAGGCAATGCCGCTTTCACCGCGTACCAATTTGAAACTCCTTGTGCCGATCGCCGAAAAAACTAGGCGATTTCCGTCGCCAACGCGTTAATGAATGGGCTGGAAAATTGTTGCCGTTGAGGCCGTTAGATCACGTTGTCGTTAACCTTATATTTAAAGTTTTACGTATCTCGCGGAATGCATGTTTTCTTTACCCCTGTGTGTCATTACGATACGAAGGTCCATTTTCAGCCTCCTGCGTGGGATAAGACGAGCCAGAATCAGGCAAAAATAAGAAGTCCCTCGGCAGCTAGTACAGGGTAGCGAAGGCATGGCGAAGAAACCAACGACGACCAGAACTCTCGACAGCGACGTAGCCAGGGAACTCGAAAAGGCACTAGACCTCGATCTCAGCGGAGACGGCAGCGGCGATCTCGATATCGCGGCGTCGATGGAAGATCTGGAAGCGCAGATATCGCAGGCCGCGGACGAACTGGCGCGCGAAGGCCGCCCCCAGAAGTCCGCCCCCGCTCAAAACGCGCCCGTCCAACAAAACCAGAGTGCGAAGCCGGCAGCCAAGCCCGCCGAGCTGCGCCCGGTCGAATCGCGCAACAGCGCCCAGCCAGCCGGCTTCAAGCCGGCAAACGATGACCGCCAAAAAGATTACAAGACGCTGCTGCACAGCCTCAACCGGCGCGCGTCGAGCACGATCTATTGGGTCGTGGCGTTCGTGTCGCTGGCCTGGATCGCCGGCGCCGGCGGCCTCGCCAATCTGCTGTTTGGCCCCAGCATCTGGAAAATTCGTACGTTCGATCAAATCCTGGCCCGCCCTGAACTGATCGGCCTGGCGATCGCGGCAATCATACCGGTCGTCCTGTTTTGGGCCTTCGCGGCGATGATCCGCCGCGCGCAGGAAATGCGCATTGCCGCGCAGTCGATGACGGAGGTGGCTTTCCGCTTGGCGGAGCCGGAAAACCTCGCCCAGGATCGCGTGATGATGATCGGCCAGGCCGTTCGCCGTGAAGTGGCGGCGATGGGCGAAGGCATCGAGCGCACGCTGGCGCGCGCCGTCGAGCTCGAAACGCTGGTCCACAGCGAGGTCAACCAGATCGAACGCTCCTATTCGGAGAATGAATCGCGCATCCGGTCGCTGGTCGACGGGCTGGGCAGCGAGCGCGAAGCCGTCGTCACTCATGCCGAGCGCGTGCGCGCCTCGATCACCGGCGCGCATGAAACGCTGAAGGACGAGATCGGCGCCGCCTCCGACATTATTCGCGACTCTATCCTCAACGCGTCGACCAAGCTGTCGATGACGATCACCAATTCCGGCGACACGCTGATTGACCGCATCAATGAAAGCTCGATGTCGATCTTCGATTCGGTCGAAACCCGGCTGGATTCGATCACCGACCGGCTGTCGACATCGGGCGAAGCCTTTGCTTCGCTGCTCGACACCCGCATCGCCAAGCTGACGGACACCACAGACGGCCTGACCCGGTCGCTGACCGACCTGCTCGACGACCGCACCACCGGCATGGTGTCGCTGCTCGGCGGCGCCGCCCGCACCCTGAGCTCGGAATTCGAGTCCAGCCTGAACGGCATCGAGCGGACGCTGGCCGAGCGCGGCCAGGCGCTGATCAGCGAATTCCAGACCCGTGCCGAAGCACTCGATACCGGCACGCAGAAGCTCAACGCCGCGCTCGAGGCGCGCGCCCGCCAGATCAACGAAACGCTGGTCGAGCGCGCCCGCGAGATCGCCCACACCTTTGCCGAGAGCAAGGATCATTTGTCGGCGATGATCGATCAGGGCAAGACCCAGATCGGCGCCGACATGGCCGACATCGTCTCGTCGACCTCGTCGATGCTCGAAGCCCGCGCCAGCGATTTCGCCGGCCGCATGGAAGCGGCCCGCCATGTCGTGTCGCGCTCATTCGACACCGATATCCAGCGTCTTGCCGATGCCCGCGTCGGCATCGAGGACGCCGTCGAAAACCACAGCCGCAAGCTGTCCGAAAGCCGCGAACGCATGGCGGCTGCCATGCAGGCGGACCTGGCGAAGTTCGCCGAGGGCCGCGCCGGCATCGATGCGGCCGTAACCAACCAGGTGCAGAAGCTGGCCGAAGGCCGCAACCTAATCTCGCGCGCCCTGGAAGAGGATCTACGCAAGGTCAACGAGTCGCGCGCCGCCATCGACGCGTCGCTGGGCAGCCATCTCGAGCGGCTTGAAGAAGGCCGCAACCGGCTCAACCAGGCATTGCATGAAGACTCCGGAAAACTGGTGCAAGCCCGTACGATCATTGACGAAATGGTCGCCGGGCATGTCGGTAAACTGGCCGAAGGCCGCAACATTCTGTCGCGCGCCCTGGAAGCCGATCTCGGCAAGCTCGCCGACAGCCGCGCCTCCATTGACGGGCTGGTCGCCGGCCAGGTTGAAAAGATCGCCGAAGGCCGCGCCATCCTGACCAAGGCGCTCGAAAACGACATTATCGGCATCAAGGGCGTGATCGAGAACCACTCGGCGAAACTGGCCGAGGATCGCACCGAACTCAGCAAGGCGCTGGAGAACGACCTGTCCGGCATCAGAGTCCTGCTCTCCGACCATTCGAGCCGGCTTGCCGACGATCGTGGCCTGTTGTCACAGACGCTCGAGGCCGACCTCGCCAAGCTCGCCGAGAGCCGGTCGAGCATCGACGGGCTGGTCGCCGGCCAGGTCGAGAAGCTGGCCGAGGGGCGCGATATCCTCAAGCGCGCGCTCGAAGCCGACCTCAACACCATCAAGGGTGCCATCGCGGGTCATTCCGACAAGGTGGCGGAAGAGCGCGGTCAGCTTTCCAGGGCATTGGAGGCCGACCTGCAAAATGTGAACAGCCTGATCGCCGACCACTCGAACCGGCTTGTGCAGGATCGTTCGACGCTATCCCAGGCGCTTAAGGATGACCTTCAGAATGTTAACAGCCTGATCACCGACCACTCGAGCCGGCTTGTCCAGGATCGTTCGACGCTATCCCAGGCGCTTCAGGACGATCTGCACAATGTCAGCGGCATCATGGCCGATCATCAAAACAGGCTCGTCCAGGACCGTTCGGCGCTCTCAAAGGCACTGGAAGACGACATCGCCAAACTGGCGGAGAGCCGCTCCAGCATCGATGGGCTGGTCGCCGGACAGGTCGAGAAGCTCGCCGAGGGCCGCGACATCCTCACACGGGCGCTCGAAGCCGATCTCAATGCGATCAGGAGCGCCATTGCCGACCAGTCGCAGAAGCTGAGCGAAAACCGTGGCGAGTTCGCACGGGTGCTGGAAGCGGATTTGGAAAATGTCAACAGCCTGATCGAGGGTCACAGCGACAAGCTCGTCCGGGATCGCGCGACGCTGTCGAAGGCTCTCGAGGACGACCTCGCCAAGCTGGCCGAGAGCCGGTCGAGCATCGACGGACTGGTCGCAGGCCAGGTCGAGAAGCTGGCCGAGGGGCGAGACATCCTGAAACGTGCGCTGGAAGCCGACCTGCAGAAGCTGTCGGCAAGCCGCGGTGAGGTTGACGACATCATCGCCGGCCATGTCGGCAAGCTGGCCGAAGGCCGCAACATGTTGACCCAGGCGCTGGAAGACGATCTGGCAAAGCTCGCCGACATTCGTAAGGATGTCGACCGCTCGCTGTCGGGCCATATCGACCAGATTGCCGGCAGAAGCACCGATATCTCGGCGGCAATCGCTGCCGATGTCGAGAAGATCGAGCAGGCCTTCAGCAAGCAGACCGGCATCATCGAAGAGCGCGCCGGAACCATGGAGCGCGCGTTGTCGGTGGGTGTCGACAATGTCCGCAGCGTGCTCGAAAAGAGCGCCGTCTTCGTTGCCGGCGCGCTCCGCGAGAAGGTGATGGAAGTCACCAGCGCGCTGCACGAACAGGCCGGTGCTGCCTTCAGTGACGCGGACCGCAAGATCGCCGAGCGTGCCGAGCAGACCTCGGCCGCCCTTTTGGCCCGGGCCGAGGACATCGCCCGCACCTTCGAGGACGCGGATCGCCGTCTGCACGCCCGTGCCGAGGACACGTCGAGCGCCCTGATTGCTCGCGCCGAGGATACGACGAATGCCTTGCTTGCTCGCGCCGAAGACACAACGAGCGTGCTGCTTGCCCGGCACGACGAGACGTCGAACTCGCTGCTCGCCCGCGCCGAAGAAACGGCCGGACGGCTGGCTGCCCGCGCCGGCGAGATCGCCGGCACGTTCGACGCCGCCGACCAGAAGCTGGTCGCCCGCGCGGTCGAGACGGCGCAGTCGCTGGCCGACCGCGCCGGCGACATCCTGCGTAACTTCGAGGGTGCCGACCAGCGGCTGAGCATGCGCATCGGCGAATCCGCCGAAGCGCTGGCCGCCCGCGCCTCGGACCTTGGCCGCATCTTCGACGCCGCCGACCAACAGCTGATCTCGCGCATCGCCGAGGGTTCGGACGCGCTGTCAGCCCGCGCCACCGAGATCAGCCGCATCTTCGACGAGGCCGATCACCGCCTGGTGTCGCGCATCGCCGACTCCACTTCGACGATCGGCGAGCATGCCGACAACATCGTCGGCGCCTTCGCCAGCACCGAGCAGCGTGTTGCCGAACGTGCACGCCAGACCGGCCAGGAACTTGCCGTCCACGCCCGCGAGATGGAGCAGGCTCTTGCCGGCGCCGATGAGCGGCTGGCCGCGAGCGTTGCGTCCGCAGCTTCGCGCGTCGAGGAACAGGTCGCCAACGTCGAGAACCGCCTTCTTTATACGACGGAGACGATGGGCCAGAAGCTCAACGAGCAGGTTTCCAGCGCAGAAGCTCAGCTGATCTCGCGCGCCAACACGATTGCGGAGACTTTTACCGCGGTCGGCCAGCACATCGGCCAAAGCACCAACGACGCTGCCAAGACAATCGGCACCAATACCCGCGAGCTCAACACGATGCTGGCGGCGCGTTCGGCCGAGATGGCGAAGATCCTGGACGAAACCGCGCGGCCGCTGGTCGAGCGCTTCGCCCAGGGCGGCTCGGAACTGCAAAAGAGCATGGAAGAGGTCACCGAACGCGCGACCGAGAAGCTGCGCAGCGAAAATGCCGCCCTCGTCAACGCGCTCGCCAGCCGCACCGCCGAAACGCTGTCGGCCGTCGAAGGCGCGCGCTCGTCGCTCGCCGATAGCGTCGCCGACCTCATCGGCCGCATGAGCGTCTCCAGCTCGCAGCTTGGTGAGCTGATCGAACAGGCGGCGATCAACCTCGGCCAGGTTGACGAACGTCTGAGCGGCAGCACGCAAAGCTTCGCGGCAACCACCGAAAAGGCCGCGCAGACCTTCGCCAGCTCGGCACGCCTGGTCGATTCGAACACGACGCGGCTTACCGAACTGTCGTCGTCGACCCTGCGCGAAGTGGCCTCGATCGCCACCAAGTTCGACGAGCACAGCCGCTTGCTGTCCTCGGCTTCGGATCTGTTGAGCTCGGCGCAGAGCAATCTGGAGCACACGCTTGAGCGGCAATCGTCGCTCGAAGATCTCGCCGTCGGCCTGGTCAAGAAGTCGGAAGACCTCGAGAAGGTGATGCGTTCGTTCGAAAACCTTGTCGGCCAGACGATGCAGAATGCCGAAGGCAAGACGCTGGCATCAGCCGACAAGATCCGCATCGCCATAACGGAAGTGGTCGATTCGGCAACCAGCCGGTTCGCCGATGCGACCGAGGAGATGCGGCGCACCGCAAGCTCGATCAAGAGCGAGCTCGACCTCACCCGCGCCGAGCTCAAGAAGGGCGTCATCGAGATGCCGGAAGAGGCCAAGGAATCGACCTCGGCGATCCGCCGTGCCGTTGCCGAGCAGATCAACGCGCTCAAGGAACTTTCGGACATCGTTGCGAAATCGGGACGCGGCGGCGACAATGCCGAACCGCGCGCCCTGCGCCCGGCGCCGCAGGCGCCAGTGCAGCGCCCGGCCGAGCCGGTACGCCGCCCGCCGCCGGCGCCACAGCCGGAGCGCCCTGCTCCGCAGGCGCCGCTCGGCGGCCTGCGTGGCACGCTCGATATCGAACGCCCTGCCGAAGCACCGCGCCAGCGCGACGCCAACGCCCGCACGCCGCAAGGCGGGTGGGTGCGCGATCTCCTGACCGGGGCATCGCGCGAGGAGGAAGTCGCCAGGCCGGCAGCGCCCGCGGAAGCACCGCGCGCAACTCCCGCCCAGCGCTCGCCGCTGCATGTCATGGAGTCGCTCAACTCGCTCTCGGTCGATATCGCCCGGGCGATCGACCACGACGCCTCTATCGAGCTGTGGAACCGCTACCGGCGCGGCGAGCGTGACGTGTTCACGCGCCGCCTCTACACGCTCAAGGGCCAGCAAACCTTCGATGAAATCCGCCGCAAATATCAGGCAGAGGCGGAGTTCCGCGCCGCTGTCGACCGCTACTGCGACGATTTCGAGAAGCTGCTCAAGGACGTCTCGCGCAACGACCGCGACAACATCATGGCGCAGACCTACCTGACGTCGGACACCGGCAAGGTCTACACCATGCTGGCCCATGCGAGCGGCCGTTTGCACTAGCTACGATTGCTGCATCAAAATGAAAAAGGCGGGAAATTTCCCGCCTTTTTCGTTTGTCATGGATCGAACAATGACGAGCGCAAAGAACTCAGGCTGCCCTTGCTGGCGCGATGGGCTGCAAGCTATGCCTCCAGCATGAGGAAATACGGTCGCACCTTTCATCTGCCGATATCGGTCGGAGCCACCAGCGACGACAAGGTCATGGCGTCGCTTGAAGGACTAAGGGTGGCTGATCTTGTGGTCACCGAGAAGATGGATGGAGAGAACACAACCCTTCATCGCGATGGCTCTCACGCGCGCAGTCCATCATCCATCCCGAGACTGGCTGAAGGCATTTGCAGCAAATGTTTCACCGCAACTTGCTGACGATGAACGGATTGTCGGCGAGAACCTCTATGCCCGACATTCGGCTGCGTATGATGCGCTGCCGTCATTTTTTCTTGGCTTTGCATGGATCATCGGGACCGAGATTCAACCGTGGGATTTGACCCTGGCCCGGTTTGAGGAACTGGGCATCACTCCTGTTCCCACGCTCTATCGTGGGCCTTTCAGCCCCAACCTCTTCGATAATCTGGCTGCGTCCCTGGATAAGGCCAAGCAAGAAGGCTTTGTGGCTAGGGTTGCCGAAGCATTTGCTGAGGCAGACATGCCCATTCGCATGGGCAAATATGTACGGGCAGGACATGTCCAGAGTGAAACCCACTGGATGAAGGCAGAACTGGTCACCAACCGTCTGGCAGGCGGCTAAGGTTCCTGGGTCTCAAGCGCCTCGCCGGGTTCGCTCAGATCACCGAGTCCGTCCAGCTCACGATATCCTTCGCCGCCTCGCCGAAGGCGCTGTCGAGCGCGCTGACATAGGCCGGATTGCCGCTGCCCGAGACGGGAGCGGATGCGGTGAAGCTCTTCGAGGCGCGCACCTCGCCGTTGCGGTCGTTCAGGATGCGCACGAAGAGATTGACCTCGGCATGCTCGCCACCATTGACGCGGACTTCGAAGGAGCGGATCTCGACGATCACCTGGTAGTCGATCGCCAGCCCCTCGCCCGGCTTGCCGACGCCGGCAAAGCTTCCGGAGCGCTGGAAGGTTTCGGCGAGCCTCGCCTGCACGATCAGCGGCAGCCGGTCGGCCCATTGCGCGCCCTTGAGATACTGGATCGAGCGATCTGACGGCTTGATGACGATGTTCTGGCTGTCCAGCGCCTTGAGCGCGGAGGGCTGGGCGATCAGGATCTGGCGGCGGCTGTGGCCATGGGCGTCGATCGACGGGGCGGACAGCTCGAACGTATCGAGTGGCGCCGGCTTGCCTCCCAACGCCGCGCAACCAGCCAGCGTCAGGCCAAGCAAAACGGCCGCCGATTTATACCCACCCAACCCGAACGTCACGCGTGATCCCCACTGTCCCCGGATCGTATGATGAATCCGCATCCGCGGTCCATGTAATTGCTGCGGGCGTGCACGGAAGTCAACGCCGTGCCCTGCCATCGAACTGCCGGACCTCACCGTCGCCGCCCGACAGGATGCGCTGCGGGTTGCGGCTGAGATCGGTCACCGCCTCTTCGATGCGACTGATCGAACGCCGGCTGTCCTGGACCAGCGCCTCGACATTCGACAGGCCCTGGCCCGAGAAGCGCGCGATGTTGTCGGTGATCGTGCCAAGCCGGGCGTTCAGCGTGTCGGCGACCTGCTTGAACGACTTCAGCGTGTCCCTGGCATCGGCCATGACGCCGTCGGCTTGGCCCGAACCGAGCAGCGTATCGACCCTTTTCAGGATGCCGTCGACGCGCACCGAGGCATCGTTGAGGCGCGACGCAAGCTGTTTGGCGTCCTTGATCGTCTCGTCGATGTCGTCGGCCCGGTCGGCGAACTTGTCGGTCACCTTGGCGATGTCGGCGGCGGCCTTGTTGGCATTTTCGCTGGCCTTCTGAATGTTGGCGAGCGCCACGCGCACTTGTGCCGGATCGATGCCGTCGAGCACATTGTCGACCTTGGCCAGCGTGCCTTGCGTGCGCGTGGCGAAATCGTTGACCGAGCCGACCGCGGTATCGACGTTCTTGATCACGCCGTCGAGCTGTCCGCTGGTCTCCTTCAGATTGGCGGTGACGGCGTCCACATTGGCGACGATGCTCTTGATCTTGTCCTTGTCGACGGCATTGAGCAGGCCTTCGGCAGCCTTCAGCGTGCCGTCGAGCTTGCCGGAAACACCCTTCAGCTCATCCGACAGCGCGCTGACGGCGGTCAGGAACTTGTCGATGCCGTCGGCATTCCTGGCCAGCGCATCGGAAAATGTCTGGGCGTTCTTGACGGTCTGGGTCAGCGGCCCGCGCACATCCCTGGTGAAACCTTCGAGTTCGGAAAGCACCTTGTCGGCACGGGTGAAGATATTCTGCGCAGTCTGCAGCAGGTTGGTGACCGCCGATGGATTGGCGACGATCTCGGCGGTCCTGCCTTCCTTTGCCGCCTCTTCCAGGAGATTTGGTTCCTTTGGATCGGCGCCCTTCAATTCGATGTTGACCTGGCCGGCAAGGCTGGCGATGCCGATATCGGCCTGCGTCGATTTGGTGAGCGGCGTTGTCTGGTCGATCTCGGTCGTAGCAATGGCGGCATTGGGGTCATTGCGGTCGAAATAGACGCGCTTGACCACCCCGACCTTGACGCCGTTGAACAGCACCAGACTGCCGGGGCCGAGGCCGGAGGCCGAACCCTGAATGCGCACGCGCAGCTCCGCCGTCTCGCCGCGATCACCGATCTGGGCGGTCCAATAGACGAACCCGAACGCCGCCAGGATTGCAGCCAGGGTGAAAATGCCGACAATTACGTAGTTGGCTCTGGTTTCCATTGCCCCACTTATGTCTATGCGCGCGCGGCAAGATCAAGTTGCCGAGCCCGTTTTCCGCGGAAATAGGATTTGACCCACGGTTCTTCGCTTTTCAGCATGTCGCCGATCGTGCCTTCGACCAGGATTTTCTTGTTGCCGAGCACCGCCACGCGGTCGCAAGCGGTAAACAGCGTGTCGAGATCGTGCGTCACCATATAGACCGTCAAATCCATCGTATCGCGCAGCTTGACCACTAGTTCGTCGAATTCGGACGCGCTGATCGGGTCGAGGCCGGAAGTCGGCTCGTCGAGGAAGACGATATCGGGGTCGAGCGCCAGCGCCCGCGCCAGGGCGGCGCGCTTGATCATGCCGCCCGAAAGCTCCGAGGGAAATTTTTGCGCGGCGTCCGGCGGCAGGCCGACCAGTTCGATCTTGAGCAAGGCCAGCTCGTCCATCAGTTTCTTCGGCAGATCGAGATATTCGCGCATCGGCACCTGCACGTTTTCCTGCACGGTCAACGCCGAAAACAGGGCGCCGTGCTGGAAAAGCACGCCAAGCCGCATATCGATGCGCAACCGTTCGATGTCGCTGGCCTTTTCGAGGTCGAGACCAAACAGCTTGATCGTGCCGGACTGCTTGTGCAGCAGGCCGAGAATCGTGCGCAGCAGCACCGATTTGCCGGCGCCCGAGGCGCCGACGAAACCGAGGATTTCGCCGCGCTTGATGTCGAGCGCCAGTTTGTCGAGGATCAGCTTGTCGTCCAGGGAAACGGTGATATCGCGCACCGACAGCACGATATCGTCTTCTTCCATTCCCTGCACAGCTTTGGTCGCCTTTGAGTTTCTGTGCATCATGTCAGAACTCGATCGATGCGTAGAAGATGGCAAAAAGGCCATCGAGGATGATGACGACGAAGATCGATTTCACAACCGAGGCGGTGACGTGCAGACCCAGCGATTCGGCGCTGCCGCCGACCTTCATGCCTTCTACGGAAGCAATGGTACCGATGATCATGGCCATGAACGGCGCCTTGATCAGCCCGGCGAAGATGGTGCTGATATCGATTGCCCCGCGCAGCCGGTCGATGAAGGCCGTCGGCGCAATACCGGAATAAAGCCAGGCGGCTAGGATGCCGCCGCCAAGAGCGGCAAAATTGGCGACGATGGTGAGACAGGGCAGCGCGATCACCAGCGCCACCAGGCGCGGAAACACCAGCACGCCGATCGGGTTGAGGCCGATGACCTTCAGCGCGTCGACCTCCTCGCGCATCTTCATCGAGCCGATCTCGGCGGTGATGGCGCTGCCGGAGCGGCCGGCGATCATGATGGCGGTCATCAGCACGCCGAGTTCGCGCAGGATCAGCACGCCGACCAGATCGACAACGAAAATGTTGGCGCCGAAATAATTGAGCTGGTAGGCGCCCTGCTGGGCGACGATGGCGCCGACGATCGCCGACATCAGCACCACCACGGGGATGGCGCCGACCCCCATGCGATCGATCTGGTTGAAGATCGCCGCCGGATTGATGGCATGGCCGCGCCCGAGCTTCATCTGGGCGCCGCCGATGGTGGCGCCGAGGATGTTCATCGAGGCGAGGAAATCATCGCGCATCTCATAGATGCGGCGGCCGACCGCCTCCAGCCCGCGGAGGATGATGTTGGGGCGCCGGACGCCGCGCGATTCGGGCTCGCGCCGGACAGCTTCGCCAACGGCGCCGAGCAGGATCGAGGCGACATCGCTTTGCCCCTGCATCTTGATCTCGACACCCTTCTTTTCGAAGACACTGACCAGGCGATCGATCAGCCAGGCGCCGGCGGTGTCCATCTTCTCGATGTGGGAAAGATCCAAAGCGAGCGTCTGGAAGCCTTTGCGCTGCTCGATCTTGCGCATCTCGGCGTCGATCAGCGCCACTGTCGTTGTCGTCCAGATGCCGGAGAACGCGCAGCCGAGGACGCCGCCCTCCTCGCCGACCGCAACGCGGGGCTGGTGGTCGGCCTCCTTGGCGGCGTTGCCGCTTGCGTCGCGTTTGCCGATGGTCAACATGGCGTCCTGTTTAGCCTGACGGGTCGTACCTGTCGATTTGCCGACGACGCGTTGTCGCATAGCCGGAGCAGAAAATTATGGCGCGTGTCATTTCGGTTGAGGCCGAGCGTTTTCCCATTGCCGGCACCTTCACCATCTCGCGCGGGTCGAAGACCGAAGCCGAAGTCATTACCTGCACGATCAGTGATGGGGACAATCGCGGATGGGGCGAATGCGTCCCCTACAAGCGCTATGGCGAGACCATGGAGGGGGTGCGCGACGCCATCGAGGCCATGCGCCGGCAGATAGAAGGCGGCATCAGCCGCAAGGAACTGCTCGATGCGATGCCGGCGGGTGCTGCCCGCAACGCCATCGATTGCGCCTTGTGGGACCTGGAGGCCAAGATCAGCGGCGTTGCGGTCGCGGACGCCATCCACGTTGTGCCCTTGTCGGCGCTGGAGACGGCCTACACGCTGTCGCTGGGCGAGCCGGAGGCAATGGCGGCGCAAGCCCGCGCCAATGCCGGGCGGCCGCTGCTCAAGGTCAAGATTGGCGGCGACAACGACATGGCCCGCATCCGCGCCGTGACCGAAGCGGCGCCCGACAGCCGCATCATCCTCGACGCCAATGAAGGCTGGATCGATGCCAACATCATCGAGAATCTCGCTTTCGCCGCCGAACATGGCATAGCCCTGATCGAACAGCCGCTTCCCGCCGGCCATGATGCCATCCTGCGCCACATCGCGCATCCGGTGCCGATCTGCGCAGACGAAAGCGTCCACGAGGCGAAGGACCTCGAAACGCTTGTCGGCCTCTATGACGCCGTCAACATCAAGCTCGACAAATCCGGCGGCCTGACCGCCGCCCTTACCCTTCGCAACCGCGCCCGGGAGCTGGGATTCGGCGTGATGGTCGGCTGCATGGTCGGCACGTCGCTGGCGATGGCGCCGGCAGTGCTTTTGGCGCAAGGCGCCGACTTCGTCGACCTCGACGGTCCGCTGCTGCTTGCCCGCGACCGCCAGCCCGGCCTCGTGTACCAGGGGTCGCTGGTGTCACCGCCTGACAGGATGCTGTGGGGCTGAACGCGCGGCGAGCCCGATCAGCGCCAGGCCGACGATGGCGATCGGGATCATCGCCAGGAAGCCGTCGACGCCGTAGCGCTCGTAAAGCGGGCCGGACGCCAGCGTCACCGCCGCCATGAAGAAGCCGTTGAAGAAATAGGCAATGCCTTGCGCCGCACCCGTGCGTTCTTCCGAAACCGTTTCGCCGATCATCTTCTGCAGGCCGATCAACACCATCGCCACCGACACCGAATGCAGGGTCTGGACGCCGAAGAAACCGGCGACGCCAAGCCCGAGTGGCCAGATCAGCGGAAAGGCGATCCAGCGCACGATGGAGCCGATGCCGGCGATCAGCATCACCTTGACGACCGAGACCGAGGCAAAAATACGGTTGAAAAACACGAACATGCAGACCTCGGCCACTACGCCCCAGGCCCACAGCAGGCCAACGACGGAATCGCTGATGCCGACCGATTTCCAGTAGATGGAGACAAAGCCGTAGAGGAAGGCATGGCTGGCGGTGATGATGCCGACGCCGAGGGTGAAATACAGGAAATACGGATTGAGAAGGCTCGGCGCCTGATGCTGGATGTCGGCGGCCGAAAGCGGCGAAGCGCGGCGCGGGCGGCCAAGCCGCGGCGCCAGCAATCCGGCGACGAGCGCGGCAGACAATGCCGCAAAGATGATTACCGGCACGGCCTGCGGGCTCGTCCAGGCGAGGATAAAGCCGCCTGCGACATTGGCGCAGAGATAGGATATCGAGCCCCATTTGCGCATCGCGGTGTAGTTCGAGCCGAAGCGGCGCACACCCGACAGCGCGAGCGAATCGGCGATCGGCGAATGCGGCGTCCACACCACCGTCAGCGCCAGCGATACGGCAAGCACCGCCGCATAGGTGGGAGTGAGGAAATAGCCGGCGGAAAGCACCATCGTCGCGGCCACCAGCGCAATATAGACATCGGCCCTGTCCTTCGCCCGGTCGGCCAGCGCGGTCAGCAGCGGCGTCGTCACCACGCGCAGGAACATCGGCGCCGCCAGGATGATGGCGATCTGCTCGGCGTGGAAACCCTGGGCATGCAGCCACAGCGGGAAATAAGGCACATGCGTTCCCAGGGACATGAATAATGTCGCGAAGATCAGGCTCATGCGCAGTTCGAAATGGCGCGGCTTGACGAGTTGTTTGGGCGAGAGCGGCGGCAGCGACATGAATCGATCCAATTACGCTGCACAAAGGGCTGCAACGCAGATCGATCCCTTAACATGCGCGAAAGCGGTCCGAAACTGCCTGGACCAGTCGATTAACAGGAGGGTTATGCCGCTTCGACGACCCTGTCTTCGATGAGCAGCGGGATGAACGGCTCGTCCGGTGCTTCGGGCAGCACCAGCGCCCAGTGGATGATCTCCATCTTGCCGTCGAAATGTTCGACCACCGCCGTGCAGCTCTCCACCCAGTCGCCGGTGTTGATGTACTGCACATTCTCATAAGTCTCGATCGCGGCGTGATGGATGTGGCCGCAGATGACGCCGTCAACGTGCGAGCGGCGGGCCTCCTCGGTCAGCACGGTCTGGAACGAGCCGATGAAGTTGACCGCCTTCTTGACCTTGACCTTGGCCCAGGACGAGAACGACCAGTAGGGAAGCCCAAGCAGGTGGCGCAGCCTCGTCACCGCGCGGTTGACCAGCATCGCCGCGTCATAGGCGTAATCGCCGAGATAGGCCAGCCAGCGTGCATTGTGGACGACGGTGTCGAACTGGTCGCCATGGATGACCAGCAGGCGCCTGCCATCGGCGGTTTCGTGGATGGCGCGGTCGGCAACGACGATGCCGCCGAAATGCACGCCTTGGAACTGGCGCGCGAATTCGTCGTGATTGCCGGCGATATAGGTGATCGAGGTGCCCTTGCGCGCCTTGCGCAGCAGTTTCTGGACGACGTCATTGTGGCTCTGCGGCCAATGCCAGCTGCGCCGCAGACGCCAGCCGTCGACGATGTCTCCGACGAGATAGATGATATCGGCGTCGTGATACCGCAGGAAATCGATCAGGAACTCGGCCTTGGCCGCCTTCGATCCGAGATGCAGGTCGGATATGAACATGCTGCGGAAAGTGCGGGTTTCTGTACCGGACATCAGATCGTCACCGTTGCTTTCGCGCAGGCTATGCCCCGATTCATGCAACAACCGTATGACGGTTGCGATTGGGCCAGCCAAAGGGCTAGCGTGCCGCGCCATTCACAGGAGAAAATCGTCATGGATCTGGGCATCAAGGGCAAGAAGGCGATCGTCTGCGCATCGAGCAAAGGGCTGGGCCGCGGCTGCGCCATGGCGCTGGCCGAGGCCGGCTGCGATCTCGTCGTCAACGGCCGCAATGCCGAGCTGCTGGCAAAAACCGCAGCCGAACTGCGCGAACGCTACGGCGTGAAGGTGACCGAGATCGTCGGCGACGTCTCGAAACCCGACGTGCAGAACGCGCTCCTTGCCGCCTGCCCCGACCCGGATATCCTGGTCAACAACAATGGCGGCCCGCCCTTGCGCGATTTCCGCGAACTCGACCGCGCAAAGATCCTCGAAGGCGTGACGCAGAACATGGTGACGCCGATCGAACTGGTGCAGGCCGTGATCGACGGCATGGCCAAGCGCGGCTTCGGCCGCATCGTCAACATCACCTCGCTGTCGGTCTACGTCCCGATTCCCGGCCTCGATCTGTCGTCCGGCGCGCGAGCCGGGCTGACCTCGTTCCTGGCCGGCGTGGCGCGCACGGTGATCGACCGCAACGTCACCATCAACAGCCTGCTGCCGGGCAAGCTCGACACCGACCGGCTGCGTGGCCCGCATGAGGCCGGCACGATGGAAGACCCGGCAGCGGCCGCAGCGCGCAAGACCCGCATCAGCGCCGACGTTCCGGCCAAGCGGCTCGGCACGCCGGAAGAGTTCGGCCAGATCTGCGCCTTTCTGTGCTCGGTCCATGCCGGTTATCTCACCGGCCAGAACATCCCGGTCGATGGCGGCCTCTATGTCAGCGCGTTCTGAAGGGCTCAGTGCATCCTCAGCAGGATTTCCGCGCAACCGTTTGAAATAATTCGGTCTTTTCGGCCCCGGTTGTTTTAGCCGCCCTTGCGTTATTTGGCGTCGCGAAAAACCATTTTTGCGTGCTAAAAGGCTGCAAAGCAGGTTTGAGGGAGCGGCCGCATGGAAGGCGAGAACAAGAAAACGGCACGTTCGGACCTCGACGAAGCCGCCCTCTACTTCCACAAGCATCCAAGGCCGGGAAAGCTCGAGATTCAGGCAACCAAGCCGCTCGGCAACCAGCGCGATCTGGCGCTGGCCTATTCGCCTGGTGTTGCCGCCCCCTGCCTCGAAATCCGCGACAATCCGGCGACCGCCGCCGACTACACGGCGCGCGCCAATCTGGTCGGCGTCGTCTCCAACGGCTCGGCCGTTCTCGGCCTCGGCAATATCGGCCCGCTCGCCTCCAAGCCGGTGATGGAAGGCAAGGCGGTGCTGTTCAAGAAATTCGCCGGCATCGACGTCTTCGACATCGAGATCGATGCGCCGGGCATAGAGCGCATGGTCGAGACGATCTCGGCGCTGGAGCCAACTTTCGGCGGCATCAATCTCGAGGACATCAAGGCGCCCGAATGCTTCGAGGTCGAGGCGCAGTTGAAGGCCCGCATGGGCATTCCCGTCTTCCATGACGACCAGCATGGCACCGCCATCATCGTCGCCGCCGCCGTGCTCAACGGGCTGGAATTCGCCGGCAAGACCATTTCCGACATCAAGATCGTCACCTCAGGCGCCGGTGCGGCAGCGCTCGCCTGCCTCAACCTGTTGGTCTCGCTTGGCGCCAAGGTAGAGAATATCTGGGTCACCGACCGCTTCGGCGTCGCCTACAAGGGCCGCACCGACGAGATGGATCGCTGGAAAGACCCCTATGTGAAGGACACCGAGGCGCGCACGCTGGCCGATGTGATCCCTGGCGCCGACGTTTTTCTCGGCCTGTCGGCCGCCGGCGTGCTGAAGCCGGAACTGCTTGATCATATGGCGCCTAAGCCGTTGATCCTGGCGCTGGCCAACCCCAATCCCGAGATCATGCCGGAGGTCGCGCGCGCCGCCCGTCCCGACGCGATGATCTGCACCGGCCGTTCCGATTTTCCCAATCAGGTCAACAACGTGCTTTGTTTTCCTTACATCTTCCGCGGTGCGCTGGACTGCGGCGCCAGCGCCATCAACGAGGAGATGAAGATGGCCGCGGTCAGGGCAATTGCTGCCCTTGCCCGCGAGGAACCATCCGACGTCGCCGCCCGCGCCTATTCCGGCGAGACGCCGATCTTCGGACCCGACTTCCTTATCCCCTCGCCCTTCGATCCCCGCCTGATCCTGCGCATCGCGCCGGCGGTGGCCAAGGCTGCCTGCGACACCGGCGTCGCGACCCGGCCGATCACCGACTTCGCCGCCTATATCGACCAGCTCAACCGCTTCGTCTTCCGCTCCGGCCTGGTGATGAAGCCGGTGTTTTCGTCGGCCAAGGCGTCGACCGCCAAGCGCGTCATCTATGCCGACGGCGAGGACGAGCGCGTGCTGCGCGCAGCCCAGGTGGTGCTGGAGGAAGGCATTGCCGAGCCGATCCTGATCGGCCGCCCGCATGTCATCGAGGTCAGGCTGAAGCGCTACGGCCTGCGTATCAAGCCGGGCGTCGATTTCGGCCTGATCAACCCTGAGGACGATCCGCGCTACCGCCATTATGTCGACCTGTTGATCGAGCTTGCCGGCCGGCGCGGCGTGACGACGGAGGCCGCGCGCACCATGGTGCGCACCGACAATACGGTGATTGCGGCACTGGCGCTGAAGCGCGGCGATGCCGACGCCATGATCTGCGGCCTCGAGGGTCGTTTCGAGCGGCATCTGCGCAATGTGACGCTGGTCATCGGACCACGCGCAGGCGTCAAGGACCGCGACCTGTCGACGCTGTCGATGCTGATCTCGCAACGCGGCATCATCTTCCTCACCGACACCCATGTCTCGGTCGACCCGACGGCCGAGGAGATCGCCGAAATGACCATTCTGGCGGCCGAGGAAATCCAGCGCTTCGGCATCGAGCCGAAGGCAGCGCTGCTGTCGCATTCGGATTTCGGCTCGCGCGATTCACCCAGCGCGCTGAAGATGCGGCAGGCGGCGGCGATCCTGGCGCGCGTTGCGCCCGACCTGCAATGCGATGGCGAGATGCATGCCGATTCAGCCCTGTCGGAGCATCTGCGCCAGCGCGTCTATCCGCATTCGCGGCTGAAGGGCGAAGCCAATCTCCTGGTGTTCCCCAACCTCGACTCCGCCAACATCACGCTGACCGCGCTGCGCACGATGATGGATGCGCTGCATGTGGGCCCGATCCTGCTTGGCACCGACAAGCCGGCG
This sequence comes from Mesorhizobium sp. M0029, assembly GCF_040323735.1. NCBI lineage: Bacteria > Pseudomonadati > Pseudomonadota > Alphaproteobacteria > Hyphomicrobiales > Phyllobacteriaceae > Mesorhizobium > Mesorhizobium sp. M0029. The sequence continues at coordinate 230,904 of NZ_JAMYVF010000002.1, forward strand.
CATATTTTGACGCCGTCGGTGACGTCGCGCGGCGTCGTCAATATGACGGCGCTCGCGGTGGTCGAGGCGGCGCACAAGGCGCAGGCGGTGGTTCATTTCGGCTGAGTTTCTCACGCAGGCGCGAAGCGGTAATGCCCGGTCTGCTTGAAGGCGAACAGCGTGTCCTCCTCGCGGGCGCCCGCCCCGATATTGTGGATGACCAGCGCTCGTTCCGGCACGTCCGCCGAGCGTTCGGCTGAGACGATGACGATGTGCGGCAGGTTGCCGGGCAGCATCTGGGTGACGATATCGCCCGGCTGAAAGTCGGGAGGATACTCGCTGGCGGGCAAGGAAACTCCCTTGCGCCCGAAAAATGCGGCAAGATTGCCGACCCGTCGGTGGTCGATGTTGCGGTCGGTCGCTTTCAGGCCCCAGGTCTTGGGATAGGCGGCGAAATTGGCGGCCATTTCCTCATGCACCAGTTTCTGCAGGTCGAGATTGAAGGCGCGGCGATAGGCGCGCACGATGACATCCGTGCACACGCCCCTATCCGGCGCGACATCGCCGCCGGGATAGTCGAGGCGGACATAGGCCGGGTCGTAGAAGGTGGTGACGCCGATCTGCTCACGCGCGGCTTCGACCAATTTGCTGCGCCAGTCCGGAGCGGCTGGATTTTCCTGCGCCAAGGCTGCGGGCGCCGCCAGGCACAGGAGGCCGAACTGCAGCGCGGTTCGACGGGTAATCGCGATCATGCCAGCTCCCCGGGGCATTGCTGGATCGTGGGATAATTCCGGGGCGATTGCGCCTTTTTCATGCAGCGGTGAGATCGCACAGTTGCCGCTCTATCCAAACGCCTCCTGCAACGCGTCTATGGGCTAAGACCATCTTTGGTTGTAGATTGAGGGAACGGTTAACGGCGAATCCGGTAGACAGGCAGGCAAGCGGGGTTCGGGCAATGACGGGCGGACGATGGAGGCTGAAGCACCTGGCTGCGCTGCTCGGAGCGCTTGTGCTTTCGGCCGTCGCCACCACTGAACCGCAGGCCGCCTCCCGCGTTTGCCGTCAACTGGAAGCCGAGCTTGCTTCTTCATCGAATGGCGGCGGCAATTCCAGCATGGTGCGGAAGTATGACAAGGCCATCTCCCGCCAGTTCGAACAGCTATCAAAGGTGCGCGGTCGTGCGAGCGATGCGAATTGCGGGATTTCGCTGTTTTCGCGCAATGTCAGCCAATGTGCCGCGCTGAACAGCAGCATCGATCGCATGAACGCCAATCTCGATGCGTTGCAAGCCAAGCGCGCGCAGCTTGCCGGCGGCGGCTCGCGGCGCGACCGCGGCCGCATCCTGGCCGCGCTCGACGCCAATGGCTGCCGCGACGAGCCCGCGCCGCGCCGGGAGCCGCTGCAGGAAGCCAGCCGCGAACCCGACGACGGCAATCTGTTCGACCAGCTTTTCGGCGGCAACCGGCAGATCGACACGCTCGATCAGCCCGATGATCCCGGCGAGGAGCGCAATGTGCGCCGGGTGCTCAATCAGCCCGGCGTGCCGGATTTCCCGACGGTCGGCGGCGAGTTCCATACGAGCTGCGTGCGCACCTGCGACGGCTATTTCTTCCCGATGTCGAACTCGGCTTCGCTCGGCGATTTCGAGCGCGATCAGAAGAATTGCGAATCGAGCTGCCCCGGCACCGAAATGCAGGTGTTCTATTCGCGCGGCATGGAAGACGATTCGGCCAACATGACGTCGTCGGTGACCGGCAGGCCCTACAGCGAGTTGCCGACCGCCTATCTCTACAAACAGCCCAACATGTCGCGGCCGCTGGCTTGTGGCTGCAATGCGCAGGCCGGAAATTTCGAGATCATCGGCGGCAACCCGCCACCGCCCGAGCAATCGCAGCCTGATACCGAGACAACGCCATTCATTCCGGTGCCGGCGGCCAAACCCGATCCGGGCGCGGATCCGGAGACGCTGGCGAACGTACAAGGCGGGCTCGACCGCGCCGCCATCAAGCGCCTTGCCGTCAAGCCGGTGGTGTCGCCGGTGTCGCTGATCCCGCCGGACCAGCGCAAGGTCAGGGTCGTCGGGCCAGCGTTCCTTCCCGACCCAGCAGCGGCAATAGATCTGCAAGCTCCGGCCCGGAAGCAAGTCCGGTAAGGGCCAACCTGAGCGGCATGAACAGCGCCTTGCCCTTGCGGCCGCTGGCTTCCCTGATCCTGGCCGTCCAGTCTTTCCAGACCGTGCCGGTCCACGGCTCTTCCGGCAGCAGGTCGAAGGCCTGCTGCAGGAAGTCGCGATCCTCGTCGGAAAATTCCGGCGCCGGCCGCGGGCCGTCGGCAAGGATACGCCACCAGCCGACCGCGTCGCTCAGCCGGTCGAGATTGCCGCGCACCGCCAGCCAGAACGGCTCGGCCTTGTCGCCGGAGATGCCGAGCACGATCAGCCGATCCCGCGCCTCGGAAAACGGCATGTGGTGCATGAGCGCACGATTGAGCACGAACAGCTCGTCCGGGTCGAATTTGGCCGCCGATTTCGACGTGGCGGCGGGATCGAAGCGCGCGGCCAGTGCCGGCATGTCATGCACCGCCGCGACATTTTCCGAGGTGCCGACAAGGACGGCCAGCGAAGCCACAGCCATCGGTTCGATGCCCTCCTCGCGCAGGCTTTCGATCGACAGCGCACCGCTGCGCTTCGACAGGCCCTCGCCCGAGGCCGTGGTCAAGAGATTGTGGTGGCCGAAGACAGGCGGCTCGGCGCCCAATGCCTTGAACAGCGCGATCTGCACGCCGGTGTTGGTGACGTGGTCGTCGCCGCGAATGACATGACTGACCCCCATCTCGATGTCGTCAACGACCGAAGGCAGCGTGTAGAGATAAGTGCCGTCCTCGCGCCGCAGCACCGGATCGGACAGTGAGGCCAGATCGACGGTTTCCTCGCCGCGCACCAGATCGTTCCAGTGGATTTCGGTGCGTTCGGGCTGCAGCGGATCGCTGGTGAAGTTGGGCAGCAGAAAGCGCCAGTGCGGCCGGCGGCCATCGGAGCGGTATTCGGCGATCTGCTGCTGCGAAAGCGCCAGCGCCTCGCGGCCATAGACCGGCGGCAGGCCGCGCGTGCGGCGCACCTTGCGGCGCAGGTCGAGTTCTTCGGGGGTCTCGTAGCAGGGATAGACAACGCCGGCTCTCTGCAGCCGCTCCACCGCCGCGTCGTAAGTTTCGAAGCGCCGCGACTGGTATTCGGTGGCGTCGGGAAAAATCCCCAGCCAGTGCAGGTCGTAGAGGATGGCGTCGGAAAATTCCTGCCTCGAGCGGGCAATGTCTGTGTCGTCGAAGCGCTGGATGAAACGGCCCTTGTTGTTCATGGCAAACAGCCAGTTGAACAAGGCGGTGCGGGCATTGCCGATATGAATGCGGCCGGTTGGTGAGGGGGCAAAACGGACGGTAACTGTCATGGGCGGGGCGTAACGGATGCTCTTGGAATTGACAAGACGCGCCCCCGCGCGACGCCAAAGACATAATGCACGCCAGCTAAAATGAAAAGGCTGTGAGCCAGAATCCGGCCGGGCCTGTCTCGGGTGAACCGCTCACCAGCGGTCCACGCCGGCAGAATCGGGCTTTCCTCAGCCGCTTTTTGTCCCCGTTATCCACATATGTGACACACAAGATGTTGGGGTCACAAAAGCTACGCAAACGAATCCTTGACGACGCAAACCGAGTCGCCTTTTATGTGCCATGTGCTCTTGTTGAGGGCGCGACCGGAGAGTTTCGAGCCCGGTCATTTTTCCCGGATTTTGTGCGTTTTGGCCATGATTTCCGCCTGTTTACGAGGCTGGCGGAAGCGTTGGATCGTGGGGGCTTCGGGAGCGAAAAGGGAGATTTGTCGGACTGGAATAAATTGTCTGTTAACACTATATTTAGTGTTTGCAGGCAGGTTCGACGCTAGATAATGTGAATTTCCCTCGGTCGAGGGAATCGAGGAAAAATTCAGTTTTGAGGGACCCGCAGGGTTCGGCGCAGAGTTGGAACAGCGGCTTCGTAAGAAGCTCGACCGGCAAGGCGACGAAGACTGCCACAAGGAGAGCCGGTGTTTTCGAACGCCGGCAGACGGCGGACATGCGCGTTTCGCATTGGGGGCAGAAATCCCCGGGGAAAAGCGCTATATATAGACAAAAGGGACCGGACCAATGCGCATCGAGCGTCGTTTCACCAAGCCAGGCCAATCAGCTTACGCGGAGATCGAATTCCGCAAGGCGCTTTCGGAGATCAAGAATCCGGACGGCTCGGTGGTGTTCCGCTTGGACAATATCGATGTGCCGGCGCAGTTCTCGCAGGTTGCCGCCGACATCCTGGCGCAGAAGTATTTCCGCAAGGCCGGCGTGCCCGCGCGCCTGAAGAAGGTCGAGGAGAACGACGTCCCCTCCTTCCTGTGGCGCTCCGTCGCCGACGAGGCCGAGCTTGCGAAGCTGCCGGAAGCCGAGCGCTACGGTTCCGAAATCGACGCCCGCCAGGTCTTCGACCGGCTGGCCGGCACCTGGACCTATTGGGGCTACAAGGGCGGCTACTTCAAGTCGGAAGAAGACGCGAGCGCCTTCCGCGACGAACTCGCCTATATGCTCGCCACCCAGCGCGTTGCGCCGAACTCGCCGCAATGGTTCAACACCGGCCTGCACTGGGCCTACGGCATCGATGGTCCGAGCCAGGGCCACTATTATGTCGACCCGTTTACCGGCAAGCTGACCAAGTCGAAGTCCTCCTACGAGCATCCGCAGCCGCATGCCTGTTTCATCCAGGGCGTGCAGGACGATCTCGTCAACGAAGGCGGCATCATGGACCTGTGGGTGCGTGAAGCGCGTCTGTTCAAATATGGCTCGGGCACCGGCTCCAATTTCTCGATGCTGCGCGGCGAAGGCGAAAAGCTGTCGGGCGGCGGCCGTTCGTCCGGCCTGATGAGCTTCCTCAAGATCGGCGACCGCGCGGCGGGCGCCATCAAGTCGGGCGGCACCACGCGTCGTGCGGCCAAGATGGTCATTGTCGACGCCGACCATCCCGATATCGAGGAATTCATCGACTGGAAGGTCAATGAAGAGCAGAAGGTGGCGGCGCTGGTCACCGGCTCCAAGATCGTGAAAAAACATCTCGAAGCGATCATGAAGGCCTGCATCAACTGCGAAGGCCATGATGACGATTGCTTCGACCCGTCGATCAACACCGCGCTGAAGCGCGAGATCAAGGCGGCCAAGAAGTCGGCCGTGCCGGAGAACTACATCTACCGCGTCATCCAGTTCGCCAAGCAGGGCTACACCGCGATGTCGTTCAAGACCTACGACACCGACTGGGATTCCGACGCCTACCTCACCGTTTCCGGCCAGAACTCCAACAATTCGGTGTCGCTGAAGGACAACTTCCTGCGCGCCGTCGAGGACGACGCCGACTGGCATCTGACCGCCCGCAAGGACGGCAAGGTGCTGAAGACGCTGAAGGCACGCGACCTCTGGGAAAAGATCGGCTACGCCGCCTGGGCTTCGGCCGATCCGGGCCTGCATTTCAACACGACGATGAACGACTGGCACACCTGCGCTTCGGCCGGTGCGATCCGGGCCTCCAATCCGTGCTCGGAATACATGTTCCTCGACGACACGGCCTGCAACCTGGCCTCGATCAACCTGCTGCCCTACCGCAATGCCGACGGCACGATCGACATCGCCGCCTACGAGCACACGGTGCGGCTGTGGACCGTCGTTCTCGAAATCTCGGTGATGATGGCGCAGTTTCCGTCGAAGGAGATCGCCAAGCAGTCCTACGAATACCGCACGCTCGGCCTCGGCTATGCCAACATTGGCGGCCTGCTGATGACGTCCGGCATTCCCTATGATTCCGACGAGGGCCGCGCCATCTGCGCAGCACTCACCGCCATCATGACCGGCGTCGCCTATGCCACCTCGGCCGAGATGGCCGGCGAGCTCGGCGCCTTCGCCGACTACGACCGCAATGCGCAGAACATGCTGCGCGTCATGCGCAACCATCGCCGTGCCGCCTATGGCGAAAAGCAGGGCTACGAGAAGCTCGCCGTCAATCCGGTGCCGCTGGTCGCGTCCGACCTGAAGCAGCAGGAACTGGCCGCGCACGCCAAGGCTGCCTGGGACCGCGCCATCGAACTCGGCGAAGAGCATGGCTACCGCAATGCGCAGGCGACCGTGATTGCGCCGACCGGCACGATCGGCCTGGTCATGGATTGCGATACCACCGGCATCGAGCCCGACTTCGCGCTGGTGAAGTTCAAGAAGCTTGCCGGCGGCGGCTACTTCAAGATCATCAACCGCGCCGTGCCGGAAGCGCTGCGCACGCTGGGCTATTCAGAAAGCCAGATCGCCGAGATCGCGGCCTATGCGGTCGGTCACGGCAACATGAACCAGGCGCCGGCGGTCAACCCCGGCTCGCTCAAGGCGAAGGGTTTTACTGACGACAAGATCGCGGCGCTCAATGCAGCACTGAAGTCGGCCTTCGACATCAAGTTCGTCTTCAACCAGTGGACGCTCGGCGCCGACTGGGTGAAGGAGACGTTCGGCTTCACCGACGAGCAGCTCAACGACTTCTCGTTCGAGATGCTGCCGGCGCTGGGCTTCTCCAAAAAGGACATCGAGGCCGCCAACATCCACGTCTGCGGTGCGATGACGCTGGAAGGCGCGCCCTTCCTCAAGGCCGAGCATCTCGCGGTGTTCGACTGCGCCAGCCCGTGCGGCAAGATCGGCAAGCGCTCGCTGTCCATCAACAGCCACATCCAGATGATGGCGGCGGCACAGCCTTTCATCTCCGGCGCCATCTCCAAGACCATCAACATGCCCAACGATGCGACGGTGGAAGACGCCAAGGGCGCCTACATGCTGTCGTGGAAGCTGGCGCTGAAGGCCAACGCGCTCTATCGCGACGGCTCGAAGCTGTCGCAGCCGCTCAATTCGTCGCTGCTCGCCGACAGCGAGGACGACGAGGACGATGCGGTCGAGCAGTTGATCGCGGCGCCCGCTTCACAGCGTGCCGTGCAGGTCACCGAGAAGATCGTCGAGCGCGTCATCGAACGCCTCTACCGCGATCGTGAAAAACTGCCGAATCGCCGCAAGGGCTACACCCAGAAGGCAGTCGTCGGCGGCCACAAGGTCTACCTGCGCACGGGCGAATTCGACGACGGCCGCATCGGCGAGATCTTCATCGACATGCACAAAGAAGGCGCCGCTTTCCGGGCGATGATGAACAACTTCGCCATCGCCATCTCGCTTGGCTTGCAATATGGCGTGCCGCTCGAGGAATTTGTCGAGGCCTTCACCTTCACCAAATTCGAGCCGGCCGGCATGGTGCAGGGCAACGACGCGATCAAGAATGCGACGTCGATCCTCGACTACGTGTTCCGCGAACTCGCCGTGTCCTACCTCGGCCGCCACGACCTCGCCCATGTCGACCAGTCGGATTTCGACAAGACGGCGCTCGGACGCGGCATCAACGAAGGCAAGGCGACGCCGTTCTCGAAGGGCCTTACCCGCGGCGCCTCGCCGGTCAAGTTGGTGTCTGGCCTAGGTGGCGAACCCAAGGGTTTTGCCGGATCACCTGCCGCGGCCCCTGCCCGGGTCACCCCAACTGCGTTCTCAGGCTCCAATGTGCTGGCGCTTAAACCAGCAAGCGACGAAGCCATCGCCTACAAGCGCGACTATGAGGAGCGAGCCAAGGAATTGGTCGAAGATATTGTTTCCGAGGAGGCAGCCGACCCCACCGGTTTGTTCACCGACGAAGCAGCGAAAGAAGCGGCCGAGGCAAAGGCGCTTGCCTCCACGCGGCGTCAGCAATCCTTGATGCAAGGCTACACCGGCAACGAATGCTCGGAATGCCACAACTTCACCATGGTGCGGAACGGAACCTGCGAGAAGTGCGATACTTGTGGATCGACGAGCGGGTGCAGCTGAGAACTCATGCCGCCTCGGCTTACAGTCCGCGAAGTCATTCGCCTGCTGGAGACCGACGGTTGGTATCTGGTTGCAACCAAGGGCAGTCATCGCCAATATAAGCACAAAACCAAAGCCGGCCGCGTCACCGTGGCCGGCAAACCATCTGAAGAGGTTGCGCCAGGAACACTGAACAGCATCCTCAAGCAGTCCGGTTTGAAGGAGTGACTATATGCGTTACGCGGTGGTGATTGAAAAAGCAGGCAACAATTTCTCTGCCTATGTGCCGGACCTACCCGGCTGCATCGCAACTGGTGCTACCGTGCCAGAAGTAGAAATCGAAATTCGCGACGCTATACGCTTTCACATCGAGGGCTTGCGTGCCGATGGGCTGGAGGTGCCCAAAGGAATCAGTCTCGCGGAATACGTAGAGGCATAAGCGGTAGCCCTTCAGGACAACATCCTATCCCGGCACCCGCAGCGTTTGATCGTCGAACAGCGGCTCGTCCTGCCCCGCCCGAACGAACAGCACCCTCCGCCCCTCACCCGCCGGCGCCTCGAAATACTGAATACCATCCGGCATTTCGCCCCAGTCGCCGCAGGGCGGTTCGGGAACTTCGTCATTGGCAAGCGCTTTCAGCTCTTTGGAATAGGCGGCGTCGGGGCTGAATGTGTAGCGTTTGACGCCGGTGGGCACGGTGCCCTCGGTGTAGGGCGTCAGCACGCAGCGGGCGCTGACTGATTTGTCGGTCTTTTCCAGCAACAGGCGCAACACCGCGGCCTCGGCGGTTTCGCCTGATTTGATGTCGAACACCTCGATCAGCGGATCGGGCGCGCTGCCATCGCTGTATTTGATGGCGAGTGCGTTGTCGACGAATTCGAAATGGATCTGGCGGAAGCCGAAATCGCAGCGCTGCACCCAGGCGGCCAGCCCAATCGTCTTGTCGGCCAGCTTTTCCCAGACGCATTTGTCGATCGGCGGGCGGGATGGCGCCGGCTCGTCCGCCCGCGCTGCGGCTGATATCGTCGCCGAGGCAAACAGCGTGCATATCCAGACAATCGGTCTCATGGCGCTATTCATCGCTGCATCCTGTCAATGTGAAGGCGTCCCACGCCGAGCCGTCCGGATTGGCATTGGCGAAATCGGCAAATTCGGTGAAGCCCGCGCCGAAATCGGGCAGCAACAGCCTTTCGGCGCCGGTGTCGCTTCGCGTGAATTCAGCTGCTCGGCTCCGCCTCCGGTCAAGGCATAGACCTGGCCAGTCCATATCCGGCACATCCCGCTGCCGTCCTCCAGCCCCGCTTCGCGGTCGTCGTCGGTGCAGGCATGGCGGATGGTGCCGAGCGGAAACGAATTTTTGCCATTGGTCCAGGTGATGTCGGCCGGCAAGCGCGTGTCGGTGTTGGGCACGGTCACCGAAAACACTTCGGCCGTCAGTGCCGCCGGCTCATTGTTCAGCGGCCGGAATTGCATCACCGCGCCCGAACGCGGCTCGCGGTAGGTGGCATGGCTGAGCAGACATTCTTTTGCGCTCGCTGCCTGCACGGCGCCGAGCAGAGCCAGGCAAACGACGGCCAGCCTGCGGACGATCATTGGATGTCTTGTCATGAAAGTGGGCGCCTCAGATAAAACCGACCAGCCAAGCCGCGCCGCCCAGAAACGCGGCCGAACAGACCCACAGCAGCCAAAGCCCGCGCACCCTGCATTCGAGCACTGCCGAGGCGGGGTTGGCTGGGTCGTAATGCACGTCGACCTTGCCGCCCTCGGCATAGCTGCGCGCCTGGCTGCTGACGAGGCCGGGCATTGAAGCGGTGACCGTGGCGCCGAAGGTGACGCGGTCTGAGGTGTAGTGCTGGCCTGCGACGCCGTAGCTGTACACGATGCGGGATTTGAAAACGGTGCTCCAGCGTCGGTGGCCGCTGTAGTTTCGTAGCGCCTGCAGACCGGAGGAATCGATGCGGCCGGGCGCGACCGGCCATTTTGCCGCCTGCTCGGCAAGCGACTTCTGGACGAAGGCCATGCGCAGGATCATCAGGCCCATGAACAGCAGCAGCGCTCCGGCGCCGAGGTTCTGCGGCTTGGGCAGGTGCGGCCGGATCGCCTCCAGCACGCCACCGAGCGAAAACACCAGCACCACCGTGCCGATCACCAGCCCGGCCGAGAGCTTGACCATGAACTTGAAGGCGCCGTCCGGCAGGGTGCGTTCGATCACGGCCTTGCCCGGATCGGCCGGATTGTAGAAGACGGTCACTTCAGCGCCGGTGGGAAACTGCGCCAGGGTTTCGGTGACTTCGAAATTCCCCAGATTCTCCTTCACGCTGTAGCGCGAGCTTTGAAATTTCTTTTTACCGACCTTGTATTCGAAGGTGATCGCCGGAAAATTGCGCATCTCGGTGGTGTCGCTGCTGTCCGAGCCGACGCCCGACCTTCTGACTTCACGCGCCTCGACGCGCGACGAGATGATCTTGCCCGGCGCCGGCAGCCAGTGGCTCATCGCCTGCACCTCGCGCCATTTGACGAAAGTGATGAACGACAGACCGCCCGCGATCGCGCAGGCAAATCCGACAATCAGAAATTTGAGCTCTACGTCCACCGCGTCCCCCAGGAGTGTCGGAAGCTGCGAATAGATAGCACGGCGAAGGCAATGTCTTGATTATTCGCGAAGGACGAACCGCCCTTCCTCGGGTATCGAAGCCCCCTCAACTTTGTTAAGAGTCGCCCAAACTGTTAGGAGCCATGAGACCAGGATGACAGCACTGCGCGTTCTCTCGGATGCCTTCATTCCGGAACTCCCGAACCACTACAAAGGCAAGGTCCGCGAGAATTACGATCTGCCGGATGGCCGCCGCATCATCATCGCCACCGACCGGCTGAGCGCCTTCGATGTGATCCTGACCGCAATACCTCTCAAGGGAGAGCTGCTGACGCAGACGGCGCGCTACTGGTTCGAGGAAACGGCGGACATCTGCCAAAACCATGTGCTCGATTATCCCGACCCCAATGTCGTTGTCGGCACCAGGCTCGACATTCTGCCGGTGGAAATCGTTGTTCGCGACTATCTCGCCGGCACCACCAGCACTTCGGTGCTGACGAAATACAAGAACGGCGAACGCGATATGTACGGCATCCGCCTGCCGGACGGGCTGCGCGACGATGAGAAGCTGCCGCAGGCCATCATCACGCCGACCAGCAAGGCGCTCGATGGCGGTCATGACGAGCCCTTGACGCGCGACGAGATCCTGACGCGCGGCCTGTTATCGGAAGAGCAATGGGACACAGTCTCGCGCTATGCGCTGGCGCTGTTTGCGCGCGGCAAAGCGTTGGCCGCGAAGCGCGGCCTGATCCTGGTCGACACCAAATATGAGTTCGGCACGAACAAGGATGGCACCATCATCCTTGCCGATGAAATCCATACGCCCGACTCAAGCCGCTACTGGCTTGCGGCAACCTATGAAGAGCGTTTCAAGGCAGGCGAGCGGCCGCAAAGTTTCGACAAGGACTTTATTCGCGCCTGGGTGACCGCGCGCTGCGATCCCTACAAGGATCGTATTCCGAAAATCCCCGCCGAGCTCATCGAGCAGACATCGCGGGTTTACACGCAGGCCTTTGAGACCATCACCGGCAAGACCTTCACCGCCGATATCTCGGGAAAGACGGTGCTGGACCGCATTCGCGAGAACCTGCGACCTTATTTCTGACGGCGGCTGGCGGCCGCCGGTCAACTTGCCGAGGTCGCGGACACGGACGGTTCTGGCGGAGCGCGCCACGTGCCGAGATATGATCCGCACAGGATGAGCGCGAAAGCCGCTACAATGCCGATATCGAGCGGCTCTGAAAGGACGAGCACGCCGGCTGCCACGGAGACGGCGGGCGCCACATAGGTTATGACGACCGCCCGTTCGGGGCCGATCTCCCGCACCAGCAGAAAATAGGTGGCGAAGGCGATCGCCGTGCAAAACACGCCAAGACCGAGGATTGCGCCAACCACCGTTGTCGACGGCATGGCCGCCGGCCAGGCCAACGCCGCCGGCACGGCGTAGATCAGCGCGGCCCCTGCCAGACAGACTGCCGTCAGCGAGGTTGCCGGCACATCGTTCAGCCAGCGCGACGCGATGATCGAACCCGAGGCATAGCAGGCCGCGGCCATGAGAATCTCGACGACCGCGAGAAATCCGCCACCCAAGGTCGGCAGCGCCAGCACGAAGACACCGGCAAAACCGAGGAAAAGACCGGTCCAGCGGCGTATCCCCAGCCGCTCATCCGAGCCCATCAGCTTTGAGAGCGCGACGGTTACCGCCGGCGTCATGGCAATCAGCAGTCCGGCGGTGGAACTGTCGATGCTGACTTCGCCATGGGTGATCAGCCCCCATGGCAGGATCATCTCGACCAGACAGAATGCGGCGACCGCCGGCCAATGTGTCTTCAGCCATCCGAAACTGCGCTGGACAAGGACGAAGGGCAGCAGCGCCAGGGCGCCGACGGCTGTTCGGGCAAAGACCAGGAAGGGCACCGACACCTCGGCAACCGCCAGCTTGATCAACAAATAGGGAATGCCCCACAGGAGGCTGAGCAGCACGAACAAAAACAGTCCGCGGCGCGTCATGACGGCCTCACAGCCAGAAAGGTGGTCCACTCTTCGCGATCGCGGCCGACGTTGAATTCGTCTCCGACAAGAACCAGCCCGGCGTTTTCAAGGCGGGCCGCGAAGTCGTCCCTGCGCCAGTAGACCGTATGATATTCGCCGCTCTTCTCGCCATCGCCAATGCGCATCGAGACGAGGAAGGCGCCGCCCGGCCGCAACGACCCGGCAATCTTGGCAAGCACCTGGTCGGCCTGCTCGCGCGGCACGTGGATCAGGACGCACAATGCGAGCACCGCGTCGTAGGGGCCGCCGAGATCGTCGGTGATGAGATCGAGAAACTCACCATGCTTGCCGCGTGCGGCCTGCAACTCGAGAAACCGCTTCGTTGCGTCTGTGCGCCGAACCTGGACACCGAGCCCTTCGACGAAGTCCGCATCGTATCCGGGCCCCGAACCGACTTCCAGAATCCGGCCACCTTTGCCGGCGATCTTCACCAGGCGCTTCAGCCATTTCTGTTCTCTTTGGTTCGGAACGTGCCGCACCAGAGCGTCGTAGCGTTCGGCATAGTCCTCATAGGCGTTGATCGTTTGGCGGCTCTTCGCCAGATCCTCGGATGGCACAGTCATCTTTCCCTCCCCTGGTCAAAGAGCTTGCTTAGCCAATGGTGCCGGGAGGCACGCGTCCGTCAAGCATACCGATATCCCTGAGGAAATGATCCGACAGCGAGCGGCGGTCGAGCAAGCCGCGCTTGCGAGGCCTGAACGGCGCGGTGAAGAGGTCGAGCACCGGGCGGCGAAGCGTGTTGTAGAGAGCGATGGTGGTGGTCATTGCCGTATCCTCAGGGTTTGATCCGATGAATGCAGCATGCCGTTTTCCGGGCTTGGTTTCCAATCGAACGTCGCGTAGTATGCATCAGCGGGATTGATGCGTCATGAGCTGGGAACTACCACCATTAGGAGCCATCAGGGTCTTTGAAGCCGCGGCCCGGCTGGGCAGTTTCACCAAGGCAGCCGAAGAACTCGGCATGACCCAATCAGCTGCCAGCTATCAGATAAAGGTGCTGGAAGAACGTGCCGGAACGCCGCTTTTCATAAGAAAAACAAGGCAGATCGCGCTGACCGAGGCCGGACAGCAGCTGGCGCCGCACGCAACAGGCGCGTTCTCGACCCTGGCCGACGCATGGGTCGCCACCAAGGGTGGAGCGACCGGCGTGCTGTCGGTGACGACCATGGAAACCTTCGCATCGAACTGGCTGGCCGTATGGCTTGGAACATTCCAGCTGATGCATCCCGATCTTGCCGTGAAGGTGAATACATCGCACGGGCTGGTCGATTTCACGCGCGGCGACATGGATGTCGGCATTCGCACCGGCAGTGGAAAATGGCCGGGCCTGACGGCTCACTATCTGTTCAAGGCGGACTATACGCCGATGCTCAGCCCGAGACTCGCCGAAAGCGTCGGCGGCATCCACCGCCCCGAGGATCTCTACCAAGTGCCGCTATGCTGTGCCGACGATCCCTGGTGGGAAATCTGGTTCAAGGCTGCCGGCGTGCCGTTCGAGCCCGATCGCGTCATCGCTGGCCCGAAGCTGGGTACGCAGGCCTATGATGCGATGGCGGCGCTGACCGACAAGGGCGCCGCGATCCTCACCAGAAACCTTTACAGCGCCCTGTTGGAAAAGGGCCAGTTGATACAGCCATTCGGCGTGCTTGGATCGGACGGCGACGGCTATTGGCTGGTGCATCTGGAGAGCCGCCGCAACGCGCCCAAAATCAAGGTGTTTCGCGACTGGGTGCTGGCGCAGACGGCAGAGATACGCGAACGCGAAAAGCGCGACAGCCCTCTAGGCACCGCGATAAAACTCGCCCCCGCCTCAACCCTCAGTCCTTGAAGGTCAACCCGTATCTTGCAACCTGTTCCTTCGGCATATCCGCAAGCGTCTGGCGCGTGGTGTAGCCGCCATAGATCACCTTGCCGTTCTTGATCATCCAGTCCTCGACGTCGGCCTCGGTCACCGTCATCCTGTCGCCCATCTTGTACTTGTTGCCATTGACCGGGACGTCGGCGAGCAGGCCGATATAGGAGCCGTCGCTGTAGCCGACCAGCTGCAGCCAGATATGCTCGGTGGCGCCGTTCTGGGTCAGCGGGAATTTTACCGTGTAGGTGCCGGGTGTGCCGGCGTCCATCAATTCGTGGAAGCGCTTGAGGGTCGAGCGGCCGCTGTCCTTGGCGGCCTGCATCGCCTTGTCCTCGGTGGAATAGGACACGACGTTCTGCTTCGACTCGGCCAGCGAAGTGCCACTTCCGCCCGGCATGTGGCCGAGCGAGCTGAAAAACCCGTAGCCGACAGCGGCGGCAAGAGCGACAGCCACAACTGGATTGCGCATGGACCCCTCCGAAACCCGATCACGGGCACGTTACCGGAAGGCTGTTGCGATACCGCTAAAGGACACAGTGAGCGGATCGTTAGCGAGACGCTGAAAATTCAACCCAAGCCGCAGCGGCAGGCAGCGCAGGCGCACCGGCACCGGCCTGACGTTCAGTCGGCGTCGGCGACGGTCGTCTGCCCGCCTGCCCATGCCCACCAGGCGCGCTCGTCGCCATGGAAGACGTTGAGGTCGATGCGGCCGGTCACGCCGTGCGACAGGCCGGAGCCGGAGTACTGCCAGAACAGCCATTTGCGGCCGGGATAGACTTTTGAGGGATGCCGCGCCACGGCGCGCAGCCAGAACGGATAATCGAGAAACGCACCCTTGAGATTGTCGCGATAGAAATCCGGTGCGGTGTAGATGATGGGCCGCTGGCCGTAATGGCGCTCCAGCTTGTCCATGAACACCTTCATCTTTTCCAGCACGGTGGCCCGCGAAGGCTGCCGCTTGCAGGAGGATTCGCCGTTC
The DNA here is from genome assembly GCF_040323735.1 of Mesorhizobium sp. M0029. Classification (NCBI taxonomy): domain Bacteria; kingdom Pseudomonadati; phylum Pseudomonadota; class Alphaproteobacteria; order Hyphomicrobiales; family Phyllobacteriaceae; genus Mesorhizobium; species Mesorhizobium sp. M0029. Next base: position 246,282 of record NZ_JAMYVF010000002.1, read on the forward strand.
CATTCGACATCGATCACCGGCGGCAGCGCGCCTTCGACCCTTGGCACATTGCGGATGAACCAGTCCGCCTGCTCGCCGGCGGTGCGGCACCAGTAGAAGAAGTGATAGGCGCCGCGCTTCAGCCCGGCGGCATCGGCATTGCGCCAGTTCTTCATGAACATCGGGTCGAGATGGTCGCCGCCATCGGTCGCCTTGATATAGGCGAAGTTGGCGCCCTGGGCACGCAGCTTGCCCCAGTTGACATTGCCCTGCCAGCGCGAGACGTCGACGCCGTGGACGGCAAGGTAGCGTGGCGAAGCCTTGCCGAAATTGATCGGCTTGGCGTCGCGGAAACCGTAGCGGGTGACCGGCGAGGCCAGCATGGCCGGCGCCGCGCGCGTCAACCGCTTCGGCGCAGACATCAGAGCGGCGGGCTCGAGCTGTGGTCTGGTGCTCCCCTGCGGCGTGCCCGCGACGATGGCCTCTTCTTCCTCGACCATGGAAAAGGGCGGCGCATTGTCGGCCACAGCGTTGTCGGCCACCATGTCGGACCGCATCGGCGCGAGGTCGGCGGTCTCCGCCGGAGCCGCTGTGACCGGCGCGCTCGGACGCACGACCGAACTGGTCGTCTCGTTCGACGGCTGCAAGCCATCGACGCCCGCTGTGGACGAACAGCCGGCAAGCCACAGCGATGCCAACATGAAACTGACGACGCCTGAAATCCGCATCTGGACCTGTACGCAAAACACAACAGACCGAAGGCAAACAGACGCCGCCGGACAAACCGGCCTCGATTACTAACGAGAAATTACCAACAAAGTTTGAATCAAGTTGTTAGGAATTGGCCGGGGTATGTTCGGCGGCCATAACCTACCTTCGTCATTCTAGGGCGAAGCAGTCGCGAAGCGACGTCGGGCAGACCCTGGAATCCATGCCGTTGCATCCATGGCATGAAGACGGTTCAAGATTGAGTTTGGGCGAAATGGGTCGAGCAAGGAAGCCATTCTCGACCGCGACATACTTCGGCCGACGTCACGGCGTGGATCCTCGGGTCAAGCCCGAGGACGACGAAGGATCATAGCCTTACCTTCCCAGCCATTGCTGCAAACAAGTCTTGGCCACCACATGCGCCGGCGGCACCGATGGTTCGTCGGCGGCCGGGCGGCGGGCACGTTCGAGCAGCAGGCGAACCTGTTCGGGGCGCACGCGGTCACGCTCCATCACGAGGAGGACCATCGGATCGCTCAAAAGCTCGTCCAGGGTGCTGATTCTGTCGCTCATCGGTCGTCTCCTCGATACCGGCCCGCAGACGATAGATAGGCAGGCAATCATGGCCCGCCAATGACGCTTTGCCGGCTATGTCGTGGTTTCGGGATTATTTCCGGTAAGGCCGGCGTCAATTCGGAGGCGGCGCGCCTTCATGGTGCGGCAGGCCGTCATCGAGCTGCAGCCAGGGCTGCTTCGAGGCGGTCCACATATGCATTTCCGGCTTGAACAGCGAGGGATCGTCGAGCGAGCCGGTGGTGATGCCGACGATGCCGGCGGAGTCGCGTCGGGAAAACAGCGTGGTGCCGCAAGCGGCGCAAAAGCCGCGCTTGAGGTCCGGAGAGGTGTTGACCGTCGCCACCTCTCCCTCGACCGTGACATCGTCGATGCGAAACAAAAGGCGGGCGTTGAACGCCGCGCCTATGACCTTCTGGCAGCACCGGCAGTGGCAGACGCGCTGGTTGAGCGGCGCCGCCTCAGTGCCGTAGCGCACTGCCCCGCAATGGCATCCGCCCTGGTATTTCGTCATCATTCGAACTCATCACACTGAAGGTCTCTTGATGATATCGACAGGTACCTTTCGGTCAATTGAAAAGCCCTGATGGCGCCATCGATTGCGCCGATAGGACCAATGGCTGCGCCAAGGCTCCGTAGCTTCGCAGGCACAAAAAAGCCGACCGCCTCTTCGAGACGGCCGGCATGTATTTTCAGGCAAGCTATTTCGTTTCGCTGAGGACTTCGTCCCAGGTCTTCACCTTGGTTTCGCCATTGAGGAAGGGCAGTGCCGCGGCCGTCAGCTCCGGTGCGAAGAAGACGTCGTAGTGGGTGCGATTGGGAATGATGGCCAGCCGGTTCTGCGACAGGTTCTCACGCATCCAGCCGGCATCCTTCAGCCCGCCGCCGATCATCTGGTAGAACCTGATCTCGTGCTCGGGCTTGTACATGTCGCTGTCGCCATAGGCCAGCATGACTGGCATCTTCAGCTTCGCCACATCGGCGGAATAGTCGTAATCCTTGCGCATGAAATTGCCCAGCGCATCGAGCAGTTTAGGGAAATCGTCGGGACGTGGGGCGACGGCGACGTAGGATTTGTACATCGGCGTGTCCTTCATGAAATCGGCGGCGGCCGCGCTCACCTGCGCCTGCTGGCCGCGCATCTCGTCATAGAAGCCATTGGCGGCGAAGCCGGTCGAGACCAGGACCAGCCGGCGCACCGTCTCGGGATGCTGAACGGCCATGCGGAAGGCGACGCCGCCGCCCAGCGAATAGCCAAGCACGTCGACCTTGTCATAGCCGAGCGCCTTGACGATACCAGCCATGTCGTCGCCCATCCCCTCCAGGCTGAAGGGTCGCTCGCCGAGCGCGGTGCGGCCATGGCCCTGCAGGTCGACGGCAATGATGGTGCGGTTTTCCGCCAGCTTCGGCAGCAGCGGCGCGAACATGTCCGACGTGCCAAGGCCGCCATGCAGCAGAAGCAGCGGTTCGCCCTTGCCATAGACGGCATAGTAGTAATTCAGGCCGTCGATCGGCAGCAAGCCGGACTTTTCCGGCTTCGGCATGGCTGTTGCCTCGGTGGTCATGGCGGGCTTGGTCTCCTCTGCATTGGCTGGGCCGGGCGCTGCAAACAAGGCAGCGACCGAGGCAAGAATGGCGAAATAGATTCGTCTGGACATGTCGGTCTCCTCAGGTTCCCCCCAAGGACGAGCGAGCACGCCGCGTGCCGACATGCCCTGCGAAAAATCCGCGGAAGAATGACCGGTTTGGCTGTTGTCGATCGGTCGCGCGCCTCAGTGGCGCTTGGCCTGCACCAGATAGGCGTCGATCTCGGTCTCGCCGAGCCATTTGGCGGCTTCCAGCCGGTGCAGGCCCTCGACCAGGATGTGGCGCTTGCCGTCATGGCGAACCTGGATCGGCGTCTTCATGCCGTTTTCCAGTATGTCTTCGGCCAGATGCCGGACCGTTTCGGGATGCAGCGTCTTCTTGCGCGCCGTCGGCACGTAGATTTCGTCGACCTTGACCTTCTGCACTCTCAGCATACCGGCTCCCGAGGCGGAAAATGCCGCCTCGCCTGAGATAGTCGGTTTGCCAGGTGCGGCCAAGAGCGGCCAAGCAATTGTGTCGTATGCAATTGCTGGCCCGATCGTTTCCATTTGACGCTTGGCCGGCAGATGGCCGAAATGGCGGCCTGTCACTTTTCCGGTGTTCATGACCCAACTGCCGACCGAATTTCCCGATTTCGGACTGACGCCCGAGCAGCGCCGCGAGGCAGTGCGCGGCCATTACTATGAATGGCCGGGAATGGACGGCGAGCGGGGCGAGATCTGGTGCTATTCTGATCGATTTTCCTACCGCGCCGGCGAGACCGTGACGCTGCATGTCAGCTCGACGGCGCCGCGCTTCAGCATTGTCATTGTCCGCGACGGCGGCAGCGAGACAAAGGTCTTCGAGCAAACGGGGCTTTCGGCGCGCTGGCAGGATACGCCCGACCAGTGCTCGGTCGAAGGCTGCGGCTGGGAGGCGTCTTTCGAATTTCGCATCGGCAAGGATTGGCCATCCGGCGCCTATCGGCTGACGCTGACGGCGGACGGGCGCGAGCCCATCCATTGCCATCACCTCATCATCGTCGCGCCCCTGCCCGGCAGAAAACCCGGTCGCGTGCTGCAGGTGGCGGCGACCGGCACCTGGCTGTCCTACAACACATGGGGCGGCTCCAACGCCTATCAAGGCATCACCGGCCCGGGCCGCGACCAGTATGCGCGCATGGTGTCGACGCAGCGGCCTTGGTGCCGTGGCTTCGTGGTGTTGCCCAAGGACGCGCCGCGCGTGCCGCTGGAGGTTGCCGTGCCGCCGAAAACAGTGCCGCGCTATCCGCACATGGAATGGGCGTACGCCACGGGACATTCGAAGAAATACACCTCCTCCGGCTGGGCGAGCTATGACAGCCACTTCTTCCGCTTTGCCGAGCGCGCCGGCTACGGCGTCGATCTCGCCAGCCAGCACGATTTGCACTTCTCGCCCGAGATCCTCGACGGCTACGACTGCGTCGTCTTCGTCGGCCATGACGAGTACTGGACCTGGGAAATGCGGGACGCCGTCGACAGCTACGTCGAGCGCGGCGGTCATGCGGCTCGCTTTGCCGGCAATTTCATGTGGCAGACCAGGCTCGAGGACGAAGGCCGCCGGCAGGTCTGCTACAAATACCGGGCGCGGGCCGAAGACCCGGCCTATAGCGGCGACGTCACCCGGGCCACCAACTCCTGGGAAGCGCCTGAGATCGGTCGTCCCGGCGCAATGACCTTCGGCCTCAACGCGACGCGCGGCGTCTATGCCGGCTGGGGCGGATGCGCACCGCGCGGCGTGCGCGGCTTTCCGGTCTTTCGGCCCGAGCACTGGGCCTTCGCCGGCACCGGCATCTATTATGGCGACCTGCTCGGCGCCGACAGCCATGTCTATGGCTATGAGGTCGACGGGCTCGATTTCGAGATCCGCGGCGGCCTGCCCTATCCGACACCGGACAGCGGTGCGCCTGACGGGCTGCAGGTGCTGGCCGTCGGCATGGCGAGCCAGGTCGAGGAAAGCGCCGATATCCCGATCGAGGACCAGTTTCTCACCGACGAGGATGGCCGCTTTACGGCCGAAACGCTGTTTGGCGAGGCGACCGACGCCAATCTGGAAAAGGTCAAACGCGGCAACGGCATGATCGTCAATTTTCCGCGCGGCAAGGGCGAGGTTTTCCACGCCGGAAGCTGCGAATGGGTCGCCGGCCTGCTCAGGCAGGATCCCATGGTCGAGCGCGTGACCAGGAATGTAATCGATCGCTACCTCGGAAAGTCCTGACATGCAGAAGCCCTCATCAACTGGTTCAGAAACGCGCGCGCCCTCGCACCTGTTCTACCTCTCCAGCCTGCGCCGGCCGCTGATCGACCGCGCCGAAGGCATTTATATGTGGACGCAGGACGGCCGCCGCTTCATCGACGGATCGAGCGGACCGATGGTCGCCAATATCGGCCATTCCAACCGCAACGTGCTCGACGCCATGAAGCGGCAGATGGACCGCGCCACCTTCGCCTACCGGCTGCATTTCGAGAACGAGCAGGCGGAAGAACTGGCGCGGGAGCTCGCCGGCAAACTGCCGGAGGGCATGGACCGAATCTTCTTCGTCTCCGGCGGTTCGGAGGCGACGGAATCCTGCATCAAGCTGGCGCGGCAATGGGCGGTCGCGACCGGCCAGCCGAAGCGCTGGAAGGTTATCACGCGTTTTCCCTCCTATCATGGCGGCACGCTGGGTTCGCTTTCGATAACCGGCGACGATGCGCTGGCCGAAACGTTCACACCGATGATGCGGGTGATGCCGACCGTGCCGGCGCCGACGGCATGGCGCGACCGCGACAATCTTTCGATGGAGCAGCGCGGCGTCCGTTATGCCGACATGCTGGAGGAGAAGATCCAGGCCGAGGGCCCGGACAGCGTGCTCGCCTTCATCATGGAGCCGATCGGCGGTGCGGCGACTTCGGCCCTCGTCGCACCGGACAGCTATTATCCGCGTATACGCGAGATCTGCGACCGCTACGGCATCCTGCTCATCCATGATGAAGTGATGAGCGGCGCCGGCCGCACCGGAAAATTCCTTGGCGGCGACCATTGGAACTGCAAGCCCGACATCGTCGCGCTGTCGAAGGGGCTTGGCTCCGGCTATGCGCCGCTCGGCGCGCTGGCCGCCCCGATGCGGCTGGTCGAGCCGCTGCTGGCGTCGGGCGGCTTCCAGCATGGCCACACCTATGCTGGCAATCCGCTCGCCTGCGCGGCCGGGCTCGCCGTGCTCGGCGAGATGGACCGCCTCGACCTGATCGCCAATGCCGCCGCGATGGGCGACGTGCTGATGGACGGGCTGAAAGGGCTGGCGAAGCGTTTTCCGTTCATCGCCGATGTCCGAGGCAAAGGCCTGCTCACCGGCGCCGAGATGGTTGCCGATCCCGAAACTCTACGGCCGATCGAACAGGGCAAGAAAGCCACGCAGCGCCTGCTCGACCTCGCCTACGAGCGCGGGCTGATCATCTACGGCCGCAGGGTCAAGGGCGGTGTCGACAGCGACAATTTCATGGTGGCGCCGCCGATGATCGTCACGGCTGAAGAGGTCGGCGAGATCATTTCCATCATCGGCGATTCGCTGGAAGTTCTGGCCGCCGAACTCGACCTGCCGGTCGAAGGCTGAGGGCTAAAGAATGGCGCCGAGGAAAGTCATCATCACCTGCGCGGTCACTGGCTCGGTGCACACCCCGTCCATGTCGCCCTATCTGCCGGTGACGCCGGACCAGATCGCGACCGACGCCATCGCGGCGGCCGAGGCTGGCGCCTCAATCCTGCATCTCCACGCCCGCGATCCCAAAGACGGCCGGCCGACCGCCGATCCTGAGGTGTTCATGCAGTTCCTGCCGCGCATCAAGCAAGCGACCGATGCGGTGATCAACATCACCACCGGCGGTTCGTCGCTGATGACGCTCGACCAGCGGCTGGCGGCACCACTGCGGGCCGAGCCGGAAATGTGCTCGCTCAACATGGGCTCGATGAATTTCGCGCTGTTCCCGATGCTCGACAAGCCAAGGGAGTGGCAGCACGAGTGGGAACCAAAGCTGCTCGAAGCCACGCGCGACACCATCTTCAAGAACACCTTTGCCGATATGGAAGGCGTGCTCGAAAAGCTCGGCAAGGGCTGCGGCACGCGCTTTGAGTTCGAATGCTACGATGTCGGCCATCTCTATTCGCTGGCGCATTTTCGCGACCGTGGGCTGGTCTCGGGGCCGCTGTTCATCCAGTTCGTGCTCGGCATTCTCGGCGGCATCGGCGCCGATCCCGACAATCTCATCCATATGAAGCGCATCGCCGACAAGCTGTTCGGCGACAGCTACCAGTTCTCGGTGCTCGCCGCCGGCCGCCATCAGATGCCCCTGATCTCGATCGCGGCGGCGATGGGCGGCAATGTCCGCGTCGGGCTGGAGGATAGTCTCTACGACGGCCGCCAACTGGCGAAATCCAATGCCGACCAGGTGCGCAGGATACGTGGCATTCTCGATGGCCTGTCGCTGGAGGTGGCCACACCGGCGGAGGCGCGGGAGATGCTGGCGCTGAAGGGTGGGGACCGGGTGGCGTTTTGAGATGAAGACAATCTGAGATGATTGCGTTCCTTCGCGCCCCCCTCTGGCCTGCCGGCCATCTCCCCCTCAAGGGGGGAGATTGGCAGCTCCGACCTCGTCGCTCATCCTCGAAAGTTTGTGATTGGCGAAAGCCAAACGGCCATCCAATCTCCCCCCTTGAGGGGGAGATGGCCGGCAGGCCAGAGGGGGGTGCCTTGGCATCCTACTTATCGTGAATACAGTCACCCTCCGCCCCGGCACCATCGACGACGTCGACACCATCCATGCCGCGCTGCTCAAGCTCGGCACCCATATCGGCGCGCATCAGGAGATCACGTCCACTGCCGACGATCTCCGCCGCTACGGCTTTGGCGACAAACCCGCCTTCTCCACCCTGATCGCCGAGATCGGCGGCGATTTTGCGGGGCTCTGCCTGCATTTCCCGATCTTCTCGACATGGATGGGGCGGCCCGGCGTCTATATCCAGGACCTCTATGTCGAGGACCGGTTTCGCGGCCGCAAGATCGGCGAAAGACTGCTGCGCCGGGTCGCGCGCGACTGCCGCAGGGATGGCGGCGTCTATCTCAGGCTGTCCGTCGACACCGATAATGACGGCGCCAAGGCTTTTTATGAAAAGCTGGGCATTGCCTGGGCGCACTACGAGCAGACGCAGAAGATCGTCGGTGAAGCCTTTTTCGCCTTTGCCGATGCAGCGCAGGATGGGGAAGCGGAATGAAAGCCTTCTTTGCCGAGGAGCAGAAACGCCACGACCCGAAGGCATTCCTGTCCAGCGGCGCGCCGCAGCCCAATCCGGAACAGCCGGAGCGCGCCGAGCGATTGTTAGCCGGCGCAAGAACTGCCGGATTGACCATCGAACGGCCCAGGGAACATGGCCTAGGCCCGGTGGCGGCGGTGCATACGCCGGAATATCTCGCCTTCCTCGAACACATTTTTGCGCGCTGGCAGCGCATCGAGGGCGCATCCGCGGAAGTCATCCCCAACATCCATCCACTGGCCCGCACAGGGTCCTATCCGGCCTCGGCGGTCGGCCAGGCCGGCTACCACATGGCCGACACCGCTTGCCCGATCTCGGCCGAAACCTGGCACAGCGCGCTGTGGAGCGCCTGGAGTGCAGTCGAAGCGGCGGAAGCTGCCATGGCAGGCGCGCCTGCCGCTTATGCGCTCTGCCGGCCGCCCGGCCATCATGCCTTTGCCGATGTCGCCGGCGGCTTCTGCTTCATCAACAATTCAGCGGTCGCGGCCCAGGTGTTGCGCAAGCAGGCAGCGCGGGTGGTGATCCTCGATGTCGACCTGCATCACGGCAACGGCACGCAAGGCATCTTTTATACGCGTTCCGACGTCCTGACGGTGTCGCTGCACGCCGATCCGGTGCGCTTCTATCCGTTCTTCTGGGGCCATGCCGATGAGCGCGGCGAAGGTCCGGGCCTCGGCTATAATTTCAACCTGCCATTGCCGCGCAAATCAGCCGACGCGGCGTTTCTGGAGGCCCTCGAAGTGGCGTTCCAGCGTATCCGCGCCTTTTCGCCGGACGCGCTGGTCGTGGCGCTCGGTCTCGATGCGTTCGAGGGCGATCCGTTCGGCGGGCTTTCGGTGACCACGCCCGGTTTCTCGCGGATCGGCGAGGCAATTGCCAAGCTTGGCCTGCCGACGATTATCGTCCAGGAAGGCGGCTATCTCTGCGACGCGCTCGGCGACAATCTCACGGCGTTCCTCACCGGTTTCGGCGGCAAACAGCGATAGCTGACTAGCGCTGCTGCCTCAGCATGGCGATCACCCGGTGCACGCTTTCCAACGTCTCGTCGATCTCTGCCGCCGTGTTGTAGTGCGCAATACCGATGCGCACGACTCCCTGCTCGGCCGGAATGCCGAGATGGTGGACGATCTCCCAGGCGTAGTTGTGACCCGACCATAGAAAAATGTTCTCGGCATTCATCTGCCGCACGATCGTCTCTGGCACGATGCCGTCGACGGTGAAGGACACGGTCGGCACGCGCTCAATGACACGCTTCTGATCTGTGATGCCGCGGATGGTCAGGCCCTCAATGGCGGACAGCCCATCGATCAGCCTCAGCGCCAGCGGGTTTTCGTAGGCGATCGACACTTCGTATGCCTTTGCGATCTTTTGCCTTCGCGAACCGCCCTCGCCGGCCGCAGCACCGAGTTCGGCGAAGTAATCGACCGCTGCGGTAAGTCCGGCCATCAGTTCGATCTGCGGCGTACCGAGTTCGAAGCGCTCCGGCAGGCCATTGGACGAGCAACGGCATTTGTAGGGTTTCAGCGCATCGATGATGTCGCGGCGGCCCCAAAGAATGCCCATGTGCGGGCCGAAGAACTTGTAGGCCGAGCAGATCAGGAAGTCGCAGCCGAGTTCCTGCACGTCGACCAGCCCGTGCGGGGCGAACTGCACGGCATCGACATAGACGAGCGCGCCGGCCTGTTTGGCTATTCGCGTCAGCGCCTTGACCCGGTTGATCGAGCCGGTGAGGTTCGACGCATAGTTCAGCGCAACGAGTTTTGTCCTGTCGGTAAGCAGAGCGCTGAGCGCCGCCTCCTCGACCTGCCAACTGTTCTCGTCGAAAGGCAGGAAGCGCACCAAGAGGCCAAGGTCTTCGGCCAGCTGCAGCCAAGGCGAGACATTGCCCTCATGATCCATGCGGGTCACGATGATCTCGTCGCCCGGCTTGAAGCCGCGGCCGAGCGTGCGCGACATGTGATAGGTCAGCGTCGTCATATTGGCGCCGATGATGATTTCCTCAGCGCTCGCTGCACCCAGGAAATCGGCCATCGCCGCATGGGCGCCGTCGACCACCTGTTGCGCGGCAAGCGTGGTTTCGAAATAACCGCCGAGATTGGCGTTGGTGGTCAGGAGGCAGCGCGCCACCGCGTCGGCAACCGCTTGCGGCACCTGGGTGCCGGCCGGATTGTCGAGATAGATGCGCCGGCGGCCCTTATCGGTCAGGTCCAGCGCCGGAAATTTTCCCCTGACGGTCTCGATCGGAAAATCCATGGCTGTCCCCTTCCCCTTGTCTTTACCCGGCAATTCCGGCCAAACGGTCTGCTTATCGACACGGATTGCCGACGCGCTGGTGGATCGCATCCACGCCCTTCTGCATCTCGTCGGTCCAGGTCACGTCGGCTGACGACAGCGCCATCTCAAGCTGGGCAATCGTCGTCGCGCCGATGATGCTGGAAGTGACGAAAGGCCGGCTGGCGACATAGGCGTTGGCAAACAGCGCCGGTTCAAGGCCGAAGGAACGCGCCAGTTTATTGTATGCGAGCTGCGCCTCCGCCGCATTTGGCGTCTCGTAGCGCTGGCCGCGGTTGAACAGCTGCGAGCGCGAACCCTGCGGCCGTGCGCCATGGTCGTATTTGCCGGTGAGATAGCCCTGCGCCAGCGGCGAATAGGCGAGAAAGCCGACATCCTCGCGCCCGCAGACTTCGGCCAGGTTCACCTCAAAGGTACGGTTGACCAGATTGTAGGCGTTCTGCAGCGAAACGATGCGCGGGCCGACGCCCTTGTCGGCCTCGGCGATGAAGCGCATGACGCCCCAGGAGCTTTCGTTCGACAGGCCGAGATGGCGGATCTTTCCCGCCTTCACCAGCTCCTCGAAGACTGCGAGTGTCTCGGCGATCGGTGTCTCGCCGGCCGGCGCGCCAACGGCATCGGCACGGCGCGGCACAGCACCCACGCGGGTCGGGTTGGCGCCCCAGGGGATGTCGCGCTCCGGCCAATGGATCTGATAGAGATGGAGATAGTCGGTGCCGAGCTTGGACAGCGATTTGTCGATGGCGTCAAAGATATCGGCGCGCACCAATTTCGACGGACGGTCGCCACGAAACCAGCTGTTGGCGGTGCGGCCGACCACCTTCGAGGCCAGGATCACCTTGTCGCGGTTGCCCTTGGCCTTCATCCAGCTGCCGATGATCTTTTCCGTGCGCCCCTGCGTCTCAGCCTTGGGCGGGATCGGGTAGAGCTCGGCGGTGTCGATGAAATTCACGCCGCGCTCAAAAGCCAGATCCATCTGCGCATGGCCATCGGCCTCGGTGTTCTGCTCGCCCCAGGTCATCGACCCCAGGCAGATCTGGGTCACAAGAAGATCGGTCCGACCGAGACGGCGTTTATGCATCGAATTTTCTCCGGCGGGAATTGCGCGGCTACGCTGGAAGGAAGCCGCATCTATAGGGAAAGCGGCGCCGCTCTCCAACCCTTAGCGGACCGACTTTTGCGTGAACCCTGGAAAGTCAGCGCCGGACGCCAGCCAAAGCGCGCCGCTTGGCCTCGTCGATCAGCATGTTGGCCACCTGCATGCGGATCATTGCGCGCTGGCGCAGATGCGGCGCGACGCGGTCGGGGTGGTTGGCGAAGGCGAAGCTGCGGCGCATGCGGCCGAGATCGGCGTTCTTGACTGGATGATCGAGGCCGAGCTCGACGGCGATCGCGTCAGGGTCGATCGGCGGCAGCTTTTCCTCGGGCTTTGCCTCTTCGCCGGCCAGCGCCAGCTTGGCATGATCGAGAAGGGCTGCGAATTCGGCGGCGAGATCGGCTCCCGCCTCGCGGTATTCGGCGGCGAACGTTTCGCCCGAGACCTTGATGCGGCCGGAATGAAGCTCGTCGGCCACGGAGAGATAGTCGAACGGGATCGATGGCCGCGCGCTCGTCTCTTCCGCCGCCTCATCCTTGTCGGAGGCAACGAACAGATCGTCGAGCAAGGAAGCGAAATCCCGCTTGGCGCCGATGTCAGCCTCCCCCTCGTTTAAGCGTGCGAACAGAGCCGGTCGCAGCATAGAACCGGCTCGTTAAAAATGAATGCCGCTGATCTTAACCAGTTTAGGCGTTTGCGGTTTGGGCGGGCCCGGTTGGCGATGCGCAAGACCCAACAAAAAGCCGGACTGCATTTGCGTGCAGTCCGGAAATTCGCCAGGAGTGGCGAGGAAAAGCCGGCCATGTGCCAGCGTCTATGCATACGGTGGGGATGCGCCACAAGTTTCAGCGCATGGGCCAATTGTGCCGAAAAAAATTCGCCTGGCATGGCTGCCATGCAAATGCTGCACTGCACAATCTTCACAAATTTCCTATATTCGGCGCCGTGGAGGATCAACAAGGGGCCGAATCATGGGGTTCTTCACTGAAATGTTTGCCCGTCCGCGTCCGCAGGAGCAGCAGCGTTATCGTTCCGCCCTGGCGCTGCTGCACTCGATGAGCAATGCCGACCGCGCCGACATCGGCGTCAAGCCGGCCGATTTCCCGCGCATCGCGCGCGAAATGTCACCGCGTTGATCAAGGCCTTGGCGCTGAACCAGCGTCAAACGAAGTTTCCCGGCAGCGGCCGGGAAACCTCGCAAAGCGCAATTCGTCAACGATTACCGAGATAGGCGCCCTTGGTCAGCGGCACGCCATTGTGGCGCAGGATGTCGTAGGCGGTGGTCACGTGGAAATAGAAGTTGGGCATGGCGACATGCAGCAGATACTGCATGCCTGGCATCGAGGCTTCGCGCTGGCCAAACTTCAGTTCGACCACCCTTTCATCCGAACCCTCGAATTCGGCGGCTGAGAATGACGCCAGCAGATCGAGCGTCTTGGTCAGGCGCGCCTGCAACTCGGCGAAGGTCGCTTCATTGTCTTCGTATTTCGGCACTTCGCGACGGGCCAGCCGTGATGGCGCGCCCTTGGCGTGGTCGGTGGCAACCTGCACCTGCCTGACCAGTGCGTACATGTCGGGCGCCAGCCTCGCGGTCAAAAACACCTGCGGGTCGATCTTGCGTTCAGTTGCATTCTGTTCGGCTGCCGACAGCACGCCGGACAGCGCCTTCAGCCTGGCCGAAAACACCGGCACCGAGGCTTCATACATCGATAGTGTCACGTCAAATCTCCATTGCGGCTGAAGCGCCGACCGCGGGACGTAGCGCCTTCCCGGAGGATTTTTCAAGCGTCACCACGTCGCCGCAATCTCTATGATAGGCTCCTTTCGTGGTGGAGATTCTCAGATGAGACGCGTCTTTCTGGCAGCGGCCGCCTTTTGCTCCCTTGCCGCATCCGGCCAGGCTGTGTTCGCCGACGATGAACCGGCAGCCGATGACCAAGCCCCTTACGTCGATGACAGGTCGGATGCCGCAGCCGTCATCCGCTCGCTCTACAGCGCCATCAACCGGCACGAATTCGCCCGCGCCTGGGCTTACTACGGCGATACAAAGCCGGCAAAGGATTTCGACACACTCGTCAAGGGCTATGACGGCACCGACAAGGTCGATGTCGAAACCGGCGCCGTTTCCGATGAGGGCGCGGCCGGCAGCATCTACTACAGTGTTCCGGTCGCCATCCGCGCCACCGGCAAGGACGGCAACGAGGCGGTCTTCGCCGGCTGTTACACGCTGCGCCAGGTCAGCGCTCAGATCCAGGCCCCGCCATTCCGCCCGATCTTTATCGACAAGGGCGCGCTGAAGCCGTCCAAGGCCGATTTCGAGGAGGCGCTGCCGCCAAGCTGTGGTGACGGGCCGCCGCCGCCGAAGAAGGACACCGCACTCGAGCAGGTGAAGAAACTGTTCGCCGCCGATTATGGCGATCAGTGTGACAAGCAATTTCTCGGCGAGGAGCCGAACATCTTTTCGATCAAATACAAGGCAAAGGACGCGGCTGCCAGCGATCCCGACAAGGAAACGCGGCTTTTCGAGTTCTACTGCCAAGCGGCAGCCTATAACGCAAGTTCGGTCTACTACATGACCGACGAAGTATCGGGCGTGCGGCAGTTGCAGTTCACCGAGCCCGAAATGGATATCCGTTACGAGAACAATGACAGCGACGGCAAACTGCTGGGCATGGATATCATCGGCTTCCGCACATCCGGCTGGGCGGCCAATTCCGAATATGACGAAGACGCCAAGACGCTGACCACGTTCAACAAATGGCGCGGCATCGGCGACGCCTCGGACAAGGGGATATACCTGTTCCGTAACGGCGATTTTTCCCTCGTCCAATATGATGTGGACGCGTCTTACGATGGCGAGGAGAACCCGCAGACGGTGGTCGACTACAACACCGCGCCGTAGGGATCTTACCAGGAACCGCCGCGCTCAAGCAGTCCTTCACATTCGCCTTCTCGTTTCAGGCCGGGAACGCATCGGCCGGAAGAAGGCGCGAATGTCCTCGACCAGAAGACTCGGTTCCTCCAGCGCAGCGAAATGGCCCCCTCGCGGCATCGATGTCCATCGCTGAACGTCAAAGACCCGCGCCACCCAGGATCGAGGCGGCATCGGCAACTCGCGAGGGAAAAGCGCTACCCCAAATGGCGGCGAAACGCGTTCCAGCGTCTCGAACGCAAGAGGGAACAGTCGATTCTCCTTGTAGAGCCGCAAGGACGAGGTGAGCGCGTTGCTGAACCAATAGAGCGAAACATCCGTAAGGAGCGTGTCCATGCCGAAGGTGCGCTCCACGTCACCGTCGCAATCGCTCCAGCTACGGAACTTCTCGATCATCCAGGCTGCGAGACCGATCGGCGAGTCTGTCAGAGCATAAGCAAGCGTCTGAGGCTTCGTGCCCTGCAGATGGGCATAGGCGCCCTCCGTTGCCGTCCAGGCCGCGGCCTTTTCCAGAAAGGCCTGCTCCTCAACGGTGACAGATGGCAGACCTGCACCCAAGGGGGGCCGATAGCTCCCGGGAATGTAATTGACGTGGACGCCAAGCACGCTTTCGGAATGGAGCCGTGCCATCCAGGCGGAAACGCCCGCGCCGATGTCGCCTCCTTGGGAAGCGAAGCGGTCGTAGCCGAGCCCGCGCATCAACTGTACCCATAACTCCGCGATGCGGCCGGAATGGAAGCCTGGTTCCGTCGGCGCCTGGGAAAAGCCGTATCCGGGCAAGGAGGGAACTACCACGTGGAAAGCGTCGGCCGGGTCACCACCATGGGCAGCTGGGTCTGCCAGCAATGGAATGACGTGTTCCATTTCGATGAACGAGCCGGGCCAGCCATGCGTTATGATCAGCGGCAGCGGCGCCGGTCCGTTGCCTGGCTGGTGGACAAAGTGGACATCTAGGTTGTTCAGCCTCGTCAGATATTGCGGCAGCCGGTTCAGCCGCGCCTCTTGCACTCTCCAGTCGAAGCGGTCTCGCCAGCAATCCGCAAGGCGCTTGATGAACGCCAGGTCGGCCCCATCGTTCCAGCCCGCTTCGCTTAGCGGAATCGGCCATCGTGTTGCGCTAAGCCGACGCTGGAGATCTTCAAGTTGTTCGTTCGGAATTTGGATCTTGAAGGGGTGAGCGTCCATCGCTGTGCTTCCGATCGTTGGATCATATCAGCCTACACCTAAGAGGATATCGGCCGAGCCATGATCGCCAAAACTAACGGTCACCTCTGGGCGATATGCCTCAAGGCGCTTTCGACAGCATCCAGTTCAACGTTTGGCGCCAGTCGACCATGCGGATCGGCGTGCCGTGGGTGCCGGTCTCGAACCGGACGAACCGGGTCGGATAGGCTTTCGAGTTCGCAGTGATGGAGCGGAAGAAGGCTTCCTGCTTCTCCACGGGAAAGACCGGGTCCTTGCTGCCTTGGCCGAAGAACACCGGCACATGGCGCCTGTAGGCCGGGCTCGACAGGAAACCGTCATCCCACAGCGAGCCGAGCAGCAGCAGCCCGTTTATGCGCCGTCCCGTATCGTTGCGGCCGGCCAGCTTCCAGCACAGCGCACCACCCATCGAGCCGCAGGCGACGAAAATCTTGGCGTCCGGCGAGGCCTCGGCATAGTGGCCGATCAGCGCCGCGACCTGGGCCGCACCCTTGTCGCCGAAATCGGTGAAATCGGGTGAGAGATAGAGGCCGCCATTGCCGGCCATCAGGTTCTTGATTCGGTTGAAGTTGCCGCCGAAGGTGAAGTCGTCGACGCCCTGCTTGCGGCTGCCGCCCTGCCCGTGCAGGTAAAGCACGATGATGCCGGCGCCTTCGGTCTTACCAACGGCGACATGCCTGACATCGCCGGCATCGGTTTTCAGCATCAAATCCCGCTGCACCTTGCGCACGCCGGTGTCGGTATACTTAGCCTGCACGCGCTTTTCCGGCACTTCGTCGCGGTCGTTGATGTCGCGCATCTCGCGATAGTCGATGACGGTGTAGGCGCCTTTGTCAGACGAAGAGAGGGTCGCCGGATAGGCGAAGAGGTCATCCTTGTAGGGTTTTAGTTCGAGCGCGTCCGCGTGGGCGGCAGAGAACAGGAAAAGAAGTGAAACCAGAAGGGTATGGAACGCGGCCGCCCCCCTCTGGCCTGCCGGCCATCTCCCCCTCAAGGGGGGAGATTGGATATCACGCCGCCTTCCGCCAATCTTCAAAGCTGCAGGATAGACGCCGCCATCGAGGCTGCTGATCTCCCCCCTTGAGGGGGAGATGGCCGGCAGGCCAGAGGGGGGTAGAAGCGCTGAGGCAAGTAAAGAGAGAGCCATGCTAAAGGCATGCGTTTTTCAGCCGCGCTTTGTCAATCCTGCAGCACGCCGCCGGCGTCTTCGAGCGCCTCGCGCGTGTCGACATCGATCGACGCGCCGTCGCCGATCTCGACATCGATGACATCGAGCCCTTCGGCCTCGACCAGATGGCGGGCGCCGGTGTCGCCCTCGAGGTGGGCGATGCCTCCAAATAGCGCGCGTGGCAACAGCACCGGATTGCCGCGGCGGCCGTCATGGGCGGCACGCACCACTGAGCGGCCGCCGTCCCTACGGAAGGCCTCGATCAGCCGGTCGAGATCGGTCGAGGAAATGCCCGGCATGTCGCCGAGGACGATCATGGCGCCGGCCGCCTCGGCTCCAACGCGGGCAATGCCGGCTTTTAGAGACGAGGACAGGCCGTCGGCAAAATCCGGGTTGTCGGCAAACATCACGTCGAGGCCCGAGAGCACGGCGTGAACCCGCTCGCGCTGATGGCCGGTGACGACAACGGTGGCAGAAGCCTTGGAATCGAGCGCCCGTTCAGCGGTGCGGCGCACCAGCGGCTTGCCGTCGAACAGCGCCAGAAGCTTGTTCGGCCCGCCCATGCGGCTGGAGCGACCGGCGGCCAGAAGCACGATCTCGACCTTCAGCCCGGCTCTCGCCGGCAGCGGCTCGCGCGGCTGCGGCCTGGTCGGGATTTCCATCAAGAGGCCGCCAACGCCCATGCCGGCGATGTCCTTGGCTGTGACGTCGAGGCCGGCGATCAGCCTGTCGAGCACCCAATCGAAACCGTTCTCCTTGGGGCTGCGGGCGCAACCGGGCGCGCCGATGACGCGCTTGCCGTCGAGCGTGCCCAGCACCAGCAGATTGCCGGGATCGACGGGCATGCCCGCGCGGATCACCGTGCCACCTGCTGCCTCGATCGCCGCCGGAACGACATCGTTGAAGTCGCTCATCGCCGAGGCGCCGAAGATCACCACCATGTCGTTGTCGCGCGCCAGCGCGGCCGCGGCCTCGGCTACAGGCGCGATCTCGTGCGGCGTGCGGCGCTCCGTCGTCAGCCGACCGCCGGAGCGTGCCAGCCGGGCCTCGGTGACGCGCAGCGTCTTGTCGAGCACGCTGGCCTTGATGCCGGGCAGCATCGTCTGAATCACGCCGATGCGCACCGGCCGATAAGCGTTGACGGCGAAGATCTCGCCGCCGGCGCATATCTTTGTCACCGCATCGACAAGGGCCGAGGCAACGGCGAACGGGATGATCTTGACCGTCGCGACCATCTGTCCCTTCTCGACAGGTGCGTGCTGCGCCAGCGTGGCAATGGTGATGGTCGGGTCGACCGTGTTGATAGCGTCGATCATGGCGGCATCGACGGTGAAGACACCGGCTGCCTTGGCATGGAGATTGACCCGGCCGGTCGCGGCGGGTTTTGCCTCGATGTTGCGATGGGCCATGCTTGCAGCGATCTTTTCAGCCGCCGCATCCTCGCTGAGATCATCGGTGGCAAGCACCGCGACGACGATTTCGGCAATGCCGGCCGCCTTCAGCACCGCCACGTCTTCGGCGCTCAGCCTGTGTGCCTTGCGGAAACGTCGCTCGCCGGCCGTGGTGGCATGCGCGAGCACCGCGCCTTGCGCCTGATCGATCGGGATCGGCCCGAACTTCACGCCGCCGCGCCTTTGGCTTCGAGACCGCGCGAGCGAAAGGCGTGGATCGTCTGCGCCAGGATGGCGACGGCGATCTCGGCCGGGCTCGCCGCGCCAATGTCGATACCGATCGGTGCGTGGATGCGGGCGATCTGGTCGGCGCTGGCGCCGAGCGCCAGCAGGCGCTCGACGCGCCTGGCGTGTGTTTTGCGGCTGCCGAGTGCGCCGACATAGAAACAGTTGGCGTCGAGCGCGGCCTTCAGTGCGAAATCGTCGATCTTCGGATCATGGGTGACGGCGGCGAGCGCCGTATAGCTGTCGAGCGGCTGGCGTTTCAGCACATCCTCCGGCCATTCGGCATGGAGTGCTACATCGGGAAAACGGTCCGGGGTGGCGAAGGCGGTGCGCGGATCGACGATCTCCAGGGGATAGCCGGCGATCCTGGCCATCGGCGCCAGCGCCTGACTGATATGGACGGCGCCGACTACCACCAGGCGCGGCTGCGGCAAATGCGCGTTGAGGAAGAAGGTGCGCCCTTCAGCCTCGACCGAACCGGAATTGCCGGTGCGAAATGCCTTGGCGATCGCTTGCCCGAGATCGCCGGCAACCTGGTCGCCTTCGCGCACGATGCGGTCGCGGCCGTCGCCGAGATCGGTGACCAGGATCGCGGCGCGGCGGGCCCGGCGTTCGGCATTGAGCGTTTTGAGAGCGTAGGGATCCATGCCTAACCAAGCCGCTCCACATAGACCTTGATGCGGCCGCCGCAGGACAGGCCGACCTGCCAGGCGGTTTCGTCGGCAACGCCAAACTCCAGCATTTTGGCCTTGCCGCTATCGATGACGTCGATCGCCTCGCTTACCACGGCGCCCTCGACGCAGCCGCCCGAGACCGAGCCGTGGAAATTGCCTTCGGCGTCGATGACCAGATGACTGCCGACCGGCCTCGGCGCCGAACCCCAGGTCTCGACCACAGTGGCGATGGCGACATCCTTGCCGTCCTTCATCCAGCCTTCCGCGATGATCAAGGGGTCGCGGGCCTCATCGAGATAGATGCTGTTGTCCATGATCGCTTGCCTCAAAGTCTGTTTTTCTCTGGGAGCCTGTTTTTCGGAATCCAATATGGCTATGCGGCGCGCCTGACACCAGCGTCCAGCCAGCGACGCGGATCGACCGAAGCGGCCGATTTCTTGTCCAGCGAGGCGCAGAGGTCGGCCAGCGCATCGAGATTGTGTACCGAGCGGAACTCGTCGACATGAGGCAGCATCGCTCTGACGCCGCGGGCCCGCGCCTCGAAGCCGCCAAAGCGCAGAAGCGGGTTGAGCCAGATCAGCCGCCGGCAGGATTTGTGCAGGCGATCCATCTCCTCCGACAGGCCGGAAACATCGTCGCGCTCCAAACCGTCGGTGATCAAAAGCACCACCGCGCCCTGCCCGAGCACGCGGCGTGACCAGTGCTTGTTGAACTCCGCCAGCGTATCGCCGATGCGGGTGCCGCCCGACCAGTCCTTCACCGCCGCCGAGCAGTCGGCAAGGGCGGCATCGGGGTCGCGATGGCGCATCTGCCGCGTGAGATTGGTCAGTCGCGTGCCGAAGACGAAGGTGTGCACGCGCCGCCGTTTTTCGGTCAGCGCATGCAGGAAATGCAGAAAGATGCGCGTGTACTGGCTCATCGAGCCGGAGATGTCGGCAAGCACGACCAGCGGCGGATGGACCTTGCGGGCGGAACGGAATTTCGGCAGGATCAGTTCGCCGCCGGTTCGGGCGGCCGACCGCATCATGGCGCGTGGATCGATACGGCGGCCATGCAGGTCTGCCTGGAAGCGTCGGGTACGGACCATGTCGAACGGCAGCCGCAGTCGGGCAATCGCCTTCTTGGCGTCTGCCATCTCGTCGGCATTCATCTGGGCAAAGTCCTTGCCGCGCAGCACTTCATTCCCGGAGAAGGTTAGCCGGGCGTCGACTTCGATCTCCGGGATTTCCCTGACCGGCCGATTCTTCTCGTGGCCTTCGAACATGGCCTGGCTGACGCGGTTTTCTGCCGCGCGCGGCTTTTGCTTCTCCCTGGTGTCGGGCGCCACCGGCGAGAACATCACCAGAAGTTTCTCGATCAGCTCGCGCGATTTCCAGAACAGCCGGAAGGCTTCGTCGAAAACAGGGTGATCCTCGTGCCGCGACACCAGCACGGCATGCAGCGTCCAGTAGAAATCGTCGCGCGAACCGATGCCGGCTGCCAGCACCGCCTCGATCCCATCCTTGACCGAAGCCGGCCCGACCCGCATGCCGGATTTGCGCAAGGTGCGGGCGAAATAGACGATGTTGTCGGCGATGCGCCCGTCTTCCGTCGCCTCTCTGGGGTCGGTCTCTTTGGGGTAAGCACCCGGCGCCTTCACTGCCCTACTCCGCCGCCGCCAGTTCGGCCTTGACCTCATCGAGGATGCGCCGGCCCTCGCCCGCGCCGATGCGGGCAATGTCGTCCTGGTATTTCAACAAAACGCCGATCGTGTCGGAGACGGTTTCGGGATCGAGCGCCACCTTGTCGAGTTCGGTCAGCGCGCCGGCCCAGTCGATGGTTTCGGCGACACCCGGCGCCTTGAACAGCTCGACCCGGCGCAGCTTCTGGATGAACGACACCACTTCGGCCGAAAGTCGGCTGTTGGCCTGCGGCACCTTGCGGCGCACGATCTCCAGCTCGCGCTCGGCATTGGGATAGTCGACCCAGTGATAGAGGCAGCGCCGCTTCAGCGCGTCGTGGATTTCGCGGGTGCGGTTGGTGGTGATGATGACGATCGGCGGCTCCTCCGCCTTGATCGTGCCAAGCTCGGGCACCGTCACCTGGAAATCGGACAGGATTTCGAGCAGGAACGCCTCGAAGGCTTCGTCGGTGCGGTCGAGCTCGTCGATCAGGAACACCGGGGCCGCACCCGCCTTGCCGGTCAGCGCATCGAGCACCGGCCGGCGGATCAGGTATTTTTCGGAAAAGACATTGCGCTCCATGTCGGAGCGGTCGACCGAGCCTGCCGCCTCCTCCATGCGGATCTCTATCATCTGCGCGGCGTAATTCCACTCATAGACAGCGGACGAGACGTCGAGCCCTTCATAGCATTGCAGGCGGATCAGCCGGCGGCCGAGTGCCTGCGCCAGCACCTTGGCGATCTCGGTCTTGCCGACGCCGGCCTCGCCCTCGAGGAAGAGCGGCCGCTGCATGCGCAGCGACAGGAACAGCACCGTTGCGAGCGAGCGGTCCGCGACATAGTCCGCGCCGGTCAGGAGATCGAGCGTTTCGTCGATCGTCCGCGGCGCGGGGCGCGGTTTCAGCTCGGTCATTCTTTCTCCGTTGCCGCCTCTGCTCCGCTCTGCAGCACGTGGTAGTCGCGGGCGTGGTAGATCAGCGGCCGCAAATTATCGCCCATGCGCAGGCCTGTCACCTTGCCAAAAAGCACACGATGGGTGGCGAGATCCTTGGTATCGATCAATTCGCAGTCGAAAACCGCAAGAGCGCCCTTCAGGGTAGGCGCGCCCGTCGATATGACATCCCACTCGCCAAGCGCGAAACGCTCATCGGCAGACAGCCCGGTCAGGCCTGAAAACGCCACCGATAGGGGCTGCTGGTGCGAAGCCAGCGTGTTCAGCGCAAACCGGCCGTTTTGCACGAAGAGCTCGTTCTTGGCATTCTCGCGGTTGAGACAGACGAGAACCGTCGGCGGCGTGTCCGACACCGAACAGGCCGCAATCACCGTCGTGCCGCGTTTGCCGGCGAGCCCGTCGGTGGTCACCACATGGACGTGGCCGGCAAAATGCGCCATCGCGTCGCGATAGGCCTGAGGCCCTATGTCGTTCAACTTCAACACCGATGATTTTCCATAAGCGGGAATCCAAGCGTTATATATGGCGGCACACAATAGGCCACAAGCGAAGTGGTTGACGCCAATCCGCAAATTCCCGTGTTGCGCCTGGGACGGGCAGCCTTTAGGTCTTGGCGGAAGAGACGCTGGAAGCATGCGACCGGCACGGAGGAATTCGTCGTCAGAATGCGACCCCCAACAGCTGTAATAGCGGCACTGCTCTGGCTGCTGCCGGCAAGCGCCGGCGCGCAGACGCTGCTTGTCGGCGTCGCCGCGCCCCTGTCCGGTCCGTCGGCGATCCTGGGCAAGCAGATCGAGGCGGGCGCTGCCCTGGCAGCAGAAGCCAACGGCGCCGAGATCAGGACGGTCGACGATGCCTGCACCGCCGATGGCGGGGCTGCCGCCGCCAGGGAATTCGCCGCTGCGAAGGTCGATATCGTCGTCGGCTTCCTCTGCACCGAGGCGATCCAGGCGGCGCTGCCGATCCTCAAGGACGCCAACATACCGGTCATCACCGTTGGCGTGCGCACCGAAAGCCTGACCGACCGCCGCGCCAAAACCGGCTGGCCGGTCTACCGGCTGGGGCCACGCGGCGACGACGAGCGCAATGCGGTGGCCGCCATCCTGACCCGGCTGTGGCAGAGCGAATTGTTCGCCATCGTCGATGACGGCACCATCTATGGCCGCGAAATCGCCGAGACGCTACGCGCCGCAGCGGAGCAGGCAGCGCTGAAGCCGGTCTTCACAGACACGTTCCGGCCGCAGCTCGACAACCAGATCGGGCTGATCGGGCGGCTGAAGAAGGCGGGCGCCACGCATGTCTTTGCCGGTGGCGACGGCGACGACATCGCCATTATGGGCCGCGACGCCGGCCAGCTCGAGGCCGGCATTGTCTTTGCCGGCGGCGAGAATTTGCGCACGCCACCCGGCGATGTGCCTTACGCCGTCGGCACGCTGATGATCGCGCCGCCGGAATGGGCCGATGTCGCCGATCCCAAGGTGCTGGCGGCGTTTACGGCCAAAAACATCGCGCCGGATGGCTATGCCTTGCCGGCCTATGCGGCGGTGGAGATTGCCAAGACGGCCTCGGCCGCGCCCGAGACCTCGGGCAAGGGGCTGGCCGACGCGCTAACCGGGCATGATTTCACCACCGCGATCGGCCCGCTACGGTTCGACGACAAAGGCGATCTGAGCCAAAACCTCTATCGCGCCTTCCGCTTCGACGGGACGCGTTTCGTGCCGGCGGAGACGAATTGATGTTTCGCACCGGGCCGCGCAATCTGATCACCGATGTCGCCGGCCTGCGCGTCGGCAACGCGTCGGACGCCAAGCTGAAATCGGGCGTCACCACCGTATTGTGCGACGAACCGGCGGTCGGTGGCGTGCAGATCCTCGGCGGCGCGCCGGGTACGCGCGAGACCGACCTGCTCGAACCGCACAATTCCATCGAGGCGGTTCATGCCGTCGTGCTGTCGGGCGGCTCGGCCTTCGGCCTCGACGCCGCCTCCGGCGTTCAGGCGGCGCTGCGCGAAAAAGGCATTGGCGTCGATGTTGGCGGCTTTCGCGTGCCGATCGTGCCGGCGGCGATCCTGTTCGACCTGCGCAATGGCGGCGACAAGGATTGGGGCCGTTATCCTCCCTACCGCGACCTCGGCTACGAAGCCGCCCAGGCGGCAACAGTCGACTTTCCGCTCGGCACAATCGGCGCCGGCACCGGGGCGCTGAGTTCCGGGCTGAAGGGCGGCCTTGGCTCTGCCTCGACTGTGCTCGACAGGGGCGTCACCATCGGCGCGCTCGCCGCCGCCAACCCGACCGGCTCGGTAACGATCGCGCGGACCCGCTATTTCTGGGCGGCGCCATTCGAGATCGGGGATGAGTTCGGCGGGCTTGGCTATCCCTCGCCGATGCCGGACGACGCCAGGCGGATCCTGTTGAAATACCGCGACAAGCGTGTCGGTGGACAAGCCGAGGCCGGTGGCAACACCACCATCGCCGTCATCGCCACCGACGCCGTGCTGACCAAGGCGGCAGCCAAGCGGCTGGCCATTTCAGCGCATGACGGCTTCGTGCGCGCCATCTGGCCCGTGCACACGCCGGCTGACGGCGATCTGGTGTTCGCGCTGGCGACGGGCAAGAGCGGCATAGAACTCAGCGCCGACGATGCCGTCGATTTCTTTGCCGCCGCCGGCGCCACCATGGCGCGCGCAATCAGCCGCGGCATCCATGCCGCGACGCCGGCCGAAGGCGATCTGTTTCCGGTGTGGTCGTCGCGCTGACTTTCAGTCAGGTCGGGTCGGACTCCTCTTCCTCGAAGCTGACCGCGACATCCGAATTCGCCGACAGCCACACTTTCTGGCCCTCGACCTCGGCAAGCAGGCTCAAGGGAATGTAGTGGTGATGCCCCTGATGGGCGCCCTCGCCGCTGTCGGCCTTGGTCAACTTGATCCGCTCGCCATCGACCCTGTCGACGGTGCCGATGTGAACGCCGTCGGCGCCGACCACTTCCATATGCTCGCGAATCTTGCTGGCCTCAGTCATGGGGTGTTCTCCTTTTGAAACCGATCGACGATAACAAACAGAGGCGAAATTGGATGCATCGCCTTTTGAATAGCACGATGTTTTGGACTGTCTCGTGATAGGGAACGATCGAACCAAGGCAGGCGGAGCGGAACCCCGATGCGAAATCTCGTCCTGATTGGCGTTTGCCTGCTGGTCCATCTGGCATCCGCCATGGCCGCCCGAGCGGGCGATGTCGCCGAGCTTGAAATCCTCGGCTTCAGCAAGGATGGCAGCGTCTTCGCCTTCGAGGAATATGGTGTGGCAGACGGTTCGGGCTTTCCCTATGCCAATCGCTACTACATCAACACCGCCGACGACACGTTCCTGAAGGGCACGCCAATCCGGGTCCGGCTGGAGGATGAGACCGCCTCGCTCGAGACGGCCCGTCAGCAAGCCAAGCAAAAAGGCGAAGCAATCATTGCCCAGGCCGAGCTTACCGCCAACCGCGGCATCACCGCCGGCTTCAACCCGGTGACCGAATTGTCGGCCGACCCGTTCCGCATGGTGGTGAACCCACGGCCGATCTTTTCGCCGGTCGACCCGCCGCTGGAATTCCGGCTGGACGAGATCGGCATGAATGACACCGAAAGCTGCCAGAGCCAGGGCGAGGTCAACGGTTTTCGCCTGCTGCGGATCGAGGCCAGGGATGGCGGCCGGACCCATCTGCTGCATGAGGATAAATCGATCCCGAAAAGCCGTGGCTGCCCGAACGGCTACAGGATCGGCGCGGTGCAGACGTTCTCGATGGACAGCATCAGCGCCTATGCGGTGCTGATCGCAGTGCGCCAATACGGCTTCGAAGGGCCGGATTTTCGCTGGATCGCCGTGACCGGACGCCTGTGACTGCGCTCGATCAATCCAGCAGGCGCAAGCGCGCCGGAAATCGCGTCAGCCGCGCCATGCCAGCGACGGGCACGGCGCTTGTCGGCGCCTTGCTGTGGGCGATGGCCATGGGCGCCAGCGCGCTGACCGGCCTTTGGCTCGACAATTGGGAGACCCCGGAAAAGATCCGCTTCGTCGCCCTGCTGTTCGCAACCGGCGCGGCATTGGCCTTTCCCGTCGGGTTGTTCGCGGCGCGGCTGGTCTCGCTGGACCGGCACTGGGAGGTGGCGTTCGCCGCCGCCTTCGTCTGCCTGCTTGCCACGACGCTCGCCTTCACCGGCGGGTTGTTTGCGCTGCAATACCGCTCCTATTATGCCGAATGGCACGCGGAGGCCTTCACCGCCCGGTGGGCGTTCGAACTGGTCTTCACCTCGCTGACGGCGCTCTACCAGTTCGTGGTGCTGGGTATCAGGCTCTATTTTCCGCTCGGATTCATCGCGCTTGCCGCCGCCAGCGTGTGGTTTGCACGCCGGCAGCGTTGAGCATTCGGTCCGCCTCTGATAGGAGGCGCACTTAACCACCGACATATCAGGACTGACGGATGATCCCTCGCTATTCCCGGCCGGAAATGGTCGCCATCTGGTCGCCGGAAACCCGCTTCCGCATCTGGTTCGAGATCGAGGCCCATGCCTGCGATGCGCTGGCCGAGCTCGGCGTCATCCCCAGAGAAGCCGCCAAGACCATCTGGGAAAAAGGCGGCGCCGCCCAATTCGACGTCGGCAAGATCGACGAGATCGAGGCCGTCACCAAGCACGACGTCATCGCCTTCCTCACCCATCTCGCCGAATTCGTCGGGCCGGATGCGCGTTTCATCCACCAGGGCATGACCTCATCGGATGTTCTCGACACCTGCCTTGCGGTGCAGCTCAGCCGCGCCAGCGATATTTTGCTGGCCGACCTCGACGGCCTGCTCGCCGCGCTGAAGCGCCGGGCCTTCGAGCACAAGGACACCGTCACCATCGGCCGCAGCCACGGCATTCATGCCGAGCCGACCACGTTCGGCGTCAAGCTGGCGCAGGCCTATGCCGAGTTCTCACGCTGCCGCGAGCGGCTGGTGCACGCGCGAGAGGATATTGCCACCTGCGCTATCTCCGGCGCGATCGGCACCTTCGCCAACATCGATCCCTATGTCGAAGAGCATGTGGCGAAAAAGCTTGGGCTCAAGCCGGAGCCGGTGTCGACGCAGGTCATCCCTCGCGACCGCCATGCCATGTTCTTCGCCACGCTCGGCGTCATCGCCTCGTCGGTCGAGCGGCTGGCGACCGAGATCCGCCATCTGCAGCGCACCGAGGTGCTGGAAGCGGAAGAGTATTTTTCGCCGGGCCAGAAGGGCTCGTCGGCAATGCCGCACAAGCGCAACCCGGTGCTGACCGAAAACCTCACCGGCCTTGCCCGCATGGTGCGCTCCATGGCGCTGCCGGCGATGGAAAATGTGGCGCTCTGGCACGAGCGCGACATTTCGCATTCCTCAGTCGAGCGCATGATCGGCCCGGACGCCACGGTAACACTCGATTTCGCGCTGTCGCGGTTGACCGGCGTCGTCGACAAATTGCTGGTCTATCCCGACAACATGCTGAAGAACATGAACAAGTTCCGTGGCCTGGTGCATTCGCAGCGCGTGTTGCTGGCGCTGACCCAAGCCGGCGTCAGTCGCGAGGACGCCTACCGCCTGGTGCAGCGCAACGCCATGAAGGTGTGGGAACAAGGCGCTGATTTTCTTGAAGAACTGTTGGCCGACAAGGAAGTCACCGCAGCGCTGCCCGAAGCCGAGATCCGCGAGAAATTCGACCTGGGCTATCACACCAAGCATGTCGACACGATCTTCAAGCGGGTTTTCGGATAGGTTTTTCGATGCGGCTGGCCGTCCTTTCCGACATCCATGGGAATCTGCGCGCGCTTGAGGCGGTTCATGCGCAGATCAAAGACGCTTCTCCCGACATAATCGTCAATCTGGGCGATTGTCTTTCCGGGCCGCTATGGCCTGAAGAAACCGCGCAATATCTGATGGCGCAGAATTGGCCGACCGTGCGCGGCAATCACGACCGTGTGCTGATCGAGCCGCCTGCTTCCGGGTTGGAAGACGTCGATGCTTTCACCCACCAACGCCTCTCTGAGACATCCCTGACCTGGCTCTCGGCCTTGCCGGTCACCCTGTCGCCTGCCCCGGACATCCTGCTTTGCCATGGCAGCCCCAGTGACGACGACGTGTTCCTGCTCGAGGAAGACGGAGGCAGCCACTTCCACCCCTCCAATGAAAAGCAGATCAGGCACAAGCTGGGCAGCGCCGGCGCCGGGCTGACCTTGTGCGGCCATACACATACGCCGCGCGTTGTGCGCTTGTCGGACAACCGGACAATCCTCAATCCGGGCAGCGTCGGCGTCCAGGCATCCCCCGGCCTGACCGTGACCGGCAGTCCGCATGCCCGCTACGCCCTCGCTACGCGCAAGGACGGACAATGGTCGTTCAGCCATCACGTGGTCAATTATGACTGGACCGAGGCGTCCACCCGCGCGACAGCCACCGGCTTCGACAGCTGGGCGCATGGGCTGCTGACGGGCTACGCCGCCAATTCCTTGTAAGAACCGAGCGGGCGCTCAGCCGGCGGCGCCCGGCACGGTGCGGATCACCGTGCCCCACGGATCTTCCCGCGTGGTTTCAGCGGTTGTCTTGTCCGAGCGCATCTCGACCCAGGCCAGCCCTGAGCGGGACGGATCGCGGCGCCCGGCGCCGGCGCTGTGCCACGAATTGCCACCGATATGATGGTGGTAGCCTCCCGACGACAGGAACACCGCCTGCCCTCCATACTTAGCGACCGTGTCGAAGCCAAATTCGTCGTGCCACCAGGCCTCGGCATCTTCCGGCCGGCCGACGCGCAGATGGACATGGCCGATAATGCTGTTTTGCGGCGCGCCCTGCCAGCCGGCGTCACCGGCCGGCACGCTGCCAACCACGGCGGCCAGATTCAGCCGCTCGGTCGCCATGGCGATCTTGTCGCCGTTCCACTTCCACTCCTGCGGCAGACGGTCCCTATAGATTTCAATGCCGTTGCCTTCGGGGTCGGTCAGGTAGAGAGCCTCGCTGACCAGATGGTCGGAGGCGCCCTCGATGCGGATTTTGTTGGCGGCGGCATGGTTTATCCAACGGCCGAGATCGGCGCGGCTGGGCAGAAGGAAAGCGGTGTGGAAAAGGCCGGCGCTGCGCGGATCGTCGGGCTTGGCCGCTGCGTCAGGCTCGATCACCAGCAGCGGGCGCTCGGCAGCGCCCAGCGTGATGGCGCCATCGGCGCGGCTCAATTCCTGCAGGCCGACAACAGCCCGGTAGTAATCGGCAAGTCCTTCGGCGTCGCGCGCCTTCAGGCCCACGCGTGACACGCTGACGGCGGTCGTCGCGGCAAAAGGCAGTTCGCTCATAAAACTCTCCGTTCAGCGCGTTATCCCTAGGGCGCGCCACCAGCCTATTCTGTTGTCCATCTCTTCCCGCTTCAAATCGTCGATCCCGATCGTTCACACAAGATGGAAAGAATCGAACAGGTTGTTCACAATCGTGATGCACCGCATACGTCAGCGCGGGTTGCACGAGACACGGCCGCTCGCTATCTCAGCGCCATGAAAGTCAAAGACGCAGATATTCTGATCGTGCCGGGCTACACCAATTCCGGCCCCGAACACTGGCAGACACGCTGGCAATCGAAACTGTCGACGGCGCGCCGGGTCGAGCAGGCGGAGTGGTCGAAGCCGGTGCGCGAGGACTGGACGACGAGCGTGGCGAACGCTGTCAACGAGGCCGAGCGGCCGGTGGTGATCGTTGCCCATTCCCTCGGTGTGGCGGCCGCGGTGCAGGCCATTCCGCAGTTCAGGAAGCCGGTCGCCGGCGCGTTTTTTGTCGCGCCGCCCGACGTCGCCAACCCGGAGATAAGGCCGCGTCACCTGATGACCTTTGGTCCCTATGCGCGCGAACCGCTGCCCTTCCCGTCCATCGTCATCGCCAGCCGCAACGATCCGTTCTGCGCCTTCGAGGTTGCCGAGGACATTGCCGCTGCCTGGGGTTCGCTGTTCATCGATGCCGGCGAAACCGGTCACCTCAATGAGGATGCCGGCTTCGGCCCGTGGCCGGAAGGGTCGATGACCTTCGCCAAGTTCCTGACCGACCTCAAGGCCTGACCGGGCAAGGCACCACGCCTCAGCCCTTGATCGAATCGTTCATGCTTTTGATGAGTGTCTTTGCGCCGAGCGAAATCAGCGCATGGTCCGAGCCCATCGCCAGCAGCCGGTAGCCCATCGCCACGACGCGGCCGGCAATCGCCGGCTCAACGACGTAGATCGCCGCATGCTTGCCCGCCTTGCGCGTCCGCTCGGCGATGGAGGCGACGGTTTCCATCATGCTTTCCAGCGTCGAATTGACGGTGGCGCCATTCGACCAGGCGATGGAGAAATCCGATGGGCCGAGAAAGATGCCGTCAATGCCCGGCGTGTCGAGGATGCCGTCCAGCGCATCGAGTGCGGCGCGCGTTTCGACCATGGCAAAGGCCATGGTGCGTTGATTGGTGTCGCGCAGCCATTCGGCGTGGTCGCCTTTGCCATGGCGCGGAAAAGCATAGGTCGGGCCCCAGGAGCGCTCGCCCATCGGCGGATATTTCATCGCCGCGGCAAAGAGTTTTGCATCGGCCACCGAATTCACCATCGGTGCAATCACCGCCTCGGCACCGAAATCGAGGGCGCGGCTGGCCATGTCGAAGCGGCCGACCGGAATGCGCACCAGCGCCGGCTTGTTGGCGGCCAGCACCGGCACCAGGCCGCGCAAGACCGAGTCTTCGTGGTGTCCGCCATGCTGCATGTCGAGCGTGACGGCGTCAAAACCCTGCTTGGCGATGATTTCGACCGTCAAAGCGTCCGGAACGCCGGACCAGGCGGTGAACAGCGTTTCATCCGCCGCCAGGCGTGACTTCAGGGACATGGGTGCTTTCCTCGTTGGGTAGAGCCTTGTAACAGGCCTACGCACAGTTTCAGCCGGAAAAGGCTGAAAAGGCAAAGAAAAACCGCCCGGCTGGACCGGGCGGTCGATTGGTCCAGCGCTACTCGCTCTAGGTGTTCTTGATCTGCTCGATCGCCTGCGCCATCAGTTCGTCCATGGTGCGGCGGATCTGGTGATCCGACTGGTCGACGCCGGCGGCGTCGAAATCCTTGCGGATCTTGCGGAATACGTCGTGATCGCCAGCTTCCTCGATGTCGGAAACCACAACTTCCTTGGCATAGGCGTCGGCGTCAGTGCCGGACTTGCCCAGCTTTTCGGCTGCCCACAGGCCAAGCGCCTTGTTGCGGCGTGCCGAAGCCTTGAAGCGAAGTTCTTCGTCGAAGGCGAATTTGCGCTCAAAACCCTCTTCGCGGTCTTTCATGCTGCTCATGGCTTCCCTCCGATGAAATCGATTCGCGTTGGTGATGGATATGTGTGCTGCCGCAGCACAAACCAAAAGGGCGCGGGCCGGTCAATATGCTACATCGCTTGCTGCGCTGCGGCATTTCATTCCTGAAAGCGGTCGATCGAAAGGATTTGCCGATTGAGCAAACGCTGTGATTGGGATAGACCCGGCATTGAACCCCACCCGTCGCCGCACCAATTTAGGCAGACGGACAGGAACTGGTCGCTTGCCGCCTGCCCGCAAATCCAGAGAAAAATCAGATGAAAAATCGCCGCCGCATTTATGAAGGCAAGGCCAAGATCCTCTATGAGGGACCGGAACCGGGCACACTTATCCAGTTCTTCAAGGATGATGCGACCGCATTCAACAAGAAGAAACATGAGGTCATCGACGGCAAGGGTGTGCTCAACAACCGCATTTCCGAGTACATCTTCAACCATCTGAACCGCATGGGCATTCCGACCCACTTCATCCGCCGGCTCAACATGCGCGAGCAGTTGATCAAGGAAGTCGAGATTATTCCGCTCGAAGTGGTGGTGCGCAATGTCGCCGCCGGCTCGCTGTCCAAGCGCCTCGGCATCGAGGAAGGCACCGTTCTGCCGCGCTCGATCATCGAATTCTATTATAAGGCCGATGCGCTCGACGATCCGATGGTGTCGGAAGAGCACATCACCGCTTTCGGCTGGGCAAGCCCGCAGGAGATCGACGACGTCATGGCGCTGGCCATCCGCGTCAACGACTTCCTCTCCGGCCTGTTCATGGGCGTCGGCATCCAGCTCGTCGATTTCAAGATCGAATGCGGCCGCCTGTTCGAGGGCGACATGATGCGCATCGTCGTTGCCGACGAGATCTCGCCGGATTCGTGCCGGCTGTGGGACGTGGCAACGCAGGACAAGCTCGACAAGGACCGTTTCCGCCGCGATATGGGCGGCCTCGTCGAAGCCTATCAGGAAGTTGCCCGCCGCCTTGGCATCATGAACGAGAACGAGCCGCCGCGCCCGACCGGCCCGGTGCTCGTCGCCTCGACCGATGGCCTCAAAGGCAAGCCGCACTAAGTCTTCATTTCTTGACGCAATTCCGGACGAAAAACCGCTTCAGACTTTTCCTGGAATTGCTAAGTCTTCGAACAGGAACCTGTCCAGCATGATCAAGGCCCGCATCACCGTCACCCTCAAGAACGGCGTGCTCGACCCGCAGGGAAAAGCCATAGAGCACGCTCTGTCCGGACTGGGGTTCGGCGGCGTCGGCCAGGTGCGGCAAGGCAAGGTCTTCGACCTCGAGCTCTCAGAGACCGACAAGGCCAAGGCCGAAGCCGATCTGAAAGCCATGTGCGACAAGCTGCTGGCGAACACAGTGATCGAGAATTACGCGGTGGAGATCGCTTGATATGAAATCAGCTGTCGTTCTTCTCCCCGGCCTCAACCGCGACCGCGACATGATTGCGGCGCTGACCAAGATCTCCGGGCAGGCGCCGGCGACCGTCTGGCAGACCGACACCGAAATCCCTGATGTGGACCTGATCGCCATTCCCGGCGGCTTCTCGTTCGGCGACTATCTGCGTTGCGGCGCCATTGCCGCGCGCATGCCGGTCATGCGGGCGGTGGCGGAAAAGGCGGCCAAGGGCGTCATGGTCATCGGCGTCTGCAACGGCTTCCAGATCCTGGTCGAGGCTGGCCTTTTGCCCGGCGCGCTGATGCGCAATGCCTCGCTGAAATTCGTCTGCCGAGAGGTGAAGCTCGAAATCGCCAACGCCAACACCATGTTCACCCGCCGCTACCAGCCGGGTCAGATCATCCGCACGCCGGTGGCGCATCACGACGGCAATTATTTCGCCGACGCCGACACGCTTGCCCGTCTCGAAGGCGAAGGACAGGTGGTGTTTCGCTATGCCGAGGGCAGCAATCCCAATGGCTCGATGAACGACATTGCCGGTATCGTCAGCGAGAAGGGCAATGTGCTCGGCCTGATGCCGCATCCCGAAAACCTGATCGAGGCAGCGCATGGCGGAAGCGACGGCCGCGCCCTGTTCGAAGGCGCGCTCGGCATCGCCGCCTGATATCTCTTCGAATTCCTTTCAAAACGCGGGGGCGGTTGACCATGAGACTGATGATTGTTCGCCTAGGTCCCCTGGCTGCTGCCGGCTTGGCGTTGGCGTCCTGCCAGTCCAGCCCGAAGAGCGCGCCGGTCCCCACGGGCAAGAGCGCTTCGCTGCTGGCCATGGAACAGGTAGCGATATCGGCCCACAAATGCTGGATCGCCAGCAAGGATCCAGCCTTCAAATCCTATCAGATGGCCAATGAGCTGAATTCGTTCAGCGGCACGCCCCGCTTCCTGCTGGTGCCGGCCAAGCATTATGGCGGCAAGCCGCTGCTGGTCGTCCAGGCGCAAGGCAATTCCAGCCGCGTCGACGTGTTCGGTCCGCTGATGGACGATCCGCTCGGCGCGCGCATCGGATCCGACATTGCGCGCTGGCAAACGGGCAACCCCTCCTGCAACGCGGCCGCCTGACGCCATGGGCCGCTTCCTGCAGTTTGCGGGATTGGTCATAGGTCTGGCCGGGCTTGTCCTGCAAGCGTGCATCACCATCCCGGCATCGATGGAGGCCGGCCGCAGTTTTCTCGGCTCCATCGTCTTTCTGTTCAGCTTCTTCACCATCCTGACCAACATCGGTGCGGTGCTGGTCCATGTCTCGCTGCTGTCGCCTTCGGGCTACGCCTGGCTGCCCGCCTTTGCCGGACCGCGGATGCGGGCCGGCGTCGCCGTGTCCATCGCGCTTGTCTTCATCGTCTATGCGACGGTTCTGGCGCAGCTCTGGCAGCCGCAGGGGCTGTTCCTGCTCTGTGACGTGCTGCTGCACTATGTGACGCCGGTGCTGTTCGTGCTGTGGTGGCTTATTGCAGGCGCTGACGGCAGGACACGCTGGAGCGACATTTCGTGGTGGATGGCCTATCCGGTCGCCTATCTCGCCTATGCGCTGGCGCGCGCACCGATCGCAGGCGAAGTGCCCTACCCGTTCCTCGACGTTGCGAAAAACGGCGCGGCCAACGTCGCCCTTGCGGCGCTGGCCGTCACCGGTGTTTTCCTGGTGCTGTGCATCCTCGCCGTGCTTGCCGATAAGGGCGTCTCACGCCTCAGGGCTCCGGGCACACGCCGCTGACCAGACTACAAGTTAGTCCCAGAATCGCCTGATGCCTTCGCGGTGAGCGTCGTCACGCGACACACCGATGTCCCTGAGCTGCTCGTCGGTCATTTCGAGCAAAGCCAGGCGGCCGCGACGGCGCTCGATCAGCACGTCGATCCATCGCGCCAGCGATCTGACCACATGCACGATCCGGCCGACAAAGCCTCGCCGGCTGGCCGGCCCGACCAATTCAATGCCCGCGCAGCGGATTGTCTCGATTGTATCCATTGTCTTTCTGCCAACCTTGCAAATTGTACCCATCTTGGTACAGTTCTGATATGCATTGACACCCGATCTGGTGCAATATACAGAATTGTCACCATGACAAATTGGCTCCCTGACCTCACCACCGGTTCCGGCCCGCTTTACCAGCGCCTTGCCGACAGCATCGAGTCGGACATCGACAAGGGCGTTATCGATGCCGGGGCAAAATTGCCGCCGCAGCGCGATCTCGCCTATGACATTGGCACGACGGTCGGCACGATCGGCCGGGCCTATCAGCTGCTGCGCGAACGCGGCCTGGTGAGCGGCGAAGTCGGACGCGGGACCTATGTGCTGGCGCAGCAATCGGAAGCGGCGTCACCCGAATTCGCCGAGCCCGCCGTGCAAGGCACGCGCTATGTCGATGCACCGCCGGGCAAGCTGCGCTTCGACAGCACTGCCGCGCCCGACATCGGCCAGGGCGCCATTGTTGCCGACATGTTGCTTCGCACGGTTCAGGATCATCCGCACGAGATTTCGAGCTACACCAGGGATTTTCCGGAGCGCTGGTTCGAGGCCGGCGCCCGCTGGCTGTCGCGCAATTCGTTCCGCCCTGCCGCCGAGACCATCGTTCCCACGCTGGGCACCCATGCCGCGGTGATGGCGGCGATCGCGGCGCTGACCACGCCGGGCGACTATGTCGTCTTCGAGCACCTCACCTATTCGCAGATCGCCCGCAGCGCCGGGCTGATCGGGCGGCGCATAGCACTGGTGGCATCGGACGAAGAAGGCCTCGATCCCGAGGATTTCGAACGCGTCTGCGCGCAAAAGCACCCGAAGATGATCTTCCTGATGCCGACGGTGCAGAACCCGACGCTGGCGATCCTGTCGGTTTCGCGCCGCGAGGCGATCGCTCGCGTCGCGCGCGCGTACAATGTCATCGTCATCGAGGACGATCTCTATGGCGGCCTGACCGAAGATCCGACGCCGCTCATCGCCGAATATGCACCCGAGCGCACCATTGTCGCCGGCGGTCTGTCGAAATCGGTCGCGGCAGGTGTTCGCGGCGGCTGGCTCTCCTGCCCGCCCGCCTATCGCCATCGCATCCGCGTCGCCCACAAGATGATGACCGGCGGGATGCCGTTCCTGCTGGCGGAGGTGAATGCGCGGCTGGTGCTGTCTGGGCAGGCTGGCGATATCCGCAAACGCAGCATTGCCGAAATTGCCGCCCGCATCGCCATCGTGCGCGAGACACTGGCGGGTTTCGCCTTCAAGTCACACGGCAGCGTGCCCTTCGTCTGGCTGACGCTGCCCGATCCCTGGCTGTCCGGCACGTTCAGGAGCGCATGCCTCGAAAATGGCGTGCTCCTCGACGACGAGGACGAGTTCAAGGCGGGGCGTTCCGAGCAGGTTTTTCACGGCGTGCGTTTCGGCGTCTCGCAACCAAGGCGGCGCGAGGACATCACCGGCGGCGTCGCGGTGATCCGGCGGCTGCTGGAGGAAGGCCGCGCCGGCTACGACAGTTCGTCCTGACTGGGTCCTCCTGTATCCCGATCTTCGGGTTCAGCCCTCTGCCTTGAAGTTTTTGGCTTCCTTTGCACCCTTGTCCTTGCCGTGCTTCGCGGCCAGGTCCTTGGCCTGCTTGGGCGAAACGTCGGTGGTCTCGGCAATATGCATGGCCTCCTTGTCGGAGAGGCGATTGTCTTTCTTGCCTTGCTTGGTGGCCATGTCGAAATCTCCTGATTGGTTTGAGGCCTAACGGCCGGGATGCCATAGCGTTCCCCAACGGCGCCCCGCTACCATCGTCGCCTTGTGTTTTCCGGCGTTTTTCGTCATCCGATGGGGTGTATCACGCCAAAGCTTGCGATATGAGGGGACTCAAATTCCCCTCTCCCATGGACACCAATCGCCGCCCATGACCATTTCCAATTCCGTGCCGATCACCCCGGAACTCATAGCCGCGCATGGGCTGAAGCCCGACGAATACCAGCGCATCTTCGACCTGGTCGGGCGCGAACCGAGCTTTACCGAACTCGGCATCTTCTCGGCGATGTGGAATGAGCACTGCTCCTACAAATCCTCGAAGAAATGGCTGCGCACGCTGCCGACCACCGGGCCGCAGGTCATCCAGGGTCCGGGCGAGAACGCCGGCGTGGTCGATATCGGCGACGGCGACTGCGTCGTCTTCAAGATGGAGAGCCACAACCATCCCTCCTACATCGAGCCCTACCAGGGTGCGGCGACCGGCGTCGGCGGCATATTGCGCGACGTCTTCACCATGGGCGCGCGGCCGATTGCGGCGATGAACGCTTTGCGCTTCGGGGCACCGGACCATCCCAAGACCAGGCACCTGGTCAGCGGCGTGGTTTCCGGCGTCGGAGGATACGGCAACGCCTTTGGCGTGCCGACCGTCGGCGGCGAGGTCAATTTCGACGCCCGCTACAACGGCAACATCCTGGTCAACGCCTTTGCCGCGGGCCTCGCCAAGACCGATGCGATCTTCCTGTCGGAAGCCAAGGGCGTCGGCCTGCCGGTCGTCTATCTCGGCGCCAAGACCGGGCGCGACGGCGTCGGCGGCGCCACGATGGCCTCGGCCGAGTTCGACGACAAGATCGACGAGAAGCGCCCGACCGTGCAGGTCGGCGATCCCTTCACCGAAAAATGCCTGCTCGAAGCCTGTCTTGAGCTGATGGCGTCTGGCGCCGTCATCGCCATCCAGGACATGGGTGCGGCCGGCCTCACCTGTTCGGCGGTCGAGATGGGCGCCAAGGGCGACCTCGGCATCGAGCTTCACCTCGACCAGGTGCCGGTGCGCGAAGAGCGCATGAGCGCCTATGAGATGATGCTGTCGGAGAGTCAGGAGCGCATGCTGATGGTGCTGCGCCCCGAGAAGGAAAAGGAAGCCGAGGCGATCTTCCACAAATGGGGCCTCGACTTCGCTATCGTCGGCAAGACCACCGACGATCTGCGTTTCCGCGTCATCCATCAGGGCGACGAGGTCGCCAATCTGCCGATCAAGGACCTTGGCGACAAGGCGCCGGAATATGACCGCCCCTGGGTCGAGCCGAAGAAGCCGGCGGCGCTCGCAGCCGGCGATGCGCCGAAGGCCGACGTTGCCGATGCGCTGTTGAAACTGCTCGGCGGGCCGAACCTGTCGTCGCGCCGCTGGGTGTGGGAGCAGTACGACACGCTGATCCAGGGCAATTCGCTGCAGCTTCCCGGCGGCGACGCCGGCGTGGTGCGCGTCGAAGGCCATCCGACCAAGGCGCTCGCCTTCTCCTCCGACGTCACGCCGCGCTATTGCGAGGCCGACCCGTACGAAGGCGGCAAGCAGGCGGTGGCCGAATGCTGGCGCAACCTCACCGCCACCGGCGCGCTGCCGCTGGCGGCCACCGACAACCTCAATTTCGGCAATCCGGAACGGCCTGAGATCATGGGCCAACTGGTCGGCGCGGTGAAAGGCATTGGCGATGCCTGCCGGGCGCTCGGTTTCCCGATCGTGTCGGGCAATGTCTCGCTCTACAACGAAACCAATGGCCAAGGTATCCTGCCGACGCCGACCATCGGCGGCGTGGGGCTGATTGCCGACTGGTCGAAGATGACCCGTATCGGCTTTGCCGCCGAGGGCCAGATGATCCTGCTGGTCGGCGCGCCCGCAAGCTGGGGCAGCCATCTCGGCCAGTCCGCCTATTTCAGGGACATCCATGGCCGCACCGACGGGCCGCCGCCATCCGTCGACCTCGCCCATGAAAAGCGCGTCGGCGACCATGTGCGCGCGCTGATCGCGTCGGGCGTCGTGACCGCGGCGCATGACCTTTCCGATGGCGGCTTGGCGATAGCCCTGGCCGAAATGGCGATGGCGTCCGGCATCGGCGCCACCATTCCGGGGCTCGCCGGCACCGACCCGATCCCGGTCTGGTTCGGCGAAGACCAGGGCCGCTACCTGCTGACGCTGTCCGTCGATCCGCAGAGCAAGGAATGGGACGCCATCCGCGAGGAACAGAGCAAGCTCGGCATCTTTGCGCCATGGATCGGCTCGACCGGTGGAAACGAACTGAAGCTCGGCGATGCCAGGGCGATCCCGGTCAGCGAATTGACCGCCGCCCACGAAGGCTGGTTCCCGAACTTCATGGACAAGTCCATTTGACCAGCCTGGCAGCCCGGACGCTGATCGCAGTCGTCTTCTGGCCGTCGCTGTTCTTCTTCTGGTTCCTCGGGCCGTTCGTCTTTTTCCTGCTGTCGACGACCTCGAGCGAGGTCTGTCCGCTGCTGGAAAGGCGTGACCAGTTCATTGAGGCGGCCAATGGCACACTGCAGATGCTGGCCTTGCAAAGTCTGATCTATGCGATCCCCATCGTCTGCCTGGTGCTGTGGAGCCGCCTTTTGCCGAACCCGGCGCGCGCAAGGCATGTCGCCACCTGCATCAAGCTCTTTGCCATTGCGGTCATTACCGGCGCGCTGTGGGAATACGGGTCATCGCTGATCTGCGACGGCTATGGCCAACCATTCTTTTCGCCCTTGTGGCAGATGACCAGCTATCTCCCGATTATCAACCTGGCGCTCAACATCCCGCTCTATGTCCTGGTGTTCAGCCTTGGCCGGGGGTTCTCGACCCGCGACGACATTACCGAAGATGGTGTGGTTCACCCGCGGCAGGATGGCCCTTAGACACTGCGTCGCCGACAGAACGGCTTCAACCCGGACCAGAAAGGCTTTAGGCTGCCGTGCGAGTCACTCGTGCCTAGCCGCCCAGAACAGGATTTTGCCATGGCAATGGATGCCCACGACATCGAAAAACTGATCAAGGACGGCATTCCGGACGCCAAGGTGACGATCCGCGACCTCGCCGGTGACGGCGATCACTATGCAGCCGAAGTGGTGGCCGAAAGCTTCCGCGGAAAGAGCCGCGTCCAGCAGCACCAGATGGTCTATGATGCGCTGAAGGGCAATATGGGCGGCGTGCTGCACGCGCTGGCCCTGCAGACCAGCGTGCCGGACTGAAGCCAGACTGGCCTACTGTTTCTGCGGGTGCTTCGCCGACACTGACGTGATCGGCTTCGCCGACACTGAGATGATCGGGCCCGCCGGGTATTTTCCGCCGACGATCATTCTTTTCCCATCCGACAGCGCGGAAACCGCGCCGTCGAGGAACAGCGCGTTGCGGCATTGTAGCGCGTCGCGAAACAGCCGCGCAAAGCTGCCGAAACTGACCTCAGACCGCGAGATCGCCAGCAAAACGGTGTTTTCATCGCGCACGCCGACGCCGTTGCGGATGTAGCGCGAGGTTCCGTTCGGCTCGAAGCGTGGGTGAATCTTGCCATCGATCACCAGCATCGGGCCGGACTGCGTGGCGAAGGCAACATCGCGTTTGGTGACCGCATAGGCGTTGCTTTCCATGACAGCCGCCTTGCCGTCATTGCCCACCAGAAAGACGCCGTTCGGTTTCAGGAAGAAATTGCCTTCGCCGTCGGCAAGATTGAGCCGTGACTTTTCGCTGCCGTCCTCGACCAGCAGGCCGACCGGCGACAAATCCTCGTGATACATGCCGCCATTCATGGCGAGCAGCACCGGCCTCCCCTCGCCCGCAACCGCCTTGTCGAAGGCTTCGAGCGAACCAAAAGGCTTGCCATCGGCGCCGGCGTGGAAAACACCGATGCTGTCGGCGCGAAGATCGGTCTCGCAGACGACATAGGTCACCGCCTCGAAGGCGACATTCCGGCAAGGCGCGGGCAGGTCACCGCCAATGACCAGCGGCGGCGGCTCGGGGCGTCTCGGCCACCAGACAACGGCAATCGCCGCCAGCAGGATGGCGATCGGAAGGGCGGCGCCATATCGTCTTTTCATCATGTTCCGAAGGTTGCAATCGGCTTGGATGCTTGGCCCAAGACAGGCGATCCTTTGCGCCATTTCCGCGACGGCGGCGCAAACATCTTGTTTCGGCCCATCTATGGGTTTATTTGATGGCTATGCTTCGAGCCTGACTCCCACAGGCGTGAAAGGATATCTCATGAGCGGCATCAACGACTACATCGACAGCGAAGTGAAGGGCAACGACGTCGTCCTTTTCATGAAGGGCACGCCCGGTTTTCCGCAGTGCGGCTTTTCCGGCCAGGTCGTCCAGATCCTCGATTACATCGGAGCCGACTATAAGGGCGTCGACGTGCTGACCTCGGCCGAACTGCGCCAAGGCATCAAGGAATATTCGAACTGGCCGACGATCCCGCAGCTTTACGTCAAGGGCGAATTCGTCGGCGGCTGCGACATCATCCGCGAAATGTTCCAGGCGGGCGAGCTGCAGACGTTGCTCGTCGACAAGGGCGTCAGCGTCAAAGCGACAGCCTGATTCTGAGTTGAGACGGGGCAGCCCCGCCCCGGCAAAATGTTACCTCCCCCTATCGGAGTGAGGACGAACTTATGCGCCGGCATGCCGGCGCATATTCGTTTTGAAGATCGGACCCGCCGTGGACCAGCCAGCAAAAGCGCCGCAACAGGCACGCAAATTGCCTATTCCGCGCTGGGAATTCATCGCGCTGTGCGCGGCACTGATGGCGTTGAACTCGCTGGCCATCGACATCATGCTGCCGGCACTGCAGCAAATCGGCGCCACGCTTGGCGTTGAGAATGAAAACCACCGCCAGTATGTGATCACCGCCTATATATTGGGCTTCGGTGGCGGACAGCTTTTCTTCGGACCGATCTCGGACCGGTTCGGGCGCCGCGCGCCGCTCGTTGCCGGGCTGGCGATCTATGTCGTGGCGGCGGCAGCTGCCGCCATCGCCCCGTCATTCGCCGTCCTGCTGCTGTGCCGGCTGGTGCAAGGCATCGGTGCGGCGGCGACCCGCGTCATCGCCGTCTCGATCGTGCGCGACACGTTCGACGGTCGGCGCATGGCCGAGGTGATGTCTCTGATCTTCATGGTGTTCATGGCCATCCCGGTGATCGCGCCTGGGATCGGCCAGGTCATCATGCTGTTCGCAACATGGCACTGGATCTTCGTCACCATGGCCGTCGGGGCGCTGATCGTGTCGGCGTGGTCGCTGCTGCGGCTGCCGGAGACGCTGCATCCGGAGTACCGCCGGCCGCTGACAGTCTCATCCGTCGTCGGTGGTTTCCGCATCGTGCTCACCAACCGCATGGCGCTTTGCTACGCCTTTGCCAGCACCTTCATTTTCGCCGCCATGTTCGGCTTCATCGCCTCCGCACAGCAGATCTATGTCGACATTTTTCATGTCGGCGAATTGTTTCCTGTCATCTTCGCGGGTGTCGCCGGCGTTCTCGCTTTTTCGAACTACCTCAACTCGCGCCTGGTCGGCCGCATCGGCATGCGCCGCCTGTCGCAGAGCGCACTGCTGTTGTTCCTGGTGATCAGCCTTGCCTGGCTCACCGTTTCGCTTCAAATGAAGATGCCACTCTGGCTGTTCATCACCTTCTTCGCCAGTGCGATGCTCCCGTTCGGCGCGCTCGGCGCCAATTTCAACGCGCTCGCGATGGAGCCGCTCGGCCAACTGGCGGGCACCGCGTCGTCCATCCTGGGCTTCATGCAGACTTTTCTCGGCGGCATCCTCGGCACGCTGATCGGCCAGGCCTTCAACGGCACGGTGACGCCGCTTGCCGCCGGCTTCTGCAGCGTCTCGGTCGCGGCCCTCCTGATGATCCTGATCGCCGAGCGCGGCAAGATGTTCCAGCCGCACAACCCACCCATTTCAGGGCACGTCACCGACCTGCATTGAGCAACTGTTCTGCGCTACGAGTTTTATTTGTCTCAGACCGCAGCCACCTTCAAGCGACGCGTTTCAGGATGCGCCGCCAATCACTGCCATGAAACGAGGGAACAGCGGGCGCCCTGCGATGGCGCCACCCATGCTGTCCGAAAGAGGCATCGGCAGAGCCTTGTCGAGAGCTTCGAGCACGGATGACACAAAGACCCGGTTGAGCGAGGCATCATCTCCCATATGGGAGAAAGTGGCGCGCGGTTTGCCCATCAGCGTGCCGTTTTTGCGAATTGAGAAACTCAGCGTCAGGGTCATGCCAGCACTTCCAGGCGGCGGCTGCCAACAGGCAAAGATCGCGGAAAACATCTCGTCTATGGTATCGACGGGATCGCGACTGCCGCACGCGCGTTCCTGCGATCTTGCCACAGTGGCGCCAGCGGCGGCCAAGGCAAGTGCAAGCGCCGTTGCAACAATTGCGAACCGATGTTTCATTTCGCAGCTTCCGACTTCGCGAGAGATTGGACACTATAACAGAGCCAATATACTTGACGAAAGCCTCTACCAGCAGTTGGACCG
Source organism: Mesorhizobium sp. M0029 (assembly GCF_040323735.1). NCBI lineage: Bacteria > Pseudomonadati > Pseudomonadota > Alphaproteobacteria > Hyphomicrobiales > Phyllobacteriaceae > Mesorhizobium > Mesorhizobium sp. M0029. Next base: position 289,093 of record NZ_JAMYVF010000002.1, read on the forward strand.
ATTATTGCGCCCAGAGTTCCCTGCGCAACTCCTGCCAGCTTTCCTTGTCCGGGGCGACAAGAATGCCGCCGTCGATATGCGAGGGCAGATAGGCGCTACCGTCGATCCGCGCGGTGTAGCCGCAGGCCTCGGCGTGGATCAGCACACCGACCAGATGGTCCCACGGCATCAGTTTGTTGTAGACGACGAAATGGGCATGGCCGCTGGCCAGAAGACGGTATTCATGTGCCGCGCAGCGATAGCCGAACTGCGACAGGGTCTTGGTCTGGTTGCGCGCCAGGAGCGAGCGTTGCGGTTCCGCCAGATATTGCCAGGAGACGGAGCCGGTCATCTGCGAGATCGGCACGGCATCGGCGACGTGCACCGTCTCCAGCGCGCCATGCGCATGGCGGATATGGCTGCCGGCGCCCTTGGCGCCGATCAGCCAGTCCCGGCCTACGGGGTCATGGATGATACCGGCGACGGTTTCGCCCTTGACGACGACGCTCAGCATGACGCCGAAGAGCGGCACGCCGGAGGCGAAGTTGAAGGTGCCGTCGACCGGGTCGACGACGAAGGCGAGGTCGGCATCGCCGAGCCCCTGAAGCAGCGCCGGATTGTCGGAACAGGCTTCCTCGCCGACGATCATCGCCGTGGGATAGCGCTCGCGCAGCCTGGCCGTGATCAGCCGCTCGGCGTTGATGTCGGCCTCGGTCACCAGGTCGGCAGCCGAGGTCTTCTGTCTGATGTCGCCCTCGCCCAGCCGGCGAAAGCGTGGCATGATTTCGGCCCTGGCTGCATCGGCGAGAAGCTCGGCCAGCCAGTCGATCGCTTGGTCGTCAAATATCATCGGAAATGTCTTGTCCTGTGCTGAGGCTGCCATTGAGGGCGGCAAAGTCGAACAGCTTTCTGTCGAGCAGATGCGACGGCCTGGTGTTGGACAGCGCGCGCAGCATCGTATCCTTGCGGCCCGGCATGCGCTTTTCCATATCGTCCAGCATCGCCTTCATGGCGTTGCGCTGCAGGCCTTCCTGGCTGCCGCAGAGATCGCAGGGAATGATCGGGAATTTCATAGCGGCGGCGAATTTTTCCAGATCGACCTCGGCGCAGTAGCTCAGCGGCCGCAGCACCATGACGTCGCCGTCGTCATTGAGCAGCTTTGGCGGCATGGCGGCAAGGCGGCCGCCATGGAACAGATTCATGAAGAAGGTTTCGAGAATGTCCTCGCGGTGGTGGCCGAGCACCAGCGCCGAACAGCCCTCCTCGCGCGCGATGCGATAGAGATGGCCGCGCCGCAGCCGCGAGCACAGCGAACAATAGGTGCTGCCCTGAGGCAGCTTGTCGGTGACCACCGAATAGGTGTCCTGATACTCGATGCGATGGGCAATGCCATGCGCATCGAGGTAGTCGGGCAAAATGTGCTTCGGAAAATTCGGCTGGCCCTGGTCGAGATTGCAGGCCAGCAGCTCGACCGGCAGCAGCCCGCGCCATTTGAGATCGAGCAGCACGGCCAGCAGCCCGTAGGAATCCTTGCCGCCGGACAAGGCCACCAGCCAGCGGTCGCCGGGCCTCGCCATGGCGAAATCCTCGACCGCCTGACGGGTTAACCGCAACAGCCGCTTACGCAGTTTGTTGAACTCGACGGAAGACGGCACGTCGGCAAACAGCGGATGGAAGCCGCCTTCAGGAATCGGTTCAACTGTGTCGATGCCTGCCAGCATGTTCATGGCTTGTCGCTTTCCATAGCCGAGAGTGCCGGATTAGCGGACATGGCCGACAAAGAAAAGGCCGCCTCGACGGGCGGCCCTTTCCGGTATCGCAGAAAGCGATCGCTTAGCGCGAATAGAATTCGACGACCAGGTTCGGCTCCATCTGCACGGCGAACGGAACATCGGCCAGGCCGGGGATGCGCGAGAAGGTCGCGACCATCTTGTTGTGATCGACTTCGATATAGTCCGGCACGTCGCGCTCGGCGAGGCCGACCGCTTCCAGCACGATGACCAGCTGCTTCGACTTTTCGCGCACTTCGACGACGTCGCCCGGCTTGCAACGGTACGAGCCGATGTTGACGCGCTTGCCGTTGACGTTGACGTGGCCGTGGTTGACGAACTGGCGAGCCGCGAAAATGGTGGGCACGAACTTGGAGCGGTAGACGACCGCGTCGAGACGCGACTCGAGCAGGCCGATCAGGTTCTCGGAGGTGTCGCCCTTGCGGCGATCAGCCTCTTCATAGACCTTGCGGAACTGCTTTTCGGAGACATCACCATAGTGACCCTTCAGCTTCTGCTTGGCGCGCAGCTGCAGGCCGAAATCGGAAAGCTTGCCCTTGCGGCGCTGGCCGTGCTGGCCGGGGCCGTATTCACGCTTGTTGACCGGGGACTTCGGGCGGCCCCAGATGTTTTCGCCGAGACGGCGGTCGATCTTGTACTTCGCGGATTCGCGCTTGCTCATCGCATTCCCTTTCAAAACAAACCACCCGGAACCTCATGGTCCGGGTGAAGGAAACGCGCCCTCCTCTGGCCTCCGTTTTCGAGGCCTGACAGGGTTTTCCCACGCAACGCGGCGGAAAACCCACGGGACACGTCAGTCTAGACAAAACCCAGGAAACGATAAACCTGCTTTCCCGGGCTTGCCATGCAAAAGAAACAACCGGGCATTGCGGCCCGGTGTTGGTGCGCTCGATAAACGGAGATTTGAGCAGAGTCAAGCGCGTCGCTGGCGCTGGGCCCGGCAACCATATCACGTCTTTTGGCGTTGAGTGCCGTGCCGGATGCGGCGGGAGGTTGTTGCGCCGACGGCATTTAGGAAGGGACTGGAGCCAAAGGAGCCCGAAGTCGCATGAAGAAGTTTTTCCTCTCGTTGGTCGGTGCAGCCGTCATGGCCGGGACGATGTCGATCGCCGTGCCCGAGCCAGCGATGGCCAAGCACTGGCAGGGCCACAAGCATCGTCAGACCTGCCATGTCGTGGTGAAGAAGAAGGTCATCTGGCGGCATGGCCACAAGAAGGTCATCCGCTACAAGGTGAAGCGCTGCTGGTGACGTCAGGAGTTTCGGGCTTGGCCTGAATCGAAGAAGCCCGTGGTTTCGGCCACGGGCTTTGTTTATCGACTCGGTTCAATGTTTCAGTCTGCCGATTTCTTCTCCGGCAGGCCTTTGCGCTTGGTCTCTGCGAATTCCTCGAGCTGCTTTTCGCTCATCGAATTGTACATCGACTTCGACGCGCCTTGAAGTTCGCTCTTCCTGGTCTCGCCGCGCTTGGCCGACAGGGCTGCGCCAGCGGCCTTTTGCTGTGCTTTTGAGGTTGCAGGCATATCGGCTCCTCCTTTGCTGCCAGAGGAGGAAACGTTGCGCTCCGGCGACGGTTCCAGCGCTGGCGGTCAACTTCCGTTCCGCGCTCATGCCTGCCCATGGTCGGCCGGCACTGCCGGCAAAACCACCTTCCCGTGCCCGCAACGCCGGTGTAGGACGGCGCCATGAAATCGTTGAACGATCCCTCGCAGGCACTCGCCACCGGCCTCGCGAAAATCCGCACCGAGTTCCATGTGCCGGAGGGATTTCCCCCTGATGTAGTGGTCATGGCACAGACGGCGGCCAGGTGCGTGCCCGACCAGCATGCCGACCGCACGGCGATGCCCTTCGTGACGCTCGATCCCGCGGCTTCCACCGATCTTGACCAAGCGTTTTCGATCGAAGCGAGCGGTAGCGACCTTCTGTTGCACTATGCCATCGCCGACGTAGCCTGGTTCGTCGCAGACGGCGACGCGGTGGATCGCGAAGCCTGGGCGCGGGGCGAAACCCTGTATTTGCCGGACGGCAAGGCCGGGCTCTATCCCCGGGTCATTGCCGAGGGCGCCGCGAGCTTGCTGCCCGGCGGTCCGCGTCCGGCTGTCATCTTCACGGTCCGGATCGCCGACGACGGAGCGGTAAGGCTGGATGGCGCGGAGCGGGCAATCATTCAAAGCCGCGCCAAGCTCGCCTATGACAGCGTGCAGGCCGCCGACGTCCCAGTCGGCTTCGCCGAAATCGCGCGGCGCATGGCGGCGGCCGAAGACCGTCGCGGCGCTTCGCGCGTCGACCCGCCCGAGCAGGAGGTGGAACAGCTTGCCGATGGCACATTCCAGCTTGCGTTCAGACCGCTGCTGCAATCCGAGCAAGACAACGCAGCACTTTCGCTGGCCGCCAACATGGCGATTGCCGACGCCATGCTGGCACACCGGACCGGCTTGTTTCGGGTGATGGCGCCGCCCGATGCTTCCAAAGTGCAAAGACTGCGCAGCGCGGCACGGGCCTTAGGCCTGTCCTGGCCTCCTTCGACCAGCCTGCCCGACTATCAGCGAACCCTCGATCCTGCCAACATGCAACAGGCAGCGCTGATGCTGGAAATCCGCCGCGCCGGCTCCGGTGCGTCCTACCAGCCCTATGAGGAAGGCGTTGTCCCCTGGCACGAGGCGATGGCCGCGACCTATGCCCACGCCACCGCGCCCCTGAGGCGGCTGGCCGATCGCTATGTCGTGCGCTGCGTGCTGGCCATCGTCAACGGCCAGCCGGTGCCGCAAGCCGTTACCGAGGCGTTTTCCAGACTGCCGAAGGTGATGGGCCGCGCAGGCGCCCGCGCCTCGCAGATCAACCACGCGGCCATCGACCTTGCCGAGGCGGTGATGCTGAGGGGGCGCATGGGTGAAACATTCAAGGCCGTCGTCACCGACGTCGGTGATCAGCGTGTGCGCGTTCAGCTCTCGGACATGCCTGTCGTTGCGAATGTGAAGGCCTCTGGGTTCAGGCAGGGCGATGGCCTGACGCTAAGGCTTGTTTCGGCCGATCCGGATCGGCGCGTCATTGTCTTCGAGCCTGCCTAAAGCGCGTCGGCGACGCGCTTTAGTTTTTTCGTTTTGTGCATGTCCTTGTCCCAAAACCGCTGCGCACTTTTGGGCGACATGCATTAGCGCGCGCTCAATCCAAAACCCTGCATCAGCCGGCTGATGGCGAAGTCCGCCTTTCCCGAGGTAAAGACGGCGATGTCGGGCTCGCTTTGCGGCAATGGCCCGGCGACAGCCGGAAGCAGCGACAGAGCGCGCCGCGCAATCGCCTCGGCCGGGTCGATCCAGTCGACCGGCCAGGGCGCGGTCTTGCGCATGCGATTGGCCAGGAACGGATAGTGCGTGCAGGCGAGCACGACGATGTCCGTGCGCAAATCGTCATGCTGGACGAAACACGGTGCGATCTCGGCACGCACGGCCTCCTCGTCGACAAAGCCCTCGCGCATGTAGGCCTCGGCCAGTCCGGCGAGATTGTTGCTGCCGACCAGCCGCACATGGCATTTCTGCGCCCATTTGCCGATCAGGTCGCGCGTGTACTGGCGCTTCACCGTGCCCGGCGTCGCCAGCACCGAGACCAGCCCGGACCGGGTGCGCTCGGCCGCCGGCTTGATTGCCGGCACGGTGCCGACAAAGGGATGGCCAGGGAATTTTTCCCGCAACGCATCGATCACCAGCGTCGAAGCGGTATTGCAGGCGACGACCGAAATTTCCGGATCAAAACGGTCGAGCAGCTTGGCGAAGAGCTCGACTATATGGGCCTGCAGCGCCGGCTCTTCCCAGGCGCCGTAGGGAAAGGCCTTGTCATCGGCGACGTAGACGAAGCGCCGGTCAGGCATCAGCACGCGCGCTTCGCGCAGCACGGTCAATCCTCCAACGCCGGAATCGAACATCAGTATCGGACGGTGGCTCATTGATATCGGACCATGAAAGAGGCTGGATCAGAAGGCTTGGCGGTCATTGGCCAATGCCGTTCTTCTATCTGCAACCATCATGGTCTTGAAGTGGCGAATGTCAGCAAGTTCTATGCAAAGCCGGCGAAGACGACCTTGCCTCGGTCTAGAGCCCGCGCTTGCCGAAGCCGGCGGGCCGCGGGCGGCCCATAGGCTGGGCGGACGGCACCGAGCGCGTGGCCGGTGTGGCGTTGCGCATGGAAGACTGTGCCGTGCTGCTGGCCATCCGGCCGGATCCCCCAGGCATGGGCGTATCGCCATCGAAATCGAAAACCGATGTCAGTTCGTCGATATTGATGCCCGCCACCGGCTTAGCCACCAGGATCGTGCACCAAAGGCCAAAGATCGACAGCGCAAGCAGGTTCAAACCGCTGGACGTGCTTTCCGGATTGTTGAAATCGATGACCAGCAGCGTGCCTGCCTGCAGAAAGGCGTAGATGGCGCAGAACACGATGTAGGACCACAGGATCCAGGCTTTGCCGTTGGCGTCGCGGCTGCGTCGCCAGGCGATGTTGGCACGCATGACCACAGCCAGGAGGGAAACGATCAGAACCGCGCCTGCCATGCCTTGCCGCGATGGACCGGGCGCCGAGTTGACCAGCCCCTCAAAGCCGATCGTGCCAACGATGCACAGCACAGCAAGAACGGCCTCGAGCAGGGCTACGCCGAGCGAATAGAAGAAGAAGCGCATACGGCCGATTTTGGACGTGAACATTTGCCACCCAACCGTTTTGACAACAATGGACGAGAGGCAAATAAAATTCGGTTACTTCAGCCGTTCGAAGCTTAGCGATTTCTAATCTTCTTTGTCTGCCTGGCGTTTTCGCGCAGCGGCCGGCAAACGCCTTGGATCGTCTCCCGGCGAGCCGTCACCGCGCGGCATGGCCGGCGAAAACCGGTCGAGCGACGAGATGATGCCACGCAGCACTTTCAGTTCCGGCTCGGCGAAACCGGCGCGCGTCAAGACGGCGCGCAGATTGTCGACCATCTTGGGTTTCTTGGGCGCCGGGCGGAAATAACCGCGCGCTTCGAGCGCGCCTTCGAGATAGGCAAACAGGCCGTGCAACTCTTCCTTGCTCGCCGGCTTCATTTCAGGACTGGAGAAATTGGTCGCCGTCTCGTCCTCCAGGCCGGATTTCATCCATTCATAGGACATCAACAGCACGGCCTGGGCGATGTTGAGCGACGAAAAGCCGGGATCGACCGGAAAGGTGACGATCTCGTCGGCCAGCCCGACCTCGTCATTGTAGAGCCCAAAACGCTCGCGGCCGAACAAGATGCCGGTGCGCAGGCCGTCCATCTGACGCGCCCTGAGCGCCCTGCCCGCCTCGACCGGACCACGCACGGGTTTGAAGCCGTCGCGCTCCCGCGCCGTGGTGGCGAAGACGAAGTTGAGGTCGGCGACGGCGGACGCCAGATCGCCGAACACTGTTACGGCATCGATGACATGGTCGGCGCGGCTGGCGGCGGCGCGCGCCTTCTCGCTCGGCCAGCCGTCACGCGGGTTGACCAGTCTCAGTTCGGCAAGGCCGAAATTGGCCATGGCGCGCGCAACCATGCCGATATTCTCGCCGAGCTGCGGCTCGACCAGGATGATCGCCGGCCCGGCGGCGGATGCGTTTTCAGGATGATCGACGGCGGACATGATCTCAATGAACTGCTGTTTGCGGCATTTCAGCGTTCCCTGCCACATCCGCTCGGCAAAATGAAGCTTTTGCAAAACACCGGTCGCGGCACAGACGACCCATTCTGCACGGATCGGCGTTTGCGCGGCCAAATAGGCTTTGATATACGCTCCGCATCCCCGGCCGAAGCCATGCGGGCAAGGCCGTTTAGTTCCCCAAAAGCGAGGCATTCTTTTCATGGCGAAGATCAAGGTGGCGAACCCGGTCGTCGAGCTCGACGGCGACGAGATGACCCGCATCATCTGGCAGTTCATCAAGGACAAGCTGATCCACCCTTATCTCGACCTAGAGCTCGAATATTACGACCTCGGCGTCGAGCACCGCGACGCCACCAACGACCAGGTGACCATCGATTCGGCCAATGCCATCAAGAAATGGGGCGTCGGTGTGAAATGCGCGACGATCACGCCCGACGAGCAGCGCGTCGAGGAATTCAAGCTGAAGAAGATGTGGAAGTCGCCGAACGGCACCATCCGTAACATTCTCGGCGGCACCATTTTCCGCGAACCGATCATCATGAAGAACGTGCCGCGTCTGGTGCCGGGATGGACCAAGCCCATCATCGTCGGCCGTCATGCTTTCGGCGACCAGTATCGCGCCACCGACTTCCGCTTCCCCGGCAAGGGCAAGCTGACCATCAAGTTCGTCGGCGAGGACGGCAAGGTGATCGAGCACGACGTGTACGACGCACCCGGCGCCGGTGTTGCCATGGCGATGTACAATCTCGACGACTCCATCCGCGAATTCGCCCGCGCCTCGCTGAATTACGGCCTGCTGCGCAATTATCCGGTTTATCTCTCGACCAAGAACACCATCCTCAAAGCCTATGACGGCCGCTTCAAGGACATTTTCCAGGAGGTCTACGAGGCTGAATTCGAGGCCGAGTTCAAGGCGAAGAAGCTGTGGTACGAGCACCGGCTGATCGACGACATGGTGGCCTCCGCCCTGAAATGGTCTGGCGGCTATGTCTGGGCCTGCAAGAATTATGACGGCGACGTCCAGTCCGACACGGTGGCGCAAGGTTTTGGCTCGCTCGGCCTGATGACCTCGGTGCTGATGACGCCGGACGGCAAGACGGTGGAAGCGGAGGCCGCGCACGGCACCGTGACGCGCCACTACCGCCAACATCAGAAGGGCGAGGAAACCTCGACCAATTCGATCGCCTCGATCTTCGCCTGGACGCGCGGCCTCGCCCACCGCGCCAAGCTCGACGACAATGCCGAGTTGAAGCGGTTTGCCGACACGCTGGAGAAGGTCTGCATCCAGACGGTTGAGAGCGGCTTCATGACCAAGGACCTGTCGCTCTTGATCGGTCCCGACCAACCATGGCTGTCGACCACCGGCTTCCTCGACAAGATCGACGAGAATTTGCAGAAGGCGATGGCGTAAGCCGGCAGCCATGGCCAAGCCGGTCGTCTACGGGGCGGACTACAGCGTCTATGTGCGCATCGTCCGCCTCGTGCTGGCGGAAAAAGGCATCGACTACGACCTTGTGCCGGTCGATGTCTTTGCCGCCGAGGGCACTCCCGCCTGGTACTTCGAGCATCACCCTTTCGGCCGCATTCCGGCCTTCGAGCATGACGGGTTTCGCCTGTTCGAAACCAGCGCAATCGCCCGCTATGTCGACGAGGCGTTCGACGGCCCGGCACTGCAGCCAAAAGACGCCCGCACCCGCGCAACGATGAACCAGATCATCGGCATGCTCGACGCCTATGCCTACAGATCGATGGTCTGGGACGTCGCCGTCGAGCGGCTTGAGAAGGAAGCGCCAGACGAGGCACTGGTCGCCAACGGGCTGCGCCAGGCGGAAACGGTGCTGCGGGTGCTCACCGCACTCAAGCCTCCCGGGCCGTGGCTGCTCGGGGACCATCTGACGCTGGCCGACCTGCATGCGGCATCCATCATCGCCTATTTCGTCAAGGTCGCCGACGGGCAAAAGCTGCTTGCGGCGTTCGCCGACATCCAGGCCTGGTGGGAGGGCATCGCAAAACGTCCGAGCCTGGCGGCGGGCTGATATGGGTTCGGGCCATGGCTGACCCATCTCGCCAGGACGCGCTCACCGTCGCCAGAATTGTCAGGGTCAACCACGCCGGTGAGTTCGGTGCGATCAGGATCTATTCGGCCCAGATTCTTGTCGCCAGGCGCTTCTGGCCGGATTGCGTGCCATCCTTGTCGGAGATGCTTGGGCACGAGCGCACGGATTGCGCTGCGTTCCGCGCCGCCATGCCGGCGCGGCGGTCGCGACCGTGCCGGGTGATGCAGTTCTGGAGCTGGGGTGGCTGGGTGCTGGGTTTTGTCACCGCCCTGCTCGGTCCGCAAGGCATCTGGGCCTGCACGGCGGCGGTTGAAGCCGCGGTGCATCGCCATCTGGACGATCAGCTGTTTTTCCTCGCCAATCGCGACCACGACTTGCACGGCATCATCCTGGCGATCCGCGAGGAAGAGCTCGCCCATCTCCATCACGCCGAAGAGCAGCTGAAATCGTCCGGCCCGGCGCTGAACTTTTTACGGTCGCTGATTTCGATCGCCACGGACGTGCTGATCTGGCTGTCCCTGCGCGATTCCAGCAGAATGACGCGCGCCCTGAAGGCGGCGAAAAGAACTAGCTAGACCGACCGTCTAAGAGCCGATTGCCGGCTTGCCACTATCAGCCACAGAATGGCAAGCACGGCGGCGAAGGCCGGAAAGCCGCACACAAAACCAGATACGGCATAGGCTGGCTTTCAGGCTGCCTCCAGCGCCGCCCTCACCGCGGCGATCGCATCATTGGCCTTCGAGGCGTCCGGGCCGCCGGCTTGCGCCATGTCGGGCCGTCCGCCACCGCCCTGCCCGCCCAATGCGGCCGAGGCAACGCGCACAAGATCGACAGCGCTGAAGCGGCCGACGAGATCGTCCGTCACTGCGACCACGACGCTTGCCTTGTTGTCTTCGCCCGCACCGACGAAGACGACGACGCCTGAGCCGAGCGAAGTCTTGCCGGCATCGGCCAGCGGCTTCAAATCCTTCGGCGACACGCCGGAAACCGCTTTGCCGAGGAAGCCGATACCGGCGACGGTTTCGGTGGTGGCCGGAGCATCGGCCGCGGCACCACCGCCCAGCGCGAGTTTCTTGCGCGCTTCGCTCAGCTCCTTCTCGAGCTTCTTGCGCTCCTCGAGCAGCGTCTCGACACGCGCCGGCACGTCGGCCGGCGAGATCTTCAGCACGGCCGCAGTTGCCTTCAGGCGCCTGTCCTGCTCATCGAGATGTTTGCGCGCGGCTTCGCCGGTCAGCGCCTCGATGCGGCGCACGCCGGCGGCGACCGCGCTGTCGGAGACGACACGGACCAGGCCGATATCGCCGGTCGCCCGGACATGGGTGCCGCCACAAAGTTCGACGGAATAGGCTCTATTGGCCTTGGCGCCATGCACGCCGGTGCCCATCGAGACGACACGCACCTCGTCACCGTATTTTTCGCCGAACAGCGCCATGGCGCCTTCGGCGATGGCGTCGTCGACCGACATCAGGCGCGTCGTCACCGGGCTGTTCTGGACGACGATTTCGTTGGCCATGCGCTCGACCTCTTCGAGATCTTCGGCCGAGATCGGCTTGTTGTGCGAGATGTCGAAGCGCAGGCGCTCGGGCGCGACCAGCGAACCTTTCTGCGCGACATGGGTGCCCAGCACCTCGCGCAGCGCCTCATGGATCAGATGCGTTGCCGAATGGTTGGCACGCAGCCGGGTGCGGCGCGCATGGTCAACCTTCAGCTCGACGGCTGCACCTGGCTTGACCGTGCCGTTCGTCACCTTGCCCAGATGCACGAACAGGCCGTCGGCCTTTTTCTGCGTGTCGGAAACCTCGATCGAGAAACCTTCGCCGGAGATGATGCCGGTGTCGCCCATCTGGCCGCCCGACTCGCCATAGAACGGCGTCTGGTTGACGACCACCGCCACCGCGTCGCCCTTGCCGGCGCTATCGACTGTCTTGCCGTCCTTGACCAGGGCCTGGATGAGGCCTTCCGCCTGTTCGGTCTCGTAGCCGAGGAATTCGGTGGCGCCGGCCTTCTCGCGTACAGAAAACCAGATGGTCTCGGTGGCCGCGTCGCCGGAGCCAGCCCAATGCTTGCGCGCTTCGGCCTTCTGCTGCTCCATCGCATGGGTGAAGCCGGCAAGGTCGACCGAGATGTTGCGCTGGCGCAGTGCGTCCTGCGTCAGATCGAGCGGGAAGCCGTACGTGTCATAGAGCTTGAACGCCGTCTCGCCATCCAGCATATCGCCGGCGTGCAGCGTATCCGTCGCCTCCGAGAGCAGGCCGAGGCCGCGCACCAGCGTCTTGCGGAACCTGGTCTCCTCGAGCTTCAGCGTCTCGGTAATCAGCTGTTCGCCGCGCAGCAGTTCGGGATAGGCCTGGCCCATCTCACGCACTAGCGCCGGCACCAGCTTCCACATCAACGGCTCCTTGGCGCCGAGCAACTGCGCATGGCGCATGGCGCGGCGCATGATGCGGCGCAGCACATAGCCGCGGCCTTCGTTCGACGGCAGCACGCCGTCGGCAACCAGGAAGGAGGACGAGCGCAGATGGTCGGCAATGACGCGGAAGGAGGCGACCGTCTCCTTGTCCGGGCCCTGCCCGAGCGCTGACGAGGCCGCATCGATCAGATGACGGAACAGGTCGGTCTCGAAGACGCTCTCCACCCCTTGCAGGATGGAGGCCATGCGCTCCAGGCCCATGCCGGTGTCGATCGACGGCCGCGGCAGGTCGATGCGCTCATCCTTGGTGACCTGCTCATATTGCATGAACACCAGGTTCCAGAATTCAAGGAAGCGGTCGCCGTCCTCCTCCGGGCTGCCGGGAGGGCCGCCCCAGATGTGCTCGCCACGGTCGATGAAGATTTCTGAGCACGGCCCGCACGGTCCGGTGTCGCCCATAGCCCAGAAATTGTCGGAGGTCGGGATGCGGATGATGCGGTCATCGGAGAAACCGGCGATCTTCTTCCAGAAGCCGGCCGCCTCGTCATCGGTGTGATAGACGGTGACCAGCAGCTTGTCCTTGTTCAGCCCGAACTCCTTGGTGATCAGGTTCCAGGCCAGTTCGATGGCGCGCTCCTTGAAATAGTCGCCGAAGGAGAAATTGCCGAGCATTTCGAAGAAGGTCAGATGGCGCGCGGTGTAGCCGACATTGTCGAGGTCGTTGTGCTTGCCGCCGGCGCGCACGCTTTTCTGCGCAGTGGTGGCGCGCGAATAGGACCGCTTCTCCAGGCCGGTGAAGACGTTCTTGAACTGCACCATGCCGGCATTGGTGAACATCAGCGTCGGGTCGTTGCGCGGCACCAGCGGGCTCGAGGCCACGACCTCGTGGCCCTCCTTGCGGAAATAGTCGAGGAATGTCGACCGGATCTCGTTCACGCCACTCATGACTGCTGCCTTTTCGCGAAAACCGCCGGCACGGCCGGCGGACACTGGTCTCTGCTTTTTAGAAGATTGACTTGGCCTTTTAGCGGGCACGCCCCACCCTGTCCAGAAACACGGAATTGGGCCATCCCGGCAACTGCCAAGCCGGCTTCACGCTGCCCAAAAACGAAAACCGCCGGCGCGAAGGCCGGCGGTTTGAAACGCAATACTAAAGAACTCGGTTACTTAAGCATCGGATAATAGACTGGATTATGGCCGAACTCTGGCCGTGCCCTACATGGCGCCGGATTCTTCCTCGAAGCCGTCGTCGCTTTCGCCGCGCTCGGGGCCGCCATTTTCAAGAAATTTCTCGGCGATCAGCCCGGCATTCTGCCGCAGCGCAAGTTCGATCTCACGCGCCGTGTCGGGATTGTCGCGCAGGAACAGTTTGGCGTTTTCGCGACCTTGGCCGAGACGCTGCGAATTGTAGGAGAACCAGGCACCGGACTTCTCGACCACGCCGGCCTTGACGCCGAGGTCCACCAATTCGCCGGTCTTGGACACGCCTTCGCCATACATGATGTCGAACTCGACCACCTTGAAGGGCGGCGCCAGCTTGTTCTTGACCACCTTGACGCGGGTCTGGTTGCCGACGACCTCGTCGCGGTCCTTGACCGAGCCGATGCGGCGGATGTCGAGGCGCACCGAAGCGTAGAATTTCAGCGCGTTGCCGCCGGTCGTGGTTTCCGGCGAACCGAACATGACGCCGATCTTCATGCGAATCTGGTTGATGAAGATGACCATGGTGTTGGAGCGCGAGATCGAGGCGGTCAGCTTGCGCAGCGCCTGGCTCATCAGACGAGCCTGGAGACCGGGCAGCGAATCGCCCATCTCGCCTTCGATTTCGGCGCGCGGCGTCAGTGCCGCCACCGAATCGACGACCAGCACGTCGATGGCGCCGGAACGCACCAGCGTGTCGCAGATTTCCAGTGCCTGCTCGCCGGTGTCCGGCTGCGAGATCAAGAGGTTTTCCAGATCGACGCCGAGCTTGCGGGCATAGACCGGATCGAGTGCGTGCTCGGCATCGACGAAGGCGCAGATACCGCCTTTCTTCTGGGCTTCGGCAACTGTGTGCAGCGCCAGTGTCGTCTTGCCCGAGCTTTCCGGCCCGTAGATCTCGACAATGCGGCCGCGCGGCAGGCCGCCGACGCCAAGCGCGATGTCGAGGCCCAGCGATCCGGTCGGCACGGTTTCGATCTCGACGACCTGCTCATTGGCGCCAAGCCGCATGATCGAGCCCTTGCCGAAGGCGCGCTCGATTTGCGACAGCGCCGCGTCCAGAGCCTTTGATTTGTCCACCGCTTTGTCCTCTACAAGCCGCAAAGAATTCTGAGCCATGATACATCACCCCTTGGTCGTCAATGAAGGCCGGACAATCCGTAATCCCTGCCCATTTTGTACTACTTTTGTTCTCGTTTGGCAAGAGGAATCAAATATGTGAAAAGCAATCTTTATCCGGATTTGTTCTTTTTTTGTCTCATGGTTTCGTTTCCGGATGTATCCACCATTGGGCCAGACGCGCCGGCTGTTTCGATCGGCCGAATCGCCGGCTTTCCTGCGAAGCTCCGCCCCACAGCGCAGCGCTTGTGCGGCTCGAATAACAAAGGTCATATCGCCGGCATGGTGAAATCAGCAAAGATACTGGCGGTGGGCGGCGCCCATATCGATCGCCGCGGCCAGGTGTCGGGCACGTACGTGCCCGCGGCGTCCAACCCCGGCACGATGCGCGAGGATGTCGGCGGCGGCGTCTTCAACGCGCTGCGCAGCCTGGTGCGGCGCGGCGTCTCGGCCTCGCTTTTGTCGGTGCGCGGCGGCGATGCCTCGGCCGAGACGGTTGCGCGCGCCATCGCCGACTCCGGCATTGCCGACCTGTCGGCGGTTTTCCTCGACCGCACGACGCCGAGCTACACGGCGCTGATCGATCGCGACGGCGAGCTGATCACCGGCTTTGCCGATATGGCGCTCTACGATTTGGCGTTCCCCAAGCAGATCCGCCGCTCCAAGGTGCGCGAGGTGGTCGCCGAGGCCGATGCGGTGCTCTGCGACGCCAATCTGCCATCAACGGCGCTGGAGCGGCTGGTGGGGCTCGCCGCCGGCAAGCCGGTGTTCGCCATTGCCATTTCGCCGGCCAAGGTGGTGCGGCTGATACCGGTGCTGAAGGAGCTCGCGCAGGTCTTCATGAACCGGCGCGAGGCCATGGTGCTGGCCGGCGTCGATGCCAATGCCACCGAGCGCGAGACCATCGACGGACTGCGCTGCAGCGGCCTCACCAGTGGCGTGGTGACGGCGGGCGACGGCCCGGTGCTGGGATTCGACGAAGCCGGCGCCTTCTCTATCCTGCCGCCGGCGCCGAGAAAAGTCGCCGACGTCACCGGCGCCGGCGACGCGCTGGCCGGCGCCACCATCGCTGCCCTGCTGCGCGGCCTGGCATTGCGCCAAGCCCTCCGCGAAGGCGTTGCCGCGGCGACGCTCGCCATCGAAAGTTCGGATGCCGTGCCGGCCTTCACCGCCGCGACCTTCACCGAGGCCCTGGCTCTTGTGCCCGACGCGCAGGAAATGGCATGAGGGCGGCCAATTGCCATTGCCGGAGCGCGACGTCCAAGCGGACGCGCGGATCTCCGGATCGGAGACCATCATGACACCGCAAAGCGCCCGCCCCTTCATCGACCTCCACGCGCCCGTGGCCGAGGCGCTCGCCGCTGGCCGCCCCGTCGTGGCGCTGGAAAGCACCATCATCACCCATGGCATGCCTTACCCCGACAATGGCGCCATGGCCGCCAATGTCGAAAAGATAATCCTGGACAATGGCGCGGTGCCAGCGACGATCGCCGTGGTCGCCGGCCGCGTCAAGATCGGACTGTCCGACGGCGAGCGCGAGTCGCTGGCCATGACCGGCAATGCCATGAAGCTGTCGCGCGCCGACCTCGGCTTTGCGGTGGCGCAAGGCCGCACCGGCGGCACCACGGTCGCCGCCACCATGATCGCCGCTGACATGGTCGGGATAAAGGTGTTCGCCACCGGCGGCATTGGCGGCGTCCACAAGGGCGCGGAAAAGAGCTTCGACATCTCGGCCGATCTCGACGAGTTGGCGCGCACGCCGGTCATCGTCGTCTCGGCCGGCGCCAAGGCGATCCTCGACATCGAAAAGACGCTTGAAGTGCTGGAGACGCGCGGCGTGCCGGTGATTGGCCATGGCTGCGAGACGATGCCGGCCTTCTGGTCGCGGCATTCGCCGTTCCGCGCGCCGCTGACCCTGCACAGACCGGAAGAGATCGCGCATTTCTACAAGACCAGGGCGGCACTTGGCCTGGTCGGCGGCATGCTGATCGCCAACCCGGTGCCGCAGGACGATGAAATTCCGGCCGACGAGATGGCAGGCTACATTGAGGCCGCGCAGAAGGCGGCCGAGGCGCAGATTGTGACCGGTAAGGCGGTGACGCCGTTCCTGTTGGGCAAAATCCTCGAACTGACCGGCGGCCGGAGCTTGAAGACCAACATCGCGCTGGTCGAGAACAATGCGCGGTTGGCGGCGAGGATTGCGAAGGCGCTGTAGGGTCAAAACCAATCGCCTCGGCTTTGAATCTGTCCTACCGTCGAATGCAGGGCTGAATTTCAGCTGCCCGGTCGCGGGCTCGCTCTGGAAGGGGAGTGATTGCACATATTGCGCGGGCAGTTCTTGATAGCTCAAATTGCCGTCGCTTCTGAAGCCGAAGCGCCCGTAATAGGCTGGATCACCGATCAACACGCAGCCTTTTGCTCCGTTCACCTTGAGGATCGCAAGCCCCTCGTCGATCAATGCACTTCCGATGCCTTGCCGCTGCTTATCCGGCCACACAGATACCGGACCAAGCCCGTATCAACCGTCGCTTTCAACTCCAACCGTAACTGGCGAGAAAGCTACGTTCCCCACGATGTCTCCACCTCTGACGGCAACAAGCGAAACCGTCAGATCACCATCATTCCGCAACCTGGTAATGATCGGAGCCTCCGAACCATCGCTGAACGGCGTGGGTTCGAAAGCCGCGATGGTCAGGTCGTGAATGGTCTGCTTATCGTCAGGTTGCTCTGGTCTGATGAACATAGCCATGAAGAAATGCCCCAGGGTTACTACTTCCCCGCCCGCCGCCCCGCCTCATAGGCCCGGCGCGCCCACACAACCATCTCGTCGGGATCGTCAAAAGCACTGTCGGGAATGCTCCAGTACGGCATCGCGACCAGCTTGCCGTGGCGGGTGCCGGTATAGGTCCATTGCTTGCAGCCGGCGGCTTCGAAGTCGGGCGCGCTTTGCTCGTCAGCTTTGAGCAGCAATTCGCCGCGCAGCACGATAGCGACGATGACGCCGTCGAAATAGATACCCTTGCCGCCGAACAGTTTTCGGATACTGACCGGGCCGAGGCCTTCGAACAGTTCTTCGATGCGTTCATTGTCCATGCCGCAATCATGTCACCGGGCTTGCCATGGCTGCAACCAAAAACCATGCTGGCAAGTTGAGAGCCATCCGTCGGAGTTCTGTCATGCCGCTGCTGCTCAAGGGATCCTGCCGCTGCGATGCCGTCCATTTCGAGGTGGAGAGCAACACGCCGGTGCCGTTCATGCTGTGCTACTGCTCGATCTGCCGCAAGCAGCAGGGCGGCGGCGGCTTCGCCATCAATCTCGGCGCCGATTACAAGACGCTGAAAATCAAGGGCAAGCGCAATCTCGGCGTCTACCAGGCCGAGATCGCGGACGACGAGCATCCAAAGTGTGAGATTTCGACGGGCGAGCGCAATTTCTGCAAGAAGTGCGGTTCGGCGCTCTGGCTCTACGATCCGACATGGCCGGACCTGGTCCACCCCTTCGCCTCGGCAATCGACAGCGAGTTGCCGAAGCCGCCGGAGAAGGTGCATCTGATGTTGAAATACAAGGCGAGTTGGGTCGAGCCGATGATCGGCAAAAAGGACAAGGTCTTCGACGTCTATCCGGAGGAATCGATCGCCGACTGGCACAAGCGGACGAAGATGTGGGTGAAGTAAGCAGGGAGGCGCGGAGCGCGACTTCCGATGGTCAGCGCTGCCCCTCATCCGGCCCTTCGGGCCGTTCGTCATTCGAAAAGCCAAGCAATTGGCTTTTCGCCCGCTGCGCGGACCATTCCTCACCTCCCCGTGAACGGGGAGAAGGAAGATCAGGCCGAAGCGCGCGCCTCAGCCAGCGCCTTCAGGTCGGCGGGCTTCAGTTCGACGGATTCGCCGCAGCCGCAGGCCGAACTCTGGTTCGGGTTGTGGAAGGTGAAGCCGGTGCGCAGCGTGGTCTGCTCGAAATCCATCTCGGTGCCGAACAGGAAAAGGGCAGCCTCGGGCGCGACATAGACATGCGCGCCGTCGCGTTCGATATGGTCGTCCTTGGTGTTGGGCTCGGTCACCAGGTCGACCGTGTATTCCATGCCGGCGCAGCCGCCCTTCTTGATGCCGAGGCGAATGCCATGCGCATTGTCGCGCGTGGCGACGATCTCGCGCACCCGGTCGGCTGCCTTTTCGGTCATCGTGATGACGGCGAAGCGTCCCATTCTTTTTCCTCTTCCATTCCATGCAGGTTCAAGGCCTGCCGAATGATTCCTCACCTAAAATGGTGAAGTTTTACCACTGGTGCAAGTGCACCAACCTCAGTCAACCTAGTACCAGCCCACCGCCACCTGCGCCTCTTCCGACATGCGATCGGGCGACCAGGGCGGGTCGAAGGTCATGTTGACCTCGACGCCGGAGACGCCTTCGACGGCGCCGACGGCGTTTTCCACCCAGCCGGGCATTTCGCCGGCCACCGGACAGCCGGGCGCGGTCAGCGTCATGTCGATCTTGACCGCGCGGTTGTCCTCGATGTCGATCTTGTAGATGAGGCCGAGCTCATAGATGTCGGCCGGTATTTCCGGGTCATACACCGTCTTCAGCGCCGAGACGATGTCGTCGGTCAGCCGCGCCAGTTCGTCGGCGGGAATGGCCGAGGCGGAAACCAGCGGATTGATGGCTGCTTCCGGCGCGGTGGTGTGGCTCGCATCATCCATGGTCGTCATCCAAAGAACCTGTCACCCGAAGAACTTGCGCGCTTTTTCCAGCGCATCGGCCAAAGCGTCGACTTCGGCCCTGGTATTATACATGCCGAACGATGCCCTGCATGTGGAGGTTACGCCAAAGCGTTTCAACAGCGGCTGGGCGCAATGGGTGCCCGCGCGGACGGCAACACCTTGCCTGTCTATCACCATCGACACGTCATGGGCATGAATGCCCTGCAACTCAAAGGAAATGATGGCGCCCTTGTCCGGCGCGTCGCCGAAGATGCGCAGCGAGTTGATGGCGCGCAGCCGCTCGTGCGCGTAGGTCTTGAGGTCGGCCTCGTGCGCGGCGATGCGCTCGCGGCCGATCTTTTCCATGTATTCCAATGCTGCACCCAGCCCGATCGCCTGCACGATCGGCGGCGTGCCGGCCTCGAAGCGGTGCGGCGGCTCGTTGTAGGAGACGACGTCTTCCGTCACTTCCTCGATCATCTCGCCTCCGCCCATGAAGGGGCGCATGGCCGAGAGAATATCCTTCTTGCCGTAAAGCACGCCGATGCCGGACGGCCCGTAAACCTTGTGGCCGGTGAAGACGAAGAAGTCGCAATCCAGATCCTGCACGTCGATCGGCATGTGCACGGCGCTCTGGCTGCCGTCGACAAGTACGGGAATTCCACGCGAATGCGCGATGCGCACGATCTCCTTGATCGGGGTTACCGTGCCCAGCGCGTTCGACATATGCGTGATGGCGACGAGCTTGGTCTTGTCGGTCAGCCGCTTTTCGAATTCCTCGATGTGGAAGATGCCGAGATCGTCGACCGGCACCCAGACCAGCTTGGCGCCCTGCCGCTCCCGGATGAAATGCCACGGCACGATGTTGGAGTGGTGCTCCATGATCGACAGCACGATCTCGTCGCCCGCGCCGATATTGGGCATGCCATAGCCGTAAGCCACGGTGTTGATCGCCGCGGTCGTGTTCGAGGTGAAGACGATGTTGTCGGTGCTTGGCGCATTGAGGAAACGGCGCACCGTCTCGCGTGCCTTCTCATAAGCGTCGGTTGCGGCATTCGACAGGAAATGCAGGCCGCGATGCACGTTGGCGTATTCCTGGGAATAGGCGTGCTGGATCGTATCCAGCACCACCTGCGGCTTCTGCGCCGAGGCGCCATTGTCGAGATAGACCAGCGGTTTGCCGTAGACTTCGCGCGACAGGATCGGGAAGTCGCGGCGGATCGCCTCGACGTCGTATGGGGTTGTTTCGATCTTCTGGTCCATTACAAGCTCTCTTGAGGCACCGCCTCACTTCGTCACGCACCCCTCACCCGACCGAGCTTCGCTCGGCCACCGCCCGGGGCGTGTCACTTGCCTCGCCCGTCCTTCGGACCCACAAGGGGAGAAGGGGAGGCGCTACCCATGCGCCACGAACCAGTCGTCCAGCCTTGTTTCCAGGGCCTCGACGATGGTTTCGTCGTCCAGTTCCTCGATCACTTCGGCGACGAACGCCTTGACCAGCAGGCCACGGGCGCTCTTCTCGTCGATGCCGCGAGCCATCAGGTAGAACAGATGGTTGTGGTCGATCTCGGTAACGGTCGCGCCGTGGCCGCAGATGACGTCGTCGGCGAAGATTTCCAGCTCCGGCTTGGTCGAGAACTCGCCATCATCCGACAAAAGCAGCGTGTTGCAGGCCATCTTGGCGTTGGTCTTCTGCGCGTATTGGTGGACGTTGATGCGGCCCTGGAAGACGCCGCGCGCCTTGCCGGTCACGACATTGCGGATCACTTCCGTCGATGTCGTATGCGGCACGGCATGGTCGAGCACCATGGTCACGTCGGTGTGGGTGTCGCCGGCCAGAAGGTTGATGCCGCGCAATTTGAAGTCGGCGCCTTCGCCCGTGGTCTTCACCACGATCTCCTGGCGCACAAGCTTGCCGCCGGCATTCATGAAAAACAGCGTCAGCTTCGAATTCTTGCCGAGATGCGCCTTGAACTGCGCCAGATGGGTGGCCGTCTCCGGCTGTTCCTGGATGATCAGCCAGGTCACCTCGGCGCCTTCGTCGAGCACCAGCTGGCTGACGGAGCTGGCCAGAGCCGCGCCCTCGCCCGCCTGACGCTCGACGATCGCAGCCTTGGCGCCGGCGCCGACACGCACGGGAAAGCGCACATGGGTCTGTCCGCCGGCTTGCACGTTCTGCAATTCGATCGGCTTTTCCAGTGCTGCGCCATCGGCGATGTCGACGAAATAGCCGTCGGCGACGAAAGCAGTGTTCAGCGCGCCGATGGCGTCATCGCTGCCATAGGGGTCGAGGCCGGGCGCAATCGAGCCATCGGTCAGCTTTTCCGACAGGCGCTGGACGGTCACGCCTTCGATGGCAGGGAATTTCGCACTCGAGACGCCGTTCAGAACTGCCAGCACGGCGGAACCTTCGACGATGGGAGCCAGCCCCTTGGCGGCGGCCGTCGGATCGAACGCCGGCACCGCGGTCAACAGCCGGCGCAGGTCAGTGTAATGCCAGGATTCGATGCGCCGCGTCGGCAGGCCGTGCTTGATCGCCTCGATGGCGTCGTCGCGCTTCAGCATCACCGCACCGTCGCCCGGCAGCAGCGACAGCCGCTCGCCGAAAGCGTCGATCAGCGCCGTTTCGGCCTGGGTGCGCTGGGGTGTCGAATGCATGTTCATAAGCTTGGCCCTGTCTTTTGGTACAAAATGACCTGGCATCTCACGCGGCTTCGCCGATCACGCCGGCATAGCCATTGGCTTCGAGATCGAGCGCCAGCGACTTGTCGCCGGACTTGATCACCTGGCCCTTGTAAAGCACATGCACGCTATCCGGCACGAGGTGCTCGAGCAGGCGCTGGTAGTGGGTGATGACGATGATGGCACGGTCGGGCGAACGCAGCGCGTTGACGCCGTCCGAGACGATCTTCAGCGCATCGATGTCTAGGCCTGAATCGGTCTCGTCGAGCACGCAGAGCTTTGGCTCCAGCAGCTTCATCTGCAGGATCTCGGCCCGCTTCTTCTCGCCGCCGGAAAAGCCGACATTGAGCGGCCGCTTCAGCATCGCCATGTCCATGTTGAGCGAGGCTGCCGCCTCTTTCACCCGCTTCAAAAATTCCGGAATTTTTAGCGGCTCCTCGCCGCGCGCCTTGCGCTGCTCGTTCATCGCCACCTTCAGGAATTCCATGGTCGCGACGCCAGGTATCTCCATCGGATACTGGAAGGCGAGGAAGATGCCCGCGGTGGCGCGCTCGGCCGGATCCATTTCGAGGATCGACTGGCCGTTATAGAGGATGTCGCCTTCGGTGACCTCATAGTCCTCGCGGCCGGCGAGGATGTAGGACAGCGTCGATTTGCCCGAGCCGTTCGGGCCCATGATGGCGGCGACCTCGCCGTTTTTCACCGTCAGGTTCAGGCCGCGGATGATCTCGGTGCCGTCATCGACGATGCGGGCATGCAGATTCTTGATCTCAAGCATTTTTTCTTTCCTGGATATATATTGTCCGGTCAGCCGACCGAGCCCTCGAGGCTGATGCCGATAAGCTTCTGCGCTTCGACCGCGAACTCCATCGGCAGCTGCTGGATAACATCCTTGACGAAGCCGTTGACGATCAGCGCGATCGCCTCTTCCTCGGGAATGCCGCGCTGCATGACGTAGAATTTCTGGTCCTCGGAAATCTTCGACGTCGTCGCCTCATGCTCGAACTGCGCCGTCGAATTCTTGGCTTCCATGTAGGGCACGGTGTGCGCGCCGCACTGGTCGCCGATCAGGAGACTATCGCAATTGGTGAAGTTGCGGGCGTTGGTCGCCTTGCGGTGCGCCGAGACCTGGCCGCGATAGGTGTTCTGCGAGAAGCCGGCGGCGATGCCCTTGGAGATGATGCGGCTCGACGTGTTCTTGCCGAGATGGATCATCTTGGTGCCGCTATCGACCTGCTGGTAGCCGTTCGACACGGCGATCGAATAGAACTCGCCGGAGGAATCGTCGCCGCGCAGGATGCAGCTGGGATATTTCCAGGTGATCGCCGAACCGGTCTCGACCTGCGTCCACGAGATCTTCGAACGGTGGCCGCGGCAGTCGCCGCGCTTGGTGACGAAATTGTAGATGCCGCCCTTGCCCTCGGCATCGCCGGGATACCAGTTCTGCACCGTCGAATATTTGATCTCGGCATCGTCGAGCGCCACCAGTTCGACGACGGCGGCATGCAGCTGGTTCTCGTCGCGCTGCGGCGCCGTGCAGCCTTCGAGATAGGAGACGTAAGCCCCCTCCTCGGCGATGATCAGCGTACGCTCGAACTGGCCGGTGTTCTTCTCGTTCATGCGGAAATAGGTCGACAGCTCCATCGGGCAGCGCACGCCCTTGGGCACGAAGACGAACGAGCCGTCGGTGAAGACAGCCGAATTCAGCGTGGCGTAGAAATTGTCGGAGGTCGGCACGACCGAGCCGAGATATTTCTGGACCAGCTCCGGATGCTCGCGGATGGCCTCCGAGATCGAGCAGAAGATGACGCCGGCCTGCGCCAGCTCCTTCTTGAAGGTGGTGACGACGGAAACGGAATCGAACACCGCGTCGACCGCGACACGGCCCGATTTGTAGACATTGTCGCTGGGCTCCTCGAGATCGGAGACGTCGGTCTTCTGCACGCCAGCGAGGATTTCTTGTTCCCGCAGCGGAATGCCGAGCTTCTCGTAGACCTTCAACAGCTCGGGATCGACGTCGCTCAGCGAGGTCGGGCCGGGCGTGCTCTTGGGCGCCGCGTAGTAATAGAGGTCCTGAAAGTCGATCTTCGGATAATGGACGCGCGCCCAGGTCGGCTCTTCCAGCGTCAGCCAGCGCCGATAGGCTTCCAGACGCCATTCCAGCATCCAGGACGGTTCATCCTTCTTGGCAGAGATGAAGCGAATAATGTCTTCGCTCAGGCCCTTGGGGGCCTTGTCCATCGCGATCTCTGTCTGGAATCCGTATTTGTACTGGTCGACGTCGATCTTTCGGACCCGATCGATCGTGTCCTGCACAGCAGGCATAAGCGTTCTCCATCCACGCCGGGGTCAAGGCCCGACAGTTTTCAAACTATGGCATCGCCGAGGGCTGCCCATGAGGCGCCGAGGGCGGCGTAAGTTTCATATAGTGCGTCTCGGCCGGGAATTCACCCGGCCACTTGCAAACGCACGGCTCTACCAGGCCGCGAGGCCTGAATTCTTTGTCGCCGCCTCAGGCGGCTTGTTCCCTGCCCGCCCGGCGCTGGGCAATACCGGCCAGCGCAGCACGGAACAGTTCGATATCCCCGGCACTCGTTGCGTGGCCGATGGACACGCGCAAAGCGCCCAGGCTGTCGCCATAACCCATGGCTTTCAGCACATGGCTCGGCCCGACCTTGCCCGACGAACAGGCCGATCCCGCCGACAGCGCAACGCCAGCCAGATCGAACGCGATCTGCGCCGTTTCGGCCTTGACGCCGGGAATAGCGAAGAATGTCGTGTTGGCAAGCCTTGGCGCGCCGGATCCGAAGATTTCTGCGTCCGGCACCAGTGTTTTGATGATGGTTTCGACCTCGTCGCGCCGGTGCGCGAGCGCATCGACATGGTTCAGTCCAGCCAAAGCCAGCCGGGCGGCAGCGCCAAAGCCGGCGATGGCCGCCAGGTTTTCGGTGCCGCCGCGATGGCCCTTTTCCTGGCCGCCGCCATTGATCAGCGGCTTCGGCATCATCAGATCGGCTGCCGCAACGATGGCGCCGACGCCCTTGGGGCCGCCGATCTTGTGCGAAGACAGAATCAGATAGTCGGCGTAAGGCTCTGACATATCGATGGAAAAGCGGCCCGCAGCCTGCACGGCATCGATCACCAGAATGCCGCCCGCCGCCTTGACGATTGCAGCGATTGCCTCGATCGGCTGGATAACGCCGGTCTCGTTGTTGGCGGCATGGATCGCGACCAACGGCAGGCCTTCGGCCTTGTCATGCGCGGCCAGAGCGGCTGTCAGCTGAGCGAGGTCGGCAATGCCATCGGCGTCGACGCCGATCCGCGAAACCTGTGTTGCCGGGAAGCGGCCGCCGTTCAACAGGCAAGGGTGGTCGGCCTCGCACACATAGAGCCGGCTCATGCGCACCGTGCCACGGCCCATCCGCCAATCCGGCGTCAGCAGCGTCGATGCGGCTTCCGTCGCGCCCGAGGTGAAGACGACATGCTCGGCCTTGGCGCCGACAAGTGCTGCCACATCGCGCCGGGCAGTGTCGATCAGGCGCCGCGCCGCGCGCCCCTCGGCATGCACCGACGACGGATTGGCGACGAGATCGAGCGCGGCAATCATCGCCTCGCGCGCCTCGGCAATGAGCGGCGCGCTGGCATTGTAGTCGAGATAGGCGCGTGCTGCGGCCATTTTCACCCAATCGATCCCGTCAAGACCCTTTCCGCAAGGATAGCGCGTTATTTCCTTGAAATTGCAAGGCAAGACGTCCTATTTACGCGGCTTGCGGCGAGGATGGCCGGGCCGTCACGGCTGGCTATCCAGTTTTGAACAATTCTAAACTAGCTTCTAAGAAGACGCTTGCCCTGCGTCAAGGCCCGGAAGGGCTGGGGCTGGAGTAAGAATTGTTCCGGGCGCCGCGCATTCGTATGCCATTTGGAGTATTTCATGCCTGAGGTCATTTTCACCGGTCCGGCCGGCCGCCTGGAGGGCCGCTACCAGCCTTCCAAGGAGAAGAGCGCGCCGATTGCCATCGTGTTGCATCCGCATCCGCAATTCGGCGGCACGATGAACAACAAGATCGTCTATGACCTCTTCTACATGTTCCAGAAGCGCGATTTCACCACGCTTCGCTTCAACTTCCGCGGCATCGGCCGCAGCCAGGGCGAATTCGACCACGGCACCGGCGAATTGTCGGATGCCGCCGCAGCGCTCGACTGGGTGCAGTCGCTGCATCCGGATTCCAAGAGCTGCTGGGTGGCCGGTTATTCCTTCGGCTCCTGGATCGGCATGCAGCTTCTGATGCGCCGGCCCGAGATCGAGGGCTTCATCTCGATCGCGCCGCAGCCCAACACCTATGATTTCTCGTTCCTGGCGCCCTGCCCGTCATCGGGTCTGATCATCCATGGCGATGCCGACAAGGTGGCGCCGCCCAAGGATGTGCAGGGCTTGGTCGACAAGCTGCACACGCAAAAGGGCATCACCATCACGCAGAAGACCTTGCCAGGCGCCAACCACTTCTTCGCCAACGACGCCGATCTGCTGCTCGAGGAATGCGCCGACTATCTCGACCGACGGCTGGCCGGCGAATTGTCCGATCCGCGGCCGAAGCGGCTGCGCTAAGAGCAATTCCAGGAAAAGTGTAAACGGGTTTTCCGTCCGGAATTGCGCCAAAACAAAAACTCCCGGTCCGATGCCGTGCACAGTCGTGCCCATCATGGGCGCGACAATGCCATTTCGGCTGATCCAAACGGTGAAGCCAGCCTGACATGTGGCGCGGCTCGGCTGAACGGTGCACAATGCCGGTTCAGCCAGCGCAAGAAGGCATGACCGATCATGTACCAGCCTCCCCATTTCCAGGAAACGCGGCCGGACGTCCTGCACGGGCTGATCCGGACGCATCCGCTGGGGTTGCTGATCTCCAACGGCGCCGATGGCCCGGTCGCCAATGCCATTCCCTTCCTGCTTGATGCAGAGGTTGGGCCGAATGGCCGGCTGCGCGCCCATCTGGCCAGGGCCAACCCGCAATGGCGTCAGCTGGCCGACAATCCGACATCGCCGGTGCTGGTCGTCTTCCAGGGCGCCGACGCCTATGTGACGCCGTCCTGGTACGAGACCAAGCGCGAGACCGGCAAGGTCGTGCCGACCTGGAACTACGCCATTGTCCAGGTGCGAGGAACGGTAAGAGTGATCGAGGATTCCGCCTGGATCGCACAGCAGATCACCGAGTTGACGCTGTCGCAGGAAAACGCCCGCGAGGCACCCTGGGCGGTGACCGATGCGCCGCCGACCTTCATCCAGTCGCAGATCAAGGGCATCATCGGGCTGGAGATCGAGATCGCCGAAATCAGCGGCAAGTGGAAAGTCAGCCAGAACCGGCCTGTCGCCGACCGCGTCGGTGTCGCCGAAGGGCTGGAGAAGGACGCCGCCGGCGCGCCTGACATGGCTCGGTTGGTGCGGAGCTGGGGTGGCATCGACAGCTAGCTGGGGTGGTCTTAGTCTAGATGGTTCCAAAGGCGTCAGCAATTCAGTTGCTTGCCGGCGCTGCTCCAATGCGGAAATTCGTCTGTCTCGGCGCATCGTTTTGGTTTGGTTTGCGAGCCCGACGGAATAGGCGGAACGTAGTTTTTGCCACCGGCAACCCCGACGCCGTGTAGCGGAAGATACATCCCAGCCGGCCAAGCACCATCGCACAGACGATGGCAACAGCACAGCCAAGGCCGAATCCGGCGACAGTGTCGCTCGGATAGTGCGCGCCGATACAGATTCGGGTCGATGCGACCGACAAGGTTGCAGCCAGCAACACCCATCTGCGCCGGGGCAACAACAGTAGCGCAATGCCGAAAATGACACCCATGGTCGTGGCATGGCCGGACGGGAAGCTGGCAAAGCGCGCCTCCATGGAAAAAGGATGCAGCGACAGATCGCCGAGCTTGTCGAAATTCATTGGCCTGGCTCTGCCCACGCCATATTTCAGCGCGTTGACGACCATGGCCGAGAGCCCGATCGAACCCAGCACCATGAAGGCAAAGCAGGTCCAGTTGTAGAAGGTCATCCGCGCGCGCCGGGAAAGGCTGCGCCAATCCGTCAGATTCGCGGCAATCAGCACCAGTACCGACGGGACAAGATACCAGCCGCCGAGGCCGAAGAAGGTAAAAAACTCGGCGATGCGAAAGACATTGGTCGAGCCTGAAGCCCACTGCCTCGCCATGGTCCCTGCAAGATGGTCGAAACGGAGCGACACCGCGATCGTCAGCAAAAGCCAGGCCACGACCCACACCGACCACAGGATTTTCGGGTAGCGCGCCGGGCGCGTCGCCAGGCGATGCCGTACAATCCCGAAAGTATCACGGAAATTAGCGACAGACTGCCGGAGCATGGCAGGCAAAGCGGCACGCGCCGGCTTTGGCGACTTCATCAACATGCGGAGCTCGGCGCCATCATTGAAGAGGTATCAGTTCGCCACACGGTACAGGCCGAGCGACAGTTTATCACCTGACGAATAGTTGATGCCGTCGATTTCAGCGACGCGGCTGGCCTTCTTGCCTTGCCCCGCCAGCAGGTCATCCAGCCGTTTTTCATCACCGACCGGCGCCAGGCCCAGCGCGCAGGCCGGATCGCCAAGCAGATGTTGCGCAACCCCGTCGACATCGGTCAGTACCGTCTTTGTGCCCACCAGAAATACCAGGCTCGGTTCGTGATATTGCGCGGAGGCGAGCACGCTCATCTCACAGGGACGATCGGCGCGAACCGCAGCCTCGATTTCCCGGCTCATCCAAATCGGTTTCAGTGACGGCACGATGACACCGAACAGCAGGGCGTAGGTTATACCGGCGCAAACCGCAGCCCCGCCGATGCGGACCAGCGGCACCAGCGCCTGGCGCGAAACAGCGAGGTAGCCGGCGCCCAATGCTGCCGCGGCGGCCGGAACGCTCCACCATAACAATGTCTTCATGAGATAGATCGGCGCACCGACGCAAAGCACGGCGAGACCGACTGTCACCAGAACGGTGCCGAATGCGGTCGCCCACCACAGCCATGTCTGCCAGCGCCTGAGCGGCGCATTTGCCTCTTGCGGCGTCAGCGTCAAAAGCCAGCCGATGAGCAGGGCCATGCCGGGATAGGCCGGCAGCACATAATGCGGCAGTTTCGTCGGGATCAATTCGAAGACGAGCCAGAACGGAACGTACCAGGCGAGGCAGAAACGCAGGTGCGGATCGTCGCGCAATCGGTTGAGCGCCTGCAGTCCGGCGCCGAGCGCCACAAGGCCGAACGGCCACATGAACAGGCAATAGGTCAGCACGTAGAAGCCCGGCGGAACGCCGTGCGACTCCTCGCCTTGCGCGACCTTGCCGAGCATATCCTTGCCGACGGCCTGCTGCAGGAAGGCGCCGTTGCTCTTCCAGGTGATGAGGGCGAGCCAAGGCAGCACGATCAACAGCACCAGAATCAGCCCACGCCCGGCTTTCAGCCTCGCCAGCCAGCGCCAGTCGCGCTCGAAAGCAACCAGCGTGAGCACCGTCAGCGCCGACAGCAGCGGTGCAATCGGCCCCTTGATGAGGATAGCCGCGCCCTGCGCAGCCCAGAAAATCCACGGCAGATGGCCGGCGACAGGCTCGTTGCGGCGCGATGCCAGATAAATCTGCGCCAGCGCGCCTTGCGCCAGAACGCAGCAGGCAAGCAGCATCGCGTCGGTCTTGGCGTCACGGCCTTCGAAGGCGGTGGCGAAAATCGCCGCGATGACCAGGCCGGCGGCAAGACCGGCATTGGCGCCGAACAGATTGGCCCCGGTCCAGGCGATTGCGACGACGGCGATGGCGATGCCCAGCGCCGAGACCAGCCGGTAGATCCAGATCGGCGCCTGTGCCCCCTCGCCGCTCAGCGTCACCGCGGCCGATTGCAGCCAGTAGATGCCGATCGGCTTCTGGTAGCGCGACGCGTCCTGGAAGCGGATGTCGACATAGTCGCCGGTCTCCGTCATCTGCTTGGTCGCCTGGACGAAGCGCGGCTCGTCGCGGTCGAGCGGCGGCATAGAGGCCAGTCCCGACGCCGTCATCATCAGGCTGAACAGGAAGAGAAAGATGTAGTTCCTGCTCATTTCGACACCGGACAGACTGAATTTGGCGGGACTGGTGGCTCAGTCGACCTTGGTCATCGCCGCCTTGCGCTCATTGGCGATGAGCCATAAATTTCTGACGTAGATCACCATGCCCATGGCCTGGCCGGCGATGAACACCGGATCCTCACGCTGGATGGCGTAGACCAGCAGCAGCCCGCCGCCGAACAGCGAGAAGAACCAGAAAGCGATCGGCACGACGCTGCGCTTGGCCTTTTCCGAAGCGATCCACTGCACCAGGAAGCGCATGGTGAAGAAGAACTGGGCAACGAAGCCGAGCAGAACCCAGGCGTCGAACTGCTTGACGAAAACCTGGTGCAGCCAGGTCGCCAATTCCTGAAACACGTTAGCCATGCGTGATTTCCTCTACCTTTGGCATTCTGCGGCGCCGGCGCCGAAGCCACCAGACGCCGGCGAGATCGAGCGCGCCCTGCAGGCCGCGATCGAAGATGCCGTAATTCGACTTGCCGTGGCGGCGCGAGCGGTCGACGACGTCGCAATGGACGACGCGGTAGCCTTCCTGGATGACCAGGGCCGGAACGAAACGATGCGTGCCGTCGAAGAAGGGCAGTTTGCGCAGGATGTCGGTGTGGATGGCCTTCAGGCCGCAGCCGGTGTCGCGGGTGTCGTCATGCAGGATCGCGCCACGCAGCCAGTTGGCGAAACGCGACGCCAATTGCTTGATCTTGCTGTCGCGGCGCTTCAGCCGCTGCCCTTGCGCGGCTCCGAACCCAGGCCCAGCCTGGCGCAGCGCATCGACCAGCACGGGGATATATTGCGGGTCGTTCTGGCCGTCGCCGTCGATGGTGGCAACGATCGAGCCGCGCGCCGCCCAGGCGCCCGAGCGCACCGAAAGCGACTGGCCGGCGGATTTCTCGTGCCGAAGCTGGCGAAGCGGAAACGGACGTTTGGCGGCTTCAGCGGCAAGCACCGAAGCCGTATCGTCGGTCGAACCGTCATTGACGACGATGATTTCGAAGTCGCGCCCGGTCATCGCCGCCTCGATCTCGTAGATCAGCAGCGGCAGGTTCGCCGCCTCGTTGCGGCAGGGAATGACGATGGATATCAATGCGTCCGGCATATCGCGTCGGGCTCTGTCACAAGATATGGCATTCGGTGGATGCCGTCCGGTGCCGTTCCAGCGGATCGAACCCGTTGGCGCGGCGCCTCATTACGCCAGCCGACAGGATGAAGCAAGCATGCGCGGCAGTGCAGAATAGGCTGTCCATGCCGGCGCAAAATCGGAAACCACTTTTGCTTGACGCGCTTGGATGCTAAACGCCCGCGTTCAGGCCATGCCGGGCCGTTCAGACCCGGCGCTTTCAGGAAGAAACAATGCCCGCCTTCAAGTCCGATTTCCTGCGCGTTATGAGCGAGCGCGGCTTCATCCACCAGATTTCGGATGAGACCGGGCTGGATCAACTTTTCGCGAAGGAAACGGTGACCGCCTATGTCGGCTACGACGCCACGGCGACCAGCCTGCACATCGGCAATCTGATCTCGGCGACCATGCTCTACTGGATGCAGGAGACCGGCCACCGGCCGATCGCACTGATGGGCGGCGGCACCTCGATGATCGGCGACCCGTCCTTCCGTGACGACCAGCGCAGCCTTTTGACGCCCGAGGCGATCGCCACCAACATCGAAGGCATCAAGCGAATTTTTGGCCGCATCCTGCGCTTCGGCGACACTGGCAATGACGCCATCATGGTCAACAATGCCGACTGGCTGATGAAGCTCAACTATGTCGAGTTCCTGCGCGATGTCGGCCGCCACTTTTCGGTCAACCGGATGCTGACCTTCGACAGCGTCAGGCTGCGGCTCGAGCGCGAACAGTCGCTGTCCTTCCTCGAATTCAACTACATGATCCTGCAAGGCTATGATTTCGTCGAGCTCAGCCGCCGCCAGGACTGCCGGCTGCAGATGGGCGGTTCGGACCAGTGGGGCAACATCATCAACGGCGTCGATCTCGGCCACCGCATGGGCACGCCGCAGCTTTATGCGCTGACCACGCCGCTGCTGACGACATCGTCGGGCGCCAAGATGGGCAAATCGGCCAAGGGCGCGGTGTGGCTGAACGGCGACCTCTTCTCGCCCTATGATTTCTGGCAATACTGGCGCAACACCGAGGATGCCGACGTCGAGCGCTTCCTGAAGATCTTCACCCGGCTGCCGCTTTCGGAGATCGCGCGGTTGGCCGCCCTTGGCGGCTCGGAGATCAACGAGGCCAAGAAGGTGCTGGCCACCGAAACCACGGCCATCGTGCACGGCCGCGAGGCGGCGCAACAAGCCGAGGGGACCGCGCGCAAGACCTTCGAGGAAGGCGTGACAGCCGAAACGCTGCCGACCGTGGAAGTGGACGGCGCCGCGCTGGAAGCCGGCATCGGCATCCTGTCGCTGCTGGTCACCGCGGGCCTTGCCGGGTCGAACGGCGAGGCGCGCCGGCATATCCAGGGCGGCGCCGTGCGCGTCAACGACCAGCCGGTTTCGGACGACCGGCGGATTTTGACGCCTCAGGATTTGAGTCCGGAAAACGTCGCAAAGCTTTCAGTGGGCAAGAAAAAACACGTTCTGGTGCGGCCGGCCTGAGCCGTCTTTTGGGATCCTCAATGATACTCGAAGATCGAGCGGAAAATGCCCGGCGCGATTACCGATAGCGGGTTGATGTCCAGCACCGGCTTGTTGGCGTTGCCCTTAAGCCGGTAGGTGACGCCGATCAGCCCGCGGTCGCGGCCATTGCCGAGCAGCGCGCCGACCAGCGGCAGTTCGCCAAAGATGCGGTTGAGGCCATAGGCCGGCATGAAGGTTCCGGTCATGTCCATATTGTTGTTCTGGTCGTAGAGCGTGCCTTGGAAGGTGGTGCCGATGCGCGGGCCGCGCAGCACGCCATTCGCCAATTTCAAATAGCCCGACCCCTTGTCGATCTCGGTAAAGCCGCGCTCGAACTTTACCCGCGAAGTGTCGATCTTGCCCTTGACCGCTTCGTTCAGGCTGCGGCTGTCGCCGGTTGGCGTGGTCGAGACGATGGAGGCGAGCTTGGGTTCATTGACGATGAAGAAGTTGCTCGAATCGACCTGTCCCCGCATCGGGCCGTCGGCTGCGCCGCTGAGCGCCAGCGTGATCGATCCGCCTTCCATGTGCTCGTAGATGTTGAGGAAGCGCAATATGGCGCCTGCGTCGGCCGACTTCATGGTGAGCGCGCGAGCACCATTGCCTGCCGTATTGCTGATGGTGATGGAGGCGCCGGAACTTGCCGCGGCGCTGACCTTGAGCCTGTTCACCCTGGAGCCGGCGGCACTGTAGTCGAGCTTCAAATTGGACAGGACCTCGTCATGGAACCCGCTTAGCGAATTGACGTCGGCGCTAACCGAAACCGCGTCCGTGCCGGTGGTTTTGGTGGCGGTATCGACATCGGAGGTGAACTGCTTGATCAGCGAGCGGGCATCGAGCGCGTTGCCGCTGACATCGACTGCGAAGCCCTTGCCCGACCGCTTCACCGTCACGGCGACATCGTCGCCCCGGTTCAAGGCGACTTTGCTGAAGCGGGCCGAAGACAGCGCGCCCTTGACCAGGACGACATCGCCTTCGACCGAAAAGCTCTTTCCGTCGAGGTCGAAGTCGGACAGCGTCGTGGTATCGCCGGACTTGCTCATGGTAAAAGTGGCATTGGCGGGAATGCCCGGCCCCTTGCTCCAGCCTGCCCAGGGAATGTCCAGCCTGGCGCTCGTCAGGTCAACGTCGACGTTCTGGCTGCCGCCTTCGCCGCTCTTGTCGATTGCCACCTTGATGGTGCCGGAAATCAGCGGCGACAGGCCAGGCATGGCGATGGCGCGCGTCTTGTCGTCGAGCACAAGCGCCACCTTGCGGCTGCGCGGCGGGCCGCCATCCCTGAGCGGCTCGACCAGATCGAGCTGGGCTGGAATGCCGTTCAGCCGCGCCTTGGCAGAGATCACCGCCTTGTCAGGCCCGACTTCGATCGAACCGTCAGCATCGGTCACTATCTGGCCTTCGAACGGCTTGGCGAGCGACAGGTCCTTGTAGTCGAGCGATACCAGCCAATCGAGCTTCGACGTGTCGACGCCGGATTGCAACGGAATGTCGGCCTTGACGTGGCCGGTCACCGTGCCCGACAGGTCGTCCGGCAAGATGCCGACATGGCGCATGGCGTTGATCGGTTCGTAGGAGGCAAGTTCGGCGATGGCCGGCGCCTCACCGGCGACGTCGATGTCGAGCGCGCCGATCACCGGCGGGTGGTTTGCCGCCTTTACCGACAGTGTGCCATTGCTTGCCGCCACGGTGCGGCCGCTCGGCATATAGACGCTGCCCGAGGACAGCGCGACGTCGACATCGTTGCCGTGGAAGGAAACGACGCCGACGGCATCGCGTATCGGCGGGATGCGGCCGGCGGTGTCGAAACGCGAGCCCTCGACCTGGAAGCGGCCGAACACCTCGTCGGCCGAAAGCGGCACGCCGTTGCCGAGACGCCCCGGCACGACCTGGAACTGCAGGCTGGCATCGACGACGCGGCCGCCAAACAGGTTCTGCAGCACCCACAGCCGCGCGTTCTTGGCCGAGAACCAGGGCCACAATTGCTTGACGTGCGAGACCGCCATGTCGTGGACGTTGAGCGACACCGAGATACCCGGCGGTCCGTTGTCGATGAAGGAAACCGCAGCGGTTCCCAGCACTTCGCCCCCCGATCCCGACCTGATGCCGATCTGGTCGGCGACAAGCTTGCGGCTCTTGATCTGATAGACGCCGGCGATGCGGGCGAAGAAATTCAGCGCCGGCTCGGGCGATTCCGAAGGCGCCAGCGTCGAGCCGTCGCTGGTCAGGTCGTAACGATAGGAAGGCTCCTCGCCGGCCGCGCCGGTCGACGGCTTTGGCCCGATCGAGCCGGCGAAATTGAACGCCGAGCGCCCGGTCTTTAGAACCAGCCTGCCGACATCGATCTTGTTGGAGCCGGAGACAAGGGCGGCGTCGACATCGACATCGGCCGGCAACAGCCCGCGTGTGCCGAGGTCGAGCACCGAGCCGGTTAGCGACAGCGAGCCCGTCAGCCGCGAATCGGTCTCGCCCGAGCCTTCGGATCCCGTGAGCTTCAAAGCCATCGCGCCGGTTCGCCCGCCGGCCGCCGGCGTTGTCTCCGCGACATCCGCCATGTCGATGGCGGCGTTCAAGGCGGTAACGCGCATCGAGCTCGTATCGCGGGTGGCGGTGGCCGTGACGGTGAGCGCGCGGCCATCGACATCCGCCTCGGACGAGAACTCCATGCTGCCGGGGCCTGACTGCAGCACCGTGGCGTTGGCGATCATGACCAGCTTGACCGATCCGGCCTCGGGCAGCTCGAACGCGACATTTTTGAGATCGATGCGGCGCATCGAATCCTCGCGCACGGCATCGAGTGCACGATTGACGTCACTGAAGACGACGGCGGCCAGTTTTTCCGGATCGATGAGACCGTCTTGATTGCGCAGGCGCGCTATCCAGTCACCACCCGACGGCATTGCCGCGGTGACGATATGGGCGTCGGAAATCCTGGCGCTGGTCAGCCGAACCTCGCCCGAAAGCAGCGGGACCAGCCGGATGCCGAAGCGGACGCGCCCGGCATCGGCCATCGGCTTGCCGTCGGCCGTCTCGACGCTGACATCCTTGACCTGCAGCGCAATGAAGCTCGATCCGTCAAGTGTCAGGCTGGCAGGACCGACGGCGACTTTGACGTCGAAACCGGCCAGTTTCTCGATCGCCGTTTCGGCTTCCAACCGCAGCCGTTCGCTGCCGATGCCGGTGGCGCCGATGACGTAGACGGCGGCCGCTGCCAGCAGCACAAGGGCTCCAATGCCGGCAAATGCGCGAACAAGAATACGAAAGCCGCGGCCGATCCGTGCCTTGCCGAGCGGCGGCACGCGGCAAGCGGACGGGAAAGCCCCCAGGTCGGTGATCTCGTCACGCCTGAACCGGATTTTCTCGTGCTGCGGTTCTTCCTGATCCACGCAATTTTCCGTTGTGCGAATTCGATCGTGGACGAATCCCCGCCCGACACTATAACGACGCAGGCTAGAGCATGATGCCGAAAAGTGTGAGGCGGTTTTCTCGGACAAACGGTTTCCGTTTGTCCAGGCATCATGCTCTATCTCTTTGATTTAGGGCCGCGTAACCTCAAACAAGGGCATTGATATGGCTGATCTCGACGTTGGCGACGTTGCGCCGCAATTCGATCTTCCGCGCGACGGCGGCGGCTCGATCAGCCTTGCCTCGATGCGGGGGAAGCCCGTTGTACTTTATTTCTATCCGCAGGACGACACCACAAGTTGTACCAATGAGGCGATCAGCTTTTCGCAGCTGAAGCCGGAGTTCGAAAAGGCCGGCGCCGTGGTGATCGGCCTGTCGCCGGACAGCGTGAAGAAGCACGACAAGTTCAAAACCAAATACGATCTCACCGTCGACCTGGTTGCCGACGAGGAGCGCAAGGTGATCGAGGCTTACAATCTGTGGGTCGAAAAGACGATGTATGGCCGCAACTATATGGGCGTCGAGCGGGCGACGTTCCTGATCGGCAAGGACGGGCGGATCGCCGGGATCTGGCGCAAGGTCCGGGTGAAAGGCCATGCCGAAGCAGTGCTGGAGGCGGTCCGCGCGCTCTGAGGCGCCACCGATCTGGCCAACGCCGCGCAGTGCATTAGGGGCATAAGACATATATGCGGTTGGCTGACACCGTTGGTCACTAGCGCGCCCGCGACGGCAAAACTTTGTTAACCCTAATAATGTGTAATCGGGCTTCGTTGGTGTCGTAACGAAAGCTTGGTCCCGTGAACCTAACCGGTCAGTCAGCGGTCTTCGGCAGGCGCAAGGAGCCGCATACGGTCATCATTGCGCGGGGCAATGAAATACGGCATTTCACCATCCGGCCGTGGCTCGTCGCCTTTTTCGGCTCGGCACTGGCGGCGATCGCCATCGGCTATCTCTTGGCGACCTCCTATCTCGTACTGCGCGACGATCTGATCGGCGCCACCAAGGCCCGGCAGGCGCGCATGCAGCAGGCCTATGAAGATCGCATTTCCGCATTGCGCGCGCAGGTCGACCGCATCACCAGCCGCCAGCTTCTCGACCAAAAACTGATGGAAACCAAGGTCAGCGAATTGATCGAGCGGCAGAGCCAGCTCAGCCAGCGCCATGGCCGCCTCGGCCCGATTCTCGAGCGGGCCGAAAACGAAGTCGGGACGCTGCCAACCGCTGATGCCGCAGCGACAACAAAACCCGACGAACATGCCGAACTGACTGGCGGCGAGCCACTCGCCTATTCGGTCGCCAGCCTTGGTTCGGGCGACACCAGGCCATTCTCGCTGTGGTCGACACGTTCCGATCCGCTGCCCAGCGAAACGGCTGCGGACCGCGCCGACAAATTGTTCGTCTCGATCAATGATTCACTGAAGGCTATCGAGAGCCAGCAACTCACCCGCATCGAAACCCTGGCCGACAACGCCTACAAGAACGCCGATGCCATCACCCAGGCGCTGGAAGCGGCCGGTCTGCCGGTCGACAGTGATTTCGGCAAAAACGAAAGCGATGTCGGCGGACCGCTGATCCCGCTTGACAGCTCGATGATGTTCGACAGCAAGGTCAAGGAACTGGACGAGGCGCTGGATACGCTCGACCAGTTGAAGAAAGAGGCGCGGCGGCTGCCGCTCGCCAACCCGGCGCCGGGCCACTCCGTCACCAGCCCGTTCGGCGTGCGCACTGACCCCATCCTCGGCACCGCTGCCCTGCACTCGGGCATGGATTTCCGCGCGCCGGTCGGCATGGCAGCCAAGGTCACGGCGGCCGGAATCGTTACCAAGGCCGGCTGGAACGGCGGCTATGGCCGCATGGTCGAGGTCGATCACGGCAACGGCTTTGCCACGCGCTACGGCCATCTGAGCGAGATCGACGTTGCCGTCGGCCAAAAACTCGCAGCCGGCGACATCATTGGCAAAACCGGCAGCAGCGGCCGTTCGACCGGCCCGCACCTGCACTACGAAGTCCGCCACAATGGCGAGGCCATCGACCCGCTGCGCTTCCTGACCGTCGGCAAGAAGGTCGAGCAGTATCTGTAGGGTCAAGCCAGGCGGCTGGTTGCACGCCCCCGCCTCCTTCACCCGTTGTACCATCCTGTTGTTTGGCAATCCGACATCGCGTGCTCCGGCGTCGTGATCGTTGACTCACGCCCTGCGGCGTGAAGTTTCTGCAAGCTGGAAACCCTCTGAGGCACGCGCCCAGAAGTGTTTGGAGCCTGCGGCTGCCGCGCGCTTTGCCGATGCTGTTCTCATCGCTGAGGATTGCCTCGGCCACCGCCGTGATCGGCGCCATTGTCGGCGAATGGATCGGCTCCGACCAAGGACTTGGCCGCTGATCATCCAGGCGTCCTTCAACTACCAGTCGGACCGCCTCTACGCGGCGATCGTGCTGTCATCGGGCCTGTCGATCGTCCTGTTTTGTCTTGTGGTGCTGATCGAGCGCCGGACGATCCAATATTGAGCAGATGCGTCAGGCGGGTCGCGGTGGCGTCCGTCGTGGCTGACCGGTCAGGATTTGACATGGATGTCTCGCGGGAATTTGGTTAGCGTCTCATGGCCGGTCTCGGTCACCAGAATGGTCTCGCTGATCTCGATGCCCCAGCCATCCATCCACATGCCAAGAATGGAGTGCACGACATTGCCGGGTTGCAGCGCGGTCTTGTCGCCGGGCCGCAGGCTGATCGTGTGCTCGCCCCAATCCGGGGGATAGGCGACGCCAATGGAGTAGCCGATGCGCGATTCCTTCTTCAGCCCGTAGCGCTGGATAACCTTGCGCCATGCGGCCTCGACCGCTTCGGCTGTGGTCCCCGGCCTGACCGCGTCGAGCACCGCATCCATGCCTTCGATCACCGCCTTTGCGGTGTCGGCGACACGGGCCGGCGTCTTGCCGAGCTGCATCGTTCGGGCTAGGCCGGCGGCATAGCGGCGGCAGACACCGGCAAGTTCGAGCGCAATCGTTTCGTCCTTGCCGAAGCGCCGATCGCTCCACATGATGTGCGGAGCCGATGCATTCTCGCCGCCGAGGATGGTCGGCGGCAGTGCCGTGATGTCGCCGGCGAAGTCTGGACTGCCGGCAATCTGCGCCGCCTGGATCGCGGCAATCGCATCGCATTCGCGCACGCCTGGCGCGATGACTTCGAAGGCCCGCGAAACCGCCGATTCGGCAAGTGTCGACGCCTTGCGCAGATAAGCAATTTCGGGGCGGATTTGACGGCGCGGATCCAGTTCACCAGCAGATCGGCGTCGTGCCATTTCGCATTGGGCAGGCCGGCGACGAGCCGGGCATGCGCCTTCGGCGAGAAATAATAGGCTTCGAGCTCGATGCCGATATGTCTCGCGCCCCAGCCCTTGGCGACGATGCAGGCCGCTATCCAGTCCATCGGATGGCGATCGGCGCGCTGCACGTGGTCCTCGGGGAAGCCGACCACATTCTCCGGCTTCATCCAGGCCGTCAGCAAGCCGCCTGCCGCATCCATGGCGCGGCCGATCCAGACCGGCTCGGCCTCGTTTTCGATCGGGACAAGCACGACCTGCGGCGTGTAGAACGACCAGCCGTCATAGCCGGTGATGTAATGCTGGTTGGCGACATCGTTGACGACCAGCAGTTCCAGCCCACGCGCCGCCATCTCGGTGCGGATCTTCTTGAGCCGCCGCTGGTACTCATCGCGCGCAAAAGGCAATTCGATCATCGGTTTTCCTGCTGGATCACTGGTCGGGCGAGCCCCGCGCCCGCCTGACGTCATTCACCATTGCGGTGGTTTCAGCCCGGCTGCAATCGGCCAGCGCGGCGCATGGGACAGGTCCTGCACCGCGTCTGGGAACCATTCCGAATTATTTTTGAATTCCATTTGACTGAATAAATTGCCTGTGCAAGTCTTAGCCTTCCTAAAGGGCGCGGGACATGGCACTGCGGGGAACCAATCAGGAGTTCGGGCGGCCTTACAACCGGCGCATCGTGCTGGAGTCCATCCGCCTTCACGGTCCCATAGCTCGCGGCGACATTGCCGGCCGCGTTGGCCTCACCGTCCAGACCGTATCGACCATCGTTCGCGAACTCGAAGAGCATGGCTATGTGCTGTCGCTGCGCGAAGAGCCGCGCGGACGCGGGTTGCCGCCGGCGACGCTCAGGATCAACCCCGAGGGCGGCTATGCCGTCGGCGTCCACCTCACCCCGCTGGGGATCGACGCGGCGCTCATCAATCTCAGCGGCGATGTCATCGAGAGCATGCATCGCGAGGCGCCGCATGCGACGCCCGACCATGCCTTCGAGCTGATCGGCGCGATGGTGCCCGAGCTGACCGCGCTGCGCCCCGGCGGACGCGTGCTCGGCATCGGCATGGCGCTGCCTGGACCCTTCGGCGTGGAGTCGATGAGCTTCGTCGGCCCGACGACCATGGCCGGCTGGAAGGATGTCGCGCTGCCGGAACGGCTGGCGGCGTCGACCGGGCTGCCGGCCTTCTTCGAAACCGACATGGCGGCGGCGGCCATGGGCGAACGGCTTTACGGTCTCGGCTCCGGTTACTCCGAATACTACTACCTCTATTTCGGCGTCGGCCTCGGCGGCGTCATCGTGCATGACGGCGCGGTGATGCGCGGCGCCTGGGGCAATGCCGGCGAAATCGGACACATCCCTGCCGTTCCCGGTGGCGAGCCTTGCCCATGCGGTAACAGCGGCTGCCTCGAACGGTATCTCTCGCTCGAAGCACGTCGCCGCCGCAACATCAGCGACGCCGCCTGGGTGGCCGAGATCGCGCCGATCTTCCGCAACGCCATCGTCACCATCGAGAATGTGTTCGACCCGGAAACCGTCATCCTCGGCGGGCTTGCGCCCACCGACCTGCTCGAAAAGCTGGTCGGCGCGGCGGGACAGCTTCCCAATTCGGTCTCGGCGCGGCGCGACCGCAAGACACCGCGCGTGACGGTGGCGACCGGCGGCAAGCATTCGGTGCTGCGCGGCGCTGCCGCATTAGCCGTTTCGGGCGTGCTGTCGCCGCGCTTCGGCCAGATGTTCATTGCCGAGCGCGAGCGCCGGTCCGACCTCATGCACAGCAAGGGAGTGGCGGCATGACCGAACCGCTGCTGGTACTCGAAAACGTCACCAAGAATTACGGCGCCATTCATGCGCTGAGGGGCATCAGCTTCTCGATCGGCAAGGGCGAAGTCGTGGCGCTGCTCGGCGACAACGGCGCCGGCAAGTCGACACTGGTCAAGATCATCGCCGGCGGCCTCGAGCCGAGCTCCGGCCGCATGCTGTTCGAGGGCAAGGAATTCCTGGCGAAAACGCCAGCCGAGGCCAAAGCTGCCGGCATCGAGACCGTCTACCAGGACCTGTCGCTCTGCACCAATGTCGACGTCGTCGCCAATTTCTTCATGGGCCGCGAAATCACCCGCAAGGTTCTCGGTGTCCCCATCCTCGACGAGCGCGCCATGGAGGCCGTGGTCGGCAAGGCGCTGGCAAGTGCCGGCACCCGCATCCCGTCGCTGCGCACCAATGTCGAGCATCTCTCGGGCGGCCAACGCCAGGCCATCGAGCTCAACCGCTTCGTGCACTGGGGCGGCAAGCTGGTGCTGCTTGACGAGCCGTTCGCGGCACTCGG
Source organism: Mesorhizobium sp. M0029 (assembly GCF_040323735.1). Taxonomy (NCBI): domain Bacteria; kingdom Pseudomonadati; phylum Pseudomonadota; class Alphaproteobacteria; order Hyphomicrobiales; family Phyllobacteriaceae; genus Mesorhizobium; species Mesorhizobium sp. M0029. The sequence goes on from NZ_JAMYVF010000002.1 coordinate 330,415, forward strand.
CGTCGAGCAGACCAGGCGCGGTCTCGAGATGATCCGCCAGGTGGCCAACCAGGGCATCGGCGTCGTCATCATCACCCACATCATGCAACAGGCTTTCCAGGTCGCCGACCGGATCGTGGTGATCCGGCAAGGCGTCGTGGCCGGCGATGTCGCACGCAACAAAACAAGTCCCGATGCGGTGATCAACATGATCACCGGTGAGACGCTTGCCGGTGCCGGACCGGCAGGTTGAGGGACAAAAGAGGGGTCCGGTATAAAAGAGGAGCGAACGACATGAAGCGAATACTGGTTCTTGTCTTCGGTATCCTGGCACTGGCTCTTGCCTCGCTCACGCCGGCAATGTCCCAGACCAAGGGCACCGTCTATTATATGGTCCCGACCCTGCTCGATGAATTCCAGACCGGCTCGGTGAGCGCGCTGGAGCTGTTCCTCAAGCAGGTCGGCTATGAGGTGAAAACACTCAACGCCGACAACAAGACCGACGCGCAGCAATCGCAGATGAACGACGTCATTGCGCTGAAGCCGGCGGCGATCATCCTGGCCGCCGTCGATTTCAACGCGCTGAAGCCGTCCATCGAAGCGGCGCGTGCGGCCGGCATCCCGGTGGTCGAGTTCGACCGCCAGATCACCTCGACCCCGTCCGATTTCACCTCGGTGGCGGGCACGGTCGAGATCGGCTACGTCGCCGCCGAGCAGGCGCAAAAGCTTCTGACCGCCAAGAACGGTTCTGTGAAGGGCAAGATCCTGCAGGTGCTCGGCGATCCCGGCGATCCCTACACGCTCGACATCCAGAAGGGTTTCGAGGAGAAGTTGAAGGCGTTTCCTGACGTCAAGATCATCTCGCTGCCGGCCATGCAATGGGAAGCCAGCAACGCCGGCACGATCGTTGCCGACCAGATGCTCGCCAACCCCGACATCGACCTGATCTTCAGCCATGCCGCGCACCTGTCGGTCGCAGCCGTCGCCTCGCTCGAGGCCGCCGGCAAGAAGCCGGGCGACGTCATGCTGATGAGCTCGAACGGCGCTCCGGTCGGTCTCGACCTGATCCGCAAGGGCTGGCTCAATGTCGAAGTCGAGCAGCCGCTCTACGCGCAGGCCGCGGCCGTGGCGATGTTCATGGACAAGATCGCCGGCAAGCAGGAAATCAAGCCTGGCGAGTATGACGTGCTCGGCTTGAAATCGACCGTGACCAAGGAGAGCTGGGGCCCCAACATCAAGATCCCGGGCGCCGCCATCACCAAGGAAAACGTCGACAATCCGGCCTTCTGGGGCAACCAGAAGCCGCCGACGGACACGATCAAGTCTGTCGAATAGTCGCCTAGCGAAGCGCTCCGGGCCATTGCGGCCCGGAGCCTGCCCATTCACGACGCCGCGTTCCAGGACACCGTGGCGAACCTAAACCCGCGCCTGAACCCGATGAAATCGAGTTGATTTCTCAGCCTGATTTTCTCGGGGGCGCCAACCGGATCAGCCCATGAACCCGCGCAGCCGCAAAGCCCTGGAGTTCGTCCTCGACAACCTCGTCTGGTTCATGCTGATCTTTGTGCTGGTTGTCTTTTCCGTCTTCGTCCCCAACTATTTCCAGCTCGGCATCTTCGCCAACATCATCGAGGCCTCGAGCGTTCTCGGCGTGATGTCGATCGGCCTGTCGCTGGTCATCATTGCCGGCCATATGGACCTGTCGGTGGAATCGGTGGCCGCACTCAGCGCCATGGCGGTCGGCATCCTGTTCTGCTCATCGGGCATCGGCATGGGCATACAGCTCAATCCGCAATGGCTGATGGTTCCGGTTTCGCTGCTGGTTGCGCTGGCCGTCGGCGGCCTCATCGGCGCCTTCAACGGCTATCTCGTGGTCAAGGTGAAGATGAGCGCCTTTATCATTACGCTGGCGTCCTACATCTGGGTGCGCGGCCTGGTGCTGGTGATTTCCGGCGGCCGCTCGGCACAGGATCTGGCGCCGGCCATCCGCTGGTTCGGCATCCAGCGAATGGCCGGCCTGCCGCTGACCGCCTGGATCGCGGTCGCCTGTTTCGTCCTGTTCTCGCTGATCATGGCCAAAACGCCGTTCGGCCGCCACCTCGTGATGATCGGCGGCAACGAGACCGCGACCTTCCGCGCCGGCATCCGCGTCAACCGCAATCTGATCATCGCCTTCGTACTTGCCGGCGCCATTGCCGGCCTCGCCGGCTGGCTGCTCGCCATCCGCACCTCGGGCGCCACCGCCAATCTCGGCACCGGGCTGTTGTTCAACGCCTTTGCCGCGGTCGTCATCGGCGGCGTCAGCCTGAAAGGCGGTGTCGGCACCTTGCCCGGCGTCTATGCCGGCGTGCTGCTGCTCTCCTCCATCAACACGGCAATCAACCTGATGGGCCTGCCGGCCAATTTCACCCAGGTGATCCATGGCCTGCTGGTGCTCGCCGCCGTGCTGCTCGACGCCTTCAAGCAAACCATTCGCCAAAGACTCGCATGACAGGACAGCTCACATGACCGGACGGCTGCAAGACAAGGTCGCGCTTATCGTCGGCAGCGCGCGCGGCATCGGCAAGGGCATTGCGCTGCGCTTTGCCGAGGAAGGCGCAAGGCTGGTCCTGGCCGACAGCGAGGCCGAAGCCGGCCAGGCGACCGCGGACGAGCTCGGCGCGGATTTCATTCGCACCGACATCTCGCAAATGGCCGATGCAGAAGCTGCGGTGGCGCTGGCGCTGAGCCGCCATGGCCGCCTCGACATCGTCGTGCAGAATGCCGGCATCTATCCCTGGCAGCTGATCGAAAACACCAGCCCGGACGACTGGGACCGGGTGATGGCGGTCAATCTGCGCGGCACGTTCAACACCACGCTGGCGGCGCTGGCGCCGATGAAGGTGCAAGGTTACGGGCGCATGCTCTACACCTCGTCGATCACCGGTCCGCACGTCACCAGCCCCGGCCACGGCCACTATGCCGCCAGCAAGGCCGGCATCAACGGCTTCATCCGCTCGGCGGCGCTGGAATTTTCGGGCTACGGCATCACCGTCAACGGCGTCGAGCCCGGCAACATCCTGACCGAAGCGATCGAGCTGCATCGCGGCGCCGCGTACATCAAGAACATGGAGGACTCCATCCCGTTGGGACGCCTCGGCAGCCCGCGCGACGTCGCAAACGCCTTCCTGTTCCTCGCCTCCGACGATGCCAGCTATATCACCGGCACGACGATTATCGTCGATGGCGGCCAGTTGCTGCCCGAAGGCAAGGATTTCCGGCTGCTGCCGCCGTGATCAGCCGGATTTCTTGTACAGCAGCAACTCAGGCCGGTACTCGAAGTGCATGGTGTCGTAGTGATACCAGCGCCCGCCCCAGATGAAGCCGTTTTTCTCGAACAATTCCACGATTTCCAGCGGAATCCGGTTCTTGAAGGAAATGTGGGCCTTCGGGTTGGTTTTGTTCCTGTTGTTGTACCAATAGTCGGAGAAGCCGACATTGATATCGAAGGCCGCTCCGAACGAGTGAACGCTCAACCGGTCGGTGCCGGCGATCGGCCGCCAGACAAAGCCGCCGCCGGGCTTGAGCCCGTAACGGCTCAGCTCCGCGGGCATCGCCTCAAGCGCAGCGGAGACCTTGCCCAGCTGGTCGTTGATGCCGAAAATCCTGGTGACCTGCACGGTCTTCTTGCCGAGCTTCGGCAACCATTTGACGTTGGCGATGTGCTTGCCCACCTCGGCGGCACTTGCCCCGTAGAGCTTCTCGAAGAAAGGTTCATTGCGGATACGGCCGGGATCGAAATCCTCCGCCGGGACCAGCGCGCCCTCGGCTGCTCTGGGATAGACGTAGCGAAACATGTCTTCGATGTCGGGGCTCTCAAGCAACGCGTCGGCGTCGCGCGCCTTGCCGTCGTTCCACACCATGGTGGTGCCGTCGGTCCAAGTCAGGACATTGCCCGAAATGGTGAAAAGGCCGGGATAGGCCTTGAGCAAGGCTGCCTTGGCGGCGGGCTGGTCGACGCCGTCGCCCTCATTCCCCGCATAGGCGAAGCGCCCAATACCAGAGATTGCCAATGCGAACAGCAACCGCAGCATCAGGCGCCCTGGATGATCCATCATTGTCCTGCCTTCCCGGAGGGCTTTCGTTCATCGTGTATTTAACAAGGCTGCTGTACCATGCTGGTCGAATCGAACGGGAGACAAATCGTGTCAAAAACCTTCAATGCTTTGATCCGGATGACGTTTACATTCATCTGCCTGGTCGGCCTGGCCTCGTCCGTCTCTATTCTTTTTCCAGCCACCGCATCCGCCCAGCGGATGCAGCGATGCGCCGACGAAGGCGAAATCTGCCGCCTGCCCTACCCCTCGGAAGTGGTCTACGGCGCGCGCGGCCAGACCACCTCCCGCTTCTTCGATCGTCGTTCCGTGCCTTGCTCGAATCGCGTCTTCGGCGACCCGGCGCCCGGCCGCGACAAGGCCTGCTATATTGCGAGGCGCGATAGCGGTAATGATTATGGTGACAACGACGACGACAATTACGGCAATGATGACAATTACGGCGATAATGATTACGGCCAGGGCCGCGGCAGATGGGTGGCCTGCGCCTCGGAGGGGCGGTTCTGCGAGTTCCGTGGCCGCAAAGTGGTGAGATACGGGGCGCGTGGCCAGTACGTCCAGGGCGTATTCAGGAACGGCGTCACATGCAGCGTCGACGCCTTTGGCGAGGATCCCATCCGCCGCGTGAAGAAGAACTGCTACGTCAAGCGATAGACTAGCGCGCCAGGAAAGAACGGCGGGTGCGGCTCATTGCGGCCGCGCCCGGCATTCGGGATATGCGGGCCGGATATGGTGGGCGATGACGGGCTCGAACCGCCGACATCTTCGCTGAGAACGCTATCGTCAACTCGACCGCTGTGAACCCTTATCGCGGCACGGTGACACGGCACCTACGCCGATATCGAAGCCGTATGCGAACAACGTCGACAAGTACACGCTTGCCCGCATCTGCGAGCCGAAACAGGAAGAAGTGACGGAGCCGATCGTCTTTCTGTGCTCACCCAATGCGTGTCGCTCAAAAGCGGTTCCCCGGTTTTGAGAGAGCGACATTGCATAGACGCTCAAGATATTAAGCTTCCTGATGAACCTACCCGTGCAGGTGAACCCACCCTTCCAGAACACCCTGCCCTTCCGGATGAACCTGCTTTCCGGATACGCCAAGTTAATCCGGTAAAGGCATTGTTCGCCTGGCTTTGCGGGCGTGGGCCGAACTTGCTCTGCAGCTGCCATCCAGACGGAAGACATTTGTGTATATTCCGCTTTGGCGACGCGCCGTAATGGCCTCTTGTACTTAGTCCACCGTGCGACGCGAAGGGGGTAGTGTGCTGAGAGTTCTGCAAATTCGCTGAGAGAGGGCGGTCATGGCAGGCTGGTGATTGTTCACGTCACCTGATTCCCGCGAAGGAACGCCACCATGACCAAGACTGAAGTTAAGACCGCCAGCGCTGCCGTCAAAGACATTTTGCTTTCGAACCCGGATGGATTGCACGAAGTGCTCCGTGCGGTGATGCAGGAAGTGCTCGAAGCCGAGATGGACGAGGCGCTGGGTGCCTCGAAGAGCGAGCGCACGCCCGAACGGCTTGGCTATCGCTCGGGCTATTACGGCCGTACCCTTGTGACGGGGGTCGGCAAGCTCGAGCTGCGGGTTCCGCAGGACCGGGCCGGGCGCTTCTCCACCGAGTTGTTCGAGCGCTACCAGCGTTCCGAGCGGGCCTTGGTGGCGACACTGGCGGAGATGTATGTCCAGGGCGTGTCGACCCGCAAGGTGAAGGCGATCACGGAAGAACTGTGCGGCCATGCCTTCTCGGCCTCGTCGATCTCGGCCATCAACAAGCGGCTGGACGAGAGCCTCGCTGCCTTTGCCAGGCGCCCCCTTCAAGAGCCGTTTCCTTACCTCATCCTCGATGCGCGCTACGAGAAGGTGCGTGAAGCCGGTGTTGTCATGAGCCAGGCGGTGCTGATCGCGGTCGGTATCGACTGGGACGGGCGCCGGCAGATCCTGGCCGTGGAGATGCCCAATCGCGAGAGCCGCTCGGCCTGGAGGGACTTCCTCGTCGGCCTCAAAAAAAAATCCCCATGGTCGATGCGCCAACCCCCAACGCATCGCCGAAGCCACTGTCTTAGCCTGTGTTTAAATAAAGGGGAATCGCTTTCGGGTGTCAGCCGTTCCACGGCCCAGTATAATCGGCATAGAGCTTTGCCGGATCGGGCCGCGGCCGTTCCGGCGCCGGGCCCTGGTAGGAGCCGACATGGACGAAGCCGACAACACGTTCCTGTGGCGCCACTCCCAGCAGCGCTCTGCCCTCCGCCACGTCGGAATACCAGTTGCTGATCATGTTGGTGCCGTAGCCCAGCGCATTGGCTGCGATCATCAGGTTCATCGCCGCCATGCCGCCGGACAGGAACATTTCCCATTGCGGGATTTTTGGATTGTCCTTCGGGCTCGAGACCACGCCGATCACCAGCGGCGCGCGGGAAAACCGCGCAAGCTCCTGGTTGCGGCGGTTTTCCGGCAGCGGCCCTTCGCGCTGTTCGGCGAGCGCCGCCAGCTTCCTGCCGATCTCGAATCGCGCCTCGCCGCGATAAAGGATGAAGCGCCACGGCTCCAGTCGGCCGTGATCGGGCACACGGCTTGCAGCCGCGATCATGGTCGCGATATCGGCATCGCTGGGCGCCGGTTCCTTCAATTCAGGAATAGGTGCGGAGTTTCGGGTCAGCAGGAAGTCGATGATCGGCGACGCCATGGGGGCCAGGTCTCCTAAAGCACTCGATTTTGAGCTGAAGCGCGCCATTGCGGATCGGGGCGGCTCGGGCATTGGCGCGGGCGCGCCGGACGAAAGAACCTGTTGCCAAGGCGGTCGGACTCTTAAGCCTTGAAATTGCCACCGCCTTGGGCTTCAACGCAAGGCATGTTTGAGGGGACATCGCGCCTTTTCCTGATTTGGCTCGCCGTAGCGCTGTTTGCGCCGGCCTCGATGGCCATGGCGCAGAATGCCGACGGCATCGGCAATCTGAAACTCCCCGATATTTCGAGCTATGCACCGCCCAAGGGCGAGACGCCGCTGGCACTCGGTGGCGGCGGTGCCATAACGCTGTCGGCGCAGTTGACCGACAAGGGCGCCGACATCACGCGCGGCATCGTCTGGCGCGTCTTCAAGCCCGAGGCCGCCGGCGACGGCAAGCTGCCGATGGTGGCTTCCGCGCATGGCGGCAGCGCCGTGTTCCAGCTCGAACCCGGCAGCTATCTGGTCCACGCCTCATACGGACGCGCCGGCGCCACCAAGCGCATCACCGTCGGCAAGGACGCCAGGCGCGAAAGCCTGGTGCTCGATGCCGGGGGCCTCAAGCTCGACGCGGTGCTGTCGGGCGGCGTGCGTATTCCGCCGAAAAAACTGCGCTTCTCCATTTATGAGGGCACCGCCGAGGCCAATGGCGACCGCGCTTTGATCATTCCCGATGTCGAGCCGAACAGCGTCGTGCGGCTCAACGCCGGCGTTTATCATGTCGTCTCCACCTATGGCGCGGTCAATGCCGTCATTCGCTCCGACATCCGCGTCGAAGCCGGCAAGCTGACCGAAGCCACCGTCGAGCATCGCGCGGCGGAGGAGACCATGAAGCTGGTGCGCGAGACCGGCGGCGAGGCCATCGCCGATACATCCTGGTCGCTGCTCAACGAATCCGGCGATCCGATCAAGGAGGCCGTCGGCGCCTTCGCCTCGATGGTGCTGGCCGAAGGCCAATACACCATCATCGCCAAGAACCGCGACCGCATCTACCAGAAGGATTTCACCGTCGTTGCCGGACAGAACCAGGAGATCGAGGTCCTGGCCACCGAAGCCTCGGCCATCGATCCCGAGGAAGGCGCCGACTGACCGGCGCGCCCATTGGCCTCGGTTTGGCTGCTCAGTTGAAGTGGTAGTTCAGGGCTACGTCAGGCGGCCTTGCACAGGCGGCGCTGCAGGAAGTGGACCCGGCCGCGCGGCGCGTCGGGCGCTAGGTCGAAGACACCGCGATGAAGACGGTCGAGCAGCGTCTTGCGGTCGCGCAATGGCTCCAACTCATCCCAGCTCAGCACATCGCCGACGCGCACGTCGATCGCCTTGCCGGACAGCCGCGCAAATTCGCGGATGAGCATTGAAAGGCGCAACGTCAGCGACGCCTTGCCGACGAATTTCGCCAGCCTTCCTTCGCGCTCGGCCATGTTCATCGGGCCGCTGACCAGATGGAACAGCCGGCCGTTCTGACCTGAAAAATGCATCGGCACCACCGACGCCTTGGCGTCCTGCACGAGGCGCGCCGGAAACATCTTCCACGGCAGGTCGCGCGCCCGGCCAAAGCCTTTCGGCGCGGTGGCGACGCCGCCGGCCGGAAATACGACGATGGTGACGCCCTCTTTCAACAGCCGCACTGCCTCGTGGCGCGCCGCCATGTTGTTCTTCACCGCGTCCTTGGTCTCGGAAAAGTCGATCGGCAGCGAGTACGGTTCCATCTCGCGGATCTTCAGCAGATCCTTGTGGATCATGACGCGGAACGGACGCCCGAGCTGCTCGACGAGCGACGGCACGGCAATGCCGTCGCCAATGCCGAACGGGTGGTTGGCGACGATCACCAGCGGCGTGTCGGGCAGCCCCGCCGGCGGCCACTGATCGGTGCTGCGGACCTTGACGTCGATCAGCTGCAGCATGCGGCTGAACACCCGCTCGCCGGTCGGCGCCACCTGGCGGCGCCAGAAATCATAGAGCGCGGCATACCGGTCGCGCCCCGACAGACCTTCAATGGAATGGATGAACCAGCGCGTCAGCGCCGGCTGGCTCGCATTGCGTAGGAGAGTTCGGGAAACGGCCTTTCCCGTATCTTCAGCTTGAGCATGGGGGCTCGTTACAAGGTTGGCGTGACAGGCATGTGAAAATGGCGGTGGATCGCTCCACCGCCATTTCTCCGAAATATTGATTGCTCAGGCCGCGCTGCGCCTTCGGTCGGGCGAAACAGCCTCGTCGGAAAGCAGCTTCAGCGCGTCGGCCAGCTTGAGCGATTCCTGATCGCGCGAGCCGAGCCGGCGGATGTTGACCGTCTCCTCTTCCGCCTCGCGCTTGCCGCATACGAGGATCACAGGAACCTTGGCCAGCGAATGCTCACGCACCTTGTAGTTGATCTTCTCGTTGCGCAGATCCGGTTCGGCCAAAAGTCCTGCCGCCTTCAACTGTGCGACGACCTTTCGCGCATAGTGGTCAGCATCCGAGGTGATCGTCGCCACAACCACCTGCAGCGGCGCGAACCACAGCGGGAAATGACCGGAATAATGCTCGATCAGGATGCCGAGAAAGCGTTCCATCGAACCGCAGATGGCGCGATGCACCATCACCGGCTGCTTCTTTTCCGAATCCGAACCGATGTAGAAGGCGCCAAAGCGTTCCGGCAGATTGAAGTCGACCTGCGTGGTGCCGCACTGCCATTCGCGGCCGATGGCGTCCTTCAGCACATATTCGAATTTCGGCCCGTAGAAAGCGCCCTCGCCCGGATTGATCGAGGTCTTGATGCAGTTTCCCGATCGCGTCCTGATCGTATCCAGCACGTTGCCCATGATCGCCTCGGCATGATCCCAGGCCTCGTCGGTGCCGACGCGCTTATCCGGCCGCGTCGACAGCTTCACGCTGACATCGTCGAAGCCGAAATCGGCGTAGGTCGACAGGATCAGATCGTTGATGCGCAGGCATTCCGCGGCCAGTTGCTCCTCGGTGCAGAAGATATGCGCATCGTCCTGCGTGAAGCCGCGCACGCGCATCAGCCCGTGCAAGGCGCCGGACGGTTCGTAGCGATGCACATTGCCGAATTCCGCAAGCTTTACGGGCAGATCGCGATAGGATTTCAACCCATGCTTGAATATCTGCACGTGGCCCGGACAATTCATCGGCTTCAGCGCGAACACGCGGTCGTCGTCGGTGTCGTCGCCGGCCACCGTCACCTTGAACATGGCATCGCGATACCAGCCCCAGTGGCCCGACGTCTCCCACAGGCTCTTGTCGAGAACCTGCGGTGCGTTGACCTCCTGGTAGCCTTGCTCGTCGAGGCGGCGGCGCATGTAGTTGACCAGATTCTGGAACATCTTCCAGCCCTTGGCGTGCCAGAAGACGACGCCCGGCCCCTCTTCCTGGAAATGGAACAGGTCCATCTCGCGGCCGAGTTTGCGGTGGTCGCGCTTCTCTGCCTCTTCCAGCATCGTCTGGTAGGCATCGAGTTCAGCTTGCTCGGCCCAGGCCGTGCCGTAGATGCGGGTCAGCATCGGGTTGTTCGAATCGCCACGCCAATAGGCGCCGGCCACCTTCATCAGCTTGAAGGCGTTGCCGATCTGCCCGGTGGAGGCCATGTGTGGGCCGCGGCAGAGGTCGAACCAGTCACCCTGGGAATAGATCTTGAGATCCTGGTCTTCGGGAATGGCGTCGATCAGCTCGAGCTTGTAGCGCTCGCCCTTCTCGGCAAAGACCTTTTTCGCCTTGTCGCGCGACCAGACTTCCTTGGTGAACGGCTTGTTACGCGCAATGATCTCGCGCATCTTCTTTTCGATCACCGGGAAATCGTCAGGCGTGAACGGCTCGTTGCGGGCGAAGTCGTAATAGAATCCGTTCTCGATCACCGGCCCGATGGTCACTTGCGTTCCCGGCCACAGTTCCTGCACGGCCTCCGCCAGCACGTGTGCTGCATCATGACGGATGAGTTCCAGCGCGCGCGGATCGCTGCGGGTGATGATCTCGACCTTGCCGGACTTGCCAAGCGGGTCGGAAAGATCGCGAACGGTGCCGTCGATGGCATAGGCGACAGCCTTCTTGGCCAGCGACTTCGAGATCGATTCGGCGAGGCCCGCACCGGTCATCGCCGCGTCATAGTCGCGGACGGAGCCATCGGGAAATGTCAGGGAAACGGAATTCAGCATCGGGTATCTCCTATCCAGTCCCGCAAACGAGCGCGGGTGGTCGTGGTGTGAAGCCGGAGGCATCCGGCAGCGGGCGGGTTTTAGAGGCCACGCGGCATCAGGTAAAGAGCCGTCGTTGGCGCAGCTGTCAGGAAATGGCGCGACAGATGTCGCAGGCCAGTCGCACAGGCTTGCGAATTTCCCCGACACGAGGTTGGAATCCCCGGCATGGAAGACGCAAAATCCAGCCGAACCGCCTTGGGCGTCGCGCGCATGCGGGCCCTCCACCTGTTCTCGCAGCAGGCGGCGCTGTTTCGCGACCCATATGCGAGTGCGATACTGGGCGATGCCGCACCGACGGTGCAGGAGCTCGAGCAGGAAGGTGAGCGCAGCCGGCGCATGCGCCTGTTCGTGGCAGCGCGCGCCCGCCTCGCCGAGGACTGGCTGGCTGCGGCGGTGCGCCGGGGCGTCCAGCAAGTGGTGGTGCTCGGCGCCGGCCTCGACACTTTCTCGCTGCGCAATCCGTACCCTGATGTCGCGGTGTTCGAAGTCGATCACCCGGCGACACAGGCCTGGAAACGGAAATGCATCGCCGATGCTGGTCTTGCCGAACCGCGGGCCACCATGTTCGTGCCGGTCAACTTCGAGCGCCAGCGCCCCGCGGATGGCCTGGCATCGGCCGGTTTGCGGCAGACCGAGCCCAGTTTCTTCATCTGGCTGGGTGTCGTTCCGTATCTGAGCCAGGACGCAATCTTCAGCACCCTGTCCTGGATTGCCGGCATGCCCGGTTCGGAGGTCGTCTTCGACTACAGCGAGCCGGCCGAGAACCGCGATGCGGCTGGACAGGCTGCCCTCTCTTTCCATGCGGCGCGCGTCGCCGCTGCCGGAGAGCCCTGGATCAGCTTCTTCGTGCCCGCGGCACTGGCGCAATCGCTGCGCGAGCTCGGCTTCGATGAGATCGAAGATCTGGAAAGCAGCGACATCGCCGCCCGCTTCTCCAGGACGCCAAAGGCGGAGACAAGGAATTCCGGCGGCCACATCCTTCGTGCCCGCCGGAGCACTTGAAGCTAAAGCAAGTTCACTTCACCAGTTGCGGCAACTCCCTCAGTAACGCCGCGCGTGTCGCCGGGCCTTTCGGCATGTCGATCGGCTTGGTGTCGACGACCAGCCGGGCGAAGACGATCCGGCGGCCGCCCTTTTCGGCCCAGCCGACGAACCAGCCCAGCGCGCGCTTGTCCTTGCTGTTTCCCAGCCTGGTGCTGCCGGTTTTGCCCCGCACCGTCCAGCCGCCGGCCTGGAAAGTCGGCAGGATGGCTCGGGTCATCTCATGCGCCTTGGCAGAAACCGGCATCTTGCCGGCGAGCAGCTGGCGCAGGAAGGCTGTCTGTTCGACCGGCGATATCTCAAGCGAGGAATTTATCCAGGATTGCGTGAGCCCGTTGTCCTTGTCGGCATCGCCCGAGACATCCATGTTGCCGTAGCCGAATTTCGAGACGTAGAGGGCAAAGCTTTTTGCGCCGAGCCGGCGCACGATCTCGCGCGAATACCATACGATCGAGTCGCGCTCCCAGATCGTCGGGTCGACGGCCTTGTGGTCGCGCTTCACGGCGTTGAACTCAGGCTTGTAGTCCCAGCTCGGTGTATGCGCGTCGCTGAGGACACCGCTGTCGTAGCCGATCAGCGCCAGCGGCACCTTGAAGGTCGACGCCGGGCTGACGCGTTGGTCGCAGACGCCGCTTTGATAGAGCGTCTCGCCGCTCGCCGCGTCCTGGATAAGCGTGCAGGCGAAATCGCCAAGCGGCGCCGATTGCGCCCGCATCGGAAATCCCAGAAACCAGGCCAGCAGGAAGAGGACCGCGGCAATGATGAAGGGATGGGTTTCGATCCGACGCATGTGGGCTCTCCTGGGAATGAACAGGAGGCGCTTAGCGAAGTGTCTTGGCTCGATTTTGACTCAAATGCGCAGTCTTTGTGCAGGCCGTTGTTAACCCTACCGGATCGTAAAGAAATGCCGCCCTGGCGATCTATATCAGGGACCCAGCGCGTCCGCCGTCAGGCCTCGCCGCGCTTCCTGCCGATCTGCCAATAACGCCATGGCGTGAACCAGACGTAGCTCGGAGCGAGCACCTCCGGCACGCGGTCGACACCATGCGTTCCGAACGGCCCGCAGCGCAGCACGCGAAAAAGCCCCATCCAGCCGCCGGCCCACAGGCCATGGCGGGCGATTGCCTCATGCGCGTATTCGGAACAGGTCGGCAGATGCCGGCAGGAATTGCCGACAAAGCCGGACAGCGTCAGCTGGTACAAGCGCACCAGCGACGTGCCGAAAATGCGGCCGGGTGTTTTGCGCCAGGGACCGGGCCAGTTGCGCCCGCGCCGGGTCCGTCCGGCGGCATGCACATGCCGATGCTGGTCGCCCACCGCAGTCTCTTTCCGAACGCGACCCGAAACCGGCTTCCGGGTCAGCTTGCGTTTCCAAACCGATAGATGTGAGCTTCGGCCGGCAAACGCAATCCTCTTCACTCACTCGCCTCTTTGTCGGCTTCAGGGTCGCGAGCGGCGAAAGGGATGCCGCTCCGCTGGAGCCGCCCAGCGGGTGGCCGGCCTTTGCTCGGTGCACTGCACATGATGCTGCCTGTCGCCACGCCATTGAAACGTCGCGATCCGCATCACATCGCCAAAGATTTCCAGAAACTGGATCATGTCCGTGTCTCCTCTAAGAGCGGATTAGACGCCCGCTGGCCTTCGCCTTCAAACGAGTATAATTTCTGGTTCGGATAACTTCGGGTTATGCGAAATGAAGCGCGGACGGTTGCCCCTGACGGCGTTGCGAAGTTTCGAGGCAGCCGGCCGGCAATTGAGCTTTAGCCGGGCCGCCGAGGAGCTGTTCGTCTCGCAGGCCGCCATCAGTCGGCAGATCCGCGAACTCGAGCAGTTCCTGCACCAGCCCTTGTTCCACCGTCATCACCGCCGCGTCGAGTTGACCGAGGCCGGCCAGCGCCTGCTCGATCAGCTGGTCAGGAGTTTCGATGACATCGACAGGCTGCTTTCGGACCTGGTGGCTGTTCCGGCGCAGTCGGTGGTCCGCGTCAGTGTCGAGCCGTCGCTGGCCTCGGTATGGCTGTTGCCGCGGCTCAACCGCTTCAGCCAGTTGCGGCCCGATATCGACGTTTCCCTCGAAGTTGACCCAAGGCCGATCGAGTTCCGCAGCGATCAGCCCGAACTCGCCTTGCGCTTCAGCGCGCGCGCCACCTCATGGCCGCGCAGCGAGGCCGAATGGCTAGCCTCGACCGTCGATTCACCGGTCCTGTCGCCGGCCTTGCTGGGATCGGGCCCTGCCCTCGAAAAGCCGCTCGACCTTGCCCGCTACACGCTGTTGCACGAGGAAAATCGTCAGGGCTGGGCGCGCTGGTTCGAAGCGGCTGGCGTCGCCGCCGACGCCATTCCGGCGCGCGGCCCTATGCTGGCGGATGTGTCGCTGTCGAAGCAGGCCGCCCTGCTCGGCCACGGCGTGGCGCTGGGCGACCTCTTGCAGATCGGCGAGGAGATTGCGTCCGGCGCGCTGATCAAGCCGTTCGACATCGACGTCGCATCCGGCGCCTACTGGCTGGTGGCCAGGAGTTTGAAGGACCTGCCGGAGCCGGCTAAGGCCTTTGCCGACTGGGTGAGAAGCGAATTTGCCGAAAGCAGACGGGCGCAGGAACAGCAGACCTAAGCCGTCGTGCTTCTTAAGCCCTCGGTTCTATTTCTGCTGCGCGCCGGATGACATCACTCGGCCGTCGAAATTGACCGTCGTCTCGCGCCAAGCCTGGTAGCTATCGGCATAAATCGCAAGGCCAATGAAGGGCGCACAACGGGTAATCGCCCGAACTGCGCTGTCATCGAACTTCTTGCCCTGTGGTTCTGTTGCAAGATTGAGTACCTTCGGCGGCGCCGCCAGCGAACCATCCCGGTTAAAGCTGATTTTGACGCGTGTGGCCACAAGTTCGTCGCCGACGGGGATAATCCAGCAGCCAGCCAGCTTGTCAGCGAGGTAGGCGGCAGCCTTCTGCTGCGAGGCGTTTTCTGCGCCGGCAGCATAGCCACTCGTGACCAGCGAAACCACAAGGCCCGAAGCCACCATCAACCAATGCAAACACTTCCTCCGTCATGTCCTGCGCGAAGCCCGCGCTATGTCACGCTGCTTCTTCTGCGCGTTTCTTCTCGATCTGACCGATGGCATCGACGACCGCATCGAAGGTCAGCATGGTCGAGGCATGGCGCGCCTTGTAGTCGCGCACCGGCTCCAGATATCTCAGATCGGCAAAGCGGCCTTGCGGCGGCGCGCCATTTTCCTTGAGCATCTTCAGCATGGTGTCGCGCACCGCCCGCAATTCGTCGGCGCTGGCGCCGATGACATGTTGAGCCATGATCGAGGACGAGGCTTGGCCGAGGGCGCAGGCCTTCACGTCATGAGCGAAATCGGTGACGACGCCATTGTCCATCTTGAGGTCGACGGTTACCGTCGAGCCGCACAATTTGGAATGAGCCTTGGCACTCGCATCCGGATGATCGAGCCGGCCTATGCGGGCGATGTTTCCGGCAAAACCCAGAATTTTCGCATTGTAGACGTCGTCAATCATATTTTTCCAATCCGTCGCCGCCAAGCGAACAGCGATTGCCGCTGTGGCGTCTTTCATTCGCTGCGCACGACCATATATAATGCTGGCAGTCGGGTATCGACAAGGCAACGCAAAGCCATCGTCCTTGCCCATTTCGTTCACGCCGCTTGCGGGCTGGAAACCGGGCGAGTTTTCAGCACCCGAAAGGTCGTGGTCCGTTCAACTCGTTCCTCCTGAGAGAGGAACTACGGGAGACGCCTTTATGGATGCCGTCATCAAGAAAATCATGCCCCCTTCCGACTATCTGGACAAGCCGGTCACCGACAGGCCGAGCGAAGCCGAGGTCGAGGCCGCCGTGCGCACGCTGTTGCGCTGGACCGGCGACAATCCGGACCGCGAGGGCCTGATCGACACGCCCAAGCGCGTCACCAAGGCCTTTCTCGAAATGTTCAACGGCTATGACATGTGCCCGGCCGAAGAACTCGGCCGCACCTTCGAGGAAGTCGCCGGCTATGACGATCTCGTCATCGTCAGGGACATCCAGTTCCACTCGCATTGCGAGCACCACATGGTGCCGATCATCGGCAAGGCGCATGTCGGCTACCTCCCGGACGGCAAGGTCGTCGGCCTGTCCAAGATCGCGCGCGTCGTCGATATCTTCGCCCATCGCCTGCAGACTCAGGAGGCCATGACCGCACAGATCGCCGGCGTCATCCAGGACGTGCTCAATCCGCGCGGTGTCGCCGTCATGATCGAGGCCGAGCATATGTGCATGGCCATGCGCGGCATCCGCAAGCAGGGCTCCACCACGCTGACCTCGACCTTCACCGGCGTGTTCAAGGACACGCCCGAGGAACAGGTCCGTTTCGTCACCATGGTGCGCGGCCTCGGGGCGTAAGCCCCTCGCCGGCATCGCTAGATCAAGGACCGGCGATGTCGGCACTAACATTTCCCACGGCTCCATCAGACAAGAAGGCTCTCGAAGAAGGCGCGGTGTTTTCCCCGCGCTTCGATGCTGCCGGGCTGGTCACCGTCGTCGTCACCGACGCCGCTGACGGTATGCTGCTGATGGTCGCGCATATGAATGCCGAGGCGCTGGCGCTGACGCTCGAAACCGGCATCGCGCACTACTGGTCGCGCTCGCGCAGCACGCTGTGGAAGAAGGGCGAAACATCAGGCAATTTTCAGACGGTCGTCGAGATGCTCACGGATTGTGACCAGGACGCCATATGGTTGCGCGTCAAAGTGTTGGGCCACGACGCAACTTGTCACACCGGCCGGCGTTCATGTTTTTATCGGACGGTGGGGCTAATCGGCGGCAAGGCAACGCTTGCCGGCGATGGCAGCACGCCGCTGTTCGATGCGGAAAAAACGTATCGGAAGCCCGCGTGAACCATTCAACAGTCGCAAACCACTCATATTCACTATTCTCAAACGTCCTTCCTGTAGAACGGACGCGGGACAAGGGAGATCATGATGCTCGAGTGGGCGTCATTGCGTAGCAGACCAGACGTGCGGGAGGCCAATGGCCCCTCATCGTCCGGCGGCGTGCCTGACCCGCAACCCGCGGGCAAGACAGGCATTTCGCTCGCGCTGGGCGGCGGCTGCGCACGCGGCTGGGCGCACATTGGCGTGCTGCGCGCGCTCGACGAAGCCGGCATCGAAGTCTCGATGATCGCCGGCACCTCGATCGGCGCGCTGGTTGGCGGCTGCTATCTCGCCGGCAAGCTGGACGAACTCGAGGAGTTCGCCCGCAGCCTGACCAAGCGGCGCATCTTCGGCCTGCTCGATCTCAATCTGCGCGGCAGCGGCCTGTTCGGCGGCATGAAACTGGACGTCAGGCTGCGCGAGCACATGGCAGGCATCCGCTTCGAGGATCTGACGAAACCCTTCGTCGCCGTTGGCGCCGAAATTCGCACCGGCCATGAGATCTGGCTGTCCAGCGGTTCGCTGATCACCGCGATGCGGGCTTCCTATGCGCTGCCCGGCGTGTTCGAACCGGTGAATTGCAACGGCCGCATTCTGGTCGACGGCGCGCTGGTCAACCCGGTTCCGGTTTCGGTCTGCCGCGCCTACGAGCAGCCGCTGGTCGTCGCGGTCAACCTTCACTACGATCTGTTCGGCCGCGCCGCCGTCATCAAGCACAGCGCCGGCGAACTGCTCATCGAGAAGGACGCGCCCCGGCCAGGCCAGGCCAGCCCCGACCACCAGCCGCACCAGAGCCGTCTCGGCATCACCGGCGTCATGGTCGAAGCCTTCAACATCATCCAGGACCGGATTTCACGCGCGAGGCTGGCGGGCGATCCGCCCGACATGTCGCTGCAACCGAAACTCAGCCATATCGGCTTGACCGAATTCCACCGCGCGGATGAGGCGATCAGCGTCGGTTACCAGGCGACGATGGCGCAGATCAGCGAGTTGAAGCGGCTGCAGACGGTCCTCGCTTAAACCAGTTCGGCAATGTCAGGCTTTGGCCGCATCGGTGATGCGGAACTGCACCGTGCGGTTGCCGTTCCAATAATTCCCCGACAGCGAGCCGGCTACATGGATCGTGTTGCCCCTGTTCTTGAACAGGAATTCGCCCAGCGCGGTATCGACGGATCGAAAGGCGATGCCCTGGATGCGGCCGCCGCTTTCCGACTGCAGATCAGCCCGGATGTGGTTGGTGCCGACGGCCCGCGCGTCGGCCAGCCGATGGCGCGGCAGCGCGAACACCGGCGCGACATGGCCGGCGCCGAAAGGCCCGGCCTTTTCCAGTGCATCGAGCAAAGCAATCGTCGCGCCCTCGGCGGCGAGCGCGCCGTCGACGGCCAGACTTTCTTCGTCCTGCAGCCGGAACACTTCGGCCGCCGCGCGCTCCTCGAAGAAAGCACGGAGTTCGCCGAGCTTGGCGCGTTCCACCGTGATGCCGGCGGCCATGCCGTGGCCGCCGCCCTTGACGATCAGCCCGGCATCGGCGGCTGCGCGCACCAGCCGTCCGAGATCGAAGCCCGACACCGAACGGCCAGAGCCGGTGCCGATGCCATTGGCGTTGAAGGCGATGGCGAAGGCCGGCCGCCGCGCATGGTCCTTCAGCCGCGAGGCGATCAAGCCGACAATGCCGGGATGCCAATTGGTGCTGGCGGTGACGATGATGGCCGGCCCGTTGCCGCCGGCAAGTTCGGCGTCAGCCTCGGCGCGCGCCGCTGCCAGCATCTCCAGTTCCATCTGCTGGCGTTCCTGGTTGAGCCGGTCGAGTGTCTCGGCAATGGTCCTGGCCTCAACCGGATCGTCGGTGGCGAGCAGCCGGCTGCCAAGTGCTGCATCGCCGATGCGGCCGCCGGCATTGATGCGCGGCCCAATCAGATAGGCGAGATGAAAGGTGCTTATCGGCTCACCGATGCGGGACACCCGCGCCAGTGCGGCGAGCCCCTCATTCTTCTGCTGCCGCGCCATCTGTAGTCCCTTGACGACGAAAGCGCGGTTCACGCCGATGAGCGGCACCACATCGCAAACCGTGGCCAGCGCCGCCAAGTCGAGCAACGACAACAGGTCCGGTGGCGCTGCGTCGGGCAATCGGCTGCGCAGGACCCTCGCCGTCTGCACCAGAGTGAGGAAGACGACACCGGCGGCGCACAGATGGCCTTGCCCGGAAAGGTCGTCCTCGCGATTGGGATTGACGACCGCGGTCGCCTCCGGCAGCGGGCCGCCGACCTGATGGTGGTCGAGCACCACCACATCGGCGCCTGCGGCCTTGGCGGCATCGATGGAGACAGCGCTGTTGGTGCCGCAATCGACGGTGACGATCAGCGTCGCGCCGCGCGAGACCAGTTCGCGCATAGCCTCCGGATTGGGGCCGTAGCCCTCGAAGATGCGGTCGGGAATGTAGATCTCCGAAGGCACCGAGAAATGCGTCAGGAAGCGCTTGAGCAACGCCGAAGAGGCGGCGCCGTCGACATCGTAGTCGCCGAAGATTGCCACCTTCTCCTTGGCCATGACCGCTTCGGCGATGCGGGTCGCAGCCTTGCCCATGTCGGTCAGCGAAGCCGGATCCGGCAACAGATTGCGGATCGTCGGATCGAGGAAGCGCTCGGCCTGGTCCGCGGTGACGCCCCGCCCGGCGAGCACGCGCGCCACAATGTCGGGCACGCCGTGGCCCTGCGCTATGGCGAGCGCAGTCATGTCCTGCCGCTCGCTCAACCGGTGTTCCCAGGAAACACCGGTCGCCGACTGCCTGACATCGAGGAAGAAGCGTTTGTCGCCCGTCATAGGAGGCGTAATCTATAGATTGTCATTTCCGGCAATATGCGACGGCTAAACAGGAAAGTCTCAAAACTTTTCCACATCCTGGTGACGCGCCTTGATCTCGCGGCTCACGCCTCCGCCCGAGCCCGATGATGATTGGTGGGTTCGACCTGAAATCTCAATCCGGCTCCAAATCAAAAAGATAGAGCATTATGGCGTCTGAACCACTTTTCAGCAGCAGCATCAATCGGTTAAAGGAGAAAAATGACTTGGCTTAGCCCGCACGCTCGATGCGGATAACCTGCGGCTTGTCTGTGAGGTGGCCGTCCTTGGTGATGCCGTCGACAGCCTTGCGCACGGCTGCTTCCGTGGTCTCGTGGGTGACCAGGATCACCGTCTTTTGCGCGTCCGTCTCGCCGCTGACGGCATGCTGGACGATCGATTCCAGCGAAATATCATTGTCGGCCATGCGCTTGGCGATCGCGGCAAAGACACCGATGCGGTCGTGCACGGTCAGCCGGATGAAATAGCCGCCGGCATGGCTGCGCATCTGCGCCTTCTTGTAGGGGCGCAGTTCCTTGGCCGGCAGGCCGAACACCGGACCGTGCTGGAAGCCCGGCCGGCTCTTTGCGATGTCGGCGATATCGCCGACCACGGCGGACGCGGTGGCGTTGCCGCCGGCGCCCGGGCCGGAGAGCAGCAGTTCGCCCAGAATGTCGGTTTCGATGGCCACTGCATTGGTCACGCCATGCACCTGTGCGATCACCGACGCGGTCGGCACCATGGTCGGGTGCACGCGCTGCTCGATGCCGCTGTCGGTGCGCTGCGCGACACCGAGCAGTTTTATCCGGTAGCCGAGATCGGCGGCAGCGCGGATATCGGCCTGGCTGATATTGGAAATGCCTTCCATGTAGATGTCGTTGGCGGCGATCTTGGTGCCGAAGGCCAGGCTGGTCAGGATCGACAATTTATGCGCCGTGTCATGGCCCTCGATATCGAAAGTCGGATCGGCTTCGGCGTAGCCCAGCCGTTGCGCGTCCTTCAGGCACTCGTCGAAGGAGATGCCCTCGGCCTCCATGCGGGTCAGGATGTAGTTGCAGGTGCCGTTCAGGATGCCGAAGACGCGGGTGACCGAATTGCCGGCCATCGCCTCGCGCATCGTCTTGATGACCGGGATGCCGCCGGCAACTGCCGCCTCGTAGTTGAGCAGCACGCCCTTCTTCTCGGCGATTTCGGCAAGCGCCACGCCGTGCTTGGCCAACAGCGCCTTGTTGGCGGTGACGACGTGGCGCCCAGCCTCAAGTGCTGCCTTGACCGACGAACGCGCCGGGCCTTCATCGCCGCCGATCAACTCGACAAAGACGTCGATGTCGGCGGTCTGCGCCATCTTCACCGGATCATCGAACCATTTGGCGGCGCTGAGGTCGACGCCACGGTCGCGCTTGGCATTGCGAGCCGAAACAGCGGTGACGATGACATCGCGTCCGCACTGGCGCGTCAGTTCCGCTGCCTTGTCGCGCAGCACGCGCGCCACCGAGGCGCCAACCGTACCCAGACCCGCAATTCCAACACGCAACGCTTCAGCCATGCCCGGCGACGCCCCTCAAAAAATCTGCTCGAATAAGATGTGCGGCGACTTTAGCGATGCGCGGCGAGCGGCACCACATTGTTCGGCTGCTTGGCGCTGGACGCCAGGAAGCGCTTGATGTTGCGCGCCGCCTGCCGGATCCGGTGCTCGTTCTCGACCAGCGCGATGCGGACATGATCGTCGCCATGCTCGCCAAAGCCGATGCCCGGCGCCACCGCCACGTCGGCGTGCTCGATCAGGAGCTTGGAAAACTCAAGCGAGCCGAGATGCTTGAACGGCTCCGGGATCGGCGCCCAGGCGAACATCGAGGCAGCCGGTGCCGGAATGGTCCAGCCGGCGCGGCTGAAGGCATCGACCATGACGTCGCGGCGCTTCAAATAGACCTCGCGAACTTCGGCGATGTCGGCGCCGTCGCCATTCAGCGCATGCGCCGCCGCCACCTGGATCGGCGTGAAGGCGCCGTAATCGAGATAGGACTTCACCCGCGTCAACGCCGAGATCAGCCGCTCATTGCCGACGGCGAAGCCCATGCGCCAGCCAGGCATGGAGAAGGTCTTCGACATCGAGGTGAACTCGACGCAGACATCGATGGCGCCCGGCACCTGCAGCACCGAAGGCGGCGGATTGCCGTCGAAATAGATCTCCGAATAGGCAAGGTCCGACAGGATGATGATGTCGTTCTTCTTGGCGAAGGCGACCACGTCCTTGTAGAAATCGAGCGAGGCGACCAGCGCCGTCGGGTTCGACGGATAGTTGAGGATCAATGCCAGCGGCTTCGGGATCGAATGACGGACACCGCGCTCGAGCGCCGGGATGAAGCCGTCATCCGGCTCGACCTGCAGCGAACGGATGACGCCGCCCGACATGATGAAGCCGAAAGCATGGATCGGATAGGTCGGGTTGGGGCACAGGATCACGTCGCCCGGCGCGGTGATCGCCTGCGCCATATTGGCGAAGCCTTCCTTCGAACCGAGCGTCGCCACCACCTGCGTGTCGGGATTGAGCTTCACGCCGAAGCGGCGCTGATAATAGGCGGCCTGGGCGCGGCGCAGACCTGGGATGCCGCGGGAGGAGGAATAGCGATGCGTGCGCGGATCGCGCACCACTTCGCACAATTTGTCGACGATCGCCTTCGGCGTCGGCAGGTCCGGATTGCCCATGCCAAGGTCGATAATGTCGGCGCCGCGCGAACGGGCGCTGGCCTTCAGCCGGTTGACCTGCTCGAACACGTAGGGCGGAAGCCGGCGGACCTTGTGAAATTCTTCCATGTCAGTTCCAGACGATTTAAGATTGGCTTTAGCACAGTTGGCTTGGCTAGGCGCCTTTGGCAAAGACCGCTTTCGGCGCGCGATATAGCCTTATTTGCAGGTAGGGTCGAGGGCGGGATCGCATTTGGCTTCGATCTGCTTCAGCGTGTCCTTGCCATGGTTCTTCGCCAGCGAGTTCAGCGCCGCCGGGCTGGTGGACGGGGCACCGCCGCCGCCCTTGGCCACTTGCCCCTGCTGTTCGCCCTTCAACTGGGCAAGCTTGGCCTGCGTCTCCTCAGGGGTGAGTTGCCTTGCCGCCACCTGCGGCGGGATGTTGAGATTGGGATAAGAGCCGGTGTCCTGCGCGCCCTGCGTCAGGCCGACATTCATCCCGTTGCCGGTATTGGCGCTCGTGCAGCCACTTGCCGCCAGCAGCCCTGGCGCCAGACAGGCGATTGCAACCGCGACGCGGCAAAAGCGGCCTGCCCCCGAAAAAATGGTCTTGCCGGTGTTAATCGTCATATTGTTTTCCTGGCAGCCGGGGTACAGCGCATTGGACCCGGTCAGATGTCCCATGATAATATGTCAAGAAAACGCCTCGGGAGGAACCCCGCGAGCCATGTCCAAAACACCTGATTCGAGCAAAGCGGAAGATGATCAATCTTCGACCGTCGAGCAATATCTGGTGAAAGACCCGGAACGCTTCGCGTTGAACATGGCGCGCATGGTCGAACAGGCCGGCAAAGCCGCCTCCGCCTGGGCCGAGCCGCGCGAAAAAGGCGAGGTGCGCGATCATGTCGCCGAACCCGTGGTCGACATGGTCAAAACCTTTTCCAAGCTCAGCGAATATTGGCTGGCCGACCCGCAACGCGCGCTGGAAGCGCAGACGCGACTGTTCGCCGGCTACATGACGGTCTGGGGCAACGCCATCCAGAAGGTTAGCCCGAATGCCGAAGCGCCGGACGATGCGGTCAAGCCCGAGCGCGGCGACAAGCGTTTTCAAGACCCCGAATGGGGTCGCAACGCTTTCTTCGATTTCCTCAAACAGGCCTATCTCGTCACCTCGCGCTGGGCGGCCGACCTGGTCGAGCACGCCGAAGGCCTCGACGACCACACCCGCCACAAGGCCAGCTTCTACGTCAAGCAGGTGTCCAATGCCATCTCGCCGTCGAACTTCATCCTGACCAATCCGGAGCTGTTTCGAGAAACCGTTGCCTCGAATGGCGAAAACCTGGTGCGCGGCATGAAGATGCTGGCCGAAGACATCGCCGCCGGCAAGGGCGACCTGAAGCTGAGACAAGCTGACTATTCGCCCTTCGAGATCGGCAAGAACGTCGCGACATCTCCCGGCAAGGTGGTCGGGCGCAGCGATGTCGCCGAAATCATCCAGTACGATCCGACGACGGAGACGGTGCTCAAGCGCCCGCTGCTGATCTGCCCGCCCTGGATCAACAAGTTCTACATCCTCGATCTCAACCCGCAAAAGTCCTTCATCCGCTGGGCGATCGAGCAAGGCCATACCGTGTTCGTCATCTCCTGGATCAATCCCGACGAGCGGCACGGCGCCAAGGGCTGGGAAGCTTACATACGGGAAGGCCTGCAATACGGCCTCGACACGATCGAGAAGGCGACCGGCGAGAAAGAGGTCAACGCCATCGGCTATTGCGTCGGCGGCACGCTGCTGGCGGCCGCACTCGCACTGCTGGCACAGGAAGGCGACAACCGCATCAAATCGGCGACCTTCTTCACCACGCAGGTCGACTTCACCCATGCCGGCGACCTGAAAGTCTTCGTCGACGAGGACCAGGTGGCAGCGGTCGAGAAATCGATGAACGAAAAGGGCTACCTCGACGGCACCAAGATGGCGACCGCCTTCAACATGCTGCGCTCGGGCGACCTGATCTGGCCTTATGTCATCAACAATTACATGCGCGGCAAGGATCCCCTTCCCTTCGACCTGCTCTACTGGAACGCCGATTCCACCCGCATGGCGGCCGCCAACCACTCCTTCTACCTGCGCAACTGTTATCTCGAGAACAATCTGACTCGTGGCGTGATGGAACTCGCCGGCCGCACTGTGTCGCTGGCCGACGTCACCATCCCGGTTTACAACCTGGCGTCGAAGGAAGATCACATCGCGCCGGCCCTTTCGGTGTTTCTCGGCTCGCAATATTTCGGCGGCGACGTCGAGTTTGTGATGGCTGGTTCCGGCCACATTGCCGGTGTGGTCAACCCGCCGGCAGCCAAGAAATACCAGTACTGGACCGGCGGCAAACCGACAGGCGATTTTGGCCAGTGGCTCGCCTCCGCGGTGGAGCATCCCGGCTCCTGGTGGACGCACTGGCAGCACTGGATCGAAACCCAGGACGACACCCTCGTTCCGGCCCGCAAACCGGGCAAGCATATGAAAACCCTGGGTGATGCCCCCGGCACCTATGTGAAGGTACGCGTGTAACGGCCGGCACCTTTTGCAGGTGCCTGTGTGTAACGGAATGTAATGTCTGGTGAGTTGACGAGCCGGCAAAACGGGGCGAAATGGTGTCGTCAACCTTCAAGAAGCCTCAATTGGCCTCCAACGAGCAAATAATTCAGAGGCTTGCAGAATTGACACAAGTCTCGTTTCCGGTTTGGGAACACAAGGTTATTGGATGTGAACGTTTCGACGCCGCACCAATAGCAGGCCGACCGGACACCGAGGGGGAATTTAGTTTTGAAATCAGCAGGATCGCGTCTCGCGGGGAGAGAAGGTCGCACTATAGCGGCAGCGCTTTTCTCCGTGCTTCTGGCGTCCTGCACCTCCGCCGGCGACCCCACAATGTCCGTCGGCATGCCTGGCTACAACGCGACCGCTTCTGACATCGCCGCGGCTTCCGGCGCCAGCCCTGCGGCGCCGGGCGATTCGACCGTGCAGGTCACATCCACCGGGCCGCAGATGATGATGACGGCAGCGGGCGATGCGACACTGCCCGAGCAGGTCGCCTATGTGCCGGTGGCCAAGCCCGGCACCGGCTTCCCGGTCAATGTTCCCGCCGGCTCCGAAACCATTGTCGGCCAGACGCCGCAGTCGCTGCAGCAGTCAGCACAGACCGCGGCCGCAACGGACGCCGTGGCGCAGAAGATCGCCGCCGCCGATGCCGGCGTGACCGCACCGAAAGCGACGGCAGCGGCACCCGCGACCAACGAGGTCTACGTGACCGCCGCGCCCCAGCAGATCGACACGCCGAAGAAGGGCTTCCTGGCCTCACTGTTCAGCACCACGCCAACCTCGGCGGCACCTGCTCCGCTGGTCAACTCGCGCTCGGGCGAACAGCCTGCGGTTGCTTCCCAGAAGGCCGTCCCGGCAAAGCCGATCATCACGCTAGCGTCAGCCAATTCCGCCGACAAGCCCTTGCAGCTTGCCTCGCTTGGCAACGAGAGCAACCACATCACCGGCAGCGATGCCTTGCCCGGGGTGCGCCAGACGGCGCTGTTCGAGATCAAGCGCAAATCCGGCCTCGACGACGAAAGCGACGTCGACCTGAACGAGGACGAGGGTTCGGGCGGCGCCTATCAGGTGGCCTCCGCCGCCGGCCTCGCCCGGCTGGCGCCCAATGGCCTGTTGAAGCAAAACGAGAGCGTCGACGTCGCCTGCCTGAAGCCGTCGCTGGTGCGTGTGCTGAAGACCATCGAAGGCCATTACGGCCGCAAGATGATGGTCACATCAGGCTACCGCGACCCGGCCCGCAACCGGCGCGCCAACGGCGCCAAGAATTCGCTGCACATGTATTGCGCCGCCGCCGACATCCAGGTTCCCGGCGTCTCCAAATGGGAACTGGCGAGCTACATCCGAACCATGCCCGGCCGCGGCGGCGTCGGCACCTACTGCCATACCGAATCCGTTCACGTCGACGTCGGCCCCGAGCGCGACTGGAATTGGCGCTGCCGCCGGCGGGGTTAGCATCCCCATTCGGCAAACGGGCCGAGGGGCCGTTAGCAGCCTGCCGTTTTTCCCGATTAGCTATCAGCGACGTTCGAGATTAGCCGAGGCACCCGCGACTTCGTCATCCTATGGCGAAGCAAGGCGCGCAGCGACGCAGCGCAGACCATAGGATGACGACTGCGCGGGGCGTTCAGGCTAATCTCCAAAGATGTGCAATGACGCGAGGGCAGAAAACCTGGGCTGGCTCACAAACTGGCCCTTTTCGCCCCTCTTGAAAAAAGTTTCCGCATCTGGCGGCTGATGGGTTGCCGGTTGGCAACAACGCAATTATAAGCCGCTTCGTCTGAGCGCGCCCATCGTCTAGCGGTTAGGACACCGCCCTTTCACGGCGGTAACAGGGGTTCGATTCCCCTTGGGCGTACCAGCAAAATCAATCACTTACTGTGATTTTGTTCGGATACATCAAATATCCGTCGAATATACGCCTGCGAACAGCGGCGAACAGATTCGGCCGAATCCGGCTCCCCTCACCCACCAAACAATGAAAATGGAAAGGACCGTGCCATGGTTCTGAGCGATCTCCTGTTTTTCTCGCCCGTGATCCTTGGCGGCGTCGGCATGATCCTTTCGAAGCTGCCCGATCTCCTGGACCTGATTGAAGGCACACCGGGCCAAGCCGATTTTGAGAGGTTCGTTTCCGACGCAAACCGGCGCGGCCTGGACTACAGCCAGACCATGCGCGAGCTCGATATCCGGACTATCTTCGCCCGCCTCCGCCGTGAGACCAGTGATGCAGTCT
Organism: Mesorhizobium sp. M0029; assembly: GCF_040323735.1. Classification (NCBI taxonomy): domain Bacteria; kingdom Pseudomonadati; phylum Pseudomonadota; class Alphaproteobacteria; order Hyphomicrobiales; family Phyllobacteriaceae; genus Mesorhizobium; species Mesorhizobium sp. M0029. The sequence goes on from NZ_JAMYVF010000002.1 coordinate 357,713, forward strand.
TAGCCAACGTGGCGGACTGGAAAACGATCCTGGATGCTCATGTCGAGCAATGCCTTGCCGACAACCCGCAACATGAGCGCGAGCTTACTGCGATGATGCAGGGCTTATCCTACGGGCACATCTTGTACCCAGCGGAGGCGGCCATGGTCGATGATCTCTACAGCGGCTTCCGGCGGCGCCGTGGCGAATTAACCATCGATCAACGGGCGGCCCTTCGCATCGCAGGATAGTGCGACGTTGCCTTTAAAGGGCTCGCGTAATTCGCATGTATTTTTCGCATGCCCTGGCTAGTTCTTCAGGAAATTCGTTAGAGGCTTTTTGAGCTTCGACATATTTCTGGCTAAGGTGCCGTTTTTTCTCTTGTTCGAGTTCATCCCATGGCGTGGCATCGTGAGTCGAGTAGTGGATTAAGGCGTCTCTGACGGCTTTGATTTTTTCCGCCACGTCGCTATCGAAGAGAAAACGAGCTCGCCGCCCCACTTCATGTAGTTTCACGATTTGAGTATTCTCGTGTCCAATTTTTATGGCGTCACCGGCTGCCTTTTTCACCTCAAACGGATCATCAAAATTCGGCGGATACCAGAACGCACGAACAGCATCCCTAGCATCGTTGTAAACAGAGAACCGCTTGTCGAATAGGTCAACGATCAGCTTTTCATGCGCGACGCGCCACTGACGGTAGGCGATTGCGGCGACCATCATGCCGACAACAAGCGTTGTGAGGGCGGAAATGATCGGTCCCCATTGAGCGAAAGTACACATTGGAAAAGCCTCGCTGGTATCAGCCTTGCATAAATGGAACCTGTACCCCTCTGCGAGGTATATCTAGATCGGGGCCAGCCGTGCAAAACCAGCGCTCGACCCGGCGGCAGCGTGTAGATATAGAATGCCCTGAAAAAGAGCCAAAGAGGGCAATCAGGTGAATTCCTATTTACGTCCGCCGATTGTCGAAGCCGTCGTTGAGTTCGTCACAAACAATTCAATATCGTTTGATGACCTGCAGGCGATGTCGAACAAGGTGGCGGGCGACTACAAGAACCAATCCATTGAGAAGGGCATTCAAGTCCGCATCGACACGCTTGGCGGTGCTGCCACGATCCATTCCGATCAAACACCGGATCGCTTCCGAAGAACTTCGGATGACCAAGCAGATATCGTAATCTTCGCGGACACCAGCCTAATAGTTGCACGTGCCGCACCCTATCCAGGGTGGGAAGTTCTACGTGAACGCATCGGGAAAAACTGGCGTATTTGGTCAAAGGGGCAATCGGGAAGGAGCGTTATCCGGCTAGGGGCTAGGTTTATTAACCGCATAGACATACCAATCAAGGGCGAAGAGCGCATTGAACTCAATGACTATCTAAATTTCTTGCCGCAAGTCCCAAAGGTTTCCGACAACCCTATGACCGCATTTCTTGTTCAAGCGTCGATGCCGACAGCGAATCCTCATTGGGACTGCAACATTATGTCCACCATAGTTGCACCGTCGCCATTGCTGAACCATATGTCCCTTTTGCTGGACATTGACGTCTTTAGGATGCGCGACATACCATCCAAAGGCACCGATGTTCTGGCGATTCTCGAAGAGGCGCGACCATTGAAGAACACTATCTTTGAGCGCTGCATTACCGACCGAGCCAGAGATTTATTTCGATGACAAGTACCACCCATACGGTAGAGGCTCATCCCCGAATCCTGACGGCGTTGCCACCGAGTGGGGCGGCCGGCGCATATTCAACTCAGATGAATTATGCACTGTCTAATGCGCTCACCAGATCATTCAAGCCTTTGGGTGATAGCAAGCCTCGCGGCACTGACAGCCATCTCAACACGCTGTTGGAAAACGCCAAAGCAATTTTCAAAGTCACAACCAACACCGTTGCCATGCACCTGTTGTCCTCGGACTGGAGGGCGCGCCTATTCAAACAGGTCGATAGCCTCCTCGACGCGGAAGAATGGGATGAAGAGGACAAGCCGGTTGTTTCCGGATCATCACTGACTTTTATTCGCATGCTGATTTTTCTCAAAGCGCGGCGGCCTGGGCTTGGCGCGACGAGTGACGGAAATTTGGTGGCGTCTTGGACAACGGGAAATAATCGCCTCACCATCGTTTGTAAGCCCGATGACACCGTTCGGTGGGTGATATCTGCCCAAACCGATGTGGGATGTGAGACTGCAGCCGGTCAAACTACAATTCTTCGTCTTCCTGACGTGTTGCAGCCATACAATCCGGCGCAGTGGTTCTCTGATGAAGGGAGATAAGATCCCGGATAAAGACCATTTGATACGAAGTGTCCCATTTTCTAAGCTGCGGAAAGCTGATGGCACGGACGATGTGATCGGAGTTCTCCCCGGCGCCTTCGTGATGCGCGACGTCGATTCCTATCTATCCGCGACCTGGCTTGAACATTTTGCGGGATCTGACCAGCAACAGGTTATCGCCGCTGTCCACACGCTTCGCAAAAGCTCGCTGAAGATTTCACCCAAAAGTGGGTTTGCGCGGGGCAAGGTCAGCGAGATTCGTTCCGCGTGCTCGACCCGGGGCCATAGCGTTCGAATTGTTCACGAACCAGAGCCTGACAACGACGCGCATGCGGCTGTGCGCCGGTATCCTCGTGATGAACTTGAACTGTTTGAAGTTCTTGCAACCGGCGCTTGGTCGGATTGGTTTCTGAACGCTAGCATCCCCTGACCCCGACTTCCGAGCGATGATGATGCCGCGCGGCGAGAGGTAGCGGAAAATGCCGAATGAGGTGCCAAGGGACTACGTTGTGGACATTCGGACGTGCCCAACAATCGCCTCGATCGTTGATGATCTGTCCGACGCCGAAGAATACATCCGGTGCGTCTACCTGAATTTGCGCACCGCGAACCGGGAACATCCCAATGTCACGGTCCGGATCAGGCAAGAAAAAACCCGGACTAATCCACACCATCTCATTGAGAGATGGCAGGGCAGCGCCACTTCCCGAGCCGTTTGGCCGGTGGACGAATACGATGGTCGGAACCACCTGCCACTGCCGAAGGTAAACCGGCACCATCGCTATTGGTCAGATGTGGAGATGGATATGAATGAGGTCGTAGCGCTATTCTCACGTTTCCGAAAGCCGGCCTCTCATAAGAAGCCGCCGTCACCCTGACGTTTATGAAGAGTCGGCCCGAAACAGGCAGTTCACTGGCTTTTAGGTCCGGCCCGGTTTGGCGCCATCTTTGCCAGCGCTGGCAAACTTAGCCAGTCCAAAAGCCGGTCGACCGACTTCCGAGATACACCTTCGAATCCGACACTGTGTCGCATTCCCTCTGCCGATCTCGCCGGACGCGGCCAGTTGTCGGGCTTGGGGGGGGCAGCTTTAGTCCTCTGCTGGTCCGTCTGGCTCATCAAAGACGTTTGCATCGATGTGGATGGAGAGCGTAGCAGGATCCAAACCATCTATGCTGTCTATGATATGCGGCGGCCCGCCGTGTTGGATCGTGACGATGTAACTGTAAAGCGTGCCGTCTTCGCTTGAATTCTCAGTAATATCGCAGTCGAGCTGTGCAAGCTCGTCAACTGTGATGCCCAAGGCAGAAGCGACTCCTTCGTCGGCTCAGGTGTCGTCCATTGCCATTTTGCAGCTCCCTGTGCGCCGTGAGGTCGCGTCCCCGACTCGGGTCGCAGAATACGAACAACGTTCGTATTTGTCCCAACTGATGATGGTTGCAAACTGGACATTCGCGGCCTCGGATCAGAGCGCAGCCATCGGTGACACCAAATCGGACACTGTATCGGATCCGGTCAAGTCTGTAGAGCAAGGGAACCGGGATTGGAAACCCGACCCCGGGACAGTTCGCTGTACTCGGCTTGCTCAAGATCGCTTTCAGTGATTTGCTGCCCCGATTGTGCTTTCAGCGAGGCAGACAACAATGGCCCTAAGAGTTTCAGCCCTTGAGATGCAGGGCATACTTAAGTCAGGAGGATCGGCAGAGATTGACGCCGGCCATTACAGCGAGCTCGATCTGATCGGCTTCGCCAACGCTGTGAAGGAGGGCGCTACCCTTCGAATCATAAACAGCGTTCGGCTGAGCGCGCTGTCAAGGACCGGACTGGCAAGTGCCGGCAAAGGGCGGGTTATGCTTGCCTGACTCCTCCTAGGCACGCCGCTGGTTCTCGGATCAGCGCGCCGTCGCCCGGAGACGGTCGGCGAGCCTCACGGGACACCCCTTACTGAGCAACGAGCAACTAGCAGAGATCGGGAAACCTCGACCCGTCCTTAACACATGTAGCCCTCGCAGATTGGCAGAAAGACGCCGCCGGATCGTACCCCGCCTGTCTGCAGAGCAGGATCGTCCGTTCCAGGACGATGTGATCAAACTCATCCCTCTTAGCCTGCTTTTCCGATACCGACCGTTGGTAGACGCCTGTGGCCGATGTCCAGATGAATTCGCCGACGAAAATTGCGGCCGCGAGGCCAACGAACGCGAAAACGAGATTTTTCATACCACTCCCCTGACCTTGATCGGGGAGTTCAGAACATCTCACGCAGGAGATGCGCCGCAGCCTTTAGGCTTTCGCCCTGGACATGCGCCGCGGCCTCCCCGACCAGGTCGGAGAGAGCGGGTGACGGCTGCTCTTGCGCCGCTGCGTGAAGGGTTCTGACGCCCCTGAGCTATTGCTCTAGGCTGTTATAAAGATCGATGAGGCTTGTGCCAATGGGGGCCGCAAACCGTTTGCGAGCGTGCGCGCCGCGATGGGTTCACAACCTTTTCGCTGCCGGGCGGCGAAATAGATACGGAGCCGGGCAAGCCAGCGCCTAGAGCGGTGCTCAACGCCACCAACCCCTCCGCCGCTCGTTGACATTTTGCTGGCTCGCTCCAGCTACTCCAGACCGATTGCCCGCCGGCTCATGCTGGCGGGCTTTTTGTGTCGGCGGGAACATTCCCGCTCTGAGGCTGTTCGGTCACACCCGGCTCGTTCTGCAGCGGTCCCTGCCGGTGACCAAGATGGCCCCTCACTCATCATGGTCGGCCCGCGCTCGGAAGCAAGCGCGGGCCATGCCTGCACAAGCCTGGCGTCCCCAGATGTCAGCGGGCTTTTCATCGTTCTCTGTCATTGCTGTGTTGTCGGTGCGCTACCGCTTCTTTGAATGCGCGTGCTGCTGCATCGCAAGCCACACGTGAGGAGCCGTTCACGGACAAGATGATTTCGGCTGCCTTCAATGTCAAACCGTGTTTTTCGGCGAACTCTGCGGCTGTGTACGCGAGCTTTGCATTTTCGCTACTCCGCATATCTGACTCGATATACCGCTTCCGCCTCGTGTAAGCTCTGGCGGGCCCGTTGCAGGGTGTGGTGCATGCTCGCCAAAAGGCTAATGGCGTCGGTCGTTGGACTGCCTTCGTGATTCAGCAAACCAACGACTATATCTTGCTTGGAAACGATGCTCTGGTTGTGAGCGAGTTGGCCCATCAAATAAATGAGCCGGATCTCTGCCGGTGTCGGCATGGGCCTTCTCCCTGGTCGGGCGAAAGCCTGATGATCGCTCCCAAGCGCCTCGTGCCTGTTTGTTTTTGATTTTTCGAGACGACCGCAACAGTGTGCGCTCGTTAGCAGGCAATGGCAACCGGCTACATTTGCAGCATCGATGGTGGCGCGCTCCGCCCTGACCGCGCGGGCCGCCCCATGGCCCTCGCTCGGCGGCTACCTCAGCGTCTCTAGTTGACAATCGTGGCGGGCTAACCGCATTTTCGCGTTGAGGGACAAACTTGGCCCATGGCCTTTGGCGAAATTGATATCGAGAGGGACTGCAATGAAGAAAGAATACAAGAAGCCAGTGCTGACCAAGAGTGGGCGTCTCAGCGCAGTGACGGCGGGAGGGTCACCTAGTGTTGTTGTCGTGCCTGACCCATTATGACCTAACGAGCGCTCTGCAACACAAGCCCGCTGGCTCCGGTCGGCGGGCTTTTTGTTTTTCTCCCGAGAACGGGCCGACTACCTTAGGCCGCCACGCCGTCAAGCTTTGAGTGCCGGGTAAACTTCAGCCTAAGACCTTGGTCTGAGGCGTGTAAGACCTTTGAGTTTTGAAGGCGAACTGGCCCAAAGACGTTGATAGGGCTTTAGCGATTTCAAAGACTTATGCCGGTTTACGTTGCGCAGGCCGGCCGCTTCGTTCTCGTCATGAAAGCACAGCTATATCTAAGTTTACCCTTTGCGTTAGCGATTCCTCATGTTGCCCCCTATACCGCTCAGTGGCGGTGGCAATGTCGGAGGAAATTATGACATCCCGAAAGACCCTTTTTGCTGCATTTGCGGTGTTCGCGCTTCTGGTGTCGCCGGCCCTGGCTGCTGGTGGCAACGGCCATGGCGGTGGTAACGGCCATGGCAATGGTAACGGTAACGGCAACGGCAACGGAAATAGCGGAGGAAAGGGTAATACTAGCAGCAATGGCGTAGGCGGCGGTTCGGTCGGCAAGTCGGCATCCGCCAAGGGCCAGGCCGCTAAGGGCCAGGTCGCCAAGGCCGCTACCGGTTCAGTGTCCAAGGAAAAGAATATCCATGCCAAGCTGGGCCGGTTGAACTCGCTGCAGCGCAACGCCAACGCCTTTATGCACTCCAAGAGCAAGAACTTTGCTGGCGTGCAGGCTTTTGTGACACAGTCGGCAATAGCCAAGAACGCTCAATCGGCGCTCGATGCCGCTAATCAGGCGGTTACCGACGCCAAAGCGGCGCTCGACGCGCTGAACGCGAAAGCAGCTGACCCGAATACCCCGCCCGAAGATGTCCCGACGCAGGCCGACCTCGATGCAGCACAGACAGCATTCGATGACGCCACCCAGGCCGCCGCCGATGCTCAGGCCGCCGCCGCTGACGCCGCTGCCAACGTCCCATCGCTCGATGCAGCTCTTGCCCAGATGGCCAACAAGCCCGTTGACCCTGAGGTGACAGATTGGGCCAACGGCGTGCTTGCCGACAAGATCGATCAAGTAGCCGCCAAGCTGTCGCCGGCCACGCCCTAAGGCCTCCGGCAGCGATCCATTCGACCATGAAGCTGTCGGGTCCGCCCGGCGGCTGCAACCTGGTCGGGTCCGCGCTTTTCCTTCTTGAGTGGCGGCCGCTTTGGAATCGAAATTGTGTCAATCGCCCTATTGTAGCGGGCCACCCATCTGTCGACCTTCCCGACATGGAGTATGCCCAAGAGCTGGCGGCTATCCTGAATGCCAACGACCTAAAGCAAAGGCTATCTCACGGGAGGCTCCCGCCCGAGGGTCCGGCTGACTGAGGTGGCATGACAAGTTAGCCATTCGCCAGCCTTCGTACTGCCCATCCAGGATGGTTCGTCCGATCCGAAAGCATCTGCTATTGAAATCCCAACTACCAAGGTCTTAAATCGGCTTGCCATTGCTTTTTGTAGGGAGGATGCGGTGGACAACCTGGTGCCAATCCGAAAGGCGTTGCCTCGCGTGGAAGTGGTCGGAGCCAGTGGCGAATGGGTCGTTCGCATCATTGAAACTGACCAGGAAATTACACGATCATTTGGCTTGGAATCGTTCGCCCTGTCCTTCGCGGAAGGCCAGCGGATACGCCTGCATCTCGACAAGGTTGTGCGGCTTTAGCTGACTTCGATCAGCGGGTTTTTGTTTGAGGTGTGGAAGGGGCCGGCGATGAGGCTGTCGCATGGCAATGTGCCTCGCCATTGAGTAAAACTCGTACAACATTCTTTATTGCAGCGAGGGCGTCGGCCGGCTTATTAATGTGGTGTTTACCATTGCCTTTTTTGGGAGGATGTGATGGTTACAACGCCCATAGATATCGCTCGCGCGGCCGCTGCGACTACGACGGCCACCTTGCTGAGGTGGCAGAAGTCCATGGCGGAACCCGCCACGTTTCGCCAGAACTTGGATCAATCGCGCAGGGCGATCCAAGCCTCACGGGAATTGCTGAAGCGCCTTCGTCAACGTCAGCGCGAAGACAATAGCGTCGCGGAAGCGCCAAAGGATTAGCCGCCAGGCAGACGGTGAGCTGGAGGTCCGGGAACCTTGCTGCCGCAAACCGGTTGGGGTTGCGGAGCAGGCTTATGGAAAAACAGCGTCAAGGAATTGAGGTGGAAGCACTCGCCGCACGATTGGCGAAAGAAACAGGTGTTTCGGTAGAGCAATCACGTCAGCTTATCGAACTGATCGGCACCGACTGGAATTCCCTACTTCGTGAGGCACGGCTTCTCAAAGGTGGGCATTAGCGTTCAGCGCAACCTGCACGCTGCAGCAGTTCCGCCTCGTCGGTTATGCCATTCTGAAAAAGGAGGATGACTCCCCAAGCCAGGGCTTCCTTTTGTTCACTGTCGTCTCGGGCGATCCCGCGCTGGCCGCACAGTTTGTCGAGCACCCGCTGGAGCAAGTCCAGATCCTCGGGTTCGAATACCCCACGGTAACGTTCCAACGGCATCGCCGGCCCCTCAACGCGGCTCAATGCCTTACCATTTCACACAAGGATTTTGATGCGAAGGCAATTCATGGTGATTGGAGCCGACGTGCGGCGACTAATGTCGCGACGGCGATGGCCGATGAATGTGCTTGAACAGAACAAGGCCGATCTCCTGCATTGCCGTCATATCCGGGTAAGCCGCTAAAACGGAGCTTTCGCCGCCGACGCTGCCGAGCAGCGGGATCAAACGAAGCTGTCATCCCGAAACTTGCATACAGTGGTGATCGTGAAATCATAATTGGGAAAGGCGTCATCAAGCAGGGCACCGATCTCGGCGACGAATTCCGGTGTCTCGAACTGTGCGCCGATTCGGCGGCACCACATCATGTCTTTGCATACTTGCATGTCGCGCCCACCCAAGCCGTCGCATCGTGATCGGGTGTTCGGCCTTGTCAAATCACGTCTTCTCCCTGCCGATGAGCCGGGGTCAGCAAAGTTAACCACAGGTCGACAACATCGTTCGAATTGTCGCGGTTCGGTAAGGCCTCGATCATGAGGCGTGGCGCATCGTGTTGTCGGGTCCACATTTTGCCCTCCTGACCAACCCCATAGCTCAAGCCCGTTGCCAATTAAGGCGACGGGCTTTTTTACGTCGGCATCTGGCACAGCTAACTAAAATTGTATGGAACCGCAGCGACAACCACACATTTCTACCTTAAGCGGTCGATTCTTCGGATGTAGCCGTGACTATGAAAACCCGCTGTTGCGCACGCACGGCGGGTTTTCTTGGCGTCAGACGCTACCCAGCCCTGATCTGGCACAGAAATCGACGTCGCTCGCTATTGGAACCCGGGCCCCTGTGTAGTTTTGGTCGCACGCGTCTTCGGCATGAGCGCAGCCGATGAAAGATGCCACACCAAAAGCGACCGCGCATACACGACGGGAAACCGCCGGCTGGATCCTTGTCCGGATCAGCGTTGCCATCTCAGTCGTCAATCTCTTCGCCCTCATCGTCTTCGTCCGAACCGCGAGATGGGTCTTCGACGAAGGTCTGGCAGCCCTCATTAAATGATTGGCTGTTTGAACTGCAGTCGCTTTCGTTGGAAATCTGGTTTTGCTCTGCCCAGTCGTAGCCCGCCTTATGGCCGGAACAATCTTCGGTGCAGTCATTTCCTCCGAAAGTCTCCTGCGCAAAACACGGCGTGGCCAATGACGCCGCAAGCATCAATGTCCCCAGGTGGATCACCGTTCGAATTCTCATCTGCGCCCCCATGAAGACCAGCACCAGCGCCTGCTATCTAGGCGCCGCGTATATGCCTACGCGCACGCCATCCAAATCACGCAGTTTGGCCCTGATATCAATGGCAGTGGTACTCACCAGTTTTATGGTTGGTGTGGCACCCATTGGAATCGGTGCCTCCGCCGTGCGCGAAGGTATCGATCGAAAAAGCCAACATAGTCAAAGCCGCCACGGCGGCAAGAATCGTAGTTTTCATATTGCCCCTCCAAAATAATTTGAACAGAAGAGCACTATCGCGGAGCCAGCACAACTGGTAGCTCGCAAATACCAATTGAGTGCGCCCGTCTTTGATATCAATATTGCGATCGTGCCAGCAAGGGCTTGCCAAAGACAAAACGGTCGGAAACAGGCTTAGATCCCCAATTTTGAGGCCATCTTTTGCGCGGCTGCCGTCGCCCTGTCGATGTCGCGGGCTATTGCAAGCAGATGACGTTGGCTCGACTCGAAATCACTATCCCGGCAGGCCACCATCGCCCGCTTGAATAGCCCACGCAGGGCAGTGACGCGGCTACGGGCGCTGACCAGATCGCAGATCGGTATGACATCTGTTTCCATAATTGGATTCCCGGCGGCTTTTCGGATCGAATTCAGCCTCTTAGACTCGAGCTTTTCGGTGCGCGTCATCCATCTTGGTGCCGGAAATTCATGGGTTTTGGGATTGGCCTTGGTCATTAATCTTTCCAAGTCGCGGAATCGCACCTTTCGCAATAAAAAAAGTGCCTGAATGAAGCAATCTGCGGTTGTGAACACATCAATGATACAACCCGACTATCCCCCGCCGCGCACGTCGTGTGGTAATGGAGGCGCCGCCACGCTGGCGTCACAGCGCGGCGGCCAGTGAGCCTGGGAGGAAGGGGAAACGCCCAGGCTAAGGACAGGTTTCAATGGACTGGGTAACGCTTCTTGATCCCTTCAATCGAACGCTGGAACCAGGTCTCCATCTGCCGCCGATGGGTGGCGAGACGTACGCTGATTTCGCGTTCGTTGATGTCCTGCTTCTTGAGGGTGGCTTCGTAGTCGACAAGAACTTTATCGCGAACCTTGCCAAGCGCCTCAGTGGCGAATGCAATTGCCTGCGACGGGGTCATAGCTTCACCTTGGTGGCGCGGGCCTTCGCAACGCCACGCTTGGCATCGTTTTGCGGGCCCGTCGCAAGTTCGAGCAAACGAACGCGGTTTGCCAACGACTTGGTTTCTTTTTCGACCGTTGCTTTGATCACATCGGCGACGTCTTGCAAGAATTCGGGATCATCGATGTGAGCAGAACCAACGTTGTTCTCAGCCTTGGTCAAAGCTCTTGCCAGTCTGAGCACGGCATCAAGGTCTTGGCGATTGAGATGACTCGTCAATGCGTTCACGATTAAGCCTCCGGTAGGATGAGGCTTGAACATAGCAGACCATAGATCGGTGACCTGGAACGCGTTCCGCGACCGCTCGCGGTGACAGCTGGCGAACGGGTCGGATGGCAACCCCACAAGTGTCCTGACACTGACTGTGTCTAGATCGAAGGGCAATTTACCATGGCCGCTCACGAACCTGATTACAGCTTTCACGATGCGAGATGCGATCTCGCCAATTTCCTTCGGATCCTCGCAGTCCCATTCAGGCAATACGCCAGCAGTCAGGAATGCATCTCGGGCCTCTCCGACTTTGAGGGTCAGGGGGAATACGGCCTCGCCTCTTTCCTTCCGCTCTTTCCATTCCTCTTTCCGCTGCTTCGCGGTCTTGGCGGTGGAGACCTTGGATTTATCCGGCGCCGCCGATTTCGTGTTTTTGCCAGTCTTTTTCGTGCTCATTTTTCATTTCCGTTCCGCTCCTTTTGTTTTGTTGATTTTTGGGTTTTTGATTTTTCGGTCTGGCTTATCGGTTGGCGCCTCCATTGCCATGGCGGCGCAGGCTTTCAACATTTCCGCCGGCCGGCGATTTAATTATGGGATTTTCGAAATGGCCGGCATTAATCTCGACCCAAAGTTTGGCGGCGAGCTTCGGAAATATGGAAATGATTTTCGCGGTCGGCCTATTTTCCGCCCAGGCAAAGAGGTCAAGTTGACGGGGTTTCATGCCGCGTCTCCTATAGTCCCGAATTGGGATTCAATATAATTATTACACCCTCCCCCTGTAGGTAGCTGATACTGAATTGCCATTCCCTTTTTCCCGGCCCTGACGAGCAACCCTTCCTCGATCAGGATGTCCCTTGCCTGGATCACACTGTTCCTCCCCAGCGGGATCAGCCCTGCCCTGGCCATCGCGTCAGGCACGATAGCGAACGGCTTTCCTGGGAGGTGACCGTGATTGCTTACCAGCACCGAATAGAGGGAAAAGGCGTCACAGCCGTGCTTGCGGCGAAGGAGTCGCTTGATGATGGCACGATGGATTATCACGGCTGAGTTTGGCCCCTGCCAGAGGTTTCCGGTGATCTTGTATTTCCAGACCATCTTCGCGATTTTCTTGACTTCGGAATCTGGAAAATCGGAGGGCATTTCCAAAATGATTGTGCGCAATGCCAGAAGGTCGGCCAGCAGATCATCATAGGTTGCGATATAGCGAGCGTATTCCAGCGCCTTGTTGAACAGCGTCTTGTTGCGCTTCCCAACAGGAATTTTACCGGTTCCGGTCCCAGTCCCGGCCTCGTGACGCTCGGCGCCGCGTTGATCCACAAATGACGGCAGTGCGGCGATAGATATAAGCCGTTTGACCGGGGCGTATTTGACCCCATCGACGCGTATCGATTCCGGACCGACGACATATTCGTTTCCACCCGCTTTGAAATCGATCCTGATACCGGGGAGTTCAACCGAAGGAAGCGGCTTGCCTGTATATTGGAAAAAGTAGTGCCGGCCCCGCCTGGTTTTGGTCTGGACCGGAGAGAGGCCGAAGTGCTTGCGCACATAATCGGTTGACTCGGGAGTCTCGGTGTCGACATCGAGAACCAGCATGCCATCAAGCCTAATACCGAAGGCTTTGGATTTGCTTGCAAGCATTCTGTTTTGGACACTGAGCAAGGGCGCCCGTGCGCGATCCTTGAAGGTAAAGGTCGCCGCTTTCCCGTCTTCACCGCCGAGCGGCAAAAGGGAAAATCCGGCTCGATAAAGCCGGACCATTTCGGCCAGAGTCTCCGCGGGGATTGCATCGAGATCGCCTTCTGAATAAGATTCCTGCGATCCAGCATTTTCCTGAAATGACTTCGCCGACCGGGATTGCGCCCCTGGTCGGCGGTTATTTGCTGCCGCCATGCCCCGCCCCCTTGGCCTGCTCGGCGCGGATCTCTGCGGCGCGGCGGATGGCGTAGATGGCGACGACATTCTCGACGCCAAGCCGGCGACAGATGCTTGGCACCAGCGGTCGGTCGAAGGAATGAAAGTTCTTGGCCACAAGATCGGCGACGCGCTCGACCAATTCGAAATCGACGCGGGGCATTTACTCGCCCTCCTCTAGATCGACGTCTTTCGGATCGACCCTCGGAAGCGCGTCAAGGAACGCTTGGTAATCGCTGTCCGTCACGATTGTCCTGGAGCCTTGCTTGCGGACTACCAAGCGGCCGGCGGCAACCTCGTGATAAAACGCGGTCCTCTTTATTGGATGGATTTTCAGGAATTCCAGAACCGAATAGGCCGGCTTCCGAAAAACGGGAGCGACCTGTTCAAGATCAATCTTGACATTCGGGATTTGATTTCTCGTCTTCACCACCAACCTCCAAAAGAGGTGGCGGAAAACGAATACCCGCAACCCCTAAAACAAACTGTTTTTGGTTGCGGGCTATGCCCTGAAGGCGATTCACCGGGTGCTCCTGTTTCGACCCGGCAGCGAACTCCGAAGGCTCGCCTGTGTCAGTTTCCAATATGGGTTGATGGATTTACTGTCAACGATGCGCGTACACCAGCGAACAACTCGACGGCGGCTTCGACGGCGTCACCGCGCGGCGGGAAGCCGCACCACATTCGAGTCTCCTTCCTGAGGAAGCGGCCGCACAATCGCCGCTCTGGTCATGTCTTCAAGGCCGTCAGAAATCCAGGCGCTGTAGTGTTTTTCGATCATCACAATGCTCGTGTTGTGATTGGCGGCGACAAGACGAATAGGCAGGTTTTCCCTTATGCATTTTACGATGCTGCTATGCCTCAAGCCGTAGGGAATGGTTCCCGGCAGCCCTGCCCTTTCCACAATCAATTTCCAAGGCCGCGCGAATTCGGCTGAGGCCGTCCAAGGGCCACGCTCGGACTTCTCCCAGCGTATCGCACCGGGAACCTGCCGGCTCCGCCAGCGCTCCAATAGTATGGCGTCTGGATCTCGTGCGGTGGTCGCGGGCAGAAGCATGCTGATGATATCGGCGTCCACAGGGAACAGAGTTGCGCCGGCGTGTCCCCCGCGCCCCTTACGGCTTGCGGGTATCAGTATGCGCGGCTTTGGGAGAGCCTGGCAGTCCCTTACCCTTATGCGGACAACCTGCGAAAATCTTGCACCGGTTCTAGCCAATACCACGATCAGCCTGAACAGGTCCCCATCCCACCCATCCTCTGCATCTATCTGCTTCGCAGCTATGATCAGACGATCAACTTCAGCATCACTGAGGATCTGATTTTCGCGTGCCACCGGTTCGGCTTGGTCGTCATCGGCGTTGGGCGTCGCAAGGCCGCCTTTGATGACTGCCGGGACTGTTGCGGGCAACCGCTTCTTGTTCAAGGTGTAACCGCGATTCAAACCCGCCTTGAGGTCATTGACGAGCCGCCGCACGGTTGTTCCTTTCAGACTGCGCGGCAAGCCGTCGCGCCATCCAAAAAGATCGTCCTCACTCAGTTCGTGGAATTCAATCTTCGATATCGCGGCAGCCGGGATGGCATCTTGTTTGCCACGTCCATCTTGGCCGAGAAGATACCGTCGAAGGCGTTGGCCGGCATCAGAGCGCATCTGTCGACCGACCCGGTTCAAAAGCCTTTGGTCTCGGCCGGAGACATATTGCTCTACAATGTCCCCAACGGTCAGTACGGGGCCCGCCGCTATGACCTTTTCTCTGGTCCGTTCCTTTTCTACCAGTGTGCGTGCAGCACTATCGGCCGCCTTATAATCCAGTGTTCCCTTAGTGATGATGTCATCAGCCGCTCCAAGGGGCGCCTGTTTATATCCTTTGCCGACTCGCCACCGGACAAGCCACACACCTGCCCGTTTCCCGGCCCGTTTTCCCTTGCGATATCCAAGGTGCGTGTCCGGATCGATGGCGCGCCAGTGAACACCCAGCTCGAGGATTTTTCTCGCCTCCCTCGTAGTGAACAGAGAACTCGCCACCGTCTTCGACATGTCGCCCCCGCTTGCCAAACCGTCAAATATACGTCAAATATACATGGGCGAATGCCAACGAACAAGCGCGAACAGAAATCCAGCAAGATATTGATATTTATGGACACCAGCGAACAGGGGCGAACAACTTTCGCGTATTATATCGTCCCTTTCACGGCGGTAACAGGGGTTCGATTCCCCTTGGGCGTACCAGATCTTTCAGGAAAACAAGAAGCCTCGCGGCCGCCGCCGTACTAGCAGCGGCTGGAACGGTGGCGCGGCGAATCGGTTGAGACGGCGAACAGCGGCTGCCGTGCCGAGGTTTCCCTCGGCGCCTGCTCGCGGCAATCTCCGGCCACTCACCCTTGGTCGTGGGCTACCTGCGGCCAGCGCTGCAACGCCGCATGGCCGCCTTCGGTCAGCGCGTAGACGCCGCGCTCGGCCCTCGCGAACCAGCCATAGACATTGTCCAAGAGGATGCTGGGCGCGCGTGGCGAAATCGCTTTCAGATCGCGCGGGCGTTTCGGCCCGTCGGTCATGGCTGCGGCGCAGGCCAGCGCATCCTGCCGGTAGGCGGTCATGATCGGGGCGCGCGAGCCACCGCCGACCACCGGATCGCCGCGCCGGCGACGGTGTTCCTCCATCAGTCGGGAGCGGCGCTTCGGATCGCGACGCGGCGGCAGAGCCGCCGGGCTGAGCAGCACTTCGACCTCCCCCTTGCCGCTGACAGCCAGAAGCCCGAAGCCGAGCCGCCGGCACAGCGCGCGAAAACGGCGGTCGTGCTCGCGGCCCTTGCCACGCGCCGACATGCGCGCCGCCAGCCACACTTCGTCGCATGCCGCGGCGCGATCGACACCTTGCAGCACCAGTTCGAGGTTGAACTGCAATTTCAGTTCGCAGATGACCAGCACAGGCGGCTCGCCGTCGCGCACCGCCACGATATCGCAGTGGCCGACTTCGCCCTTGACCGTGAATTCCAGGCTCTCGAGAAACCGCTTCACCGGGATATAGAGAGACGTTTCCTGCATCGCGCAGGCATAGCCGATTCGGACCGGACCGGCACAGGGATCGCCGAGAGGCCGACGCCTGCGCTAAACCGCCTCGATCCCACCATCTGCAAAAGCCATCCGTCAGGCAGGTTCTCCGGCGTGACGGTCCGCGTTCAACAAGGCGCTCGCCGTGGCTGGGACGGCACGATCGACAGCGCAAGGCCCGAGATTCGTCGACGCCAAGACCGGTCCACGGTTGGCCACACAATGATGAGCGCGTGTGTGCTCTGTTTGAGGCTAGGGGCGGGTGCGCGTCCGGCGCTGCCCCGGTGCGGCATCGTCCGCCTTGAAATGCATCTCGTCCTGGACCGCGGCAAAAAACCGGCGGACATCGTTGGCCGCCGAAGCTGCATCGCTGCCGGCTGCGACCGCCTTGTCGAGGAGTTCGCGCGCCGTGGCCTTCCAGAACGACGTGGCCGTGTCGCCGTGCAGTCTGCCCAGCCTTGCGGCGACCTCGCGCACCAGCACGGTCTGCCGATCTAGCGGGAAGGTACGCACATTGGCTGAAGACATGTTCTGCACCATGAAACCGACGCAACGAATCAGACGCTGCTCTATGGCTCATGCCTAGCTGTGAAGTCGGAAACGGAACCTTAACGCCGCGGAGTCCGCGCCGATTGGAACGAGTCGGTTGGCCGGCCTCCAGGCCAAGCAGAACTCTAGACCCTCAGGCCCCTCGCCTCGCCGGCGCGCTTGGCCGTAACCATCATGTCCCTGGCCAGCAGGCCACTGACCCGGCAAAACGCCATGAAGGCGCGCCATGCGTCCTCTGTCCTGACTACATCCACCGTGGCCCCGAAGCAGGCATTGAACGCCGCTTCATAGACCTTGCCCTGTCGCTTCTTTGGCCAGTCATGCAGGATATCCAGCGCCTGTTCGACGCTGTATATTTCCTCTACCGGCAGCCCGGGCGCGGGCGCGATGCGCACCGGCACCTCGAATTGCAATCTGTCCATTCTATATCTCCCGAACTGGCGTCGACCACAGCAACGCCGTTCGTCGTCAAAAGTTGCTTTGGCTGCTTTTGCGCGAAAATGTGTCGTCAGTGCGATCTCGGCATTCGGAGGAGATCGCGCACCTGGATGTCATCTGAGCGGCCGCGCAAGCCAGGAATATCGCCAGTATCAGTCCATTGCCGGCAGTTCTTCCTTGAACCTTGCGGCTTGCAGTGCCAAATCTGAGGAAATTTTCTAACGGGCTGGTATGCGCCGCCCGCTTACAGGCAAACGGACACTATGGTCACCTATCTCGACGCCGCCACGGCACCCCTCAGGAACACCGGCCAGATCCGCCTCTACGGCGAAGAAGGATTTGCCGGCATGCGCAAGGCCTGCGATCTCACCGCGCGCTGCCTTGATGAACTGGTGCCGATGGTCCAGCCGGGTGTCACCACCGAGACCATCGACCGTTTCGTCTTCGAATTCGGCATGGACCAAGGCGCGCTGCCGGCGACGCTCAATTATCGCGGCTACACGAAATCGTCCTGCACCTCGATCAACCACGTCGTTTGCCACGGCATTCCAGACAGCAAGCCGTTGAAGGACGGGGACATCGTCAACATCGATGTCACCTACATCCTCGACGGCTGGCACGGCGATTCCTCGCGCATGTATCCCGTCGGCACCATCAAGCGCGCCGCCGAACGCCTGCTTGAAGTCACTCATGAGTGCCTGATGCGCGGAATCGCGGCGGTCCGGCCCGGCGCCCGCACCGGCGCCATCGGCGCCGCCATCCAGACCTATGCCGAGGCAGAGCGCTGCTCAGTGGTGCGCGATTTCTGCGGCCACGGCGTTGGCCAGCTGTTCCACGACGCACCCAACATCCTGCACTATGGCACCGCCTCGGAAGGCGTCGAGATGCGGCCGGGCATGATCTTCACCATCGAGCCCATGATCAATCTTGGCCGGCCGCATGTGAAAGTGCTGTCGGACGGCTGGACGGCGGTGACGCGCGACCGCTCGCTGTCGGCGCAGTACGAACACACGATCGGCGTCACCGAAACTGGCTGCGAGATTTTCACCCTGTCGCCAAACAAGCTCGACCGCCCCGGCCTGCCGCCGGTCAGCTGAAAACAAGATCGCCTCAAGCCGCAGCTTTGAGGCGCCGTCGCCGAAAAAACTCGACCGCGCGCTGCTTACCGCTCTAATCTGCCGTCGAAGCCTTCGGGGAGTGTGGGGGATGGATGGGGAACAGCGGTGACGACGAACGGGGGTTCTTCTCCGAGCGGTGGCTTGAACCACCGGCGAAGGACAAGGCACCAACAGACAAATCGACGGAGAAGCCACACTATCACGGCCATCGCGACCGTTTGCGCGAGCGCTTCGTTGCCGGCGGCGCAGACGCCCTGCCCGACTACGAACTTCTCGAACTGCTGCTGTTTCGCCTGATCCCGCGCGTCGACACCAAGCCGATCGCCAAGGCGCTTTTGGCGCGCTTCGGCACTTTTGGCGAAGTGCTTGGCGCACCGGTGGCGCTGCTGCAGGAGGTGAAGGGCATCGGCCCCGCCGTGGCGGTCGACCTGAAGGTGATTGCCGCTGCCGCGCAGCGCATGGCGCGGACCGAGGTTCGCGATCGCGAGGTGCTGTCCAACTGGACGCAGCTTCTTGCGTACTGCCGCTCGGCGATGGCGTTCGAGAACCGCGAACATTTCCGCATCCTGTTCCTCGACAAGAAGAACGTGCTGATCGCCGACGAGGTACAGCAGGTCGGCACCGTGGACCACACGCCGGTCTATCCGCGCGAAGTGATCAAGCGCGCGCTGGAACTATCGGCCAGCGCCGTCATCCTGGTGCATAACCACCCTTCCGGCGATCCGACACCATCGCGTGCGGACATCGAAATGACCAAGCAGATCATCGACAGCGCCAAGCCGCTCGGCATCGCCGTCCACGACCACATCATCATCGGCAAGAAAGGCAACGCCTCGATGAAGGGCCTGCTGCTGATCTGAGCCTGATGGGCGCCGGTGCCGTCATCCCAAACGCCACCGCTCGCGAGCCAATCAGCAACATTCCGGCTTGGCTCAAACGCCCACGCTTGCGGTGTAGAAGTGATATTGCGACGGAAGCGCCCGCTTCGGCGACAATGTCGTAGACTCGCGAATACGAAGCAGCCAGTTCCCGTCAACCATTGCAGGAGATCTATTCAATGACGCTCGAATGCATAAATCCAAATGATCTGCCGATTCCGGAAATGTACTCCCAGGTCGTCGTTGCGACAGGAAGCAAGCTGGTGTTCGTCTCGAGCCAGCAGCCAGAAGACATACACGGCAAGCTCGTTGGCCATGGTGATTTCGCAGTCCAGGCGCGCCTGGCGTTCGGGAATCTCGGCCGAGCGCTTGCTGCCGCCGGCGCTCGGCCTGAGCAAGTCTGCAAGATCACGATCTACATCGTCGATTACAAACGCGACGAACACGTGCCGATCATCGAAGCGGCCCAGATCGAGCTGTTCGGCGATCACAAGCCAGCAAACATGGTGGTCGGGATAGCTGTAATGTCTCCCGGCTACCTGATAGAGATCGATGCGATCGCGGTCATCGACCCGTAGGCCAAGCGAGGACGCGTCAAGTCGCCCAAACAAATCCCGGAACTCGCTGCGAGATTGCCACGACCTTGATCTCTCCATCCATCCACGATCACATCGTCATCGGCAGGAATTGCGATGTCTCGATGAAGAGCCTGCTGCTCACCTGATCAACGTCGGAAACAGGAAACACGCAATGCCCCAGCCCGGCGACGAACCATGGCCGTTCGACAAGCAACGCGCAGCCCTCCTGGTCATCGACATGCAAAGCGACTTCGTCGATGAGGGCGCCGTCATGGAAGTGGCCATGGCCCGCCATCGCATTCCGGCGATGCGGCAGGTGGTCGAGCTTTGCCGCGCGCAAGGCGTCCCGGTTATCTACACCCAGCATGTGCTCAGCGACCATTTCGATATCTCGCCGCTGGAAACCAGCTATCAGCCGAAGCTGAAAACCAAAGGCATGCGGGAAGGCAGCGCCGGCGCCGAAATCGTCGCCGCGCTTGCGCCCTTGCCTGGGGATGTCGTCATCAAGAAGCACCGCTACGATGCCTTCCACAACACGCAGCTCGAGACCGTGTTGCGCAACATCCGT
The DNA here is from genome assembly GCF_040323735.1 of Mesorhizobium sp. M0029. Classification (NCBI taxonomy): domain Bacteria; kingdom Pseudomonadati; phylum Pseudomonadota; class Alphaproteobacteria; order Hyphomicrobiales; family Phyllobacteriaceae; genus Mesorhizobium; species Mesorhizobium sp. M0029. Next base: position 377,838 of record NZ_JAMYVF010000002.1, read on the forward strand.
GGCGCAGGCCGGGTCGACACGGTGATCATCGTCGGCACCGTGACCAGCATCTGCTGCGAATCCACCGCGCGGAGCGCCTTCATGCGCGACTACAAGGTGGCTTTCATCAGCGACGCCAATGGCGGACTGGACGAGGCATCGCACAATGCAACCCTCGACATCATAGGCAAGGTGTTCGGGCGCGTGATGACGGTTGCCGAGCTTGGGAACCTGTTGCGGAGCTGAGCCCGCGCGTCAGCTGGCGTGCGTCTCAAGCTACGGCGACGAGCCTGCCCTCAAGAAGGTCGCGCCGCTGCTGCAATTCGCCGGAGACGAATTTGGTGAAGGCGTGGACGCGCGCCGTGCGGCGCAAATCGTCGTGCACCAGCACCCACAGCGCCGAGCCAATCTCCTCGATCAGCCCTCCGACCCTTACAAGCCCGGGCAGGCTGTCGCCGAGATAACAGGGCAGCGCCGCAACCCCGATACCGGCGCCCGCCGCATGCGACATCGTCACCAGGGAATCGGCGCGCATGGCGATCTCGACATCGGGCAGCGACGACCGCATCCAGCGGGCGACGCCGGTGTTGGCCAGGCTGTCGTCGGGCGCGATCCAGTGCAGCGCACCCAGTCTCGGCTCCGGGGGTAGCATTTCGGCGTAGGAACGTGTCGCGTAGGCGGCGAAGGCGACGCCCGAAATGCGCCGGCCCACCAGGATTTCCTGCGGTTGCGACACCGGCCTGATCGCCACGTCTGCATCCCTTTGCGTCAGGTTGGCGATGGAATTCTGCGTCATCGCCTCGACCCGTATGCCGGGATGGAGCTTATGAAACGCCGCCAGGATCGGCGGCAGCACCGACGCCATCAGCGTGTCGGTGGTGGTGACCCGCAACCTGCCTTCGAACCTGAGATCCTGCCCCGACAGTTTGCGCGCCAGTTCATTGACCGTCTCGGCCATTGTGCGTGCCGCGCCCAGCAGTTCCTCGCCGCCCGGGGTGAGGGCATAACCAGTCGGCAACCGATCGAAAAGGCGGATACCCAGCCGCGCCTCGAAGGCGTTGACGCGCCGCAGCACAGTCGTGTGGTTCACGCCCAGGATCCGAGCCGCCGCCGCCAGCGAAGCGCCATCGGCGACGGCCAGCACCATGCGCAGATCTTCCCAGTCGATATCGCGTGAGCTGTGCATTCTTGCAGAAAGATAAGAGAAAGCGTTGCGCTCTGCGAGTCAAATGACGCTTCACTGTGCAAAAACGCAGAGCAAGCGGGCGAATCGGCATGTCGATCTGCGCATGCGCGCACGCCATATGGAGTCCGACGACGAAAGAACGGTCGCGGAGAAGAGCCATGACGCCGATAGAACTCTACACCTGCCAGACACCCAACGGGCACAAGGCCTCGATCATGCTGGAAGAGGTCGGCCTGCCCTACTCGGTCCGCTTGGTCGACATCGAAAAGGGCGACCAGACCAAGCCTGATTTCCTGGCGCTCAATCCCAACAACAAGATCCCGGTGATCGTCGACCGGGACGCCCGCCGCACGGTCTTCGAATCCGGCGCCATCCTGCACTACCTGGCGCGACGGTCGGGCAAGCTTCAGCCGGTGGGCGCGCAGGAAGCGGACGATACGCTGACCTGGACCTTGTTCCAGGCGGCCCATGTCGGCCCGACGCTTGGCCAATTGTGGAATTACAAAGTCTTCGCGCCGGAAAAAATCCCTTACGTGATCGAGCGTTTTGAGCGCGAAACCGGACGTGTCTTCCGCGTTCTCGATAGCCGGCTAAAGCACCATGAGCACATTGTCGGCAAAAGCTACGGCATCGCCGATGTAATGACATGGCCATGGATCAACGCGGCCGTCACCAGGCTCGGCCTCAGCCTCGATGACGCGCCAGACCTGGCGCGTTGGTATGCCGCCATAGGCCGACGCTCCGCAGTTGTCAGAGGCATTGCCGTTCCCGCCCTGCCCGAAGCATCGGCTGCCGCTTAGATCATGATGAGATTTGGTTGAAATCTCATCATGACCTAACCCTTTGTTGTAGCATGATCTTTTCCAAAAACCGGCACCCACTTTTTGGGATCATGCCCTAGCCGCCGCACCTCGCATTCAAGGAATACGATCGTGGAAATCCTCTTCATCCCTCTGGCGCTTGTCGCCGGTGGCCTGCTTGCGGTGCAAGCCGGCGCCAATGCCCAACTTTCAAAGGCGGTCGGCTCACCCTTTGCCGCGACCACGCTTCAGCTCGCGGGCGGCGCCATCGTGCTGTTGTCGATCACGGCCCTCACCGGAACGACACCGGCTCTGCTTGCCGTTCGGCAAGCCGAATGGTGGCATGCGATCGGCGGCATGGCTTCGGCCTTCTACGTCGTTTCGACCATTCTTCTGTTCCCTCGCCTTGGCGCCGTCGTGTCCGTCGGGCTCTTCATCGCCGGGCAGATGCTTGCATCCTTCGCCCTCGACACGTTCGGCTGGCTCGGGATCCCCGAAGCCGGACTGCGAGCCGGGCCTGCCTTCGGCATGCTGGTTGTGCTTGCCGGTGCTGCCCTCATCGTTCTGGGACAGAAGGGCGCGGCCGACAATACCGCATCCTCAAGACCAGGGTGGATCGGACTGGCGCTGCTGGCAGGCGCCGTGCTTCCGGTGCAAGGCGCTATAAACGCCTTGCTTCGGCACGACCTTGGCGGCGCGCCATTTGCGGTCGGCACCATCTCGTTCCTGGTGGCGATGCTGGCCATGGCCGCGGTGCTTCTGATCGCGGTTGCCCTGACGAAGACGCCCCGCCCTCGCCTCGCCGGCCTGTCGTCGATGCCCTGGTGGGGCTGGCTCGGAGGTTTTGCCGGCGCCACCTATGTCACGACCGTGTTCACCGCCATCCCCGTCATCGGAGCGGCAGCTGCCGTCAGCCTGACGGTGGCCGGCCAGCAGGTCGCCGGCATCTTCGTCGACACCTTCGGCTGGTTCCGCCTGCCGCAGCGGCTTGTCTCCGGCATGCGGCTCGCCGGCGTCGTGCTGCTTTTGGCCGGCTGCATCATCATCAAGGCGCTTTGATCCCGCTGGAACAAGGCAAGCCGAATCAAACCAGCCCCTGCCCTCCCTGATTTGGGGGGTCAGGTGTCGCTCCGACATCACCAACGAAGCAAGGTCCGGGCGCCGCAGAAGCAATTTTTCGCTCCTTCCACAACCGGCTCTAGAATTTCGATCGCAAATCACGCATGATGCACTTGGTATTTTCCCGGGACGGCTTCGCGCCCCCTGAAATACCGGGAGGAACGGGACATGCCCATAGTGGTTGTACTCGTTTTGATCGTCGTGGGCTCGGTGTTGTTCCACTTCCTGAGCCCATGGTGGTGGACTCCGATTGCCTCGAATTGGGACTATATCGACAACACCATCATCATCACCTTTTGGATTACCGGCGTTGTCTTCGCCGCGGTCGTCCTATTCATGGCCTATTGCGTTTTCCGCTTCCGTCACCGCGAAGGCAATCAGGCGGCCTACGAACCGGAGAACAAGCGGCTCGAATGGTGGCTGACGATCGTCACCGGAGTGGGTGTTACCGCCATGCTGGTTCCCGGCCTGTTTGTCTGGAGCCGGTTCGTCAACGTTCCAAGCGACGCAACCGTGGTCGAAGTCGTCGGCCAGCAATGGCAGTGGAGCTTCCGCTTGCCCGGCAAGGACGGCAAACTCGGCACATCCGACACCCGCGACGTCACCGCTGAAAATCCGCTGGGCGTGATCGCCAAGGACCCCAACGGCCAGGACGACGTCGTGGTGGAAGCGGCCGACCTGCATCTGCCGGTCGGCAAGCCGGTCAAGATGCTGCTGCGCTCGATCGATGTGTTGCACGATTTCTACGTTCCGGAATTCCGCGCCAAGATGGACATGATACCGGGCTCGGTCACCTATTTCTGGTTCACCCCCACCAAGACCGGGACCTTCCAGGTTCTGTGCGCCGAACTGTGCGGCCAGGGGCACCCGATGATGCATGGCATCGTCATGGTCGATACCGAGCAGGACTATGTGGCCTGGCTCGACCAGCAGCAGACGTTCGCGCAGTTGTCGGCGCCGCAGCAGACGGGCTCGGTGGAACAGGCGCCGGGCAACGCGACGGCGTCAGCTCTAGAAGTTGCGGCAAAACTCGAAACTGTCGGGTCCCGCTGAAGGGCACGGAGGTGCTCCGCCTATGGTCGATATCACGCCTGCAGATGCCGTCCCGCCCGCCGAAGTCGCGGAAATGGAGCTTTACCATCCGCACAGCTGGTGGACGAAGTATGTCTTCTCGCAGGACGCCAAGGTCATCGCCATCCAGTATTCGGCGACCGCAACGGCCATCGGCCTGGTCGCGCTGGTGCTGTCCTGGCTGATGCGGCTGCAGCTCGGCTTCCCCGGCACGTTCGATTTCATCACCCCCGAGGCCTACTACCAGTTCATCACCATGCACGGCATGATCATGGTGATCTACCTGCTCACGGCACTCTTCCTCGGCGGCTTCGGCAACTACCTGATCCCGCTGATGGTCGGCGCCCGCGATATGGTCTTTCCCTATGTCAACATGCTGAGCTACTGGATCTACCTCCTTGCCGTGCTGGTGCTGGTGTCGAGCTTCTTTGCGCCCGGCGGACCGACCGGCGCCGGGTGGACGCTCTATCCGCCGCAAGCCATCATGACCGGCACACCTGGCGGCCAGGAATGGGGCATCATCCTGATGCTCGTCTCGCTGATCCTGTTCATCATCGGCTTCACCATGGGCGGTCTGAACTATGTCGTGACGGTGCTGCAGGCCCGCACGCGCGGCATGACGATGATGCGCCTGCCGCTGACCGTCTGGGGCATCTTCACCGCCACCGTCATGGCGCTGCTCGCCTTTCCGGCGCTGTTCGTCGCCTGCGTGATGATGCTGCTTGACCGCGCGCTTGGAACCTCCTTTTTCATGCCCGCGGTCGTCGAGATGGGGGAACAGCTACAGCACAATGGCGGCAGCCCGATCCTGTTCCAGCATCTGTTCTGGTTCTTCGGCCACCCGGAAGTCTACATCGTGGCGCTGCCGGCCTTCGGCATCGTCTCCGATCTGATCAGCACGCATGCGCGCAAGAACATTTTTGGCTACCGGATGATGGTCTGGGCCATCGTTGGCATCGGCGCGCTGAGCTTCGTGGTCTGGGCGCACCACATGTATGTCAGCGGCATGCACCCCTATTTCGGCTTCTTCTTCGCCACCACGACACTGATCATCGCCATCCCGACGGCGATCAAGGTCTACAATTGGGTGCTGACGCTGTGGCGGGGCGACATCCATCTCACCATACCGATGCTGTTTGCCATGGCTTTCATCGTCACCTTCGTCAATGGCGGGTTGACCGGGCTGTTTCTCGGCAACGTCGTCGTCGACGTCCCGCTGTCGGACACGATGTTCGTCGTCGCTCACTTCCATATGGTCATGGGTGTTGCTCCGATCGTCGTCATCTTCGGCGCGATCTACCACTGGTACCCGAAGGTCACCGGCCGGATGCTGAACGAGACGCTCGGCCGGTTCCATTTCTGGGTCACATTCCTCGGCGCCTACCTGATCTTCTTTCCCATGCATTACATCGGCCTGATGGGCGTGCCGCGGCGCTATGCCGAACTGACCGACGTGACGGTCATGACGGAGTCGGCGCATCACCTGAACTCGTTCATCAGCATCATGGCGTTTATCGTCGGCTTCGCCCAGATCGTTTTCCTGTTCAATCTTATCTGGAGCATCCGCCATGGGCGCGAGGCCGGTGGCAATCCATGGCGGGCCACGACACTCGAATGGCAAACGCCGCAGACGCCACCGGCGCATGGCAATTTCGGCAAGGATCTGCCGATCGTCTATCGCTGGGCCTATGACTACAGCGTGCCGGGCGCCAAGGAGGACTTCATTCCGCAAAACATGCCGGGCACGTTCGGCCCCTCCAGGGAGCCGGCATGAGCGTCATCCTGGTCTTCCTTCTCGTGATCGCCGGCTTTGCCGGCTGGTGGCTCTCGCATCAGCGGCTGATGGCGAAACCATGGCTCGAGCAAGGTGTGGCAGGAGATTTTGTCGCCTTCGACCGATCGAGCCTGCCGACGGCCAAGATTGGCCTCGGTGTCTTCCTCGCCGTGGTCGGCTGCCTGTTTGCGCTGTTCACCAGCGCCTACTTCATGCGTATGGCGCTGTCGGACTGGCAGCCGCTACCCATCCCACGCCTGCTCTGGCTCAACACCGGCATGCTGGTGCTGAGCAGCATCGCGCTGCAATGCGCCTCGATCGCGGCGCGCAAGCGCCAGATGGACACGGTCAGGCTCGGCCTTGCTGCGGCTGGGCTCACCGCGATCGCCTTCCTCATCGGGCAGCTCATGGCATGGCGGGACCTGACCGCCGATGGCTATTTTCTGGCCTCCAATCCGGCCAACAGTTTTTTCTACCTGATAACCGGGATGCACGGCCTGCATATCGTGGGAGGGCTGGTGGGCCTGGGCAGGACAACCGCCGGCGCCTGGAACGGGGCACGGCCGGAACGGCTTCGCCTCAGCGTCGAATTATGCGCCATGTACTGGCATTTCCTGCTTTTCGTCTGGCTCGCCATCTTCGCTCTTTTAGCCGGCTGGGCCGCGACGTTCATCGATATTTGCCGGCAGTTGCTGACCTAGGAGGTCGAGGAGCATGGCAGAAACGACACTGACGCATACCGGCCAAACGGAGACGCGGCCCGCAGGCTGGCAAGGCATCGCCGCCGATTGGTCCTCGGATCAGCGCGCGTTCAAGAACGTGTCCTGGGGCAAGGCCATGATGTGGATCTTCCTGCTCAGCGACACCTTCATCTTCGGCTGCTTCCTGCTCTCCTACATGACCGCGCGCGTCTCCACACGTGTGCCGTGGCCCAATCCGAGCGAGGTCTTTGCGCTTCGCATCGGCGGTTCGGACATTCCACTGATCCTGATTGCCATCATGACCTTCGTGCTGATATCGAGCAGCGGAACGATGGCCATGGCGGTCAATTTTGGCTATCGCCGCGACCGCCGCAAAACCGCAATCCTCATGCTTCTGACGGCAGCGCTAGGAGCCACCTTCGTCGGCATGCAAGCCTTCGAATGGACCAAGTTGATCACCGAAGGGGTACGGCCGTGGGGCAATCCCTGGGGCGCGGCACAATTCGGCTCGACTTTCTTCATGATCACCGGCTTCCACGGCACGCATGTGACGATCGGGGTGATCTTCCTCATCATCGTGGCGCGAAAGGTCTGGCGTGGAGACTACGACGTCGGTCGTCCCGGCTTCTTCACCAGCCGCAGGGGTCGCTACGAGAACGTCGAAATCATGGGGCTCTACTGGCATTTCGTTGACCTGGTCTGGGTGTTCATTTTCGCATTCTTCTATCTTTGGTGAGAGGCTGACATGGCTGAAGCAACCGCAAACGGCCTCGGGCAACACGCGCTGCACTCTGATCATGCGCATGAAGGGCCATCGACCGGCGTCGCGGAGGTTCATCAGGAACATCCGATCAAGCTCTATCTGGTGGTCTGGGCATGGCTGTTCATCCTCAGCGCCTGCTCCTACATGGTCGATTATCTCGGCATCCACGGCTATCTCAGATGGTCTCTGATCCTGATCTTCATGATCCTCAAGGCCGGGCTGATCGTCGCCGTGTTCATGCACATGGCCTGGGAGCGGCTGGCGCTGACCTATGCGATCATCCTGCCGCCACTTCTGATATTGGTGTTCGTGGCGATGATGCTCTTCGAAGCGGACTACACGCTTCTCACCCGGTTGTCCTTCTTCGGACCGGGGCCCTGACGCACAGTCTTCATCTCCGGTCAAAGACCGGAGATGAAGCTTCCCATCAGCTGATCTGCAGGGTCAGAGGCCTACCCGCGTCGGGGACGATGGCGGCTCCACAACCTTGCGGTAGACATGCCAGGTGGCGTGACCCAGGATCGGCAGCACGACCGCCAGCCCGGCAAACACCGGCAGCGAGCCTATGATCAGGGCGACGGCGACAATCAGTCCCCAGACAGCCATGGGGATCGGGTTCGCCAGCACCGCTCGCACCGACGTGTGGATGGCTTCGTAGGCGCCGACGTCGCGGTCGAGCAGCAATGGGAAGGCGACGACCGTCGTGCACAACACCACCACGGCGAAGACGAAGCCGATGGCGTGCCCCAGGACAATCAGAGACCACCCGCGTCCGGTGGCAAATATTTCATTGATGAAGCCCGAAATCGATACAGGCGGAGCCGGGCCGAAGAGATATTCGTAGAACACCTGCGCCGCCAAAAGCCAGGCGATGAAGATTGCAACCAGCATGATCCCGACTGCGGCGATGGCTGGCAGGGCCGGAGAATTCCTGACCTCGAAAGCGTGCGTCCAGGAGGTGTCGAGCCCGGCTTCTCGTCTGCGGCTGATCTCATAGAGGCCGATCGCCGCGAATGGACCGATCAGCGCAAAGCCGGACACCAGCGGAAACAACATCGGCAACGCATTGGCGCCCGAAGTCCAGGCAGCGAGCACCACGCCGACAAGCGGATAGATCAGGCAGAGAAAGACGATGTGCGACGGTTTGACCATAAAATCGTCAACACCGCGCTTGAGCGCATCGAAAAGATCGGAAACACTGATTTTTCGGATTTTGGTGTGTTCCAGCGTTTCGCTGGCGCCTGCAATCACGTGAAAACTTGTCATGCCCGTTCCTCCAGACCAGGTCCGGCAAGGTCGCGGTTTCACGGTGCTGCCGTTCTGCATGACTGGCCACGCGAACCGCGACCTGCACCGCAATCAATATACTCCATTGACTGGAGCTTGTCGCCCGTTCTTACAAAAGGCTCCCGGAAGGCGAGGTTTCCGAACACAGCGTCATGCCGTCACCCTCCGGCTGACATGAACGCGCGCATCGCGATGGTGTCGGCAAGCAGCACGGCAAAGATCGCGAAAAGATAAAAAATCGAATAGGCAAACAGCGCCTTGGCCGGCTTCATCTCCTTGTCGGGTATGACCAGAGCCTTCCAGGCATGCCAGATGAAACCCGCGCCCAATGCAGCCGAAACGATCCCATAGACCCCGCTCGTAAATCCGAACGCCCAGGGCAGCATGCCGATCGGTGCCAGGAGCAGTGAATAGGCGAAGATCTGCCTTCTGGTCGAGGCCTGGCCGGCCACGTTCGGCATCATCGGGATGCCGGCAGCGGCATAGTCGCCGGCCTTGAACAGTGCGAGCGCCCAGAAATGCGGCGGCGTCCACAGGAAAATGATCAGGAACAGGATCAGGCTTTCAATGCCGATGGCGCCGGTGGCCGCCGCCCAGCCGGTCATCGGAGGAAGGGCACCCGCTGCGCCGCCGATGACGATGTTCTGCGGCGTCGAGCGCTTCAGCCACATCGTATAGATGACGACGTAGAAAAAGATTGTGAAGGCCAGCAGTGACGCGGCAAGCCAGCCCACCAGCACGCCGAGCGTCATGACCGAAAGTGCGGAAAGCACCAGGCCGAAGCCGAGCGCTTCGCGGGCCGTGACGCGGCCCGACGGAACCGGCCGCTTTGACGTGCGCGACATCAGCGCGTCGATGTCGGCGTCGTACCACATGTTGAGCGCGCCGGCCGCTCCCGCTCCAACCGCAATCGCACCTATGGCGATCACGGCGATGACCGGGTTCATCGCGCCGGGCGCCACCATCAGACCGACGAAGGCGGTAAAGACGGCAAGGGCCATGACCCGAGGCTTCAAGAGCGCAAAGAAATCACTGACCGTCGCGTCCGAGAGGCGGACGCCGGTATCCTTGAGGCTTTCCTTGACCGACATTTGAGACGACCATCGATGGAAACCGGGCAGCCTAGAGCAATTCCAGGAAAAGTGTATGGGGTTTTCCGTCCGGAATTGCGTAAGAACAAAGAGATCGAGTGGATCGCCGTTTCCGTGAAACGGTGAAACGCTCTGGCCGGCCGAAGAGCCAGGTTACGGGGAAAATTGCTTCAGATAGGCGATGACGTTGGCGACGTCCTCGTCCTTCTTGAGGCCGGGAAACGCCATCTTCGTCCCTTTGACCATTGCCTTGGGGTCGTGAAGATACGTCGTCAGTGTCGGCTCATCCCATTTGACGCCGGATGTGCCGGCCGCGATCATGGCTTCGGAATATTTAAAATCCGGATGCGTGCCGGCCGTCCGGCCGATGACGCCATGCAACGAAGGGCCTATCTTGTTGGTGTCTTGGTCTGCGACGTGGCAGACCTTGCATTTGGTAAAGACCTTCTCGCCCGCCGCGGCGTCCTGTGCCCGCGATGGATTGGCGATGAAAGTTGCAACGGAAACGACGGCGAAAAACGCAACCAAGCGCATGGCATTCCTCCCTGATCGTCAAATTTGCCTCAGACGGTCTGCACATGCTGGTAGCACCAGCATGCGCCCTGCACGGCAGAATAGATTCTCCGCTCCTCCCCAGATGGAATTGCGCCACCTGTGTACCACAGAATGTGGCCGGTAGGTAGAACAGGTCGACCGTACAAAGGTTCAGGTGGGCTGCGGTGGCTCAAGAGACCGCCACAACGAAAAAGGCCGCCTCGAGGGCGGCCTTTGTCTGATCTTGTCGTCAGGCGCTTATTCGGCGTCCTTGGCGGCCTTCTTCTTCGGGGCTGCCTTCTTCTTCGGCTCTTCCGCGTCGTCGGCCTTTTCAGCCTTGTCGGCCTTCTTGGCAGCGGCCTTCTTCGCCGGCTTGGCCTTGGCGGTATCGCCCTCTTCGTCGTCAGCCATCAGCTCTTCCTTGCTGACCTTGACGTCGGTGACCGAGATCTGGCTGAGCAGATGGTCGACGACCTTCTCCTCGAACATCGGCGCGCGCAGCGTGTTCAGGGCTTCCGGATTGCTGCGATAGAACTCGAAGGCTTCCTGCTGCTGGTTGGCCGGGTAGCGGCGCACCTGCTCGAACAGGCCGCGCTGCAGTTCCTCGTCGGAAACGGTGACGCCGGCCTTCTCGCCGATCTCGGCCAAAACCAGGCCGAGACGCACGCGGCGCTCGGCAAGCCGCAGATATTCGGCGCGTGCCTCTTCTTCCGTCGTCTCCTCGTCGGCGAAGGTACGGCCGGCGGCTTCGAGATCGCGGTTGACCTGGGTCCAGATGTTGTTGAACTCGGCATCGACGAGCTTCGACGGCGCCTCGAACGAATAGGCCGCGTCAAGCTGGTCGAGCAGCTGACGCTTGACCTTCTGGCGCGTCATCGAGCCGAACTGGTTCTCGATCTGGCCGCGCACCACGTCGCGCAGGCGCTCCAGCGATTCCAGGCCGAGGTTCTTGGCCATTTCGTCGTTGATTTCCAGCGCGCCGGGCTTGGACACTTCCTTGACGGTGACGTCGAAGGTGGCTTCCTTGCCGGCCAGATGCGCTGCCTGGTAGTTTTCCGGGAAAGTGACCGTGACCTGCTTCTCGTCGCCGGCCTTGGCGCCGATCAGTTGGTCCTCGAAGCCCGGAATGAATTCCTTGGACCCCAGAACCAGCGGCTGGTCGGTGCCGGCGCCGCCGGAAAAGGCCTCGCCGTCGATCTTGCCGACATAGTCGATCGAAACGCGATCGCCTTCGGCGGCCTTGCCGGTCTTCGGCTCGAAGCTTCGCGCCGATTCGGCAACGCGCTGGACCTGCTCGTCGATCTCGCTGTCCGGCACTTCGAATACCTGGCGCGTCACCTTGATGTCGGAGAAATCCTTGATCTCGATCGCCGGGATGACCTCGTAGTTGAGGCGGAATTCGAAGTCGGCGCCGCCGGCCAGGATCTTCTCGGCCTCTTTCTCGTCTTCCGTCATGATCACTTCAGGCTGCATGGCGGCCTTTTCGCCGCGCCCCGTGATGATCGAACGGGTCGAATCGTTGAGGATTTCGTTGACCACTTCGGCCATGAACGACTTGCCGTAGACCTTGCGCAAATGCTGCACAGGCACCTTGCCGGGACGGAAACCGTTGATGCGGACCTTGTTCCTGGCGTCGGACAGCCGCGCCATCAGCTTGGCTTCCATATCACCGGCCGGCACGGTGATCTTGATCTCGCGCTTGAGACCGGAGTTGAGCGTTTCGGTGACCTGCATCGTAAAACCTTTATCTTCACCAAAGAGGCTGCCACGGCGTCTTGCCGTTCACAGCCTGCCGGTACAATCTTGCCGGGAATGGCTTTTGGTACGGAACCTGGCGATTTGACCGAAATTACGGCTCAAATCGTTCCAAACTGCGTTCCAAGATGTGAATAAGTTCTTGTTTTTCCTACTTCTTATCACATTCTGCAGAAGCGGATCGGCGCGTCCCGTCACATTTGACACGCCTTTTGTCACAGGCGAGGCCAATTTTCAACCATCTTCGCGTTGCAGCGAATGACCGCCCCAACGGCAGACATTTTCGCCCCGACATTGACAGAATGATGGCTACATGGGATTGCCGACAAATGCGGATGTGGCGGAACTGGTAGACGCCCTGGATTTAGGTTCCAGTGCCGAAAGGCGTGGGGGTTCGAGTCCCTTCATCCGCACCACCCTTCGCTCTATCGAGCTTCGGGTGGCAGGCCACCCAGGAGCTTGATAGAGCGAAGGGTGTCCTCCGAAGCCGTGGCGTAGGGGAGGACTGGCGGCGACGGCCTACACTTCAAACACCTTGCCGGTGAACCACTCGGCCAGCTTTGCCAGCTCCGGTCCCAGCACGCGGTCATCCTCGACCGGCGGCACGATCTTCCTGATATCCGCGACAAAATCCTGCAATGCCGGCGGCGCGGCGCGTTCAGTCACGTACAGGGCCTGCGAGGCGATCATCGCCAGCATCGCCATTGCCGCATCGAGGCAGCGGCCGGCCGTCGCTTCCTTGGTCCAGGCGAAGAATGCGGTGGTGGCGACGTCATCCTGGCCGGCGCCGGCCGATTCGGTGCCCGGAATGAAGGTGCGCTGCGCCGCGAGCTTGGCCTGTTCGAGATAACCGGTGATCGCCATCGGCACATAGCCGACATTGCCGTGGCCGTCGCTGTCGGCCCAATGCCGCCCGGTCATCAACAGGTCGGGCAGCAGCGAGACCTTGCCGTTCAGCAGCTTTGAGGCGTGGCGGTCGCAGAGCAGGCAGAGATCGGCCCAGATCGCCGCCAGATCATCGAGCGCCGGCGTCGCCATGGCATTGTGATAGCCGCCGGTGGAGATGCAGCGTCCCAACGGATGCGCCGTGTCGGGTGGGATATAGACCGGATTATCCGAGATCGAGGCCAGCGAGACGGTGGCCGCCTGCTCGGCGCCCGCCAGCGCCCGATGCGCATGGCCGAGCACGCGCGGCACAATGCGGTAGCTGACCGGCGCCTGATAATTGCGCCGTCCATCCCCGGCGCCGACCAGAAACTGCCGCAACCCTTGCAAGGCGGCCGCTTCGTGTTCGTCGCCCCACAGCCCGTCGAGCGCTGCATCATAATGCTCGAGCGGCGCACGAAACGCTTCGATCGACAGCGCAAACACCTTGTGCGCCATGGCGAGGCGACGGCGTGCGGCAAGTGCTGCGTCCGCCACAAGGGCGGCAGCGCAGGGCGAGCCGTTGATCAGCGAGCCCCGCTCCTTCACTTCGAGCTCCAGGCCAGCGGTAAGCTCTGCAAACAGCGGATAGAGCGCCAGAATCTCGCCGGCGCCGCCCTGCCCTTGCGACGGCACCACCGGCATCGGGCCGCCGTCGAGCATCGCCGCGACCGCCCGTGCGAGGCGCGGCGTGGACGCGGCATTGCCTTCGATAAAGTTGGTCAGCCGCGCCAGCACGATCGCCCTTACGACGCGCTCAGGCAATGGCTCACCGAACGATGTGGCGGCAGCAAAAGCCTTGATGCGCGCATGGCGGTCGCGCTCGTCAAGTTCGAGCTTGCGGCTTGCCAGCTCGCCCATCGCGGTGGTGACGCCGTAGATGACCGGCGGCGGATCGGACTCAATGAGTTTCAGGAACGACGCGCGGCATTCGGCAATGCGTTGCAAGGCCTTGTCGCTGATTTCGACCGTGTCGTTTCTCCAGGCGACGCGCAAAACGGCATCGAGATTGATATCTTCGCGGGTCGTCACCGTAATCGGCATTGTCTTCGCCCGTCTGGTTTGCATGAGGGCGAAGCGATCGATCGCTGCCGAAATCCATGCCCTGGGTAATGTCTTCTAGTAGAGCGGTTCCTCAAACAATGTCTTGTCGCCGTCCATCAGCGCCTTGATCTGTGCCTGGCCACTGGCGGCGAGCGCGATGCGCACGCCGAATGGCCGCACCCGCATGTCGTTCTGGATCGCCATGCCCTGGCCCTCAGGTAGGTAGAAGCGGTCGATGCCGTATTGCGGTGCGATCGTGGATTCAGGATCAAGCGTCCAGCCCGGCGCGACCTGGCCGACAATATCGGCTTCGTCGGCGGTCGCCGGCGTCGGAGCCTTGCCGAACCAGGCCGTGGTCGCATGCCAATAGCCGTCGGCACCCGGCTTCAGCCGGACCACGATCGGCGTGTTCTCGCTCACGAGCTGGCCGGCCGGGATGTTGGCGATCAGCTTCACCGGCAAGCGCGATATTTCATAGCCGAGGATAATATAGTCGCCGCGCAGCAGATCGCGCGGATCGACCGGCTCGACTTTCAGCAAGACCTCCTTGCCGTTGCGCAGGATCGCCGCGCGGCCGGCGATGATCCAGCTCAGGAAGCCGATCTGGACGAGCGCCAGGACCAGCGCCGAGATGACAAGTTTCTTTCCCGACATCATGCTGCCGCTCCTTCCGGGGCCTTCATGCGTTTTTCCACACGGATGATGACGAGAGCCAGGATGCCGAACAGCACCGCGGCAGCCAGGAAGAAGCCGGCCGTGCCGAGCATCGTCTGCAAGGTCACGACATAGATAATGGCGAGCTCGAAGGCAAAGCCGGCATAGGCAACCCAGCGCAGCCCCTTGCTCTCGCGCCCGCCCAGCATGATCGCCGCGGCAATGCCGGCCAGTGCGATGACCGACGCAATGGCAAAGCCGTTGCTGAAGGCGTTGTCATCGCCCAGTTCGATCTGCATCATCGCCAGCCCGGTGAGAAAGCCGATCAAGGCGTGCAAAGGCAACCGCCCGCCGAGCTGCAAGATCCGGTCGGCCGGCCCAGCGGCGAAGATCGAAACCGCAAACAGCAGCGCCGACACCACGACGAGAGGAATAGCCAGGGCGAGCGTGTTCTGGTCCAGGCCGCGCACCGCGATATAGAAAATGACCGAGACAATGATCAGGTGGCGTGCCGGCTGGCTGCGCGTCCACAACGAGACGACAAAAAGCACCGGCGCCATGATAACGAAGAAATCCGGAAATACGGGGCGGTCATAAAAGTCGAACGCGCGCACGAACAGCCAGGCAACGGATATGCCGACGGCAGCGACCGTCAGCGGGTTCGAGCGCAACGCCACCGCGGCAAATGCCGTGCCAATGCCCCAGGTGACGATGGCCGAGGCTTCGTCACCCGTGAGATGGTACATCTGGCCGACCAGCGCGATCGATCCGCCGAAGGCCGCGGCGGCCACGATCCACAGCGCCTCGCCGATCGCCGCATGGTCGCGCATCTTCAACACCGCGCCGCCGACATAGCCGGCGAGAATGACGGCAAACAGCGCCGCGACCCGCACCAGCCGCGGGATGGCGTCCCAGTTGGCGGCGACGAAGAGCAGGATCGCGGCGCCGAACAGCAGCGCTGCCATCATGGCCAATATAGTGCCGAAGCTCAGCGATTTGCGCTCGTTTGCGTCGATGTCGCGCTTAAGCGCATCGGCCGTCTTCGCGTCGATCAGGCCAGCCTGCAGCCACCGCCCGATATCGGCCCTCGCCCGTGACGAATAACTCGCCATGCCGCTTCTCCCCCAGCTTGGTCTTTCTGACAGCCGATCCGCTCAAATCGTTGACGCAACGTCATTTTCCGATTCGGGTTTCTTCATGACGAAGCCGTGAACGCGCGTTAATGTTGCATTGCACAATTTGCATTGCTGCCATGCGCCAACAGCACTTTTAAATCGATATAACCCAGCCTATTTACTGTTCGTACACAAACGGAATGATCCGAAGAAAGACGAAACGAGCACTACCATGAACCTGATCCGCAACTACCGCAACTGGCGCCGCTACCGGGACACCGTCTCCGAGCTGAGCCGCCTGTCGAACCGTGAACTGACCGACCTCGGCATCAGCCGCAGCGACATCCACTACGTCGCCCGCAAGGCGGTCTAATCCTCTTCGGATCGCAAATGATCCGAACCAGTTTTGAAAAAGAGAATGACAATGAACCTGATCCGCAACTATCGTAACTGGCGCGTTTACCGCGACACCGTTACCGAGCTGGGTCGCCTTTCGAACCGTCAGCTCCATGATCTCGGCATCGTCCGCGACGAGATCAAGATCATCGCCCGCAGGGCGACGATCTAACCAGAATTTCGCCAGGGTCGACCTCCTCCCCGACCCTGACGGATACGGTCAGCCTTCACCTCCTCCCGAGGGTTGACCACCAAAACGGCGCCCGCCGCACCTCCTCCCGCGGCGGGCGCTGTTTCCAAAGCGAACGCAGTTCGTCTTTCCGAAGCGAACGCTAGTTCGTCTTCAAAGTGAACGCAGTTCGTCTTCCAGGGATTTCGCCTCCCTCGATCCGGCGAAAAGAATTTCGTCAAAGCCGACCTCCTCCCCGGCGATGACGAATACGGCCGATCCCCACCTCCTCCCGAGGATCGGCCCCAAAAACGACACCCGCCGCACCTCCTCCCGCGGCGGGTGTTGTTGTTTTTGGGCAGGCTTTTCAATGCGCATGCAGTCGATCGAGGCGCTTTACGCCGCCATCAGAGCGTCGCCGCGGACATAAGAAAGTCGAGCTCCGTCGTTGCACGACAATGACCCACGCGTGCAGCCGGCCAATTGCAAACAGCGCGCCAAGCGATTATTCCGGCGCTCATGAGCAAAAATCCAATCCACATCGTCGGCGGCGGCCTTGCCGGCTCCGAAGCCGCCTGGCAGGCAGCACAAGCCGGTGTTCCCGTCATTTTGCATGAGATGCGCCCGGTGCGCGGCACCGATGCGCATAAGACCGATGGCCTGGCCGAGCTCGTCTGCTCCAACTCCTTCCGCTCCGACGATGCCGAAAACAACGCGGTCGGCCTGCTGCACGCCGAAATGCGGCTGGCCGGCTCGCTGATCATGAGTGCCGGCGACGCCAACCAGGTGCCGGCAGGCGGCGCGCTGGCCGTGGATCGCGACGGTTTCTCCGACGCGGTGACGAAAAAGCTTGAAGCGCACCCGCTGATCACCATCGAGCGCGAGGAAGTGCCGGGCCTGCCGCCGGCGGAGTGGGACCAGGCGATCATCGCCACGGGACCGCTGACCGCGCCGTCGCTCGCCCAGTCGATCGCCGAGGCAACCGGCGCCGATGCGCTGGCCTTCTTCGACGCGATTGCCCCGATCATCCATTTCGACACGATCGACATGGACATTTGCTGGTTCCAGTCGCGCTACGACAAGGTTGGGCCCGGCGGCACCGGCAAGGACTACATCAACTGCCCGATGGACAAGGACCAGTATCTCGCCTTCGTACAGGCGCTGGTCGACGGCCAGAAGACCGAATTCAAGCAGTGGGAAGGCACGCCCTATTTCGACGGCTGCTTGCCGATCGAGATCATGGCCGAGCGCGGCGTCGAGACGCTGCGCTACGGGCCGATGAAGCCGATGGGGCTGACCAATGCCCACAATCCGACGGTAAAAGCCTATGCCGTGGTGCAGCTGCGTCAGGACAATGCGCTGGGCACGCTCTACAACATGGTCGGTTTCCAGACCAAGCTGAAGCATGCCGAGCAGGTGCGCGTGTTCCGCACCATTCCGGGTCTGGAAAACGCCGAGTTCGCCCGTCTCGGCGGCCTGCACCGCAACACCTACATCAATTCGCCGACCTTGCTCGACGCCTCGCTGCAGCTGAAGTCGCGGCCGGGCCTGCGCTTTGCCGGCCAGATCACCGGCTGCGAGGGCTATGTCGAGAGCGCGGCGATCGGCCTGCTCGCCGGCCGCTTCGCCGCCGCCGAGCGGCTCGGCCACGCGCCATCGCTGCCACCGCTCACCACCGCCTTCGGCGCCTTGCTCAACCACATCACCGGCGGCCACATCGTTTCCGACGACGAGCCGGGCAAACGCTCTTTCCAGCCGATGAACGTCAATTTCGGCCTGTTCCCGCCGGTGGAAGCACCGAAGACCGAAGGCAAACGCCTGCGCGGCAAGGACAAGACGGTGGCCAAGCGCCACGCGATCACCTCACGCGCGCGGGCAGATTGCCGGGAGTGGCTAGGGCTGCCGGCGCAAACATCGGAAGCTGCTGAATAGCCAAGTCTCAGAGTCCTAACGCGATTGACGTTTACGTCAACTCGCTGGCCATCCCCGCGTTGCGCGCCTGAGCAACAGCCAATGCCGGCGCAGAGCCGAAAGCCGGGCTGCGCCACCAAGCGGCGAGCGGCCATTGGCCATCTTGCCGAGATAGGCGCTGGTCAGCGCCAGCGGCAGGAACGCCGGACGCAGCGTTTCCGGAAGTGCGGACGCCCCTTGCTCGAAAGCGCGGAGATGCTCCTGCGCCAATGCAATCATCGCAGCCACCGCGCGCTGAGCGCCGGGGCCGCCGTCGCCGCTGACGAACTCCTCCGGCGACGAGCCGGCCGCTGCAAGGATATCCGCCGGCACGAAGCATTGCCCGCGTCGGCGATGCAGCGGCAACAGCAGCAACAGGCCGGTCATCGCCTGGGCGCAGCCGGCCCTGCCCGCCAGTTCGGCAAAGCGCGGCGCCTCATTGGGATCGAGCACCATCGCCGCCAGCTGGATCAGCGCGGCCGCCGTCTCGCCGCAATAGCCCTCGAGATCGGTGCGCGACGGCATCGGATCGTCATAGAGGTCGAAGATGCGGGCCTCGAGCATGTTGTCGAAGGCAGTTTTGGGCAGGCTATGGGCAGAAATCGTCGCCTTCAGCGCATCGGCGAGCGGGTTGCCTGTGGCTGCGGCTTCAGCAGCGATGACATCGCGCCACCATTGCAGCCTCACTTCGCCCGGCAATGCCTCGTGGATGCGGTCGCGGACAGAGGCGATCTCGGCATTGAAGGCGTAAAGCGAAAACAGCGCCGCGCGCTTGTCGGCCGGTGCATAGAGTGCGCTGACATAGCGGTCATGGTCGCCGGCGCGCACCGCCTCCATGACGATGTCAGCTGTATCGGTCACGTCAGTCGACGGCGATCAGCGCCGCGGCCACGGCGCGGTCTTCGGCAAGCAGCACATTGTAGGTCCGCACCGCTGCCCCCGTCGACATCGGGTCGGAGCCAATGCCAGCCGCCTTCAGCGCCGCCCGAAGGGCTGCCGGCAAGGGCCGCAAATCCTTGCCTGTGCCGACCAGCAGGATCTCGACCTTGCCGGCCTCGGCCAGCAGCAGGTCAAAATCCGCCGCCGTCAGGGCCAGCGGATCGGCCGGCTCCCAGCCATGGATGCCGGAGGGCAGGCACAGAAGCGAGCCGCGATGCGACATGTCGGCGAAGCGGAAGCCGCCATTGCCGTAGGCTTCGATCGGCGCCCGTCCGGGGAAATGCGCCTCGCGGATGACGATGCCTTTTGCCACCAGCGCAGCCGTCAGGTCGCCATGGCTTTGCCGCCACCAACCGGCTTCTCCTCATCGGCGCTCGCTCCCTGCGGCCTGAGCCTGAACAAGATCAGCAAGGGTGCTGCGATGAAGATCGACGAATAGGTACCGAAGACGACGCCAAACAGCATCGCCATGGTGAACGAACGGATCACCTCGCCGCCGAACAGCACCAGCGCGAGCAGCGCCAGGATGGTCGTCACCGAAGTCAGCGTCGTTCTCGACAGCGTCTCGTTGATGGCGTTGTTCAACAATTGCGGGAGCGGCATTCGTTTGTATTTTCGCAAATCTTCTCGAACACGGTCATAGACGACGATCGTGTCGTTGAGCGAATAGCCGATAATGGTCAGGATCGCCGCCAGCGAAGACTGGTTGAACTCGAGCCCGGTGATGACGAAGAAGCCCAGCGTCATCACCACATCGTGCACCGTCGCCACGATGGCGCCGACCGCGAACTGCCATTCGAAGCGGAACCAGACATAGACCAGGATGCCGATCAGCGCGATGATCATCGCAATCGTGCCTTGCTTGGCCAGCTCGCCCGAAACGGTGGGGCCCACCACCTCGACGCGGCGGAAATCGTAATTGTCCTGCAGCTCGCCGCGCACCTTGTCGATGACGGTCTGCTCGGCGTTCTCGCCGCCATCCTGGGTGCCAACGCGGATCAGCACATCATTCGGCGCGCCGAATTGCTGGACCTGCACCTCACCGATATTAAGCTCCGACAACCGGCTTCTGATATCGCCAATATCGGCGTCGCCTTGCTTGGATTGCACCTCGATGATCGAGCCGCCCTTGAAGTCGATGCCGTAATTGATGTCGACGGTCATGAACAGCACGACCGAGAGGACCGACAGCAGGCTGGACAGCGCGAACGTCCAGCGGCGGATGCCCATGAACGGGATTTTCGTGCCGGCCGGAACGAAGGTCACCGGCGCACGCGGCAATTCCTTCGGACGCGCACGGCGCAGCCAGATCGACACCAGCAGACGGGTGAAGGTGAAGGCGGTGAAGACCGTGGTCAAGATGCCGATGGCATAGGTGATGGCGAAGCCCTTGACCGGTCCGGTGCCGAGATAGAACAGCACGACCGTGGCAATCAGCGACGTCACGTTGGAATCCACGATTGTCGCCAACGCCTTGGTGAAGCCTGTGTCGATCGACTGGATGACCGAACGGCCGGCCCGTCGCTCCTCGCGGATACGCTCATAGATCAGCACGTTGGAATCGACCGCCATGCCGATGGTCAGCACGATACCGGCAATGCCGGGCAAGGTCAGCGTCGCGCCAAGCAGCGACAAAACCCCGACGATCATCGCCACGTGCACGGCGAGCGCAATGTTGGCGAGGAAGCCGAGAAGTCCGTAGGCGACGAACATGAAGGCGACGACGAGAATGGAGCCGATGATGCCGGCGACCTTGCCGGCATGGATCGAATCCTGGCCGAGGCCTGGGCCGACGGTGCGTTCTTCGATCACGGTCAGCTTTGCCGGCAACGCGCCGGCGCGCAGCAGCACGGCGAGGTCGTTGGCGCTTTCGGCGGTGAAATTGCCTGAAATCTGGCCGCTGCCGCCGAGGATCGGTTCGCGGATCACCGGCGCCGAAATCACCTGATTGTCGAGGATGATGGCGAACGGCTTGCCGACATTCTGCTGGGTCGCCTGGCCGAACCGTGTCGCACCGCGCGAGTTGAAGACGAACGAAACCACTGGCTCGTTGTTTCGGGAATCATAGGTTGCCGTCGCCTTGGCAAGATCTTCGCCGGACACGATGACGCGATTTTCCACCAGATACGGAACCGGCGGATCGTCCTGCGAATAAAGCACCGAGGAGCCTGCCGGCGGGCGGCCGTTCAGCGCATCCTGCACCGACATCGAGGTATCCACCATCTGGAAGGTCATCTTGGCGGTCTGGCCAATGATCTCCTTCAGCCTTTGCGGATCCTGCAGGCCCGGCACCTGGACGAGCACACGGTCGTCGCCCTGCCGCTGCACGATCGGCTCGGTGGTGCCGAGTTCGTTGACGCGACGCTCGACGACTTCGATCGACTGCGCCAATGCGGCTGAGGTGCGGTATTTGATGCCGGCGTCGGTGACGGTGAATTTGAGCAGCCCGGCTTCGGAATCATCCAGGGACATTTCCTGGATGGAGCCACCGGTGAACAGGCCGGCGGCGACCGGATCGGTCAGCGGCTTAAGCGCCGTCTTAGCGGCATCGATCTGGGTTGGATCGGTGATGCGCACTTGTACGGTCCTGCCGGTGCCGCCAAGGCCGGTATAGCCCACCTTGGCATCGCGCAGCAGCGTGCGGATCTCGTCGCGGGTCGTTTCCAGCTGCGCCTTGACGAGATCATTCTGGTCCATCTGCAAGAGGATGTGCGAACCGCCCTGCAGATCGAGACCAAGCGTCATCTGCCGCTTCGGCACCCAGTTGGGCAATTGCGCCAATGTGCTGGCCGGGAAGAGATTTGGCGCGGCAAGGATGAATGTGACGGCCACGGCGATCCAGATCAGGATCATCTTCAGGCGCGAAAAATACAGCATATGGCGTTGTCCGTCAGGGCGTACTGGCGGATCGTTCCGCCGACAATTCGGTTATTTCTTGGCGTTCTTATTTGCCACCGGCTCGCCCTTAACCCGCACTTCGCCGATTGTCGAGCGCGCTGAGGTCAATTTGGCGCTGCCGCCGGCAGCGGTTTCGGCGTCAATCGCCTCTGTCGGTTCCCATTCTAATTCTGATCACCGCCGGGCGCTATCGTGCGCTACTCGACTATTTTCAATTGTGCAGGCATCGGTCCGGAACGCAAAAGCAAGGCCAGATCATCGGCGTTCTCCTTGGTGAGGTTGCCCGATATCTGGCCGCGGCCGTTAAGAATTGGCTCGCGGACGACTGGCACCGAAAGCACTTGGTTGTCGAGGATCATTGCAAATAGCTTGCCGACATTCTGCGAGGTCGCCTGCGCAACGCGTGCCGTTGCCCTGGAATCGAAGGTGAACGAAACCGCCGGCTCATTTGTGACGGAGTTGGGAGTCGCCTGAGCATTGACAATGTCGTCACTGGAAACGATCGTCCGGCTCTCAACCAGATAGGGAACCGGTGGATCGTCCTTCGAATAAACCACCACCGAGCCAGCGGGCGTCCGGCCATTGATCGCATCAGCGACCGGCATCGACTCATCAACCCACTGAAAGGTCAGCATTCCGGTTCGGGTGAGAATTCTCCTCAGCCTTTGCAAATCCGCAACGCCCGAGGTCCGAACCAGCATACCGTCTTCGCCCTCTGGCTGAGCTACTGGGTCGGCAACACCAAGATCACGCAGGCGATTCTTAATGACCACGATCGACTGCGCAAGCGCGATCGAAATCCGATACTTGATGCCTGTGTCTGTTACCGTGAACTTGAGCAACGCTGCTCCGGTATCATCCAGGATCATTTCCTGGACAGGACCAGCGCTGCCAAGGACAGGATCAGTCACCGCCTTCAATGCCATCTTGGCCGCGCCGACCTGAGCGGCGTCGGTGATATGCACCTGAACGGCCCGACCCGACTTAGCAAGAGCAGTATAGCCGATCCTTGCATCGCGCAGCAGCGTCCTGATTTCGTCACGCGTCGCCTCCAACCGGCGATCGATCACATCGGTCGCGTCCAATCGAAGCAGCACGCCCGGGCCGGCAGCGTGAAGACTGGGCGCGTCGACGAGCATTGTGGCGATAGCAAGCCAGATCAGGATCATTTTCAGGCGCGAAAAATGGACCATACGCCGTCTTTTGTCAGAGCTCTGCCCGCGGATCGCTCCGCTTGGGAAACTGGCTTACTTCTTGGCGTTCTGGTTGGCCACCGGCTCGCCCTTGACCCGCACGTCGGCGATCGTCGAGCGCAGCGCCGTCACCTTGGTGCCGCCGCCTAGGTCGATCTCGAGCTCGTGGTCGTCGATCACCTTGGTCACCTTGCCGACGAAGCCGCCGCCGGTGATGACCGTATCGCCACGGCGCACGGCCGAGATCATCTCCTGGCGCTTCTTCAACTGGGCGCGCTGCGGCCGGATGATGAGGAAATACATGATCACGAAGATCAGAACGAACGGGAGTATCATGCCGATATCCCCGAACGGACCAAGCGGAGTTCCGGTAGCTTGGGCGTATGCCGGTGTGACGAACATCAAGAACTCCTGGTTACGAAAGAAGGCCGTAGGGCGGCCTCGCCAAATTTGGCCGGAATATAGTGGGTAAAGTTACCAATGCAACTGCGCGGCCGGGCTTTCAGCTGCTTTTCCGGCCGGTTGACCCGTGTTAGAGCATGCTCCCGGAATACGGGCGTGGTTTTCGCAAAAGATCATGCCCAAACAAAAGCTTGGAACCAGTTTCTATCTCGCCCGGATCAAGACGATTTCGGCCCCTACGCACGTTCGTGCGGAAACATAAAAGACGAGACATGACCGACAGCACCATCGAGGCCCTGAACCAAAAGCTCGACCGCCTGATCGAGGCGGTCACCCGCCTTGCCCCGCCGCCGGTGCCGCAAACCGATCTTGCGGTTGCCGATTGCTTCGTCTGGCAGGCCGACCCCGGCTATCTCGAGCCGGTGCGCAAGGTCAACCGCGTCGACATCGGCCTGATCCGCGGCGTCGACCGCGTGCGCGACATTCTGGTCGAAAACACGGAACGTTTCGCCGCCGGCCATGCCGCCAACAATGTGTTGTTGTGGGGTGCGCGCGGCATGGGCAAATCCTCGCTGGTCAAGGCCGTGCATGCGCAGATCAACGCCCAGGCCAAATCCGACCTGCCGCTCAAGCTGATCGAGATCCATCGCGAGGATATCGACACGCTGCCCAGGCTGATGGGCCTGCTGAAGGCGGCGCCGTTTCGCTTCATCCTGTTTTGCGACGACCTCTCCTTCGACCATGACGACACCTCCTACAAGTCGCTGAAGGCAGCCCTTGAAGGCGGCGTCGAGGGCCGCCCGGCCAATGTCATCTTCTACGCCACGTCGAACCGCCGGCACCTGTTGCCGCGCGACATGATCGACAATGAGCGCTCGACCGCCATCAACCCGTCCGAGGCGGTCGAGGAAAAGGTTTCGCTGTCCGACCGCTTCGGCCTGTGGCTCGGCTTCCACAAATGTTCGCAGGACGAATATCTCGATATGGTCAACGGCTATGCCACCCATCATGGACTTAAGATCGACCCGGAGCAGCTGCGCGCCGACGCCCTGGAATGGGCAACGACACGCGGCAGCCGCTCGGGCCGCGTCGCCTGGCAATTCACTCAGGATCTGGCCGGCCGGCTCGGCAAGCCGCTGAACGACTGATTGATTTCCGTCAGGTCACTGAAAAAGCCCGCCCCTTGCGGAGCGGGCTGAGCCGGCGGGCCGGACTGGAGGTCAGACGGCCTGCAAAACGTTTATTGTTCTATTCCCGACTATTCGAGATAACCTGAGGGATCGACCGGGGCCGAGTTCTTGCGCACTTCGAAGTGCAGTTTCGGCGAGTCGGTGGTGCCGCTCATGCCCGACAGCGCGATTTCCTGGCCGCGCTTGACCTTCTGGCCGCGCTGCACTTCGATCGAACTGGCGTGGCCATAGACGGTGACCAGCCCGTTTTCGTGGCGCACCAGAACCGTATTGCCGAATTCCTTGAGGCCGTCGCCGGCATAGATGACCACGCCGTTTTCGGCCGCCTTGACCGGCGTCCCCTCAGGCACGGCGATGTCGACACCATCCTTGCCGCCACCAAAATTGGAGATGACGCGGCCCCGCACCGGCCAACGCATCTTGCCGATGCCGGTGGCATCGGGCGCAACAGCGTCGTCGTCCTCGGCCTGCTGGATAACCTTGGCGTCCTTCTTCGGCGGCGTGTAGGTGGCGAGCGTCTCCGTCGGCTTTGCCGCCGGTTGGGTGGTCGCGGTCGTCACCGGATCAACTTTGGCCGGCTTGGCGCTGGCGACCGTTGCGGTGCCACCTGCCGGAACCTTCAGCGTCTGGCCGATCTTGAGCAGGCCGTCTTGCATGCCGTTCGCCTGCTTCAGCGCCACGACGCCAACGCCGGTCTTCCTGGCGATGGAGGACATGGTGTCGCCCGACTGGACCGTGTAGGTGCCCGCGCCGGCCTTTGGCGCGGCCGAGGCCGTCTGCGCCGGCTTGTCGGTCTTCGGCTTGTTCGCTGCCGAAGCGTCAACCTGCGCGGCGGACTTGCCGTCCTTGAGTTTCGGCTGCTGCGGCAGCACGGCGACCTTTTCCGGCGCCGGCGCCTTGGGGCTGTTTGCCGGCTTGCCGTCGGCAAGTTTCGGCTCTGTCCCCTTGCTTGAATAGGCATAGGCCGGGATGACCAGTATCTGACCGGTCTTCAGCCCCTTGGTGGCGCTCAAGCCGTTGACCTTCATGATCACGTCGGCGGGCACATGATAGCGATGAGCGATGCCGGAAATGGTCTCGCCGTCGCCGACCAAGATCTCGGTCGCATGCGGCGTACCAGCCGCAACTGGTTTCGGATCGGAGTCACCGGCATTCTTGAACGGCCTCGCCGGCTGGACGGTGCCGGTAGTCGTTCTGTCGACATGCGGTGCCGGTGCAAGCGCCGGCGCGGAAGCGGTGCGCATCGGAGCAGCTTTGGGCGCGCTCGGCGGCGGCAGCTGCTGGACGGTGACTGGCTCCAGGCTGGAGCGGCTGACCGACTGGTTATGGCTGCCATCGACAGGTGCCGCAGCGATCGGCTCGGCCGCCACATCGCCCGGATAGGGCTGCGCAGTGCTCTGCTTGTCGATGATGGCGCGCTGATTGTTGGTCGAGGAGGTGAAGACGTCGTCGACACCATTGAACCGCGAGACTTGGGAGCTACACCCCGCCGCCACTCCGGCTAGCATGAGGACAGCGCAGCCCCGCGACAGAGTACGCCCGTTTGCCTTCAAAACACTGAATTGCATCGCACTAACCCGCACAGACCCGGTACACACTGGTCATGATTAAAGCGCGTTAATGTTACTGGCGGGTTAACCCCATAGAATCAGACGCAAATTTTCTTAAAACATTTTCGAATGCGCCGAAGCTGCGTTGATTCAGATCGGCCCGAGTCGAAAATGACAGGTTCTGAGAACCGGCCTACGCCGGCCGTAGCCTTCATAGAGCGGAGGCATTTATGACGGCTTCGGCCGGCGAAGGCCGGAGCGGAGGGACTCAAACACGTGAGCACCGGAAGCGCAGGAAGCTGGCATTTGCAGGCCGGCCTCACCTGAATATCGGTGCACCTAAATAACCGCCGCAACGCTGCGCAGGATCGGCTGCAGGCGCACGGTGCCGATATCCTCGCGCTCGAAGCGGCTGCCGACCTTGGTCAGCTTGGCCAGCACCTGCTCGCCCTCCTCCGGCCCGATCGGGGCAATGACGATGCCGCCGCTCGACAATTGGTCGAGCAGGAAGCGCGGCAGGCTGTCGAAAGCCGCCCAGGCTACGATGCGGTCGAACGGCGCTTCGTTGGCAAGGCCGTTGGAACCATCGGCCTGGCGCACGATGACATTGCCGATGCCGAGCGCCTCGAAGCGTTGCCTGGCCTGCTCGGCCAGCGTCTTGTAGCGGTCGACGCTGACGATGCGAGCCGCGAGCCGCGACATCACCGCTGCCGTGTAGCCCGAGCCGGTGCCGATCTCGAGCACCCGGTTGCCGGGCTCTATTGCCAAGGCCGCAATCACCGCCGCCTGCAGATCGGCGCCCTCGATCGCCTCGCCGCATTCGATCGGCAGCATGCCGTCCGACCAGGCGATCGAATGGAACTGGCCGTTGAGGAAGCCGCGCCGCGGCGTCGCCTCGAAGGCTGCGATCAACGCCTTCGGCACCGCGCCTTGGCCGCGCAGGCGCAGCAGGAAAGCGGCAAAACCCTCGCGATCGTCGAGCGGCAAGTTCATGCCAGAACCTTCTTCATGCGAACACCTTATTCAGACAGCGCCTTGGTCAGTTGGTCACGGATTTCATGCGCGGTGAGGTCAAGCTGCAGCGGCGTCACAGACACGAGCCGGTTGCGCAGAGCATGCAGATCGGTGCCCTGCTTGCCCTCGACCGGCTCGCGGCCGAAGCGCAGCCAGTAATAAGGCAGGCCGCGCCCGTCGCGGCGCTCGTCGACCCACAGGCTGTGCACCAGCTTGCCTTGCGACGTCACGACGGTGCCGGCGACCTCGTCAGGCAGGCAGTTGGGAAAGTTGACGTTGAGCAGCACGCCGTCCGGCAGCGGCATGGCGACGAGCTTTTTCAGCAGCGCCGGCGCCAGCACCTCGGTGGTCTCATAGGGAACGACGCGGTCCTCGCCGACATAGGAATAACCCTGGCTGAGTGCGATCGAGCGGATGCCGAGCAGCGCGCCTTCCATGGCGCCGGCGACGGTGCCGGAATAGGTGACGTCGTCGGCGATGTTGGCGCCGGAATTGACACCGGACAGGATCAGGTCCGGCGCGCCAGGCAGGATCTTCTTGACGCCCATGATGACGCAGTCGGTCGGCGTGCCGCGCACGGCGTAGTGTTTCTCGCCGATCTTGCGCAGCCGGAGCGGCTCCGAGATCGACAGCGAGTGCGCGTAGCCGGACTGGTCCTGCTCCGGCGCCACGACCCAGACATCGTCCGACAGCGTGCGGGCGATGCGTTCGAGCGACGCCAGGCCCTCGGCATGGATGCCGTCATCATTGGTCAGAAGGATGCGCATTACTTCGATTCGATCTTCGCCAGACCGCCCATATAAGGCCGCAGCACTTCAGGAATGGTTACGCTGCCATCCTCATTCTGGTAGTTTTCGATGACGGCAATCAGCGCACGGCCGACAGCGGTGCCCGAACCGTTCAGCGTGTGCACAAAGCGGTTGCCCTTGCCATCCCGGTCCTTGTAGCGGGCATCCATGCGTCTGGCCTGGAAGTCGCCGCAGACCGAGCAGGACGAGATTTCGCGATAGGCGTTCTGGCCGGGCAGCCAGACCTCGATGTCGTAGGTCTTGCGCGCGCCAAACCCCATGTCGCCCGTGCACAGGACCATGGTGCGGAACGGCAGCTCCAGTCGCTTCAGCACCTCTTCCGCGCACTGCGTCATCCGCTCGTGCTCGGCGAGCGAAGACTCCTGGTCGGTGACCGAGACCAGCTCGACCTTGTAGAACTGGTGCTGGCGCAACATGCCGCGCGTGTCGCGGCCGGCGGAGCCCGCTTCCGAGCGGAAGCACGGCGTCAGCGCCGTATAGCGCAGCGGCAGCTTTTCATGGGCCGTGATTTCTTCGCGCACCAGGTTGGTGAGCGGGACCTCGGCGGTTGGAATCAATCCGAGCCGGCCATCGCCATGCTGCACGAAGAACAGGTCGTCCTCGAATTTCGGCAGCTGGTTGGTCCCGAAAAGCACTTCGTCGCGCACCATCAGTGGCGGGATGACTTCTTCATAGCCATGCTCGGTCGTGTGCAGATCGAGCATGAACTGGCCGATGGCGCGCTCCATCCGCGCCAGCCCGCTCTTCAGCACGGTGAAGCGTGATCCCGACAGCTTTGCCGCCCGCTCGAAATCCATCATGCCGAGCGCTTCGCCGATCTCGAAATGCTCCTTCACCCAGTTCGGCCGGGTCGGCACCTCGCCGACGATATGCTTGACGACATTGTCGTGCTCGTCCTTGCCGACCGGCACGTCGTCGAGCGGCACATTCGGCAGCACCGCCAGCGCATCGTTCAGCGTCTTGTCGAGCTCGCGCTCGCGCGCCTCGCCATTCTGGATGAAGGTCTTGATATCGCCGACTTCGGCCTTGAGCTTTTCGGCAAGTGCCGTGTCGCCCGAACGCATGGCGTTGCCGATCTCCTTCGAGGCGGCGTTGCGGCGTTCCTGCTTGGTCTGCAGCTCGGTGACGTGCTCGCGCCGCGCTTCGTCCTTCTTGATCAGCTCATCGACCGTGGACTGCGCCTCGTCAGCCGACCACGAGCGCTTGGCCAGCGCCTCGACAAGGGCCTTCGGGTTGTCGCGAATCCATTTGATATCAAGCATGGTTGGTCGTCCTCGAGCTAAGGCCTGAGGGCGTAAACCGCATCCTTCATCGATGCAAGATGGCGGCTGTCGCGTTTTTCCGCTAACGCGGATACCCGAACGCGACAGCCTATGAACGAGCCTGCTTTGAGGACGCGTCCGCCGCCTTTTCGGCCACGGCTTCGGCGGCTTCCTGCTTCTCGCGCGCCAGCTTCTGCTTGACCTGATCGCGCTCGATCAGCCGGGCCGCCCAGATCGACACCTCGTAGAGCAGGATGGTCGGGATGGCCAAACCGATCTGGCTCATCGGATCAGGCGGCGTCAGCACCGCCGCGACGACGAAGGCGATGACGATCGCCCATTTGCGCTTCTCGGCCAGCGCCTTCGACGACAGCATGCCGACGCGCGTCATCAGGCTGGTCACCACCGGCAGCTGGAACACCAGGCCGAAGGAGAAGATCAGCGTCATGATCAGGCTGAGATATTCCGACACTTTCGGCAGCAGCGAAATCTGCACCTGGTCGTCGGTGCCGGCCTGCTGCATGGCGAGGAAGAACCACATCACCATCGGCGTGAAGAAGAAATAGACCAGCGACGCTCCCATCAGGAACAGGATCGGCGATGCGATAAGGAACGGCAGGAAGGCGTTGCGTTCGTTCTTGTAGAGGCCTGGCGCGATGAATTTGTAGATCTGCGTGGCGATCAGCGGAAAGGCGATGACCATGCCGCCGAACATGGCGAGCTTGACCTGGGTGAAGAAGAATTCCTGCGGCGCCGTATAGATCAGCTCGACCTTGTGCGGATCGAGCCCGGCCCACTGCGTGGCCCACTTGAACGGAACGACCAAAAGATTGAACAGCTTCTTGGCAAAGAAGAAGCAGACGAGGAAGGCGACGAAGAAACCGCCGATCGACCAGATCAGCCGCCGGCGCAGTTCGATCAGATGCTCCATCAGCGGAGCCGACGACTTCTCGATCTCGTCCTTTTCGCTGTCCGTAATGCTCACTTGGCGGCCCCCGCCGTCTTCTTGGACGCGGGCTTCGTGGCCGGCGCAGGCTTCGGCTCAGCCTTTGCGACTGCCTTCGGTGCAGCAGCGGGCTTGGTGGCGGCTTTTCCAGGTGCAGCCTTGGCGGGCGCCGCTGACGGCTTGGCCGCAACCTTCGCCGCAGGCGCCGGCTTTGCCGGTGCTGCCTTGGCTGCCGCTGTTTTGGTTGCCGGGGCCTTTGATATCGCAGCCCCCTTGGCGCGCGCGTTTCGTGGCGCTGCTGTTGCTGCAGCCGGTGTCACCACCGCCTGATCGGTCATCGCCGGAAGGATCGGCGCCGCCGGCGCTGTTTCCGGTCCGTTGACACCCGGCATCACCGTCGCGCCGTTCTTGAGCGGCTCGGCCGGCTGTGGTGTTTCTGCCGCGGGCGTTGAGGGGTCGACGGCGGGCTTCGGCTTCATCACCGCATCGACGCCGGAGCGAACCTCGGCTGCCGCCTGTTCGAACGGATTGAGCTGCTTGCGGATTTCGGCCGCCGGATTGAGGCCGCGCAGCGTATCGACAGACTTCTTGACGTCGTCGAGCTCGGCTTCCTTCAACGCCTCGTTGAACTGCTTCTGGAAGTCGGAGGCCATGGCACGCAGCTTCGCCGTCGTGCGGCCGAAGGTGCGCAGCATATTGGGCAAATCCTTGGGTCCGACGACCACGATCATGACGATCGCGATCACCAGCATTTCGGTCCAGCCGACTTCAAACATGGCAATCAGTTCCGACTAGTGCTTGTCGCCCAAAAGTGCGAAGCGGTTTTGGGACAACGACTTGCACAAAAGCAACAACCTTCGGCTCAGCTCTTGCTGGCCTTTTCCTTCACTGCCGAAACGGTCTCGTCCGGGCGGTGCTCGACGGTGCGCTTGTCTTCGGCGGTATCGTCGTCGGCCATGCCCTTCTTGAAGCTCTTGATGCCCTTGGCCATGTCGCCCATCAGCTCGGGTATCTTGCCGCGGCCGAACACCAGCAGCACGATCACCAGCACGATCATCCAGTGCCAAATCGAAAATGAACCCATTGTAACTCTCTCTCGAATGTTTTCCCTGGCGATGATCTATGCGTTTTCGCGTTGGGATTCAAACACAACAGCGACAAAGTTTATGAAGGCGCGGCTTATGTCACGCATTTTCGGCAAAGCTGCCCGCTACCAATCGGCGCATCTACCGCAGCAATGCAGCTTTTTGACAGCGGCTTGCGGTCAATCTTCCGTGACGCGCGGCGTCAGCAGGCCGAGTTCCTCGAGATCGATGTCGGTCAACGCATCCTCGTCCTCGGTCAGCGCGTCCGGATCGGCCGGCGGCAACGGGATGGCGAAATTCGACGGCATGCGGCCGGAGAGCAGCCCTGCCCCCTTCAGTTCGTCCATCCCGGGAAGATCGCGGATCTCCTCCAGTGCGAAATGGTCGAGGAAAGTGTCTGTCGTGCCGTAGGTGACGGGACGGCCGGGCGTGCGGCGGCGGCCGCGCATGCGCACCCATTCCGTTTCGAGCAGCGTATCCAGCGTGCCCTTCGAGGTCTCGACGCCTCTGATGTCCTCGATCTCGGCGCGCGTCACCGGCTGGTGGTAGGCGATGATCGCCAGCACTTCGAGCGCGGCGCGCGACAGCTTGCGCTGCTGCACCGTGTCGCGGCTCATCAGGAAGGCGAGATCGCCGGCGGTACGGAACGCCCAGGCATCGCCGACCCGAACCAGATTGACGCCGCGCCGCGCATAGATCTGCTGCAGCTCAGCCATGGCAGCGGCAATGCTGATGCCATCGGGCAATCTGGCTGCGAGCTGCTTTTCGCTGACCGGCTCGGCGCTGGCGAACACGATCGCCTCGGCCATGCGTATGGCTTCGGCCATATGCAGCCGTTCGCCAGGATTCAGAAGCAGGGTATCAGTCGGGTCCTGGGCGATAATGCCCTCCTCGGTCTCTTCTTCGACCTTGAACGGAATGACCGAAGCGTTGGCGCGTTCGCTCATGATGCCACCTCGACTGCCTTGATTGGTTGCGCGCGGCCGCGCAGATAGAGCGGCGCGAACACCTGGTCCTGTCGCATCTCGATGCTGCCTTCGCGCACCAGTTCCAGCGACGCCGCAAACGAGCTGGCAATCGCGGTACGCCGTT
Organism: Mesorhizobium sp. M0029; assembly: GCF_040323735.1. Classification (NCBI taxonomy): domain Bacteria; kingdom Pseudomonadati; phylum Pseudomonadota; class Alphaproteobacteria; order Hyphomicrobiales; family Phyllobacteriaceae; genus Mesorhizobium; species Mesorhizobium sp. M0029. Next base: position 410,530 of record NZ_JAMYVF010000002.1, read on the forward strand.
CGTCCGGGCTGGTCAGGTAATTGATCAGATAGCTGTCCAGCGCCGTCCAGTCGCGCAGCGAGCCGATCAGCCGGGTCAGGATATCGCGCGCATCCTTGAGCGACCACACGCCACGCCGGGCAATTGTCACATTGGTGATCGCCTGTTTCTGGCGCTGCTGCGCATAGGCGGTGAGCAAATCGTAGAGCGAGGCCGAATAGGCGTTACGCTTCTCGACGATGACCATCTCAGGCATGCCGCGTGCAAACACGTCGCGGCCGAGCCGGTTGCGGTTGACCAGCCTTGCCGAGGCGTCACGCATGGCCTCCAGACGCTTCAGCCGGAACTGCAGCACCGCGGCCAGTTCCTCGCCGCTTTCGCCTTCTTCGCCGGGCTGTTTGGGGATGAGGAGCTTCGACTTGAGGAAGGCCAGCCACGCCGCCATCACCAGGTAGTCGGCGGCAAGCTCAAGCCTTAGCGCCCTCGCCGTCTCGACGAAGGTCAGATACTGCTCGACCAGCGCCAAGATGGAAATCCGCGACAGATCGACCTTTTGGTTGCGGGCGAGATGCAGCAAGAGATCGAGCGGACCTTCGAACCCGGCGACGTCGACGACAAGCGACGGGTCGCCGGTGACCCGTGAATCGTCGTTCTCGGCCCACAGACGGTCCATCGGTGCGGCCTTCGCAGCCTTGCTGTCCAATGTTTCCGCCACTTGTTCCTTTACCTCTGGTTAGAGCATGATGCCGAAAAGTGTGAAGCGGTTTTCGGACGACATCATGCTCTCTCTATCTAATTTAGAGACGGATTCAGATTTCAGGTCGAACAGACCTGAAATCATCCGTCTCTAGGCCACCGCATCGAAATAGGTGGCAAATTCGGCGCGTATCTCGGTTTCGTCGGCCCGGTCGCGATCCCTTATATAGGTCAGCGCCCGCTTGGCGCGCTCCAGCGACGTCCCTTCAAGTCCCGTGGTTCGCGATGCGATGCCTGCCATCTCCTCGAAAACGCCATTGCAGTGAAGGACCAGATCGCAGCCCGCCGCAAGGATCGAGGCCGCCTTTGTCGGGAAATCCCCAGAAAGTGCCTTCATCGAGGTGTCGTCGCTCATCAACAGCCCGTCGAAGCCGATCTCGCGGCGGATGATCTCGTCGATGACCTTGCCTGAGGTGGTCGCTGGGTTGTTCGGATCGATGGCGCTGTAGACGACATGCGCCGTCATCGCCATCGGCAGATGGCTAAGCTCGCGGAAAGGGGCGAAATCATGCCGCTGCAGGTCGCTCAGCGAGGCGTCGACCACAGGCAGCTCGAAATGCGTGTCGGCGAAGGCGCGTCCATGGCCCGGAATATGCTTCATGACCGGCAATACGCCGCCGGACATCAGCCCTTCCGCGGCGGCGCGGCCAAGTTCGATGACCGGGCGCGGCTCCTTGCCATAGGCGCGCGCGCCGATGACGTCGCTGGCGCCCTCGATCGGCACGTCCAGCACCGGCAGGCAATCGGCCGAGATACCGTAGCGCAACAGGTCGAAGGCGTGCAGCCGCGCCATCAGCCAGGCAGCCCGGGTGCCGGCATCATGGTCCTTGCGCCACAATGCGCCGAGCGCGCCGCCGGCGGGATAGTTCGGCGCCAGCGGCGGCCGCAGGCGCTGCACCCGGCCACCTTCCTGGTCGATGAACACCAGCGCATCGGGGCGCCCGATACAGTCGCGCATTTCGGCAACCAGATCGCGGATCTGCTCCGTTTCGCCGATGTTGCGGGCAAACAGGATGAAGCCCCACGGGCATTCATTGCGATAGAAACGGATTTCTTCGCGGGTCAGCGATTTCCCGGCACAGCCGAGGATCATGGATTTTGATTCGGTCATTCCGCCAGTTTAGGGCTTCGCGCCGCCAAAGGGAATCTCCCCGGACGGCAAGCGCCTCAACCTCTCGCCCATCCACATGAAAAAGCCGGCGCGACCCTTGGGAACGCGCCGGCTCTGATAGTTGGATCCGGCCTTACCGCGACACGAAGCAGTTGCCGCCGGCAGCCTTGTAGCTGGTGCACAGATTGATCGCATCGTTGCGCGACTGCGCAGGCACCCGGACACGGTAGAAGGTGCCCTTGCCGGCGATCTCCGCCTTGACGATGTTGGCGGTGCGGCCGGCGAGCACACTTCCATAGCGGCGCTGCAGGTCGGCGTAGTTGGCCTGGGCGCTTTCGACCGTCGGCTGCGAAGCGATCTGCATCGACCACGAACCGCCCGATGTCGAAGCCGTCGCCGGAATGGAGGCAACCTGGTCGGGCTTGACCTCGCCGACCACGTCGACCGGCTGGTCGGACGGGCGCTGCGGCGCCACGGCAACCGTCTGCGGCGTGTTGGCGGACTGGGTCTCAGCCTTCGGCGCAGCCGCCGGCTTCACCGGCTTGGCGGTCTCGGCACTTGCCTGGTCGCTATCTGCCTGATCGACAGGCGCCACGGTGCCGGTCTGCTCGGCATCGGCCGAAGGGGCGACGTGCTGCGGCGCCGGGTCAAGCGGCTCAGTCGCCGCAACCTGCGGCGCGGCCGGCGTCGAGTCCTCGCGGGCCACCAACGAGCCGTCGGGCTTGACCACCATGGTCCGAACCTTGCGCGGGGCAACGGCGACGGTATCGGGGTTCTTGTCGGCTTCCTGCAGCACCTGCGCGATGCGGTCCTCGGACTTTGGCGCCGGCGCGACAGCCGCGTCGGGGTTGCCGGCAGCTTCGGGGTTGCCGGCAGCGTCGGGGCCTGGGGCAGCGCCGGTATCGTCGGGCGACAGATCGACGACGCGGCTTTCAGGCTCCTGCGCCTTCACATCGACCGGCTCTTCGGTGTTGGTGACCAGCTTCTCCTGAACCGGCTCGGCCGGCTTGGTGCCCTTGGCGACCGCATCATAAACCTTGTTGTCCTGGTTCGGCACCACGGCGCCGCCCGGATTTTCGGGCTTGACCTTGATCGGCCTGTTGTCGGCTTTGACAATGACCGGCGCATCGCTGCCGCCCTTGCCGCCGTACGACAAGGCGAAGGCGCCAAGACCGCCGGCAATCGCCACCGCAGCAACGACCCCCGCGACCAGCAGGCCGCTCCTGCGCGGCCGTGCGGCTTCCTGCTCGGCGAGGCCCGGCACCGCCATCGCCTCGTCCAGATCCGGATCGTAGTCGAGTTCATCGACCGCGAAATCGTCGGCCTGCGAAACCGGCTGACTGCCGGGCAGATCGTCCATGTCAAAGCCGCCAGCGGCATCGGCGTGGTGAGCTTGCGTGGCTGCAAGCACTTCGGCTGGCCGCGCTGCATAGGCGCGCTGGTCGAGCTCGTGGCCCGAGCTGAAGCCGGAACTGTAGGAATCGTCATCATAGCCGGCACTGCGTGCGGCAGTGGGCGATGCCACTTCCACCGCGTTCATCTCGTTGAGCATGCCGGCGAATTCGGCGTCGATGTCGTCATAGGCGGCCGGCTCGTCTTGCTCGAAGCTGAGTTCTGGAATGTCGAGGTCGTCGGCAATCGCCACCACACGCTCGGGCACATCGATCGTCTCGACATCCGGCATCTCGGCGTGAGGCGGCGCCTGGCGCGATGGCGTCGGCGCCACATAGGCAGCAGCTGCAACCGACTGGTCGCGATAGGTTGGCGCTGCTGTTGGCGGCGTGGACGGCTTTTCTGCAAAAGAAGCTTGCGGCTGCGCTGCAAAAGAAGGTTGCGGCTGCGCTGCAAAGGAAGGCGGGGCCGGGGTGGGAGTCACGCGGCTCCACGAACGCGCCGGCTCCGGCGGCGTCGAGCGCCAATCGCCAGCGACCGGTGCTGCCGTGTCCTTACCGAGATCGATGCCCTTGGCGAGCGCCGCATCGAAGGCGTGATCATTGAACTCGATCTCGGGCTCATGGCCCTCACGTTCGCCGGCAAGCAGATCGTCGAAATCGGAATCGTTTGCCTGGGCCTCCTGAGGAGCCGGCGCGTGTTCGTCCAGGTCCCACTCGAGATTATCGACCGGAGCGACTGGCGTCGCGACGGACCGCTGCACCGGGGCAACCGGCTCATAAGTCCTGGTGGGCTCGATGGCGGCAGCCCTGGTGGGCTCGGTGACGACCGGAATCGGCGCGACTGGCGCCGGGCGTGGTGTGGTCATGGCGCCAAGCAGCGCGTTGAGTTCATCTTCCAACGTCCGTTCGTCAGCGACCGGAGCGGCCGGGGTCGCCATATTGGTAGGCGCCACATAGGCTGGTGCGACCGGAGCTAGCTGAACCGGAGCGGGTGCGGTCTCGGCTACCGGCTCGTGATCGGCAAGCGCATCATCGATGCTCAGATCGAAATCGTCGAATGCTTCGTGCGCAGTCTCATGAGAGGGGCTGGCCTCCACGGTCCAGGCCGGCGTCTCGTCCACTTCCGGCGCATCCATCTCAACCGGCGCGCTGACCTGCAGATCGCTCTCTTCCGGATCCTCGGCCTCAACAGGCTGAGCCTCGAAAGCCTGCGGCTCGAAATGCTCGGCTGCAAAATCCTGGGCTGCAAAATCCTGGGCTGCAAAATCCTGGGCCGCAAAGTCCATGTCGACATCGGCCATCGCGTCATCGAAATGACCCGCAAAATCCTCGTCGGCAACAGTGTGGTCGGCGACTCCGACGGCGTCGAAGGTATGGATCGGCGCCTCGGCTACTGGCGCGGCATACTGGTCCTGCGCCGGCGCAGGACCGTCCAGCGTCAGCTCGTCTTCCAGCGACATCGAGACGGCATTGTCGAAATCATCGTCGAACGCGAGATCGTCGGCAGGCGCAGCAGCAACCTGCGCGACATCTGCGGCATGGGCGACGGTCGCGCCGTCATCGAGCAGCAACCCCTGCTCGAGCGAAGCGGCAAGGTCGTCATCCATCGGCAGGTCGTCTTCGAGCGGCGACACGTTTTCCAGCGAGCTGGCGACGGCATTGTCGAAATCATCGTCGAATGCAGCTTCGTCGAATGCGGGCTCGGCAAACGAAGGTTCGGCAAACGAGGGTTCAACGGGAGCAGCCGCAGCCTGCGGGGCAGCGCCGAAATCCAGATCGGCGGCATCGTCGAAGACGAAATCATATTCCAGCGAAGCAGCCAGCGCATCGTCCATCGCGGCATCGGTGGTTTCGAAAGCCGGCTCGCGAATCTCGGCAGCAGGGTCGTAGGGCTCAGCGGCAGGCTGGTGAACCTCGGGAGCTGGCTGGCTGGCCTCCATGGAACCGACTTCATCGCCGAATTCGCCCATCAACTCCTTCTCGAGGTCGATGTCGAAATCGCCCTCGTCTGCAGCCGTCTCGACGGCTGGCGCCTGCGGCTTGACCGGCTGGCGCGGATCGAAACCCATGATCCTGGTCAGTTCAGCGAACGGATCATCTTCGGCGATGTCGTTGTTGTCGGCTACTCTCAGCTGGGTTCTGTCTGCCATTATTGTTCCCGAACTCGCACTCATTCGGACGCCATGGACGTCGCGTAGGGTTGGCCCTTACCAGCGCAATGTGGGCAAATGGTGACAGGTGTTTTAGTTAAACCTAACGCATCTCAGTGGGCGCATCAGCCCCAATCAGCGTCAGGCCGGAAGTCAAAACATCCGAAACAGCCTGCACCAGCCCTAGTCTGGCATGAGTCAATTGTCGGTCGTTAACCTTAACAAAACGTAAGTCGGGATTCTCGGTGCCCCGATTCCAGTGTCCATGGAAGGTGGAAGCCAGATCGTAGAGGTAGAATGCCAGCCGGTGCGGCTCCAGCGCAAGGGCCGCGGATTCGATCAGCCTTGGATATTCAGCCAGCTTCCGGATCAGGCCGATCTCGCCCTCGTCGGTGAGCGACGCCGAGGCCGCGGCCAGGCTGTTGCGGTCGAAATTGGCCTCGCCCAGTTGCTCGCTCGCCTGCCGGAACACCGAATGACAGCGCGCCGAAGCGTACTGCACGTAGAACACGGGATTGTCCTTGGACTGTTCGGTGACCTTGGCGAAATCGAAGTCGAGCGGCGCGTCGCTCTTGCGGTAGAGCATCATGAAGCGGATAGCATCGCGGCCCACCTCCTCCACCGCTTCGCGCAAGGTCACGAAGTCGCCCGACCGCTTCGACATCCGAACCGGTTCGCCATCGCGAAACAGCTTCACCAGATTGCACAGCAGCACCGTGAGTTGCAGCTTCAGATCATCGCCTGCAATCGCCCGCGCCAGCGCTTCCAGCCGCTTGACGTAGCCGCCATGGTCGGCGCCCAGCACATAGATCAGGCCGACGAAACCGCGGTCGACCTTGTCCTTGAGATAGGCGACGTCGGCGGCGAAATAGGTGAACGAGCCGTCGGACTTGACCAGCGCCCGGTCCATGTCGTCGCCGACCGCCGTCGAGCGGAACAGCGTCTGCTCGCGGTCTTCCCAGTCGTCCGGCTTCTCGCCCTTGGGCGGCGGCAGCTTGCCCTTGTAGATATGGCCCTTCAGCGTCAGATCGTTGATCGCCGAGCGGATCCTCCTGGCATTGTCGGCATGCAGCGTGCGCTCGGAGAAGAAAACGTCGTGATGGACATTGAGCAACGCCAGATCCTCGCGGATCATCACCATCATGGCGTCGATCGTGCGGTCCTTGACGATTACCAGCGACTCATCGTCGGGCATCTGCAAGAGCTTGCGGCCAAATTCGGCAGCCAGCGCCTGACCGACCGGCACAAGGTAATCGCCGGGATAGAGACCGGCCGGTATCTCGCCAATGTCGTCGCCCAGCGCTTCGCGGTAGCGCAGGAAGGCCGAACGCCCGAGCACGTCGATCTGCGCGCCGGCGTCGTTGATGATGTATTCCTTGGTGACGTCATAGCCGGCGAAGGCCATCAGATTTGCAAGCGTGTCGCCGACAACCGCGCCCCGGCAATGGCCGACATGCATCGGCCCGGTCGGATTGGCCGAGACATATTCGACATTGGTCTTCTTGCCGCCACCAATGGTCGAGCGGCCGTAGTTTTGCCCCTCGCCCAGCAGCGCAGTCAGATGTGCCTGCCAGAAAGCGTCCTTGAGCCGGAGATTGACGAAGCCGGGACCGGCGACGTCGGCTTCGGCAACATCGGCGTCGCTGCGCAGCACTTCCACCAGCCGCTCGGCCAGCGCGCGCGGGTTCTGCCCGGTGGGCTTGGCCAGTACCATCGCCGCATTGGTGGCGAGATCGCCATGGCTGGCGTCGCGCGGCGGCTCGACGGCGATGCGCGACAGGTCGGGCGAAACGCCATTACTGTCTTTCAAATCAAGCGCTTCGACGGCTTTTGTGATTCGCGCGCTGAAATCGGCGAAGATGTTCATGGGTCTTGCTCTGGCGGACTGTGCAGGGGAACCGGCTCATTGGCCGGCAAATCGCGCCCGCCCTAGCTTAAATCGGGCGTATGGTCAAACAGACGGCGGTGTTCCTTCAAGGCGTAGGTATCCGTCATCCCCGCCAGGAAATCGGCGACGCTGCGCGCCTTGATGCGGTCCTCCGCCCGGTCGAGCCCCTCCCGCCAGCCGTCCGGCATGGCGCGCGGATCGGCGAAATAGACATCGAACAGGTCGCGCACGATCTGCTCGGCCTGCGTGCGAACGCGCATCACCTCGTCATGCCGGTAGAGATGCTTGTAGAGAAAGGTCTTCAATTCCTTCTCGGTCGCCGCCACGTCAGCGGAAAAGGTCACCATCGTTTCGCCCGCCGCCCGCACCGCTTCGGCGCTGTCAGGCTTGATGCGCTCAAGATTGGCGGTGGTGGAAACAATGACATCCTCGACCATCATCGTGATCTGCCGGCGCATCAGCTCATGGCCGGTGCGCACATCGTCCAGGCCCGGATAGCGCGCGCGCACGCTTGCCAGGATCGATCCCGGCAGCGCCACCGTTTCCAGCATGTCCAAGGTCAGGAAGCCGGAGCGCAGGCCGTCGTCGATGTCATGGGTGTTGTAGGCGATATCGTCGGCGATCGCAGCACATTGCGCCTCGATGCCGGCGAAATGGTCGAGTTCGAGGTCGTGCAGCTCGGAATAGTCGCGGATCGCCTGCGGCACCGGGCCTTTGAGCCCTTTTCCCTTGGCATCTGTCAGCGGCCCATTGTGCTTGACCAGCCCTTCCAGCGTTTCCCAGGTCAGGTTTAGCCCGTCGAACTCGGCATAGCGCCGCTCCAGCCGCGTCACGACGCGCAGCGACTGCGCATTGTGGTCGAAGCCGCCCCATTGGGCCATCCGCTCGTTCAGCGCGTCCTCGCCGGTATGGCCGAACGGCGTGTGACCGAAATCGTGCACCAAGGCGACCGCCTCGGCCAGATCCTCGTCGCCGCGCAGCGCTCGCGCCAGAGCCCGCGCAATCTGCGCGACCTCGATCGAATGCGTCAGCCGGGTGCGATAGTGGTCGCCTTCATGGGCGACGAACACCTGCGTCTTGTGCTTCAGGCGGCGGAAGGCAGTCGAATGAACGATACGGTCGCGGTCGCGCTGGAATGGCGTGCGAGTCGGGCTCTCGACCTCGTCATAGAGCCGCCCGCGCGACCTGGCTGGGTCGCTGGCATAGGCCGCGCGCGGCCGATAGCCGAACCCAATGTCGCCAAGCTCATTTGTCATGGCTGATGCCGCCGCAGTTGACTTGCCCCTTCCCGCTTCATACCTATCATGTGAAACCGAAAGCAAGGTGACGCCCATGGGCGCTGATGCCAAGACTGCCATGAAAGTCGAGATGACCGAGTCCGCCGCCAGGCGGATCGCGAAAATCGTCTCTGGCGAGGCCGGCAAGACGGCGCTGCGCGTCTCCGTAGAGGGCGGCGGCTGCTCCGGCTTTTCCTACAAGTTCGACCTGGTCGATACGCGCAACGACGACGACGTCGCCATCGAAAAGGACGGCGCCACCGTGCTGATCGACGATTTGTCGCTGGTCTATATGGGCGGCTCGGTGATCGACTTCGTCGACGATCTGATGGGCCAATCGTTCCAGATCCGCAACCCCAATGCAGTCGCCTCCTGCGGCTGCGGCACCAGTTTCTCCATCTAGGCAGATGTCCGGCGTCGGCCCGGTCCGTCAGGTCGCACTGTCGGCCGGGCGCGATCTCGACGTGACGCTGGCCTTCTGGCGCGATGTGCTCGGCCTCAACGTTCACGCCCGCTACGATCCGCCGGGCATCGCCTTCATCATGGCCGGTGATATCAGGTTGCTGTTCACCGATGGCGTTCCGGCCGGCACCGTCTATCTCGATATAGCCGGGCTCGAAGCCTTCCACGCCGAGGCGAAAGCGTCCGGCGTTCCCTTCACCGCACCGCCGGCGCTCGTCCACAACGACACCGAAGGCACGTTCGGAACGGCGGGGGAAAGCGAGTGGATGGCCTTTCTAAAGGACCCGGCAGGCAATACGATCGGGCTTGTCGAACGTCTTTCGCCCGAACATCCCTGAGGCCGCCCATGAAAATCGTCACCTGGAACATAAACGGCATTCGCGCCCGCATCGGCAACCTCACCCACTGGCTGAGCGAAAGCCAGCCAGACATCGTCTGCCTGCAGGAGATCAAGTCGGTCGACGAGCAGTTCCCGCGCGCCGAGATCGAGGCGCTTGGCTACAACGTGGAAACCCATGGCCAGAAGGGCTTTAACGGCGTCGCCCTGCTGTCGAAGCTTCCCTTCGACGAGGTTATCAGGGGCCTGCCCGGTGATGACACCGACGAGCAGGCGCGCTTCATCGAGGGCGTGTTCTCGACCGACCAGGGCGCGCTGCGCGTCGCCTCGCTCTATCTGCCCAACGGCAATCCCATCGATGACGAGAAGAAATTTCCCTACAAGCTGGCCTGGATGGAGCGGCTGCATCGCTGGGCCGAGCAGCGGCTGCTTCTGGAGGAGGCGCTGGTGCTGGCCGGCGACTACAATGTCATCCCCGAGCCGGTCGATGCGCGCTTCCCCGAGAACTGGCTTGGCGATGCGCTGTTCCAGCCGCAGACCCGGCAAGCCTTCCGGCGACTGAAGAATCTCGGCTTTACCGAGGCGGTGCGCGCCGTCACCGATGCGGCCGACGTCTACACCTTCTGGGACTACCAGGCCGGCGCCTGGCAGAAGAACAACGGCATCCGCATCGACCATCTGCTGTTGTCGCCCGAAGCGGCCAACCGCTTTTCCTCGGCCTCGATCGAAAAGCATGTGCGCGCCTGGGAAAAGCCTTCCGATCATGTGCCGGTGGCGATCGATCTGGCGCTGCTGCCGGCCTGATATCAGCCGAAACCCTGATATCGCCACAATCGCGCCATTCAGTCAGAGATCAGCATGGCGGCTGGGGTTCCATGGCACTACGATTCCTCCTTTGCCCGATCGGCCTGGCATTTGCCATGGCCTCCCCTGCAGCGGCACTTGCCGACCAGCAGTGCCTGGCCAATGGCAAGTCCTACCAGGTCGGCCAGGTCACCTGCCTGACGGTTTCAGACAAGAGCCATATGGCCCGCTGCGACCTGGTGCTCAACAACACCTCATGGACCAAGATCGGCGATACCTGTCCCGACAGCACGATTAAGCCGCATCTGCACGTCACGCCGATCTCGATGCCGGTGCACAGAGCGGTGCCGGCGGAACTCACCGAGAACTGATGGATGTGAGCTAATCTCCCCCCTTTAAGGGGGAGATGGCCGGCAGGCCAGAGGGGGGCGCGAAGAAAGGCGACCTTTCGGTCAAACAAGCTCACCCTCTCAGTCCAACCCGGGCAAACTTTAGTCAACTGAAATGCCAGCGGGACAGCGCCCCCCTCTGCCCTGCCGGGCATCTCCCCCTCAAGGGGGGAGATTGGCAATTTCACTGGTCGTCGCCACCCTTGGTGAGAATATCGTCGGCAAGCGAAATCGCCGTGCGGCGGTCGGCTTCGCCGGCGGCGGCAAATGCCTCTTCCTGCATGCCGCGGATCCATGGCTGGTCGCTCGGCGAGGCGCGTTCGAGCGCGGCGGTCATCATGGCCAGCCCGCGCACGATCTTGCCGCTCTGGAACAGAAGATTGCCAAGAGTCGCCTGGGCGCCGGCATGGCCTTTTTCGGCGGCGAGTTGGAACCAGCGGCCGGCCTGCTTGACGCTGGCCTTGACGCCGCCCTCGCCCTTCAGGAACATCTGGCCCATCTCGAACTGGGCGTTCGGGTTGCGGTAATTGGCGGCCGCGCGCATGTAATATTCCTGCGCCGCGACCTCGTTTTCCTCGACCGGGCTGCCGGGGATGCCTGTCCGGAGATAGTCGCCCAGCGCCACCAGCGCGTCGGAGACATAGCTTTCCTCCGGCGATCCCGGCTCGACATCCTGATCGACGATCTCGGAGAAGAATTTGAAGGCCGCATAGTCGTCGCGCGTCACGCCGTCGCCTTCGGCGTACATGCGCGCGAGCTTCCAGGTGGCGCCGATCTGGCCGTTTTCGGCGGCGTATTTATAGGCCTCGACCGCCTGTTCCTTGTGGCCGCTCTTGTAAGCGGAGAAGCCGAACTGGAACACGGCCCACGGGCTCGATTGTGGCTTCACGCCGGTCTTGTCGTCGAACACCTTGTCGTCGAAGGCCATGGCCTGGCCCACGGCGCCAAAGATCGCAACAGCGACCAGTGCCGGAAGGACAGACGACCTCAACAACTCAGATATCCGCATAGCAATGTGTTTCTTTGGCACCGCCCGGATGGGTGACCGCGCCGTCGCGGGCAGGCCCTACCGTCTGTGCGTATTTCCAGATCGCGCCCGACTGATAGTCGGTCGTGCGCGCCTTCCAGGCCTTCGCCCGCGTTGCCAGTTCGGCCTCGGACAAATCGACCTCGATCGTGCCTTTGGTTGCATCGATCGAAATCACATCGCCGTCTTTCAAGAGCCCGATCGGGCCGCCCACGGCAGCTTCGGGCCCGACATGGCCGATGCAGAAACCGCGCGTTGCGCCCGAGAAACGACCGTCGGTGATGAGAGCGACCTTGCCGCCCATGCCCTGGCCGTAGAGCGCCGCCGTCGTCGACAGCATCTCGCGCATGCCCGGGCCGCCGCGCGGACCTTCGTAACGGATGACGAGAACCTCGCCTTCCCGGTAGTTGCGGTGCGTGACCGCCTCGAAACATTCCTCTTCCGAATCGAAACACCGTGCCGGACCTGAGAATTTCAGCTCCGTCATGCCCGCGACCTTCACGATCGCGCCTTCGGGGGCAAGGTTGCCCTTCAAGCCCACGACACCGCCGGTTTGGGTGATTGGTCGGTTGGCGGGACGGACCACATCCTGGCTATCATTCCAGGCAACATGCTCCATGTTTTCGGCCAAAGTACGGCCAGTCACGGTCATGCAGTCGCCATGGAGATAGCCGTGGTCGAGCAGCGTCTTCATCAACAGCGGAATGCCGCCGGCCTCGAACATGTCCTTGGCGACATATTTGCCGCCCGGCTTGAGGTCGGCGATGTAGGGCGTCTTCTCGAAAATCGCGGCAACGTCGAACAGGTCGAACTTGATGCCTGCCTCATGCGCGATCGCCGGCAGGTGCAAAGCCGCATTGGTCGAGCCGCCGGTGGCCGAAACCACGGTCGCCGCATTCTCCAGCGCCTTCAGCGTGACGACGTCGCGCGGCCGGATGTTCTTGGCGATCAACTCCATGATCTTTTCGCCGGAGGCGAAATTGAAGCGGTCGCGCATCTCGTAGGGCGCCGGCGCGCCGCAAGAATAGGGCAGCGCCAGGCCGATCGCTTCGGCGACGGTGGCCATGGTGTTGGCGGTGAACTGGGCGCCGCAGGAGCCGGCCGACGGACAGGCGACTTGCTCGATTTCAAGCAGTTCAGCGTCGCTGATCGCGCCGACCGAGTGCTGTCCCACAGCCTCGAACACATCCTGCACGGTGATCTGGCGGCCGCGATAGCTGCCGGGCAGAATCGAGCCGCCATAGATGAAGATCGAAGGCACGTTGAGCCGCACCATGGCCATCATCATGCCGGGCAGCGACTTGTCGCAGCCGGCAAGGCCGACCAGCGCATCGTAGCAATGTCCGCGCATGGTGAGTTCGACCGAATCGGCGATGACATCGCGCGACACCAGCGACGACTTCATGCCCTGGTGGCCCATGGCGATGCCGTCGGTGACGGTGATGGTGCAGAATTCGCGCGGCGTGCCGTTGGCGGCCGCGACGCCTTTCTTGACCACTTGCGCCTGGCGCATCAGCGAGATGTTGCAAGGTGCCGCTTCATTCCAGCAGGAAGCAACGCCGACCAGCGGCTGCCCGATCTCGGCGGCAGACAGGCCCATGGCATAGAGATACGAACGGTGCGGCGCACGCGCCGGACCGACGGTCACATGGCGGCTAGGGAGCTTAGCCTTGGAAATGACTTTGGCGTCCATTCTCTTCCTTGCCGCGGGCGGTGCGGCCTGCCTCATCGCCGAGCCTTGTGGCGCGTGTCCCGAGACGAATTCGAGGTGCGCCGGGTTTATGGCGGGAAATGGGCAATTTCTTCGGGCGAGGCTGTAGCGCGGGGGTTGGTCGGGAACTGTTGCCAAAACGTCACAATTGCGAGAGGTGAAAGTGATGCGACGGATTTGCAACACCAAGTTTTCCGTCATCGCTCGATGGTCCACCCACAAAACAAAAAGGCCGGGCTATACCCGGCCTTTCGTTATAATTTTCAGAGCCTTAGAACTTGATCTTGACGCCGCCCGAAATTGCCGTGACCAGATCGTTGCCGAAGTCGTAGCTGACGTCGGTACCGGCCTCATAGCCATTCTCGTCAGTCAACGTGCCTGAGTGACCACTGGTCAGTACACCAACCGCGCCGGCCAACCGCACTTCGATGTTGGCGGTTGGCGTGTAAGCGACGCCGCCACCGAGCGTCCAGGTATCGGTCTGCGAGCCAACACCGTGCGACGTGCCGCGATCCCAAGATAGCTGGGCGGCACCACTCCACTGCTCATTGAACTTGTGGCCGATGCCGGAGGTCACCGTCCAGCCATCGCGGTACATCAGGTCGAGCGAGGTTAGCCTAACTGGAAATGGGGAAATCGTCGTGCAAGGTGCAAGGCCCTTGGTTGCTTGCGAGCAGATCGGAATGCTCTGCAGCACACTCCAGTTGACCCATTTGATCGAGCCGAAAGCGAGCCAGCCAGGCGCGATGCCTGACTGAAGCTTCAATTCCACCGAATCCGGCATAGACGCGGAACCGTAGATGTCAGGTTTACCCTGGGCGACTTGCGATAGGTCGAGCGCACCCTCAAGATTGTCCAACTTGACCTGCGAGTTATAAACGAGGCTGGCACGCAGCGCGATTTCGGGGATCTCATAAGCAAGGCCGGCGCGCCAGCCCCAGCCGGTACCCTTTAGGTCAACGCGGCCAACGGCGCCAGGCGCCAGCGGCGTGATGAAGCTTTCCTTGAAACCATAGACTTCTTGGTAAAAGACACCGCCGATAAAACGTAGCTGGCCCTTGCCGGCATCCATTTTGTAGGAGCAGGTGGCTGCGTAATTATTGCTCTTGATATCGGTTTCGATGTTGGAGAAAGAGCCGTTCCAGATGCCAGGATTCGTATGCGCGCCCCAAGGCTGCGAATAGTCAGCCATGCAGTCGACGTCTTTAACCACCTCGGCCTTGAAGCCTATGCGCGGCACCCAGTAGCCTTCGCTGTCATCAGCTGTGCTTTTGAAGTTGAGCGTCGCGTTGCCGTCGACGGCATTCTTGAGCTTGCGCTCAGGCATCACGTAGGTCGCCTCGGCTTCGGTGGCGAAGCGCGCCGGATCGAACAGAAGGTCGATGTCGTAGCCACCGCGCTCGATGCCGCCGGCATGTACGGAACCGATCAAGCCCAGCGAAAAACACCCCGCCCCCAGCAGTGCTTTAAAACGCAGATTGTTCATGGATATCCTCCCCGAAATACTAGTGGGTCAAGCTAGAACCAATTCGGGTTAACGGCGCAACAATGAATTCACATAGCGTACATGTACACCTGAGCCGGTTGCCTTTCCGGCACAGCGGCTGGTTCCGAAGCAAGGCCGAAAAACGGCTTTCCGGGGGCAGATCAGCGAAAGAATTCTGTGAAACCCGTCACAAAAAGCTCAAAAACAAGCCCTTTCGGAGCTATTTGGCCCGATTGTTACATTATGGCAACAATGGGGCTGAAACTTTCCGTTTACGTCAATATTAACCTTACGGATTGCCTGTTGTTCGAGCAAAAGAACCGCCGCCAAGCACTTGCCGGCGCCTTGCGAATCCAGCGCTCAACCAGCGTCGCGCACCCTAGTCAACGCCACCGAAAGCTTCTCCTGCTGATCGCGGTATTCGTCGAGTTTTTCGCGCTCGGCCGCGACGATCTCTTCCGGCGCGCTGGCGACGAACCGTTCATTCGACAGCTTCTTGTGCAACCGCGCGATTTCCTCGGTCACCTTGGCCAGTTCTTTCTGCAGCCGCGCCGCCTCGGCGGAGAGATCGATCAGGCTGCCGAGCGGCAGGCAGATCGTCGCCTCGTTGACCACGATCTGGGCCGAGCCCTTGGGTGCCGCGTCCTCCAGCGAGATATCGCCGACCCGCGCCAGCCGCTTGATGGCGGACGCATGGCGGTCGAGCCTCTGCTGGGTCTCGACGCTGGCGCCAACCACCACCAACGGTGCGATCGCCGCCGGCGGCACGTTCATTTCGGAGCGCACGGAGCGGATGCCGGAGACCAGATCGACCAGCCAGTTGATGTCGGCGGCCGCGTCCGCGTCCTCGAAGTCGGGCGACGGCCAGGCGGCGTGGCAAAGCAGCGTTGCGCGCGTCCGGCCCTCGCCCGCCGTCTGCGCCCACAACTCCTCGGTCATGAACGGCATCATCGGGTGAAGCAGCTTGTAGATCTCGTCGAGCACGAAGGCGACGCAGGCCCGGCTTTCGGCCTTGGCAGCTTCGTCCGCGCCCATGAACACCGGCTTCAGCAGTTCCAGGTACCAGTCGCAGAACAGGTTCCAGACGAAGCGGTAGGCGGCGCCGGCCGCCTCGTTGAAGCGGTAGCCGGTGATGCCCTCGGTGATAGCGCGCGACGCCCTGGTCAGCTCGGTCAGGATCCAGCGGTTGACCGGCAGCTTGGCGTCGTTCAGCCAGAAATCGTCATTGCGCGCGACCTCGTTCATCTCGGCAAAGCGTGTCGCGTTCCACAGCTTGGTGCCGAAATTGCGGTAGCCGGCGATGCGCGCCGGATCGAGCTTCACGTCGCGCCCCTGCGCCGCCATCACCGTCAGCGTGAAGCGCAGTGCGTCGGCGCCAAACTCGTCGATGAGATCGAGCGGATCGATGACGTTGCCTTTCGACTTCGACATCTTCTGCCCGTTCTTGTCGCGCACCAGCGCGTGCACATAGACGGTGTGGAACGGCTCCTCGTGCATGAAATGCAGGCCCATCATCATCATTCGCGCGACCCAGAAGAAGATGATGTCGAAACCGGTCACCAGCACGTCGGTCTGGTAATAGGTCTTGAGCTCCGGCGTGTGATCCGGCCAGCCCAGCGTTGAGAACGGCCACAGTGCAGACGAGAACCAGGTGTCGAGCACGTCCTCGTCGCGGGTCAGGATCTCGCCCGGCTTGAAGGTCTCGAGCTTGTCCTCGACCCAGGCCTTCCATGGACCTTCCAGCGCCAGATAATATTCGATCGCGGCGCCCAGCGCCTCTTCCTCGGTCTTCTCGACGAAGACCCGGCCGTCCGGCCCGTACCAGGCCGGGATCTGGTGACCCCACCACAGCTGGCGTGAAATACACCAGGGCTGAATGTTCTCCATCCAGTCAAAATAGGTCTTTTCCCAGTTCTTCGGCACGAAGTTGGTACGGCCTTCACGCACCGATGCGATCGCCGGCTTGGCGAGCTCGGCGGCGTTTGCATACCACTGCTCGGTCAGAAACGGCTCGATCGGCACGCCGCCGCGGTCGCCATGCGGCACGGCGTGGCGGTGCGGCTCGATCTTGTCGAGGAAGCCGCCGGTCTCCATCAGCTCGACGATTTTCTTGCGCGCGACGAAACGGTCGAGACCGTCGAGCTCGTCCCAGACGGCCTGACGCTCCGGCGTCACGTCGAGCCCGGCGAGAAAATCTTCATTATCCCTGAGCGTTATTGCCGCCTCGATGGTCAGGATGTTGATCGCCGGCAGCTTGTGGCGCTTGCCGACCTCGAAATCGTTGAAGTCGTGCGCCGGCGTGATCTTGACCGCGCCGGAACCCTTTTCCGGGTCGGAATACTCGTCAGCCACAACCGGAATTTTCCGGCCGACGATCGGCAACACGACATTCTTGCCGACCAGATGCCGGTAGCGCTCGTCGTCCGGGTGCACGGCGACCGCCGAATCGCCAAGCATCGTCTCGGGCCGTGTCGTCGCCACCGTAATGAAGGTCGCCGAATTTTCCGGATCGAAAGTCTCGCCTTCGATCGGATAGCGGAAGTGCCAGAGATTGCCGTTGATCTCCTGGGGCTCGACCTCCAGGTCGGAGATCGCCGTCAACAGCTTCGGGTCCCAGTTCACAAGGCGCTTGTCCTTGTAGATCAGCCCTTCCTTGTAGAGGCTGACGAATACTTCGAGCACGGCCTTGGACAGGCCTTCATCCATGGTAAAGCGTTCGCGCGACCAGTCGGCCGAGGCGCCGAGCCGCTTCAGCTGGTTGAAAATGGCGCCGCCGGACTCGGCCTTCCACTCCCAGACCTTGTCGATGAACTGTTCGCGGGTGAGATCGCGGCGATGTATCTGCTTTTCCATCAGCTGGCGTTCGACCACCATCTGCGTGGCGATGCCGGCATGGTCCATGCCGGGCTGCCACAGCACGTTCTTGCCGCGCATGCGCTCGAAGCGCACGAGTATGTCCTGTAGCGTGTTGTTGAGTGCGTGGCCCATATGCAGCGAGCCGGTGACGTTGGGCGGCGGGATGACGATGGTGAAGGCCTCCGCCCCCTCCTCGGCGCCGGCGCCGGCGCGAAATGCGTCCGCCTCTTCCCAGATTTTGGCGATCTTGGGCTCGACGGTCTTGGCGTCGTAGGTCTTTTCAAGCATGGGAAAGTGGTCCGCGCGGTCGGGAGTTTTGCTGACCCGGTGTAAATCGGAAGGTTTTGGCCAAGTCAACCGCGAGGGCTGCCTCAGTCCTTCAACGCAAATAGGCGGGGCCCTGGTCATTTCAACGGGAAGGCCATGCCCGCACCTTCATCGTCAGCGATCCCGACGGGAAGCTGATCGCATTCGCGACATCAGCCGGACGCTGGCCTGCAGCGAGAAAGCGCCGCCCGAAGGCGGCGCTTTAATCCGGAACGGGCTGTGGTGATGCCTATTGCGCGCCGCGCGCGACGCGCTCGATTTCTTCGCGTACCAGGCGCTCGACCAGCGTCGGCAGGTTGTTGTCCAGCCAATCCTGCAGCATCGGCCGCAGCATCTCCTCGGCCATCTCGTCGAAGGTCTTCTTGCTGCGGCTGGCGAAGGCGTCGGAGAGCTCGCCGAAGGCGGCTGCGACCTGCCGTCCCGTATGTTCCGAAACGATCGCCGGACGGGCCGGGGTTGTATCGGCCGGGCGCGCGTGCTCGCTGCGCGAAGGACGAGGCTCGAAAGCCGGCTCGGCAGCGAGATCGTCTTCGAAAGCCTCGACCTCCGCGATTGCTGCCTGCCGATTTTCAGTCTCCGGCTGCCTGATCTCGGGCCGCCGTACTGTGTCAGCCGGTTTTGCCTGATTGCCAACGGCCGCGATTTCGCGGCGCCAATCCGTGACGATCGAGTCGGTGGTTTCCGTCTTTGCCCGCACTGCAGCTTCTGCCCCGACGGCGGGGGCAGGTTCACTGGCTATCCTGGCGCTCACTTCCGCCAGGGTCATCGGAGCATGCGCGGGTGGCGCGGCGGTCGTGGCATTTGCCGCAATGGCCGGCTTCACTGGCGACGGCTCGGAGCGCGGCTCCAGCCGCGCAACCACCGGCTCGGCCAGTTGGGCCTGCACCTCGGCCAGCGTCACCGGCTTCTTGCTTTCGGTCGAGCTGTGCAATTCGCTGCGGAAGGCCTCGACATCCGAAACAGGCCCGGCGGCCGGCACAAGGTCCTGTCGCAACTCATCGGCGCCGCCCTTGCGGCCGGTGTCGCTGTCTTCGATGATCCTCCTGATGGAAGCCAGTATTTCTTCCATGGAAGGTTCGCGCTGTGCGCTGCTTGCCGTCGCCATCGTCACATCCGCCGCCCCCGCGCATGATCCCGAAAATCGATCTTCGATTTTCGAAGAGGATCAGGCGCAAAATCAAAGTTCTACAGCCTCCTTTGCGCATCCATCGGACGCGTGGCGCTGTAGTGACCCGTTCCTGGATTCCTGTCCGGCAAAGCCGG
Source organism: Mesorhizobium sp. M0029 (assembly GCF_040323735.1). Taxonomy (NCBI): domain Bacteria; kingdom Pseudomonadati; phylum Pseudomonadota; class Alphaproteobacteria; order Hyphomicrobiales; family Phyllobacteriaceae; genus Mesorhizobium; species Mesorhizobium sp. M0029. The sequence goes on from NZ_JAMYVF010000002.1 coordinate 429,747, forward strand.
ATACGAATCATGGCGACAGCGTAGCCGACGGATCGCCATCCGAGAATCCCCAATCTCGGAAGACGCCGGATTTCAACAATTTAGGCTACAAAAGACAAACGCCGCGCATCCTTGGGAAGCGCGGCGCTACGATACTTTCAATCTTGGCGGGATTTGAACCGCTCAGTCGCGATCAACGACCGTCCGGCGTACGCAGCCCGATCCATTTGTCCTTGACGGCTCTGTAGTGCTCTTCAGGCTTGTACTTCACCACATTCAACGCCAGGCGATCGGCCGACAGGCGGCCCATGGCCGACAGGATGGCGTAGCTCGCTACAACCACATCGCGCTCGGAGCTGGCGAGGTCGATCTTTGCCGAGATGACGGCGTTCTGGGCATTCAACACGTCGAGCGTGGTGCGCTGTCCGACATTGCGCTCCTCGATGACGCCGTTGAGCGCCAACTGTGCGGCCGCGATCACCTGCCGATTAGCGTCGACGCTTTCACGCGCTGCGATGTATTGCGTCCATGCCGAGGTCACGGCCTGGCGCACCGAGTCACGGCTGACATCCACCTCGATGCGAGCCTGGCTGAGCGATTCCTTCGACTGACGAACGAGTGCGGAGGTACGGCCGCCCGAATAGATCGGAACGGTCAGCGTCGCGCCGACGGTGGCGGCATTGGAATCGCCGTCCGAATCCCCCGCGCCAGGTACGGTATTTTGATAGACATGGGAAAGGCCGGCACTGGCAGTCAACTGCGGCAGCAACGCACCCTCCTGCGTCTTTACGTCAAATCCGGCTGCATCGACGGAATGTAGGGCGGCCAGGATGGCCGGATGCTCGTTCGATGCAATGCCGATCGCCGCCTCGAGACTCCTCGGCAACAGCTTCGCCAACGGCGACGCGGCCTTGAGCTTGCCCGGCTCGTCACCGACGATCTGATGATAGGTTGCCGCACTGGCCAGAGCCTGCGCACGGGCGGCACTCAATTGCGCCACCGCGGCCGAACGCGACGCGTCGGCCTGCGCCACATCGGTGCGCGTGCCCTCGCCGACCTCGAAGCGCGAGCGTGCCGCGCGCGCCTGCTCGGTCAGGAACTGCAGATTCTGTTCGGTCAGCACCGCCACCTGGCGGTCGCGAATCACGTCCATATAGGCGCTCGCCGCGTTGAACAGCGTGTTCTCTTCGGTGTTGCGCAGGCCCTCGACCGAGGCCCTCACCTGTGCAGCGGCCGACGCGACCCTGTTCTTGGTCTGGAAGCCGTCGAACAGCGTCTGATCAATCCGAACGCCGAAGCTGCCGGTGGTCAATGCCAGGCTCGCGTTCCTGCCGTTTAGGTGCCTGGAGGTGTAATCGATATCAGCCGAACCAGTGATCACCGGGCGATAGCCCGACTTGGCGATCGCCACGCCCTCATCGGTGACGCGCACGCCGGCACGGGCCGAATTCAGCGAGGAATTGTTCTGGTAGGCCTTGGAAAGCGCGCCGAGAATGGTTTCCGCCGAGGCGGCTATCGGCGAAAGCGCTGTCGCGGAAATGAGGACAGTAACAAACAAACTCTTGGCTAAGGACGGCACTTTATATCCCTCATTCGTTTTGCACGGGAACCACGCCACGCCAGCCCATCCCTAGGGATCGGCCAGCGCCGCGTCGATGTATCGTTCCCCCGCTGACAGCCTCCCGAAACCCCGGTTAACCAATCAGCAACGATTGTTCAATCGCAAGCCAACATGACAGAGTCTTTGCTGCAAGGCAAAATCACTTAGAACTCGAAGGCATGAATGCGTTCAAATCCGGGTAGTGGCTTAATTGCCGCATTAAATGCCCGTCTTCCGGTTACAACCCCCCCTGCATTGAAAAAGAGCCGGGCTACGCCCGCATTGCCCTGCCCTTCCACAGCCACCAGCCGGCCGCCTTCGGCAAGCTGGTCAAGGAGCGCCGCAGGCACTTTCTCGACGCTGCCGCTGATGAGAATCACATTGTAGGGCGCCTTGGCGGCATGACCTAGCGGCAGTGGGCCGGTGACCACGGTGACGTTATCGCAGCCCTGCGCCGAAAGCGCCGCTTTGGCTGCTTCCGCCAGTGTGGTATCGCTTTCCAGCGCCACGACGGATTTGGCCAGCCTGGACAGCAGCGCCGCGGAATAACCGGTGCCGCAGCCGACATCGAGCACCGAATCGCCGGCGTCGATCTCGGCCAACTGCAAAAGCTTGGCCAGTGGCGACGGCTCCATGAGGTAGCGCGCACCGCTGCCATCGGCGCCGTCGGAGATGCGGATATCCTCGTCGATATAGGCGAGAGCCTGTTGGCCGGCCCCGACAAAGGCCTCGCGCGGCACGGCAAGCATGGCATCGAGCAATGCTGCGTCGGTCACATCGGTGGTGCGGACCTGGCCGTCGACCATCTTGACGCGAAGTTCGGAGAAATCAGCGCTCATGTCCCAACCAATCCGTCAAAGCCAATGCGCTGAAATGCGCTTGTCGCGCCGACACTGCGGCGCATTCGACCGGAACTCAAGCCCCCGGCATGCGGGAGTTGAAGCGATTGGAGGCCTCGCCCGGAATCGAACCGGGGTGCAAGGATTTGCAGTCCTCTGCGTAACCACTCCGCCACGAGGCCTCATCGCTCCCGGCGAGCGAACTCAATATGGTGGCAGCGAAAGGTCGTCAAGCGTCCGCGCGGCATTCCGGCGCGCTTTCCTCATCAGCCGCCGCAACGTGGTTCCCGAGCGGTTTCAGCGCTTGGCGCACCGGCATATTGGCCGCTCCTCAAGCATGGCTGCGCGACCGGCGAAACTCGAACCCGCGGCTTTACGCAGCGGGTGCAAACTGGCTTCCACCGTAAACGCGCGGCTGACACCAGGGCTGCCGTTCTCAAGGAGATATTCGAGGGGAAGGTCTGCGAGGGGCTGGAAGCGAAGCGTCCGCTGAACCGGGACCGCGCGCCATCGCTTTCAATTTGGCCGGCGACGCCGTTCCCACCAGACGACGAACCGGCGCCGCAGGCGGCGCACCGCGGCAAATTCGTAGGAAAGCACCAAAAGGCCGAGCGGAATCATCCAGAAGCCGAGAATCGGCAGGAAACCGAGAAGGCCGAAAAACACCAGCGCGATACCGATGGCGATCCTCAGCCCGCGCGAGCGCGGCATGGTGAACTCGCGCCCGAACACCGAGATTTTCCGCGCCGGTGCCTGGTTTTCGTCTGCTGCAGTCATGTCGAAAGTCGATCCGGTTGCCTTCGATAAAGCCATATGCGCTAAAGGCTGCAATCGCCTTTCAGGTTCCGCCGACCAAGGTCCGACGGCGCCCAAGACGGCTCATATGTGGTGTCATCTGGCGATTGCCAGAAACCATTGGGTGAAAATGCGCTGAAAAATGCGAAATGCTTCTTTGCAAAGCCGAAAAGGGTTTGCTATAGGCTGCGCCACTCACATGAGAGCCTCTATTCCCCGGTAGCTCAGTGGTAGAGCAACCGGCTGTTAACCGGTTGGTCGCTGGTTCGAATCCGGCCCGGGGAGCCAACATTTCCAAACACTTAGACCGCTTTCCCTTTCCTGAGCGTTTACTTGAGTTCCGGACAGGGCAACATCTGGGGCAACGATGACCTTCGCCCTTGCAATGGTTACTGCTCGCGTGGCGTTCGTCGGCACAGACCGTCTATACAGCGGCGTGGACAGCATGAAGTCGTTCGCGGCCACCAAGATGGCCAGGCTGGAAACCGCCGACGGTCACGGCTTCATCACCTATGCTGGCGCCGGCGCCAGATCAGGTAGCAAGCCTTTCGAAGTCAGCGAGTGGATCGAGGGCGTTCTGCGCGGAGCGAACCGCACGCTCGATCAGACCTTGCGGGAAATTGCCGCTGCTGCCGAAGAGCAGGGCTTCGATAAACACGCCCCCGGCCACACGTTCGGGTATGTGGGCTTCATCGACGGGAAGGCCCGAGTTGAGATCAATGGCAGCATGCTTGTATTGTTGATTCGACGGCCATCAGATGGCGACGGGGTGGAAGACCGGTGAAGCTCCCCCTGTGCCATCGCAGGAAGAACTGAATGCAATTGCTCGGTCCATTGACGATCGACCGCAGCGGAAATTCTAAAAAGCAGCCCGCCATAGCAAGACAGGGGGCTGGTTGTTTCGGCACGGAATGATCTAGCGCGCCCAGCCCGGCACGGCGGGGCGGCGGGCCATTTATCGCCAATTGGCGAAAGGTCAGTCGCGAAGGATGCGCGTCACCCCCGGTATGATCTTCAGCAGAGGTACGTCGCCGATCTCGCCGCTTCGCCAGCGCCCCCAATCGCGCACGACGTCTTCACATAGGCTTGCGTCACATCAGGGCGGCGCTGCGCAAACTCTCGTAGGATTGCCTTCCCGATCGCATAGCCCGAGCCTGAGAAGAGCGCGAGCCCGCCGAGGCCGCTGATGTCGCAGGCATCCTCAAGGCTCCAGGCTTCCAGCCCGACGCCGCTTTGCCCCGTACGGTTGCCCCAGCCAAGGCTCGGCTCGTAGTCCCCTTCGTCCTGCGAATCGTGTCGTCTTGGACGTCGCCACCGTGCTCCTTCTCCTCCTCGCGCTCGCGTCCTGGGCGTGCAATTCCAATTGGCTGCCATATCCCCATCCGAGGCTTTCCTCGAGATCAGGATCCGGGCTCATGGCTCGAGCAGGTCGATCAGTCGCTCTATCGTGGTTGCTATCCCCAGGCGGTCGTTTTCCGCCACGGTGAGGAAGATTGCCCCGTCTTCACGGCGCATTTCAGGTTGATGGATGGTCATGATGTAGGCTCTCTGGTTTCGGCTTCTCACGGCCGGTTGCCAGTGGACAGCACTGGCGCCGGGAGGGTGAGAACATGGCCAGAGACCATGCGCGAACGGCCTTTCCCTTTCGGGTCTTGTATAGCCGCCGCTCTCCCGGCATAGTGCTGCCGTTCGCTCCGACGGCTAAGTCGGCTCGTTCTACCCGTTGGCAATATCGATCCTTGGAGGGATCGCCCCGCCAACGCTCTGGGTGCAGATGGCCCGGCAGGGCCATCCGCGGGAGTTCTCACGCTCCGCCGGTGATGATGCGCCGACACCTTTAAAAACTCAAGCACGCCCTTGCGGGGGCGAAGCTTGCGCGCGATGCTTCAGCCATGAAAGCGATGCTTTGTTCGTTGGTGATGGGTGCGACGATCTGCACCGCGGGCGCCGAAACTACTAAGCGGGAGGCGTTCGAAGCCTGCCTTGGCGCCGGGATCGACCGGTTCAAAGGCCTCTGCGAGCCGGCCGACCTACTGGCCAGGGCAATCCTCTTCGAGTGCAACCCGCAACTCACCGACCTACTGATATCGATGCCGCTGGGGCCTAGCAATGATAGAGTCGCTTTGGCAGAGAAGCACCGGCGGGACAAAACCGAAGAGGTCTTAACCCTCTTGCTAGAGCACCGGCTGCAACATCCCTGTCGGTAGCAACAGTCCGCGAAAAGGGGAATTATCCCATGGTAGATGATGTATATCTGCAAGCCTACCGAGACGGCGGCTTGAATGCCGTCAACGATCTTCTCAAGGAGCATTTCCCGACCAACCGCGATCGGGTGATGGTCATGGAGGGTCTTCAGGACACCGGCTATTGGGCGATCACCTGGCATGAGAAGAAACACCCGGACGGCGGAATGTACCGCGATTTCGGACGTGTGAAGGCGTACCTCGGCGACGGGGACGAATAGGGTTATCCGGCCGCTTCATGCCCTTTGGCGCCGGCTCCTATCGGCCGATATGCCTTCGCAATTGCCTTAGAGGGGCAGTCCAACGCCAACTCTTCGAGCGCTTGAGCGCCTCCATCTCCATCTTCATAGCGTCCCTTTCAATCGCGAGAGCCTGTACTTCTACCGCAAGCGCCTCGGCTCGGCCGTCATCTGGGGCAGCGGGGGGAGGAGGTGGTGTGGGCGGCGAGTCGGGTGTAGCCAGCTTTTCGAGACGGTCGAGCGCAAGTCGGTTCACGGCGTCGGCTGCGGCTTCCCGAATGAGCGCGGTCCAGCCATCGGGATCGACACACATGATGTCCCAGAAGACCTTTTGTTCCAGGTGTCCTGTCGGAATGGCGACCCGTAGCGGCGCCGGAAACCAGATCGACGTCTCACACGCTTTGATGAAGCCCGTCAGCCTCGCGAATCCGGAGTCTCTGAGGTTTTTCCACTTAGCGGAGAAATGCAGGCACGTAGGAAGGCGAAGGTAGCGCACGGCGGCGAAGCCCTTTGTGAGCACGATCCGACGCCAGATCTCCCAGTCTCCCGCCCCGTTCACATCTTCTGGCCACACCGTCCGCTCTGCAAGAGCGCTGGCGCGATATACGACGCCTGAGGCCGCTATCGTGTTCCCTCTCGCCATGAATTGGCGCCGCTCTTCGGGAAAAAACAGGTTGGTAAGATCAGGACCGCAAATGCCGTCGGTCGAGACCCAGAGGACCTGGCCGTAGACAAGTGCCACCGACGGATCGACGAACTGGCCGCGCATGAGTGCAAGATGATCCGGCATCATCAGGTCATCGTCGGCGGCGAAGGCTATCAATTCCCCGCGTGACGATCGAAGCGCCAGATTTCGATTGGCATAGCCAAAGTGAGGCGCCTTGGGGAAATCAAACCAACGAATGCGCGGGTCGGAAAAGCTTTTCACGACCGCTTCGGTCTCCGGTGCTGCACCGTCGCCAACGACCAGAAGCTCGAACGATTGCTCCGTCTGCGCCAGCACCGACTGGATCGCATAGGCAAGAGAGTCGGGACGATTATGGGTCGGCATCAGAACGCTGAAGAGCGGCGGAGCGTCGTCTACCATCCCTTGAGGCCGCCAAAGTCGACCGGGATCAAATCGGTATCCAGCGGCAGCCGGTATTTGTCGGGATTGGCGTGGTCAGTGGTCCGCGTGCCAGACGAATCTGGGGATGTTCATCAGGCGTGGCCGGGCTGAAGACAGAACAATCCGAAATACCTGTCCGCAGGTGCTCGACTCGGGCCTTGGGTCATACAGGACGACCTCCATCTCGCCATCGACAACGAAGTATCGATCCTCGTGAAGCTTATGCAGCGCCCAACCCTTCACCGTTCTCGGTCGTATGGTAAACATGTAGCAAAAAACAAGCGGATCGGGATGCCAATTCCAGCGAGGGTCGTAGACCTCGGTGACGCTTCCCCTGTCGTCGAGGTGAGGGGTCATGTCGTGAAACGTCACGCCGTCGGGGACCTTGCCGATCGGCTCGCCGGATCGAACCGTCTCCTGATCCTTCTGGGCCCCTGCCAATGTCTTATCGAGAATGCTCTGCGTCATAGGACTCATCCAATCTAACTAGCTTTGGCAGCGCTCCTCATGCCCTTCTTTTAACTGTCTTTCAACGGCAGCGTGGAAGGTCACGCAATCAAAGAGGACGGCACTGTAGCCAATTTCTCCGATTGGAGAGTGGAGCGGAACTGCCGTTTGACTTTCGGTTCGACGACATCACCCGGCTGCGCCAACCGCTGCCGGCGTCTTGCTATACCGGAAGCGCAAGGCCCTTGCGCTTGCGGTAGCCGTCATAAACACGCTGGGTCACGCCCTTCATGGTCGGGCCGTCGGCAGGATGGTTGGAGTAGCCGCGTTCGTGCACCAGCACGAGGTCAAGGCTTTGCTTCTCGCGAGAAACAGCCATGCGAGTTCCTTTCCGCCAACTGGCGGGCTGGACGAAGCGCGCGCGAGCAAATATCAGACGGCCGGGCGGGGTATTACTTTGCGGAGGAAACAACTTTGGACCGTCTCGAACAGTTGCGGAGAAATATCGACAAAACCAGCATGTCGATAATTGAAATCGGGCCGTTCTTCAGCCCGATCGCTCCGAGGGCGGACGGCTGGGATACGACAATAGTGGACTTCCAGGACGGCGATGCTTTGCGCGAGATGGCCCGTGGTCACACGGCCGAAGTCATCCGCAACAAGGTTGACGAGATTGAAAATGTCGACATCGTCTGGACCGGCCAGCCCTTGGACGAAGCCGCCCTGGCCGTCCGGCCGGATGGTTTTGATTGCCTCATCGCCAGCCACGTGATCGAGCATACGCCGGACCTTATTCGCTTCCTGCAGCAATGCTCCCGCCTGTTGAAGCCGGACGGCATCATTTCGCTGGCCGTTCCCGATATGCGAAAATGCTTCGACCTGCTCAAGTCTCCCACCAGCCTGCGCGAAATTCTCACCGCCTACCGGGAAGGCCGCATCAGGCATTCACCGGAAGCGCTGTTTGAGGGGCGATGCTCGGCGGCGACACGCGGCGGAAAGTCGGCGTGGATCAAAGGCGATCACTCGCCGCTCGGCTACGCCCACAGCCTTGAAGCGGCATGGACGGAATATCAGGGCGACCTTAAAGGCGACATGTCCGACAGCAGGCCCTATGTCGACAACCACGCATGGTTCTTCACGCCGGCGATGTTCGAGCTGGCGATTTTCGAGTTGAACGCGCTCAAGCTTGTCAACTTTAAGATCGCCTTCATCGAAGAGAATATCGGTTCGGAGTTCGTGGTGCAGCTGCGCCGCAGCGACACCCATGCGGCGCTTTCCAACGACGCCCTAAACGCCGTCCGCATCAAGCTCGCTCTGCGGCATCACGCGGAATTCGATGCCGAAGTCGGGCCGGATTATCGCGAAATCCAGCCGGTGAAGATCGAGCGGGAAATCGTCAAGGTGCCGGCCGCCAGAGACACCATCCCCACGCGGGAACTGGTTAGCCTGCTGGCAACACGCATCCGGCGCAGGGTCGGCCTGGACTAGTTGATCAGGCCGTGCGTCCGCAGAGCGTCTTCTAGCGTCTATTTCGGGCTCATCGGGAACCAGGCGTCGAGGTTTTCCCCGGCAGCCTTGTAAACCGGATGGCACGTTCCGGGTTCTCCCGGATCGCCTTCGAAATCGCGTCGACGCTTCGAATTTTGCCCTTCACTGGGGTCACTGTGTCAGCACCGCCGAGCGCCTGGGCGAACATGTCGACAAGCTCCTGCCGGCGGCGCCACTCGCGCGCGCGGCGGTCCAGCATGCCTTGAGCAAGGCCGCCATACTTGCGGGCGATGTCAGGCGCTTGAGCGGGGTTGATGGCTAGCACTTTCGTTGCCTTTGCCTTGCCCCAGATGAATTATCGACGCAGACGATGCGGCAAGAATGGCTGGTTTGCAAGGGTTTCACGCGTGCGAACAACCGGTTTGAAGCCGGATGGGCGCTAGTGTGCGCTATTTTTTGACGCTTAGCAGCGGGTGAGAAAAAGTCGCGTTCCGAGCAGGAGCATTGGGCGGTTTTCTCAGAACTCAGTTTCAATGCAAACAGGGGCAATGAGGAGCCTCGCGCGCGGTGGGGGATAATTGGCCGGCTGATGCGCTCCCGGCTGTCAGATCGCAGCCAGGCTGCAGCCTCATCGATAGCGGCGCTATGTTCGTGATCAGTGGTCATTAGGCCACCGCGTCTCGCTGGTCGACGCGGGCCTTCACCCAAGCATCTAAATCAGCCTCGACAAAGGCGCGCCGACGGGGCGAAAGGAACACCGGCTTAGGAAACCGGTGCTCCTTGATCATGCGGTCGATGTAATTTCGAGAGTACACGATCCCCTTTGAGGGGCGTTCACTGAAGGCGACAAGAGTTTGCATTGGAGTGCCTTACGTTGCTATCGAAGGCCTCATAGCGTAGTCATTTCAGCGTCGGGAAATACACTTCTTTGAAGAAATTGTGCGAACAAACCCGCGTGCTGGTTTAGAGCGCAATCAGCACTGGCAAATCAGGATAGCTTGCTTTTCTCTTCATCCCTATAAGCGATGATGCGAGTGACGATCGACTTGCGAGGCGGCGCGGCGCCAAGGAATAGCTTGGCACCGGTCTCAATGAAATTGGCAGTAGGGCTGCCGGCGCTCCCCGATATCTTATATGAGCAATCGGCACTTTAAACGCCGCGCACCAGAGCCGAGCAAGGCCACGTATGAGCCCATCGATCTCGGGCTGCTCGTTTTTCGTCGGTCGACCTTCCAACCATTTTTCCATGCCGTCAGCCATAGCGGTCACGCTCGCAAGCAGGCGGTGAAGCACCCGTTTAGCGATCTCGACGTCACCCTCGGTGAACTCAGCCGGAACGAGGCATGCGTTCAAACTCGGTAGCCGTCGACAACTCGAGCTTTTGGCTGTCCGAATACTGCACGGTGGACGACACCGCCTCCTGGAGCCTTTTCCATTCATCGACGGTCCCTTGATGTGTGTCCTTTTTCCGCCGCTCGGCCGACCAATGAAACGTATTTGCAATGTCGTGCAGCTTCGTTCTCAGCCAATCGCCATGAGGCATGGAAAACCCTTGGGATTCCAGCATTGAAAGGATCTCTCGTTCGGCTCGCTCCGAGAAATCGTGCTGATAGTTGAAATTGAGGGTCATTGACCGGCCGCCTTTATCTGGATGACATTGTTGGCCGTCTTGCGGCCTGTCAGCGCCACAAGCGCGCCCTCCCAGCGCGTCAGGGCGTCTCGCTTCACCTTGAGGCGGTTAGACTGGTTGTACGTCCTGACTAGCGCCGTAGGCACATGCCCGATGACAGCCTCGGCAACCTCGTCCATCACGTCGAGCTCGGACAGCCGGGTGCGAACCGTCCGGCGGATGTCATGATTGACCCACGCCGGCAGCTTGGCCTCTTGATCGTCTTTCCGAAGCGCTGCGAGCATGGCGGCGTCAATCCGCAGCTTGACCTTATGGCCGATCGTCACCGGTCCCGCGCCGTCGAGCGAGCAAAGCCAGTTGCATTTCTTTAACCGCGGCAACTTGGCGATGATGCCGAGCGCTTCGTCAGTGAGAGGCACAACGTGATCGCGGCCGGACTTGAAGCGCGCCGCCGGCACAGTCAGCGTCTTGCGGTCAACGTCGACTTCGGTCCATGACGCCTGGGCGATATCGTTGAGGCGCTGGCCGGTCAGCAGCAGCAGCCGATAGACGGCGCTGTAGACGTCGCCAGCGGCCGTGGCAGTCCAGAGCGCCCCAATCTCAGCATCGGTCAGGACGCGGTCCCTTGATCCCTTCTCGCCGATGGTGGTGCGCACCTTCTTTGCCCGGAAGGGTGAGGCGGTGATCAGGTCGTCATCGACACACCAGCCGAAGAACGTCCCGATCTTCTGGGCGATGTTGAGCGCCTGCCGCTGCGCGCCGCGCGCATAGATCGGGTCGACCACTTCCATGATGTCGGCATTGGTGAGGGTGGCGACGTCCCTGCCCTTCCACTTCGGCAGGCATTCCCGGTTGAGGTCGCGCTCGTCCTCGTCGGCCTTGCGGATGCCATCGCGGCGCCGGGCTTTGATGAACCGTTCAAGGATGGTTTCGAAAGACCGGTCACGGCTCTCTGTCGCTGCCCTCGCCGCCGCCTGCCGCTCCTCGTCAGCCTGGACCTTCGGGTCAATGCCGCGATCAATGAGCGCTGCCCACTGCCTCGCCTTGGTGCGTGCCGCTTCAAGCGACATGACGTCGTACTCTCCCAGCGCGCGGCGGGCTGGCTGAGTTGCAACACCGAAACGGGCGATGTAGACAAAGCTGACTTGTCCGGCCTTAAGCTTTGAACCGTTGGACGGCTCCTTGTCGGTTACGCGGACGCCCATGCTCGGGACTTGGGCATCCATGATCACGTATCGCTTGCCAGGAGCAGCCGGCTTCAAAGCCTTCAGGCGGTTGTCGGTCAGGTTCTCGCGGGGCATTAGGGCTCTCCGGGGCAACGTTGGGGCAACAGGATGCAACTGCTGCCTATGTTGCCCTGTGTGCTCTAATGTGCAACAGGAAAGCTGAAATCGTTATGAAACAAGGGGTTTTTTAGGAGTGGAACAACCGGTATATGGCGCTGGTGGGCTATCCCGAGAGCGGCTGTTAACCGGTTGGTCGCTGGTTCGAATCCGGCCCCGGGAGCCACCGCCTTTTCTAAGCCGTGGTGCGAACTTGTACACTACAGTGCCATTGTCCGTGCACGTCGGTCCGCTTCGGTTCTGCCAGAACGGCTGGTAAACAGCTACGAAGCCGATCGAAGGCAGTTTGGTGGGCATCGCGCCCCTGCCCTCGCCCGAAGGCAGCCTGATAACGCCCGGTATCATCTATGAAAATACCAAATCGGGAGGACGTTGGTGCAAACCAAGAAGATCATCAATGACGGCAATCGGGCCGTCGACGAGATGCTGGAAGGCATCCTGGCTGCGCATCCCCGCCATCTCAAAGCCGTTGACGGAAGCCCGCGCTCGATCATCGCCCGCGATGGACCGCGCCAAGGCAAGGTAGGCCTCGTCATTGGTGGCGGCTCGGGCCACGAGCCGAGTTTTCTCGGCTTCGTCGGCAAGGGGCTGGCCGACGCGGCGGCGATCGGCAATGTCTTCGCCTCTCCGCCGCCCGACCCGATCCTCGAATGCGCCAAGGCGGCGAGCGGCGGCGCCGGTGTGCTGTTCATGTACGGCAACTATGCCGGCGACGTCATGAATTTCGACATGGCGGCCGAGATGGCCGCGATGGACGACATCGAGGTGCGCACGGTGCTGAGCACCGACGACGTCGCTTCCGCGCCCGTTGGCGACAGGCACAAGCGGCGCGGTGTCGCAGGGAACTTCTTCATCTTCAAGGCGGCAGGCGCCGCCTGCGACCGCATGTTGTCTTTCGATGAATGCCAACGCATTGCCGGGAAAGCCAACGACCACACCTTTACCATGGGCGTCGCATTGGCGCCCTGTTCGTTGCCGCAAACCCGCCGGCCGAATTTCGAAATCGGACCCGACGAGATGGAGATCGGCATGGGCATCCATGGCGAACCCGGCATCGCACGCGGAAAACTCAAAACGGCCGACGAGATCACTGACGAAATGCTGGACAGGATTCTCGCCGAGATGGCGCCGGCACGCGGCGAGAAGGTCGCCGTGCTGGTCAATTCGCTGGGTTCGACGCCGCTGATGGAACTCTACATCATGAACCGGCGCGTGAAGCAGAGGCTTGACGATATCGGTGTATCCATTCACGCAAGCTGGGTCGGCAATTACTGCACCTCGCTCGAAATGGCCGGCGCTTCGATTACGCTGCACCACCTCGACGACGAGTTGCAAACGATGCTCGACCACCCTTGCGACTGCGCCATGTTTCGCGCCGGGTAAACTTGGTGAACGGCAAGGAACAAGAGATGACGACAATCGACACCACCCGCCTTGCCGCGATGTTCGCGGCCATCGCCGACGCCATGTCAGCCGACCGGGATCGGTTGTGCGCGCTTGACGGGGTGATCGGCGATGCCGACCACGGCATTGCCATGGAGCTTGGATTTTCCGCGGCACGCGATGCGGTGGCCGCATTGGATACCGGCACCACCGATCCGACCATCTTGCTGAACACGGCGGCGAAGTCGTTCCTCAATGCCGTCGGCGCCTCCTCGGGCCCGCTCTATGCCACGGCATTCATGCGCGGCGCGGCCGCCGTCAAGGGCAAGGCGACGCTCGACGACGCCGACGCGGTCGCTATGTTCCAAGCGATGGCCAGAGGCATTCAGGATCGCGGCAAGGCCGAGCCTGGCGAAAAGACGATGATCGATGCGTGGGCGCCGGCCGCGAGGGCTGCGGGCGAGGCACTGGCCGCCGGCAAGGGGCTGGCCGGCAGCCTCGCGGCTGCAGCCGAGGCGGCAAAGGCCGGCGCGGAGGCGACCAAGGCGATGATCGCCACCAAGGGCCGGGCCTCCCGCCTCGGCGAACGCTCGCTTGGCCATATGGATCCAGGCGCGGCGTCCGCCGTAACCGTCATCGAGGCGATGCGGATCGCCTTGACCGGCTAGGTCGGGAGCGAATCCTCAGCGCTTCGCGTCGAGCCTGTCGACAGCCTGCACATTGGCGGCAGAGGGACCGTTCGGATCGAACTCCGAGGCCAGCCAGGCGTCGGCGATCGATTTGGCCAGTTCGGGGCCGATGACGCGCGCACCCATGGTGATGATCTGGGCATTGTTGGATTTCGCAGCGCGTTCCGCCGAATAGGTGTCGTGGGTTAGCGCGGCACGGATTCCGGGCACCTTGTTGGCCGAGATGCTGACGCCGATGCCGGTGCCGCAAAACAGGATGGCGCGGTCGTAATTGCCGTCGACAATTTCGTGGCCGACCGCAGCGGCAATATCGGCGTAGAATCCGGCCTGGCTGAGATCGACGACCTGCAGTTCTGGCTTGGTGGCGAGATGCTTGGCGATGACATCGAGCAGCGGCTTGCCGGCGCTGTCGGCTCCGAGTGCGATCTTCATGGCAATTAACTCCTTCGTTTTCGTGGTCAGCGCGCGATGGCGGCCGCCGCCTTTTTGAGAATGTCGATATAGCCTTCCGCTTGCCATGCCGAGCGGCCGATGAACAGCCCATCGATATGCGGCTGGCCAATCAGTTCGGCCGCGTTGCCGGGATTGACGCTGCCGCCGTAGAGCACAAGCGGGGCGGTCGGCAACCGGGTTGCTGCGATCTGCTTGATCAGCGCCTGCTGCTTGTCGGCATAGTCGGCGCTGGCCGGAATGCCTTTCTCGCCGATCGCCCACACCGGTTCATAGGCAAAGAGTATCTCTGCCGACAACTCATTGTTTGCGAGACCCTGCAGCGCGCCCAGAACCTGCGCGGTCAGGATTTCATCAGCGCGGCCGCCCTCGCGCTCGGCCAGCGTCTCGCCGACACAGATCAGCGGCACAAAGCCGTGCCTGACCGCCGCCGCCGTTTTCAGTCCTACGGTCCTGTCCGTCTCACCAAAATGCTCGCGGCGTTCGCTATGGCCTAGTTCGATCAGGTCGAGCCCGCAATCCCTCAGCATCACCGGCGAAATCTCGCCCGTCCAGGCACCGGCATCGGCCCAATGCATGTTCTGGGCGCCAACCTTGACGCGGGTTTTGGCGAGCGCCGCCTTGACCTGCCGCACCGCGGTGAAGGGCGGAATGACGAAAGGCTGTATCGCCGGATCGAAGGCGGGCACGAAGGCAGCCAATGCCTCGGCGAACTGCAGCGCCTCCGCCAGCGTCTTGTTCATCTTCCAGCTGGTGCCGACCCAATATGGGGTCATTCTTTTCTCCTTCGATCCGAATTCGGATGATGCGTATTTCCCGACTTGTGCGCCGGCGTTTTGCGTCAGGCGCGAGGCTTGAGATCGTTGCGGCCGCTGTCGATGTAAGGCGCCCAGAAATCCACCGACTCGCGGATCATGGCAATAACTTGATGATCGACCGGTTCCCTCTCCCGGAAGGAAAGTTCAAGGCAGATCTCATTGTCGGTTCCGCCACCCGCCCGCACGGCATCGAGCAGCTTCTGCGGGATGATCCGGCCATCCTTGTTGTAGGCGGCGGTGAACGGCCAGTGCCCGCCCTTGTTCATCGACGATTGCTTGATGTGGATGATCGGCGATTGCAACGGGAACGCTTTCGCCCAGGCATAGGGATCAGTGTCGTCAGGATTGGGCGAGGTCACGTCGCCATGGTCGATGTCGACCATCATCTGCATCGGGATCGGCAGCTTGGCCGCATCGATGGCGCCCTGCAATTCGACGCAGCTTTCGATCGTGTGGCCAAACTCGCGGCCGACCGACATCGGTTCCCAGAAAAGGTAGGTCAGGCCCGCCGCCTTGGCGTGCTCGGCCACTTCGCGCCAGCATTCGAGCGCGATGTCGAGAAGCGCCGCGCGCCGGGTTGGATCGTCAAAATCCTTGTAGGTGAATATGGCAAACTGCGTGCCCATGCCCGACGCGCCAAGCGCCGCGGAAATGTCGGCAAAGGTCTTGAACCAGTCGACATAATAGCGGCGCACATCGGCATCCGGATGGCCGAAATGATTGAGCCGACCATAGGGACCGGTCATACCCGAAGTGATCCGCACGCCGGTCCGCGCCAGGGCGCTCTTGAACCGGCGCAGGAACTTGGCAATCGTTGCCGCCGGCCAGCCCGGATTGACGAATTCATGCGTCAGCTGCACGTCGCGGATGCCGATGCCATAGGCAATGGCGTCGATCAGATCGTCGGGATCGGCGAAGCGATTGACCAGCGGGTTGGTGTTCAGCGAAAGCGTGAAGGCCATCAGTTCACCGCCGCCATTGTCTTTGTGCACCAGTCTTCGAATGTTTTCCGCTCTTCCGCATTGATATGCAGCCCGTGTTTGGTCCGGCGTTCGAGAACGTCGGCGGCGGTCATCGCCCATTCGGTCTCGAACAGGAAGACAGCTTCGAGCTCATAGAAATCCGGGCCGAAACGCCGGCCGAGATCGGCTTCGCCTTTTACCCCTTTCAGCAAGGCGCGCGTGCGCGTGCCGTAGCTTCGGGCATAGTGCTTCACCAGCGACGGGCTAAGCCACGAAAACTCGGCGTGCAGATCACCCAGGAACTGTTCGAAATCCGCATTCGCCAGATCGCCTCCCGGCAAGGGAATCTTGGCAGTCCAGGCCTTCTTCATCGTCGGAAAGAACGGCTGGATCTTTTCCAGCGCATGTTCGGACAGTTTGCGGAAGGTGGTGATCTTGCCGCCGAACACTGACAGCAGCGGCGCGCCGCCGTTGGGGGCATCGAGTTCAAAGATATAGTCGCGCGTCACCGCGCTTGGGTTGTCGGCATTGTCGTCATAGAGCGGACGCACGCCCGAGAAACTGTAGACCACGTCTTGCGCGGTCAGCTGCCGCTTGAAGTAGCGATTGACCACCTTGATCAGATAATTGATCTCGCTTGCCTCGGCGGCCACTTCTTCGGGCCGACCTTCATAAGGAATGTCGGTGGTGCCGATCAGCGCCAGATCGTTCTCATACGGGTTGACGAAGATCACCCGCTTGTCGTTGTTCTGGATGAGATAGGCCTGCCGTCCCTCCCAGAATTTCGGCACGACGATATGGCTTCCTTTCACCAAGCGAACGTTGCGGGTGGAATTCTGTCCGGCGACGCGGCTGACGATGTCATTCACCCATGGCCCGGCCGCGTTGACCAACCCGCGTGCGCGGACCCTCGTCACAGCACCGGTGCGGCCGTCCTGCATGTCGATCGACCACAGGCCGCCTTCGCGCCTGGCAGCAATACAGGCCGTGCGAGTGAAGACTTTTGCGCCGCGCTGACTGGCATCGAGCGCATTGAGCAGCACCAGCCTGGCGTCATCGACCCAGCAGTCGGAATATTCGAAGCCACGCTTGAATTCGTCCCTGATCGGCGCCCCTTCCGGCGCGGTTCTCAGGTTCAGTGTCCTCGTTCCCGGCAGCCGCTTGCGGCCGCCAAGATGGTCGTAGAGAAACAGCCCGAGCCGCACCAGCCATGCCGGCCGGTCCTCGGGGCTGTGCGGCAGCACGAAACGCATTGGCCAGATGATGTGCGGCGCCGCCTCAAGCAGCACCTCGCGCTCGATCAGC
Source organism: Mesorhizobium sp. M0029 (assembly GCF_040323735.1). Classification (NCBI taxonomy): domain Bacteria; kingdom Pseudomonadati; phylum Pseudomonadota; class Alphaproteobacteria; order Hyphomicrobiales; family Phyllobacteriaceae; genus Mesorhizobium; species Mesorhizobium sp. M0029. The sequence continues at coordinate 447,065 of NZ_JAMYVF010000002.1, forward strand.
GCTTCGCGCACCAGCCGGAACTCGTAATATTCGAGATAGCGCAGGCCGCCATGCACCAGCTTGCCGGAACGCGAGCTGGTGCCTTGCGCCAGATCGTCCTTCTCGCACAGGATGACCGACAGCCCGCGACCCGCGGCATCGCGCGCTATGCCGGCGCCGTTGACGCCACCGCCGATCACGAAGAGATCGACAATATCCGTTGTATCGCTCAAGACTTAGCTCCTGTGCGGTGCGCCATCGATTTCCACACCGGATGCAGCGCCTGACGCGCCGCGACAAAAGACGGAAACAGCGCATCGTAGGTTTGCGAAAGCGCCTCGTCATAGGCGTCGCATTCGCCCAGAAGCGGCGTCACCCATTCGGCGCAGCAATCATCCATCGAGCGATAAAAGCCGAGCCCGACCGCGGCCATCATCGCCGCACCCGCGGCACCTGCTTCTTGGCGGCTGCTGGTTCTGACCTGCGCGCGGGTTGCCGCGGCGATAATACGGCGCAGCGACGGACTGCGCGCCGCGCCGCCAGACAGGCGGATCTCGCTGGGCATGCTGCCCATGGCCTGGTAGCAATCGCGGGCCGCGAAGGCCAATCCCTCGAGAACGGCGCGCGCCAGATCGCCAAAACCGTGCTTGACCGAGAGGCCGATGAAGCCCGCGCGTGCGTCGGGGTCAACGAACGGTCCGCGTTCGCCGGCGAGCGAGATATAGGGCTGATAGACCAGCGATCCCGGCTCCGATCCTTCGACCCAGACATCGAGCGCTTTCAGCAGCTCGTCGCGCGAAGGTTTTGCGCCGCTGGCGGTCAGCACGTCGCGCGCCAGGCCAAGCAGCCAGTCGATGTTGAGCGTCGCCGCCATATTGGATTGCAGCTGCGCATAGGCGCCCGGAACCGGCATGGCGATCGTGTAGCCGGAGGCATTGTCGTTGAGGACGACATCATCAGGAGTGCGCGCTAGGCGTGTGTGGATGCCGGTCGAGCCGATGACCGTGCAGCCGACATTGCCGCTTGGATCATAGAGGCCGGCGCCGAGCGCGGTGCTGACCATGTCGACGTAGCCCAGCACCACCGGCGTGCCCGCAAGCAGGCCGGTCTCGCCTGCTGCCGACGCAGAAAGCGGATGATGGTCGGTCGTGCCTTCGAGCATGGGGGGCAGCAGGCGGCGGTGCGACGTCAGATCCAGAATGTCGAGCACCTCGTCGGAATAGCTGCGCGCGCGGAAATCGCCGAAGGTGAATGTTCCCTCCGAAGGATCGGTGGCGCGCTCGCCGGTCATCTTGAAATAGAGCCAGTCCTTGCAGTGAAAGGCAGTGGCGGCGCGCTCCAGGATTTCCGGGCTGTTTTTCTTCAGCCAGCTGAGCTGAGCGCCCTGCTGGCAGGCGTTGAGCCCGGTGCCGGTGATCTCGAACCGCGTGCGATCCCGGGGATCGCCGCGCATCTCGTCCACCAGATGTCCGGCGCGCGCATCGAGCCAGAGCCACGCGCGCCCGACCGGCATGCCGTCGCCATCGATCAGCCAGGTGCCGTCGCCCTGCCCGGTGACCGCGACGGCCGCGGTTCGCCGCGCGAGGTCTGGAATTTTCGTCGCCAGATCGAGAACGGTCAGCACCATGTCGCGCCAGGTCTGATTAAGGTCCTGTTCGGCGCCGCCGCCTTCCAGCGTGACGAAGCTGTTGGTCACCGATGCCATGGCGAGCTGCCGCCCCGACAGATCGAAAGCGACCGATTTGATCACGGACGTTCCCGCGTCGATCCCGATCAGCAGGTCTTTCATGCCGCAAGTTCCGGATGGTTATGAAGGCAAGTCACAAGGAGCAGTCTTTGTTGTCTCGAAGCCATGGAAGAGCCAGGGAGTGTCCGCGAAGGACACCCCCTGAGCAGGTTTTTATTCCGACAGCACGAAGGGTGCGGTGTACTTGTCCACATTGTCCTTGGTGATGAGCAGGCAATCGAACAGCTGCTTCTCGCTGGTGGCGCCGGTAGCGCCCGTCTTGATGAACGAGTCGGCCTGCTGCACGGCCTTGGCCGAGAAGATGGCCACCGGCTGAAGCACGGTGTACTGCAGTTCGCCGGACTTGATGGCCGCAACCGCATCCGGGGAGCCGTCAAAGCCGCCGACCTTGATGCCGGCGAGCTTGCCGGCTTCCTTCAGCGCCGCAACCGCGCCAAGCGCCATTTCGTCGTTGCCGCTGATCACCGCGATGATGTCGGGATTGGCCTGCAGCATGCTCTGCATCTTGTCGTGTCCCTGGGTACGATCCCAGTTGGCGACCTGCGAAGCGGCCTTTTCGAGATCCGGATACTGGCTCAGCACAGTCGCGTAGCCGTTCGAGCGCGTGGCGGCGTTGTTGTCCGAGGGGGCGCCGAGCAGTTCGACATACTTGCCCTTTTCACCGACCGCCTGCACCCACTGCTGGGCGCCGAGAGCCGCACCCTGGGCGTTGTTGGAGACGAGCTGTCCCTTGGCAAGACCTTCCTGGTTGATCTCGGCATTGACGAGGAAAACCGGGATGTTGGCGGCAATCGCCTTCTTCACCGCGCCGACCGAACCATCGGCATTGGCCGGGTCGAGGATGATCGCCACCGACTTGTTGGTGATGGCGGTGTCGATCAGATTGCTTTCGGTATTGGTGTCGCCCTTGTGGGCGGCGACATTGGCCGTATAGCCAAGCTTTTCGGCTTCGGCCTTGGCAACGTTGCCTTCGGTCAGCCAGTAGGGGTTGGCCGGATCGTTGACGATGATCGAGATCAGGCCCGCGGCCGATGCGGCTGCGCTAAACCCGACCACCATCGCGGCGGCAAGCAAACTTCTAAGCACGATTTTCATGTACATTCCTCCAATGATTTTACGCGGTCTTGCTGCCAGTCAGCTGGCAGTCTTCCCTTGGGCAGGATTGGCCGGTTCGGCCTTCCCCCGTTTCTGAGAAGTCGGTTGGCCGCCCGTCGAAGCTGGAAGCTTGCTACGGCGGCGATACTGAACGGCATTGAGGAGCACGGCGAGCACGATGACGGCGCCGGTGAACACTGTCTGCCAGTAGGATGAGATGCCGATGATCACCAGACCGTCGGACAGGAAGCCGATGACGAAGGCTCCGAGCAGGGTGCCGCGAATGTTGCCGCGCCCGCCGGTGAGTGCGGCGCCGCCGATGACGACGGCGGCGATGGCCGTCAGTTCGTAAGTGGTGCCAGCGGTCGGTCCGGCCGAGGTCAACTGCGAGGACAGGATCAGGCCGGCAATGGCGGCACAGATGCCTGAAAGCACATAGACCGAAATCTGCACAGTCTTGACCGGAACGCCGGACAGTTCGGCGGCGCGCTCATTGCCGCCCGAGGCGTAGAGCCAGCGCCCGAACGCGGTGCGGTTCAACACGATGCTGCCGATCAGCGCGATGACCGCCAGCACCACCACGCCGGTCGGCACGCCGAACAGACGGTTGAAGCCAAGCGCGTCGAAACCGGTGTTGCCCAACTCCGGCTTGCCGCCGAGATTGTTGTAGGTCAGGCCGCTGGTCATCAGCAGTGCCAGGCCGCGCGCCATGTACATGACGCCGAGCGTGGCGACAAAGGCCGGAACCTTGAACCGCGCGATCAGCACGCCGTTGATCAGCCCGACAGCGGCGCCCAGCATGCAGGCCAGCACCGCGACCACCCAGACCGGCGGATAGAGAACGACGCCGAGCCAGGTCAGCGTCACGCCTTGCATCAGAAAACCGGCGACGACGCCGGCAAGCCCGAGCGTCGACCCCACCGACAGGTCGATGCCGCCATTGAGGATGACGAGCAGCATGCCGATGGCGAGAATCCCGAAGATGGCGACATGCGAAGCCATGGTCAGGAAATTCGCCACCGAGAGGTAGTAGGGCGACAGGATCGAGAAGACGACAATGATGACGATCAGGGCAAAGAAGGCCCGGCCTTCGAGCAGCAGCTTGGCCACGTCGAAGCCCTCTCCGCCCGCATTGGGGCTGGACTGTTTGCTGGCCTGGCTGACATCGCTCATGGGTCGGGGCTCCGGAAATTCTGTGGTCAGGCGACCACGGCTTCGCCGGAGGCGGCCATGATCTGCTCTTTGGTGGCGTTGGCGCCGAATTCGGCTGAAATCTTGCCGCGCCGCATGACGACGATGCGGTGGGCGATGCTGAGGCACTCATTGACCTCCGAGGTCGAGAAGACGACCGCCAGGCCTTGCGCGGCACGCTCGCTGAGCAAGCGAAAGACTTCGGCCTTCGCACCGACGTCGATGCCGCGGCTCGGCTCGTCGAGAAGGATGACCTTGGGATCTGTCGTCAGCATCTTGCCTATGACGACCTTCTGCTGGTTGCCGCCCGACAGCGATCCGATCATGGCGTTGCCGCCCGCGGTCTTGATGGTCACCTTGCGGATCGAATCGTCGATCAGTGCGCGCTCCCTCTGCCGGGAGAGGAAGAGCCCCTTGGCGAATGCCTCGATGCTGGCAAGCGACAGGTTGCGGCCGACGGTCATGGTCTGAACCAGGCCATCGCGCTGGCGATCCTCGGGGACCAGAACCAGACCTCGGGCGATGCGCTGGGCAATGGTCAGTCCCGAAACGTCCTCACCCTCCAGCAGCGCCCGCCCGCCCGCCATGGGCACACGGCCGGCGACGGCCTCCAGCAATTCCGTGCGGCCCGCGCCCATCAGCCCATAGATGCAGACGATCTCGCCCGCTTTGACATCCAGCGACAGATGATCGACGACGTAGCCTGAACCCGAAGCGTCGGTGACGCTGACATCCTCGATCGACAGCGCCACCGCGCCGAACTCGTGGCCGGTCGGCGGCGAGCCGAGATCGAAATTCTCGCCCACCATGTTGCGGACGATCCATTCGAGGTCGATGTCCTTGGCCTCGGCCGTTGCCGTGATCGCCCCGTCACGCAGCACGACGGCGTAGTCGGTGATCTGCAGCGCCTCTTCGAGGTGATGCGAGATGTAGACGATGGAGACACCGCGGCTGGTCAGATCGCGGATCACCTTGAACAGCACCTCCACCTCGGTCGCACTGAGTGCGGAGGTCGGCTCGTCCATGATCAGGATGCGGGAATCGACCGACAGCGCGCGTGCGATCTCGACGATCTGTTGCTGCCCCAGGCGCAGGTCCTCGACCAGGGTCATCGGATCGATGTCTTCTTCGAGGTCGGCCATCAGCGCCCGCGCCTGGCGCGCCTCCTCGGCGAAGTCGAGGCCGGTTCTGGTGCGCAGTTCGCGGCCCATGAAGATGTTGTCGCGGACGCTCAGATTCGGCGCCAGGCTGAGCTCCTGGTGGATGATCGAAATGCCGCGATCGCGCGCGTCCGAAGACGAGGCAAAGCTGACGAGATTGCCGTCGAGCACGATGTCGCCGGATGTCGGCGTCACCACGCCGGACAGGATCTTCATCAGCGTCGATTTGCCGGCGCCATTCTCTCCGAACAGGGTGGTGACCTTGCCGCGATGGATGTCGAAGTTGACGCCCTTGAGCGCGTGGACGCCGCCATACGACATGACGACATTGCGCGCCGAAAGCACGGCATCGCCAGTCGCGGGTTCTGTGCCGGCAGCCATTGTCATTTGACGTCCAGCCTCACCGGTGTGACCAGCCAGCTCTTCGGATTGACCAGCTTGAAGACGCCGACCACCGCTATTGTCTTGCCGGTCAAGGCACTGGTATCGACTTTCGCCAGCACCTCCTTCTTCATCTCGTTGTTCAGCGCCGAGCCGGCGTCCTGATACTCGATCTGGTTGGTGAACTGACCAAAGGTGATCTTGCCGGTGGCGTCGCGAAGCTCGGTTCCGTTGATCGCCGGCCCAGTCTGTACGCGGACGGTCAACGTGTCCGGCAAACCGTCGACGGCGACCTTGTAGATGCCCGATTTTCCCTCGCCGACGACGCCGGTGAACTTGACCGAGATGACCGGTCCGACTCCCGCCGGCACGCCATATTCCTTTTCGGCCGTCGCCCTGTCCTTGGCGATCGCCGCCGCCACCGTCGCGGCGTCGGCGGCACGCGCTTCGACATCGGCCTGCACCTTGGGAAATTCAGACTTGCCGTAGTCGGCGGCCGAAAACACCGCGTTGCGAACATCGCCGGCAGAGCCGATCTTGATCACCTTGGTGTCGAGCGCCATGGCGCCGAGCAGAACCACAACCGCAGCGCCGGCAAGCACCCGGCGCAGGCCGGGCGAAGCTTGCCGGGCGGTGGCCTTCGCGCTCATGATGCAACCACCAGCGGTGCGGATTGTCCGTTGTCACGCATTCGAAGTTCCTCCGTTCACGTAGCGCTTCGCGGTCCCGGCTGCATCGTCGAGCTCGACCAGCGCGCGGGCCGTGCATTCGTCGGTGATCAGGCCGCTGAGATAACGGCTTTCGAGTACTGCCTTGATGGCGCGCACCTTCACCTTGCCGCCGGCGACGGCAACGATCCTGCGGCCCTTCAACTGATCGCGCGGAAGCGCCAGTATTCTTTCCGACAGCGCCGTTTCGACCGGACGCCCCTTGTCGTCGAAGAAATGCGCCAGCAATTCACCGACGCCGCCGTCCCGCTTGACCTCATCGATTTCGGAAGGCTCGATCATGCCGGTGGCGACCAGCGACGCCTCCCGCTCGGCCGTGCCTATTCCGACGAACATCAGGTCGGACCGGCTGGCGAGAGCGAACACATCGCTGATGCCGCGTTGGCCAAGCAGCACTTCACGGTCCTCGGCGGTATTGGCGACAAAAGGCACCGGCATGACAAAGGCCTGCGCGCCTGTCCGCTCTGCCAGGCGATGCATGACGTCGTGCGGGTTGGCGGCGAATTTGCGCGTCACGCCGCCAAGCAGCGAGACGAAACGGATGTGAGCAGCAGTTGCGCGCGTCAGATATTCGACGCTGGCGGCAAGCGTGCGGCCATGGCCGACGCCGATCAGCATGTCTTCGCCGCGATCGATTTCGCGCTTCAGGAACTGGGCGCCTGCAATGCCCAGCCCCTTCAGCGGCAGTTCGTCCTGATCGAGATCGGGAACCACCTCGCAATAGTGGAGCCCATAGGCGGCGATCAGGCGCTGTTCCAGATCGACGCATTCGGCGACGTCGCCGTCGATGAAGACCCTGACCAGACCTTCCTGGTTGGCCTTGGTGATCAGCCTATGCGCCTTGAGGCTGGTCAGGCCAAGCCGCTTGGCCACCTGGGCCTGGGTCAGACCACCGGCATAGTGCAGCCAGGCCGCGCGCGTGGCGAGGCTGGACTCATGGTCGCGGTTTGCACTTCCGCCGGAATTCAAGCCATCCCCTCCCCAGGTGATAATATTATCTTTGTGTGCAAAAATTTTCATACCTTTGCATCGCTGTCAATCCCTCCGCAGATGGTTGCCTCAGCCGATGTTCGGCAGCCAACGCGGGCCTATTAGAAGCTAAGCATATAATCCGACCATACGGCAGTGTTAATTTAACGTCAATTTGTGTTACCTCATCCAGGTGACGGCATGAACCCGTAGGGCGCCGGCAAAATCCCAATCCGGGTGCAAAATGGGAAGGTTGATGCACACGGCGCAACAAGGGCAAATCGATCGGATTGCCTCAGGAAAAGCTAAGGTGTCGGCGATGGAGCGATCAGTCCAGCCGCATCAGGTTCCTGCCCTCGAGTTCGACAACAGCGGCTTCGACCTCCCGCGCCAGGCGCTCGGTGCTCCACCCCAACGCCCGCCCGGCGATCGCGGCAATCTCCTGCAGGTCGCGGCTCGTCAACGAGCCGCCTATCGCCAACGTGCTGCGGCGCATAACGACATCGGCCAGATGTTCGACGAACTCGTTGCGCACGATGTAGTCGATTTCCGCCTTGCCGTAGCCGTCCGAGTCCGGCAGACGACCCTCATCATCCGACCCATGCCTGGCGATCTCAACGGCTCTGGTCCCGTAGCGCGACAGCAATTGATCAAGGCGCCCTTCCCCGGCGCCTGTTGCCTGCTGTGCCTCGGCCAGCCAGTCCGCGCGGGCCGGGGCGTTGGCCGGGAAATCCCTCCCGCCGCCGATCGGCATGGCTCGCGTCGTCACCTTGCGGCTGCGCTGCAAGCGCTTGAGTACGGTATCAGTGACTTCCTCGGCAAAGCCGCGGAACGTCGTCCATTTGCCGCCGACCAGCGAAATGACTGCAAAGGGCCTGTTGCCGTCCGGCTCGGCAACGGGCGCCGAATGATCGCGGCTGATCAGTCCGGGCGTCGCTGCTTCAGACGTCGGCAGCGGCCGGATGCCGCTATAGGCGTAGACGATCTGGTCGCGCTCGAACGCCATGCCCGGCAGCAGCGTTCGCACGCTGTCGAGCAGATAGTCGACTTCTTCGGGTTCGCAGCGGACCGCGTCCGGATTGTCGGCCTTGATGTCGGTCGAGCCGAACAGCGCCAGGCCGAGATAGTCGTAGACCAGGCAGATGCGGCCGTCATCGGCCTCGAAATAGAGCATGCGCCCGGCGAGGCTTTTGACCAGTTCGTCATGCCTTAACAGGATATGCGAGCCCTTGGTGCCGCCGATCATCTTCGATGGAGCACCAAGCAGCGCGTTGACGTCGTCGATCCACGGACCGGCGGCGTTCACCACCAGTTTCGGCCGCACCGAAAAGGCCGCGCCGTTTTCCGGCTGGAAGGTGAGCACGCCATTGGCTGAAGCCGCCAGTGTCGTGTAGTTGGCACCGGCAGACGCCGCGTGAGCCTGCAAGCCGTCGAGGATCAGTTCCAGCACCAGCCTTTCCGGGTGACTTATCTTGGCGTCGTAGTAGGTGCCGGTGGCGACGATCGCCGGATTGAGCGCCGGCATCTCAACAAGCGCCTGCCGCCGCCCGACCATGCGGTGGCGCGGCATGACCTGGTTTCGTGAACCGTAGAAATCGTAGATCATCAAGCCGATCTTGATCAGTATGGCGCCGCGGCTGCGCGGCGCGCTGGTCGAGCCGAACAGCGTTCGCAACGCCGCGAGCATGCCCTTGCTCCACGAGAAGATCGGGATGACGGTCGGCAGCGGGCTGACATAGTGCGGCGCGTTTTGCAGAAGCAGATTGCGTTCGAGCGTCGACTGCGCCACCAGCCCGAACTCGCCCGTCTCGAGATATTTCAGGCCGCCGTGGATGAGCCTCGACGGCGCGGCACTGGTGCCCGAGCCGAAATCCGCCTTGTCGACGATCAGGCAGCTGACACCTTGCGCGCACAGATCGCGAAACAGCCCTGCCCCGTTGATGCCGGCGCCAAGAATGACGACGTCGACCTCGCCGGTCCCGGCCACCGCGGCGAGACGCCCTGCGGGATTGTCCGCCCCTGCTCCGTCTGTTCGGCTCATGGCGCTTTCGTCTTGACGATGCGCAGTTTCACGCCGGCCCGATCGAGGCTCTGCGCCTGCGCATCGCCGAGGCCCTCGGTCACCAGCACGGCGTCGAAACTGGTCAAATCGTCGAAGACATGCAGCGCGATCCGGTCGAATTTTGCGTGGTCGACCAAAAGGATGCGCTTCACGGAGGCGGTCATCATCGCCTGCTTGACCCGCACGACATTCGGATCCTGGATGAAAGCAGTGGTTCCGGTGACGGCCGAAGCCGAACAGATCAGCACATTGGCGCGCAACTGCGCCACGGCGTTCTCGCAGACAATGCCGATATAGGCATTGTAAGTGGGATGATACTGGCCGCCGAGGCAGATGAAATCGATATCGTCCACATTGATCAATTGGCCCGCCGTCGAGACGCTGTTGGAAATTACGGTCAGCGGCTTGACGTCGAGCAGCAGCGTCGCGACCGCGTTTGCCGTCGATGAATCGTCCAGCATCACCACCTGGCCGGCCTCGATATAATCCAGTGCCGCCCGCGCCAGTGCATCCTTCTCGGCTCGATTGACGGTCACCCGGTAGCGGAAAGCGCTCTCGTAGAGGCCGGAAGGCTGGACCGTCACCGCACCGTGCAGCTTGCGCAGCACGCCCTGCTGCGCCAGCCGGTCGATATGCCGGTGGATGGTCATGCGCGACACGCCGAAATACTCGACCAGATCATCGATGCGCACCTGGCCGAGCTTGATCACATAATCGGCGATCTCTTCGCGTCGTTCGTCGGCCTTGATCATGCGTCTCCCCTTGGCCGCGCCAGTCTTTCGATGTCCGGCCAATGCGACTTCAGCTGCTCGGCTATGCTGCAGTAGAGCGAAAACCGCTCATTGAACACAGCACTGGAGGCGGGCACGGGTTGATACGTCCGCTCCGTCATCCCGACCTGCCTTGCCCCCTCTTGCGGCGTCTTGAACAAGCCGACCGCGGCACCCGCGCAAAGCGCGGCACCCAAAGCCGCGGTCTCATCCGTCGAGGTGACGGTGACCGGGGCGTTCAGCACGTCGGCAAACATCTGGACGAAGGCAGGATTACGCGAGCCGCCGCCGGTCAGGCGGATCTCGCTGACGGCAAAGCCGTCGCGCAAGGCCTCGACATGGGTGCGGTGATTGAAGGCGATGCCTTCCAGAACCGCCTTCAGCATGTCGCCGCGATTGTGCCAGCCATGCAGGCCGACAAAGCTGCCGCTGGCCAAATCGCCATAGGGAGAGCCGAACAGATAGGGATGAAACAGGATGGTCGAAGGCTTCTTCAACGCCGCGTCGATCTCTCCCGCCAGCAATTCGTGGATGGAACCGCCATCCGTCCTGTTCTGCTCCAAGCGACAGAAGGTGTCGAGAAACCAGTCGTAGTTCGCGGTCGAGGCCGGCGAGATCGACATGTTGTTCCAACGGCCCGCGTCGATGGCGTTGCGGCAGAACCAACGTCGGTCGACGCGCGGTTGCGAAGAGACGACTTCATTGATGGAATAGGTGCCGGCGACGATGGCGAGCACGCCGTCTTCATGGCCGCCCATGCCAAGCGCCGAGGCGGCCACGTCGTGCAGGCCGCAGGCGACCGGTGTTCCCTGGCGGAGGCCGGTCCTTTCGGCGGCATCGGCGGTGACTTGACCGGCGATGTCAGCCGAATGCGCCACCGGCGGCAGCGCGTCGAACAGATCCTCCAACCCGAAGATGCGCAGCGCTTCAGGCGCATAGGCTTGCGTGCGAAAATCCGTGAATGAGGTGCTTGCCTCCGTGCGGTCGGTGCCGATCGTACCGCTCAGGCAAAAGCGCAGCCAGTCCTTGCAGGCCAGCACATGGCCGATGCGGCTATAGCGATCAGGATCGTTCTGCTTGAGCCATGCCAGCAGCGCCGACGGCGCAGAAACATGCGGCGTCTGGCCTGTCGTCGCCAGCGCATCGGTGAAAACGGTACCGGCGGACCACCTGTCGACAATGTCGCCGGCGCGGCTGTCGAGCGACAGGATGCCTGGTCCCAAAGGCTGACGATCATGATCGAGCAGATAGAGACCATCGCCATGCGCGGTCGCCGCCACCGCCTTGATGTCTTCCGCCGGCCTGCCGGAGAGCGCGATCGCCTCCTTGATGGCGTCGGCTGTTGCTTGCCACAGGCCTGACATGTCGCGCTCCACCCAGCGCGCGTGGGGCATCGATTGCGGCACCCGGCGACGCGCCACGGACAATTGCGTGCCGTCGGCATCGAAGATGACCGCCTTGGTGACCGTGAGGCCGTTATCGATTCCGAGCAGGCTGGGCATGATCACCGCCTCTTTCAGCATTGGCGATTGCTACAGGGCGATCCTGCAGTCTGATGCAAGGGCGAAACACATGGCGACAACCCCGATAGAGCAAGGCGGATAAATGGCAAAAGTACCTTGCCCCGACAAAACACCCATATCTTTATGTGAATTTAACGTCAACATGCGCGACAAAAACCGCTACGGCGCCGTTAGAGGGCATGAATGGATCTCGAGGTTGCCAGGCGACGCGTAATCAGCTGCTAAGGCCGTCACGGATGGCGCTGAAATAGCGGTCGGTTCCAACCTGCCCGCCCTTGAGTGCCACCTCCAGCCCATCGATCGCCTTGACGCGCGAGTGAGCGACGCAAAGCGGCGAGCCCGGCGACGCCGGCAGCGGCATCCGCACCATCAGCGCACCGACGCCCATCTGGCCGAGAGCGTGGCTCGACGTGTCGCCTCCGGCTATGACCACGCGCTGCAACTTCTGCTCGATCGTCAGCGCGCGAAGCAGTTCGCCGAGGCCCCGCCCGAGCTTGTGGCGGGCGCCTTCCTGGCGGTCGATTTCGCCCCCCCTGTCGGCCGCGGGTCCAAGGGCCGTGTAGAGAACGACGCTGCGTCCGCCTTCCAGGCTGGCGCGACCGGCTGCCGTCGCGCGTGCGATCGCATCTCCGGAAGCTTCGGAGATCAGTTCGACGGGATCGACCTCGATGCCATCGAAGCCGTCGGTCAAAGCGTGCCGGATCTGTCGTTCGGTCGTCGGCGAACAACTGCCCGAGACGACCGCGATCCGGTCGGCGGCACCCGGCGGTGAAAATTTTGGTTCAGCTCTGACGGTCCCGTTCGACACCCATTCGGCCAGCAGCGCATATTCGATCCCGGACGAGCCGATGACGAACGAACCGCCCGGCTTGCGGGCGCGCCATATCTCCTTGCCGGCAAGCGCCTGCGTCTCGCGGCTGTCGACATCGACAAGTACGATGTTGGTCCCCTCGGCGAGCAAGCGGTCGAAGGCTTCCGAGCGCGACGCCGACTGCAACGTCGCGAGATCGACCAGCCCCGATGTGAGCTCCGTCTGCCGCGACAGATGGATCAGCAGGTCGGATTCATCCATCGGCGTCGTCGGGTGGCGGCTCATTACCGGATGGCGGTCGATGCGGAAATACTTGTCACGATAGGCGGCGAACAGATGACCGAAGGCAGTGTAACGCTTGAGTTGCGGCGCCCCGACCAGCAGCGGCACGCTGTCCTGCGCGAAGACCGAGCGGCCGATCTCGATCGCCCGGCCGATGCTGCCGATCGCCGGGCTGGAATCGAAGGTCGAGCAGACCTTGTAGTGGCAGATTTGGGCATTCAGCGCCTTCAGCCAGGCGAAAGCGTCGGTGAGATGCGTGTCCATCCATTGCGGGGTTTCGCTGCGGCTGGTGCCGGCCAGGCCAATGGCGCGGCAATGGTTGAACTGCTCAACCATGGCCGCGTCCGGCTGGCGCATGAACAGCACGGTCGGCACGCCGCCGAGTTCGAGCGCTTCCATGACGTCGGTCGAACCGGTGAGGTCATCGCCATAATAGCTGAGAAGCAGATCTTGCATCGCTTCAGGCCGCTTTGCCGTCGCCGAATTTTTCGATCGACCGCGCCAGTTCGGGATGGCTCAAGGCGAAATCCGCCAGCGGAATGCCGTCGACCGCAGCTTGCCAGGCCTGCTGCACGGCACGCACCCCGGCGCCCGGCCCGTCCGGATGGCTGACGATGCCGCCGCCGCACAGATAGAGCAGATCGACCGTCCGGCCGGTCCGTTCATAGGTCTCGGGCGCCTGCCCGCCCCATTGGCCGGAACCGGCGACCGGCAGAGCGCAATCCTCAGGCGCAAAGATCGGGGTCGTTACCGCCTTGAAGGACTCGACGAAAGACGCGTCCGGCTCCCAGTATTTCGATTGGATGCCGTTGATCTGGAACTGGTCGACGCCGAGCAGCCGCCAGAACTGTTGCCAGACCTTGAAGTTCATACCGAGGCCGGGATGGCGGGTGAGGATGTCCCAGCCGTTGCGATGAGCGTGAAGCACCAGGCTGGAGCGTTTTCTCAAGAAGGCCAGGCCACCGAAACCGACGGAGTTGATGTTGACCACCGCGCAATTTCCGCCGGCCTTGGCCACCAGATCGTGATTGCGCATCATCTCGTCCGGGTCGGCATGCGAGATGCCGAAGGCATACATCACCTTCTTGCCGGTCCTCTGCTCGTGGTCGAGGATCAGCGGCATGATTGCCTTTACCCGCTCCGCCAGCGGCGAATAGGCTGGGCTCATCAGCTTCTCATCGTCCTTGATGAAATCGACACCGGCGGCGATCAGCTCGCCCACCATCGCGGCGGTCTCGGGGGGCCGCAGCCCCAGCGCCGGCTTGACGATGGTGCCGATGATCGGCCGATCCGTGAGACCTGTCAGCCTGCGGCTGCCGGCGACGCCGAATTGCGGCCCTGGATGCGCGCCGCGGAATTGCTCCGGCAGCTTCATGTCGACAACGCGAATGCCGGACAGGCCCTTGATCGAATAGGCGCCGCCGATGGCAATGGTCATCAGAGCCGACAGGTCGTGGCCGATGGCATCGAATGGAAAGGCGATGTCGACATCCGCGCGCTTGAACGGCCCGTTACCGGCCTCGGGAATGGAGGGGCGAAGTGCGTCCGGCAGGTGCCGGATGGCCAGGACGCGCGCGGCCACCCGGGCCTTTAGTTCCTCGGTTTCGCCGGGCAGCGCGACGAAGGTTCCGGTCGACTGGTCGCTCGCGATCTTGGCTGCCAGCGCCTCGATGCTGCCTGATGTTTCGATGCGGTAGGTGAGCGTGATCATGGTTCGTTGTCTGAGGGGCGGAAGGTTCGAAAAGAGTTCCTTGATCGTCGAAATCTGGTATAATGAGTACATAAGCTTTGCAAGCGATATCCTGTCTTGCGGCTATCGCCGATGGGGGCGACGGCCATTCCGGGAATGGCTGTGGCAATGCTAGATAGAGACAGGTCAAGGGAGTGATTCGCGACGATGAACCGTTCGGAGCCGATCGTCCGGCGCAAACTTTCCGACGAAGTGTTTTTGCGGCTGAAGCGCCTGATCACCAGCGGAGAATTGACGCCGGGCGACGACATGCCGTCGGAGCGCGAGTTGATGGAGCGCTTCGAGGTCGGCCGTCCCGCGATCCGCGAGGCGATGCAGGCACTGAGCAATATGGGCCTCGTCGCGATCTCGCATGGGGAACGCGCCAAGGTGCTGCAGCTGACCGCCAAGTCGATCATCAAGCAGGTCGATGGCGCAGCCAAGATCATCCTGTCGTCGTCGAAGGACACGTTGGAACACCTGAAAACGGCGCGCATCTTCTTCGAGCGCGGTATGGTCAGGGAAGCCGCCGAAAACGCCACTGCCGAGGACGTTGAGCAGCTGCGGGCCACAATTGCCGAACAGCGTGGCTTTCGCGGCGATTCCGAAGCCTTCATCTCCGCCGACATGAAGTTTCACACCCAGATCGCGGCGATCTCGGGCAACCCGATCTATATCGCCGTCAGCGAGGCGATGCTCGGTTGGCTGAAGGAATATCACACCGAAATGCTGATCTGGACCGGCAAGGAACAGTTCACGCTGACCGAGCATGAAGAGATCATCGGCCGCATTGAGAAGAAGGATGCCGACGGCGCCGAGAAGGCGATGATCAAGCACCTCGAGCGCTCGAGCGCGCTTTATGTGATGAACTCCGGCAACTGATTTCAGCTGATCCGCGTGATCGCGTAAGGGGTCATCACCAGTTGGCCTCGGCCAAACGCTGAGATGTCGACCGTCACGTCGTCCGCCGTCAGGTTCGCCAGCCACGCCACGGTCTTGCCCGAAGCGGAGCGGCCGGCCAGCGCCAGCACCTTGGTCTCGTCGCTCGTCCTTGCCGCAACATGGGCAAGGCCGGCCAGTTCGCAAAGCCCCTTGATGGCATCGAAGATCGGCCGAGGCGATCCTTCCGCGACGGGTTCGCCGGATGCTGCCAGCACGCCGAAGGGCCCGGCGAAGCCGGACAGCGTGAGCAGTTCCAGCCCGGCCGGCGCGACACGCGCGGCATAGCCGATCGCCCATGCGGCTGCGAACAGGCCGGCATGGCGAGGGTCGCGATCGGCCATGGCGATGCGCTGTCCCCCGGGATTGCCCTTGGTCGCGCCGCCATAGGGGTTCTGGCGCATGGCGATCGTCGATGGACCGACGCGGTAAGGCTTTTCCCCAAAGATCGCCCGCGCCGACGCGGTTATGGAGGGCAGCGCCTCCAGCGACTGCATGACGCTGAGATCGTCGGCGGCGTGCACGATCGGGCACGTGCAGTGAGTGACGAAATCGAGCAGGCCCCCCGGCACGCGCTTGCGGTTGAGCTCGGTGAAATAGCTGAACATGCCGCCGCCAAGCCGGATATCGGGAAAGGCGCGCCGCGCCGCGTCATAGACGTCTTCGAGCGGCGGACAGTCCGGCCACGCACTGCCCGGCGGTGTCGACTGCCGGTCGACCGAAGGCGAGACGGCAATGGCCGAAAGCTTCAACCCGGCTTGACGCACCATGTCGGCAACGCCTGACAGCTCGGGATCGAGGTCGCCCGCGCAGGCAACGACGCATTCCAGCGTCGTCTGCACCGGATAGGCGGCGGTGAGCCTTGCATAAGACTGCAATGCTTCGAGACCGTGGCCGCGCGTCGGATCGTAGTGGAAGACAAGTTGCTGCGGGCCGAGCTCGGTCAATGTCGAAAGATTTGCGAGCGCTGCTTCGACCTCATCCGGGTAGATGATCACGCCGAGATCCGGCAGCCTCTGCCCGGTCTCGCCGAGTTCGACGCTGACCGGTTCGGCGGCAGATGCTGCGGCCGGCATTCCCCCCTCGCCGGTGATGCGCAGGCTGACCGTCTGGCTTACAGTTTGGCCGGCCGGCAGTACATAGGGCCAAGGCAGCGCGAGTGGCCGCACATAGGTCTTGTAGGACGCGTCCGACCAGTTACGCTGGTCCTCCATCTCGAAAGTGTCGCCCTCCATCCGGCATTCGGCAGTAATGCCCGGCCGGACTTCATGGGTGATCGCGCGCAAATCCTTGAAAGGCTGCCAGGGATCGATCAACAGCGGCAGTTTCGTCGCCACGACGCTGCCGTCGGTATGCTCGACCGTGACCGGGCTGCCGGCGAGGCCGGCGATCGGATGCAGGACGCAAAAACCGCAGCGATTGGTCTCGAAATCGCTTTCAGGGACCGCGCTGACGTCGAACACTAGGTGACCGTTGGCGGAGCCCTTGATCGTAGCGCGAAAGTCGAGCCGGCTTCCGCCCGGTGCTAAGCAAGTTGCGGAGTAGCTGACGGAGAAGCTGTCGGCGTTCTGATCGACGGCAAGGTCCGTCAGCGCCGGTTCATAGGTGCCCCAGTCGCGGTCGCGCACGATGTAGGCGATGGCGCGCAGCACTTCGATGCCGCCGTAACGGATGGTGCGCAGGCTGCCGTTGACAAAGTCGGCGCTGAGCAAGCCCGCACTCAGCCTAACCGGCTCGGCCTCGACCACGCGTGTGCCGTATAGGAGGAAGGCGTCGGCTGTCATGTCAGCAAGCCATCCAGGTGGACAGGTTCGTGGCTCGCGGCGCCCAGATAGGCCGCCTCGACCAGCGCGAATGTCTTGAGATTGTCGGCGCCCGAGGTCGCCGGCTCGGTTCCCTTTGCCAGGCAGTCGACCCAGTGCTGCTGGATGGCGACGACGCTCTCCTGGATGTTGTGCCATGGGCGCGATGCCCAGGCGAGTACGGGCGGCGAAACGTCGGTGATCTTCGTGCCGCTCCTGCCGGTGACGGTGAGCCGATATCCCTGCGCCAAGCGGATCGTGCCGTCGCTGCCGTCGATCTCGATCAGCGTTTCGGGAAACGGTTCGGTGGCGAGCTTCGTCGCGTAGCTACAGTCGACCACTGACGTCGCCCCGCTCTTGTGGTCCATCAGCATCGTCGCGACATCTTCGCCCGCGATGCCGGGGTTGATGCGCGCGGTTCGCGTCGTGATCGTCGACACGTCGCCCAGTAGAAAACGGGCGATGTCGAGACTGTGGATACCGAGGTCCTCGATGATGAAGCGCTTTCCCTTGGCGAGATAGGGCTGGCCGGAAAACACGTCATAGGCAGAGCGGAAGGAGATGCGCCCGAAGAACGGCGTGCCGATCTCGCCGCTGTCGAGCACGGCACGCACCGCCTGGATCGCCGACTGCCAGCGAAAATTCTCATGCACCATCAGCGGTACGCCGGCTTCCACGCAGGCCCTCACCATCGCCTTGGCGTCGGCAAGCGTCGGCGCGAACGGCTTTTGGCAAATCACCGGCACACGGTGCAGCGCCGCCATCTCGACCAGCGGACGATGGCTGGGAACGGTAGTGGCGATATCGACGAAGTCGAGGCTTTCGCTTGCAAACATCTCTGCCGCGTCGGTGTAGCGCTTCGCAATGCCGAACTGGTCGCCGATGATGCGCAGCCGCTCCGGGTCGCGGTCGCAAATGGCGACCATCGCGGCGCCTTCAATGTCGCGCCAGGCATGCATCTGGTTGATGGCAAAGAAGCCGCAGCCGATGAGCCCTCCCCGCAACTCCGCCATGCTCAGCCTGCCTTTGCCATCTGCATCAACGTCACCCGGCTCTGCAGCCGGCGCTGCGCCTGGTCGACGACGACGGCGACGATGATGACAAGGCCCTTGATCACCATCTGCCAGAAGGAACTCACGCCCATCATCACCAACCCGTCCGAAAGAATGCCGATGACGAAGGCGCCGACAATGGTGCCGCCGATCGTGCCGCGCCCACCTGACATCGAGGTGCCGCCGAGCACTGCCGCCGCGATGGCGTTGAGCTCGAAACTTTCGCCCGTTGCCGGGTGCGAGGCCATCAGTTCGGACGAGATGATCAAACCGACGATCGCCGCGCAAAAGCCGGAGAACATGTAGACGAACATTTTCACCACGTTGACACGAACGCCCGAAATTCGCGACGCCCGTTCATTGCCGCCGACGGCGAAGATGTGGCGGCCGAGCGGCGTGTATTTGGCGAGATATGCCGCCGCCAGCGCAACGACGATCAGGATCCAGATCGCCACCGGCAGGCCGAGCAGCCGCCCGGCGCCGAGGAAACCAAACCCGGTGGTGCCAAGCTCCGGCTTGCCGACCAGGTTGGGGAAGGTGCGGCCGTCCGACGACAGCAACGCCAGGCCGCGCGCGACATAGAGCACGCCAAGCGTGGCGATGAACGGCGCGACGTTCAGCCTGGTGATCAGCAATCCGTTGACGGCGCCGATCAGGATGCCAACCGCCAGCGTGATCAGCGCGATCTCGACGACGTTGAAATAGATAGTGTAGCCGAATTGCAGGTCGATGCCGTTCAGCACGAGGTAGCCGGCGACCATGCCGCACAGGCCGACGATCGAGCCGACCGACAGGTCGATGCCGCCGGTGATGATGACGAAGGTCATGCCCATGGCGAGGAAGGCGTTCAGCGCCACATGTTTCGACATCAGGATCAGGTTGGCGGTCGACAGGAAATTCGGCGCCGCGATCGAGAAGAAGATCAAGACGGCGATCAGCGCGATGAAGGTCCTCGCCTTCATCAGCGTCAGCAGCAGCGAGCCGCTCGAAACGGAGGAGACAGCCGCCTTGGCCGGGATGTCAGTCATGGGTTCTCCGTGTGCGGGGCCGGTCCGTGGCCAAGTGCCGAGGCGGCGACAAGGGCTGCCTCCGTCGCCTCGGCGCGATCGAACATGCCGGTCAGTTTTCCATTGCTCATCACCGCGATCCGGTCGGACAGCGCCATCACCTCATCGAGATCGGAGGTGGCGAACAGAATACCGAGCCCATCGCGCGACAGTTTGCGCATGGTGCGGAAGACGTCGGCCTTGGCGCCGACATCGATGCCGCGGCTCGGCTCGTCCATCAGCAGCACCTTCGGCCCGGTGAGCAGCGCCTTGCCGATCACCACCTTTTGCTGGTTGCCGCCCGACAGCGACGAGACCTCCTGCGCCGGGTCGGCAACCTTGATCGCCAGTTCCCGCACGATCTGCGTCACCGCCTGCTTCTCCTGGCCGCCACTGATGTGGAACAGGCGGACAAAGCGCGACAGGCTGGCCAGCGTCAGATTGCTGGCGACGGAGAGGATCGACACCAGCCCTTCGCGTTGGCGGTCTTCGGGGATCAGCGCCAGCCCGCGCCGGATACGCCGCGTCGTGTCGCGCTCCTTGACCTTTTTGCCGGCGATGAAGATCGCGCCGGTCGCCTGGCCATGGCGGCCCATGATGCAGTCGAACAGCTCGCTCCGCCCAGCGCCCATCAGGCCGTATATGCCGAGGATCTCGCCGGCGCGCAGCGACAGCGAGACGTGATCGACCGCCAGCCCGCCGGTGGCGCGCGGCAGGCAGATGTCCTCGGCGCGGAATATCTCTTCGCCGGGAACATGGCCGTCGGCCTTGGCGAAATCCTTGGCGTCGGAGCCGATCATCTGCCGCACGATCCACCGCGTGTCGACGTTTTTCATCTCCTCCTGGCCGGTGATGTGCCCATCGCGCAGCACGGTGATGTAGTCGCCGATGCGGATCAGTTCTTCCAGCCGGTGCGAGATGTAGACGATCGCCACGCCGCGCGCCTTGAGGTCGGCGATCACCTTGAACAGGATCTCGACTTCCGCCGCACTGAGCGCCGAGGTCGGCTCGTCCATGATCAGGATGCGCGCATCGAGCGAAACCGCCTTGGCGATCTCGACCAGCTGCTGCTGGCCGATGCGCAGATCCTCGACCAGCATGTCGGGCCTTATCCCGGCCTGCAGGCGTTCGAGAAATTGCGCCGCGCGACGCTCCTGCTCCTTGCGGTCGATCTTGCGGAACCGGTTGGTGATCTCGCGCGTGGCGAAGATGTTCTCGGCGACGGTCATATTGCCAAACAGGTTCAGCTCCTGGAACACCATGCCAATGCCGCGGTTCACCGCATCGCCCGATGACGAGAAGGAGACCTCCTCCCCTTCCAGGAGGATCCGGCCAAGCGTCGGCTGTTCGACGCCGGCGATGATCTTCATCAGCGTCGATTTGCCGGCGCCGTTTTCGCCGACCAGCACATTGACCGCGCCCTTGCGCACCTCGAAATTCGCGCGCTTGACCGCGACGGTGCCTGAATACACCTTGGAGACGTCCTCCAGTTTCAGGATGACATCGTGAGCAACCGCAGCGCTCATGGCTTCGGCCCGATTTCTGCCTCCGCCGGCGTCACCAGCGGCAGGTCCTGGCCGTTTTCGAGCGTATAGGCGCCGAGGACCTTGGCGGTCCGGCCCTCCAAGGCGTCACGCGGCAGTTTGGCAAGCACGGCCTTGACGGCATAGGCGTTGAACGCCTTGCCGAACTGGGCGAAGTCGATCTGGTTGGTGAAATCGTTGAACTGGATGAAATCGAGGCTGTCGCGCAGCGCGGTTCCGCGCATGGCCGGTCCGATCTGTACCCGCGCATCGGCCTTGCCGTCGCCGTCCACATCGATATCCATGGTCGCGGCCCGCGACTGCGTGTTGGCTGCGATGATCTTGCCCTCGACGCGAACCGCGAAGGTCCAGGGCGAATTCGCCTGCTTGTTCGGATTGCCATATTTGGCGCCGGCGGAAGCAGGATCGGTTTTCGCCAGAGCGTGGACCTGGGCAAACGGCCCGGCTTTCTGCTGGAGGTAAGGTACGACCTTCGCGGCCCAGATCTCCTCGACCATCCTGTCAGGATTGAAGCCGTTGCCGCTATCCCCCGAGGGAGTCGGCAAAATCTTACATGCGGTCAGGCTGATGCCGAGTATCACGGCAAGGATCGGCCAGGTCGGCTTGTTGTTCAGCATGATGGCTTGTTGAGCATGGTGATCAGTACCCACGGAAAATGGCGACGAGGGACGACCCTTGGGTCGCCCCTCGCTGTTCATGTCACGCCGGCTCAGTTGGTCAGCGCAAACGTTTCCAGCTTGGAAGCATTGTCGCCATTGACCAACACGCAGTCCATCAGCTGCTTTTCCTTCTCGGGCGACTTCTTGTTCTTGATGAAGTCGTTGGCCTGCTCGACCGCCATCTGCGCCTGCGCATAGGCCGGCTGCAGCACGGTTGCCTTGATGCCGCCCGCGGTGATCGAATCGCGCACGTCGTTGGATCCGTCGAAACCGACGACGATGACTTCCTTGCGGTTCGCCGCAACCAGCGCCGCATACGCGCCCATGGCCATCGTGTCGTTGCCGGAGATGACGCCCTTGATATCCGGGTTGGCCTGCAGGATCGATTCCATCTTGGAATAGGCTTCCGTCTGGCTCCAGTTGGCCGATTGCTGGGCGACCATCTTCAGGTCCGGATAATCGTCGATGACGTCATGATAGCCCTTCGAGCGAATGCCGGCATTGGTATCGGATTCCTTGCCGACCAGCTCGACGAAATTGCCCTTCTCGCCCATCAGCTTGACGAACTCCTGCGCGCCGAGCTGGGCGCCCTGGTAGTTGTTGGAGACGATCTGAGCCACGGCGACGCCGGTGGCGTTGATCTCGCGATCGATCAGGAACGACGGCACGCCTGCGTCCTTGGCCTTCTGCACGGCAGCGACAGTGGCGTCGGCGCCGGCATTGTCGAGGATGATCGCCTTGGCGCCGCGACCGATCGCCGTATCGATCAATTCGGATTGCTTGTTGGCGTCGTCATCATGGACGAGCACAAGCGCTTCGTAGCCGAGTTCCTTGGCCTTGGCTTCGGCGCCGACGGCTTCCGCCTTGAAGAACGGATTGTCGTGCGAGGGCGTGATGATGGCAATGAGGTCGGCCGCATAGGCGGGTACCGCCGTGCCAAACGCCAGCATGCCGGCGAACGCCGCAAGTGTCATTCTGCGTGTGAGTTTCATGATGTCCTCCCGTTTGAAAAATTGCCTTGATAAATCAAGGCCTCTGCATTCGAATTCATCGCGCAACGCGGGCCGCCGATCGGTTTAGGCTGAATGCCGGTGCCGGCTTCCCAAACGATCGCTGCTCCCCCGCCGTCCCTCCACTCGCCCAGGCTTCGTACTTCCCGCGAACCCTTGCCCAAGCCATCAACAGCTAAGCCAACTGGTATGATGAGTCAATCACTAATTGAGGTGACATGTTCCCGCTGAGCAAAACATCTGTTCGTCATGGCGGGTGTGTCGAGCCATCGAGGCGCTCCGGCAAGCGCCCGACTCGGCCTGTCTCAGGTAATGCGCCGAATGCTCGCGGCGATCTCTTCGGGCTCGAACACCCGCTTCCAGTCGTCGCGCATCAGCACCGGCTTGCCGAATTCGATCGCCTTGTTGCAGGCATCCGAGAATACGCCCTTGGTCTCGCCGAAAATCACGGCGCCGAGCACGTTCATGTGGCCGAGCAGGAAGTCGAGCGCCGCCTGTTGGTCGACGCCTCGCGCGACGACCTCGTCGACGGCTTCCTTCATGACGACAAGCAGTGACGCGCACACCGTCTCCGATAGACCGGGCTCCAGCAGCGCCATCTGTTCGACGGTGACACGGTGCGAGCGCATGACCGGCGCCCAGATGATTTTTGCGACCGCCTCGCCCTTGGCGTAGTCCGCTTCCGGCCCCTGGATCAGCGCGCTGACCATATGCTGCTTGGCCTTGACGCCGCCAAAATAATCCTTCTTGGCCGCCATGTCGGTCTCGTCGTTGAAGATCGGCGGATGACAGGGATGGGTGACGAAATAGGTCAGGTCCGGCCGGTTGGGCAGATGGCCGGCGAAGGGTGCGGCCGCGTCGAGCACTATCACCATCGTGCCAGGCGCGAGCTTGCTCTCGATATCAGCCGCCACCTTGCCGATATGCGTGTCGGGAACGGCCAGGATGACGATATCCGCCCCGTCGAGCGCCGCATCGGCACTGACCGCGTCGAAGCCCAGTCCGGTCTTCAGCCGCTCGCGGCCGGCCTCGCTGACCTCGACATGGCGTACCGTGTAGGGCGATCCGCGAAAATTGGTCGACAGGCGGTAACCCATTTTGCCGCCGGCACCGAACAGCGCAATCGTCGTCATCTATCCCTACTCCCGCATTAAACGACGGCCGCGCCGATCGTCATGTTATTAACTGGTATAATCACCTTACCACGAATTGAGGAGTTGAACAGGGCTTTGATGAGCGGCTATACGGGCGCCCGTTTGGATTCCGTCCGCACGATTTCCGCGGTGGCGGTCGAGAATTCAACCAAGCCAGAGCGCCGTTGCCTTTCCAGACGTTCGATGCCCGCGTTAGAAGCCTCCAGGTCCATTTTTGCGGGGGCTCGGTCGCGAGGTGACGGTGGGGGGCCACCAGCAAGGCGAAGCGCGTCCGCGCGGTCCGGTCGCGTTTTCGGGCCGTGAGTTCTCGCGGCGATTTGGCGAAGGGCTATAGAGAGCGCTTCGCCGGGGTTCCGGCGAGCCAAATCACTTCTAGTCGATCATGCCGACAATTATTTACCGGTAGCTTCCCGGGTCCTTGGCTTTCTCCGCCCGACAGCTGTCCGTGCGTTGCGCCGCCGTGCGGAAAGCGCCTTCATAAAACCTGATGGCTCTCTTGAATTTGGGGGGATTGGGCATCAGGTGTTTATCTTGCACATCGTACAAGATGTATATCGCCGTTATTTTGGATTTTCCGTCTGGAGTCAGCTGCAGCGCCGGGCATCGCGTCGTAACGGCGATGACGTTGGCTGACCATGTTACGACCAATTTCAACTGGGCGTCGGACAGCCCGGCCAGATAGTTGATGTTTTTTTGATAGGCAGGGTCGATGTGTTGTCGATTATCTTTTGCAGACGCAGCGGAAGACAGGACACCTACCACGCCGAGTATAATCGATATGCATTTCAAAAGCTGCCTCCCCCAATGTTATGGCCATCTCGACCACGGCATTGTCCGTCCCCACAAAGCAGGTTGAAACAAGTCAATTCGAAAAGCAATTGGGGTTCGCGACCTTATACGGATCACCGCACCTTCAGAACCCGGTTGCTCGCGGACGCCCTTCTTCAACCAATTGAAACCGGTAGCGGTCGCGCACGAACTCGTTGAAAAATTGCCCTTTCGAGAAGGCGGCCCGGAACGCCGCATAGGTCTCGGGCTCGACCTCTTCATAGTCGTAGCGGGCTCCGCTCGGGACGAACCAGACCGAGAGGATTTTCGTCGACGGGTCGTAATGGATGTTGCGGATGGCGGTGGACGGCATGTCGAAATCCTGCTTCGTCCCCAAATCTTTCGTCCCAAATCCTGCTTCGAACATGCGTAATGCCGCAACGATGCGGAGGTTCCGAGAGGGAGGCGCACCACACCACCGAAATCTTGCCCGGGCGGCGAGGCTTCCTATCTCTCCGTCAGATGTCACAGACGAAATCCAGCACAACAGCGTATGCCAGCCAGGGCGATCTCTTCGGCGCGGCCGACACGCTGCCGGAAGGATTTTCCTACCGGCCGGGCCTGATCACAACGGATGAAGACGCGGAACTGGTCCGTCACCTCAATGAACTGTCCTTCAAGCCCTTCGATTTCCACGGCCATCTTGCCAACCGGCAAGTGGCCGGTTTCGGCCTGCGCTACGACTACGACCGGCGCCAGGTCGTCGAAGCGCCGCCCATACCTCAATTCCTGCTGCCGCTCCGCGACAAGGTCGCGGACTTTGCCGGCCGGTCCGCCACAGATTTCGCGCAGGTGCTGATCAACGAGTATCCGCCGGGCGCGGGCATAGGTTGGCATCGCGACAAGCCGCATTTCGATCTCGTCGCCGGCGTCTCGCTGCTGGCGCCCTGCAGCTTTCGGCTGCGCCGCAAAAACGGCTCCAAATGGGATCGCGAGACGATCGAGGTCGAACCGAGGTCCCTCTATCTCATGGACGGTCCGGCGCGCCACGAGTGGGAGCACAGCATTCCGCCGGTCGCCGGTCACCGCTACTCCATCACGCTGCGCACTCTTAAATAGGCGATACTCCAAGCCACGCAGCAGCCGCTCTGGAAGGCCGAGCGCTGTTGTGCTTCGATGCACATGAGCGTTGACCGCAGCAGAATTTTAGTTACCCGCGTAGCGCCCTTTCTGTGGGCATGCCTGTCCTGCCTGCTGGCTCTGCAGTGGCTCGTCGACCTTGGCATGGTCGGCTTTCCCGACGGATACATAACGCCCTATGCAAGAGCAACGAGCACGCTGTTGCATGTCCTTGTCTGGGCGTGCCTGGCTCAAAGTCTCTACTTCGCTTGCCGAGCCTTGTTTGGCAAACGCTTCGAGCCTGCTCCTCTCTTCCTGCAAATCCTGATCGCCGCCGCACTGACTGTCGTGCCGGCATTCATCGTAAAACACTGTCCGCGGTCTCAGGTATGCAGCAACATCTATGAAGCGCTCACGAATACGATGATGGACGACGGCACCGGCGGATGACGTTGTGTCTCCAGTAACTGACGAGAGTTAGAACTTTGGCGTCGCGCCGCGCGGTGGCGGTAAAACCTGGAGGAACCATGCGAAAGATCCTGGCATCGATGCTGCTGTTCGCGGCAGCGCTATCTGCAAACCCCGCTCGGGCGCTGGACAGTACCATCCCGCCGGTTGTCGTCACACCGCTTGCCGATCGCAGCCAGACGGCGTCCAGCCAGCCGATCGTGCTGCCGCAGAAAAATGTCCAGGTCCTGGTTTCAACCTATGACATTGCGGTCGGTGCCACTCTGCCGGTGCACAAGCACCCGTTTGCCCGCTACGCCTATGTCGAGGCCGGGACACTCAAAGTGACGAATGTCGAGACCGGCAACAGCAACACCTACAAGACGGGCGATTTCATCATCGAGATGATCGGCCAGTGGCACCAGGCCACCAACATCGGCGACGGCCCGGTCAAGCTGCTGGTCATCGACCAGGTCGAACAAGGCGCCAAGAACACGGTGCTGCGCCAGTAGTTGCGGATCGGCCGGGTTGCCGGGCTGGCCCAAGCAGCGACTGGCTGTTCCGGCTTCCCCACCAACCGAGCCGATGCTAGGGCTGGCCGTCATGCAATCATGAAGGATCGCCCCTTGGCCGGAAATGCTCGCCCCCTGATCGAAATCTGCGTCGAAGGCATCGATGGACTGCTGGCCGCGCAGGCCGCCGGCGCCGACCGGGTCGAGCTCTGCGCCAGCCTGGTCGAAGGCGGCATCACGCCCAGCCTCGGCACGGTGCGCGCCGCACTCGAGAGCGCGACCATTCCCTTCCATGTCATCGTGCGGCCGCGCGGCGGCGATTTCCTCTACAGCGAGGCCGAATACAGCTCGATGCTCGCCGATGTCGCAGCGCTTCGTGACCTCGGCGTCGCCGGTGTCGTCGTCGGTTGCCTCAATGCCGACGGCACCATCGATGAAACCCGCATGGGCGCGCTGGTCGATGCCGCCGGTCCGCTCGCCGTTACCTGCCACCGCGCCTTCGACATGACGCGCGACCCGGCCGAGGCGCTGGAAGCGCTGATCCGCTGCAAGGTCGGCCGCGTGCTGACCAGCGGCCAGAGGGACACCGCGGTGGAAGGCGCCGGCCTGTTGGCGGATCTCGTCCGCCAGGCCGACGGCCGCATCATCATCCTCGGCTGCGGCGCGCTGGACCCCGAAAACATCGCCGGGGTGCTGGCATCAACCGGGCTGAGGGAACTGCATTTCGCCGCGCTCAAGGACGTACCGAGCGCCATGGCCTACCGCAACCCGCAAGTCGGCATGGGCGGCGGCGATCTGGACCGCGAATACCGCACCACAGTCACCGATGGGGCGCTGGTTGCCGCGACGATTGCGGCGGCCAGAGCATGATGAGCGAAGCCGTGACTGGGCCGTCGCCGATCAGCCGTGTCTCGCCTCAGGACGAAGCGGCCATCCTCGCACTCAACAATGAGCACGCCGCCGAACTGTCATGGCTCGAGCCCGAACGGCTGTCTTTCCTGCTTGGCGAAGCGTTTTACGTCAGGCGCATCGGCGCGCTCGAAGCCTTCATCATGACCTTCGACCAGAATGCGGCCTACGACAGCCCGAATTTCCTCTGGTTCCGCGAGCGCTATCCACGCTTCGTCTATGTCGACCGCGTCGTCGTCGCGGCGCAAGCGCGCGGCCGCGGCCATGCCCGCCGGCTCTACGAGGATCTGTTCGGGGAAGTCGCCCGCGCGGGCCACAGCATCGTCACGTGCGAGGTGAATGCCGAACCGCCCAATCCGGCTTCGGACGCCTTCCATGCCGCGCTTGGCTTCGCCGAGGTCGGCGACGCGGTGATCCATGGCGGCAAGAAGGCGGTGCGCTACTACCTCAGGCAGATTGCGGGCTGACGCATCGCTGGCTGATGATCGGCAAGCAGATCGCCACGGCAGCATAAGATTAGGAGTCCGTAGCCCTCACCAATTCCGGTTCAGCCAGGCCCGCGCGGGCTTCTCGACCAGATAGTAGCTGCATAGTGCACAGGCGAAGACAGCCGCCAGCATCGGGATCGGCGCACTGCCCTGCTCGGCGACGAATTTGTAGAAGGGCTGTTGCCAGAGATAGAGCGAGTACGACCACAGCCCGATCATCACCATCGGCCTGTACGATAACAGGCCGGTCAGATGCCAGCTGCTGGTGTCCAGCGTATTGACGACAAGCGCCAGCAAGGGCACCGCCAGGAGATAGTGGACCGGCGTCGGCACCGGATCGAGGAACAGCAGAATGGCGGCGGCCGCCGACACCAGACTGACATAGGGACCCTTCAGGAATGCCGGCAGCCGGTCATCGTGCCTGAGCAGGCAGATCGATGCCGACAGCAGGATCGAGGCGATATGCACGTCGGTGCGCCAATAGCTGTGCTCGTAATCCATGCCGAGCACCCAGTACGAATGGCGCCATTGGCCATCGCCAGCAGCGACAGCGTCACCAGCAGCCGCACGACATTGCCCCGCCCGGTCACCGCCACGCTGATCAGCGCCAGGATGATGTAGGCGTGCTCTTCCACGCATAGCGACCAGATGTGGTCGAGCGCGCCGGCGCGGGTGATGAGAATTCCGGCATAGTTGTAGGTGAATGTCAGCGCCGTCAGCGCCGCCTTCCATTTGAAGGCGATAAAGGTGCTGGAGAGCCCGATCATGGCTGATGTCACGAACACCAGCAGCGCGGGATAGATGCGCGAAAAGCGGCGCTTGAAGAATTTTTTCAGCGGAAAGCGTTCGATGAACAGTATCTCGCCCATCAGCCGGCCTGAGAGCACGAAGAAGAACTCGACGCCGAGCACGCCGAGATTGATCCCGGGAACGGGGAAGAAATGGCCGATCAGCACCAGTGCGATCGAAAGCCCGCGCCAGCCATCGAGATAGGCCAGTCTTGCTCTGGCTGCTTTGTCGGCTGTGGCCCGCGGCAGGGCAACAGACGCTGCGGAGATGTCGGCCATGCCGATCCTCTACGACGCAAGATCTTGGCGCAGCTCACACCGCCGCGCGCAGAATCCACCCCGTGTTCCGCCTAGCTATACATATTGCAGTGCAATATCAGATTGTGCAAGTGCGAGAATGGGGCTGGGCAGTCCCTTGGGAAGTATGCGCCTGTTCTTGCACGGGAATTACCTGAAACAACGGATTTGCGCGTGGCAGCGAACCCGCAAGGACTGGCCAGTTACAGCCCGCCGCAGACGAACAAAGGGGCCGCGATGGCCCCTCTCCTTGTCAGTAGCTTTATGATGTCAGGCGTTGGCTGCCGCCACCGCGCGCTTGGCCATCACGGCGATCAAATTGGCACGGTATTCGGCCGAAGCGTGGAGGTCGGTCATCAAATTCTTCGCCGGCACTTTCACGCCGTCGAGCGCCGATGCGGCAAAGTTCTTCGCCAGTGCGGCTTCGATCTCCTTCGAGCGGAACACACCGTCATCGCCGGCGCCGGTAACGGCAACGCTGACCCCGTCCTTGCCCTTTGCCACGAACACGCCGACGATCGCATAGCGCGAGGCCGGGTTGCGGAATTTTTCGTAAGCAGCCTTGGCCGGCGCGGTAAAACTCACCGCGGTGATGATCTCGCCTTCTTTCAGCGCCGTTTCGAACAGGCCGGTGAAGAATTTCGCGGCTGAAATCTCGCGCTTGTTGGTGACGATGGTGGCGCCCAGCGCCAAGAGCGCCGCCGGATAATCGGCGGCTGGGTCGTTGTTGGCGACCGAGCCGCCGATCGTGCCCTTGTGGCGCACCGCCGGATCGCCAATCAGCGACGCAAGGTGCGCAAGCGCCGGACAGGCCTTCCGCAGCTTCTCGTCATTGGCGACGTCGTAATGGGTTGTGGCGGCGCCGATGGTGACGGTCTTGCCCGACACCTTGACGCCTTGCAGCTCCTTGATCCGCGACAGGTCGATCAGGTCGGAGGGTGCGGCGAGCCGCGTCTTCATCGCCGGGATCAGCGTCATGCCGCCTGACAAAAGCCTGGCGTCGCCGCTCTTCACCAGCTTGGCGGCGTCGGCGACCGAGGCGGCGCGGTGGTAGTTGACTGCGTACATGGGATCCTCCCCTGAAGTGGTTAGGCAGTAGTGAGTAGGGAGTAGGGAATAGGGACGCTGTCATCTCCGGTAATGCCCATTCCCTACTCACTACTCCCTACTCACTCATTTCTTCGCCCTAATCGCCGCCCACACCGTCGAAGGCGAGGCCGGCATGGCGATGTCCACAATCCCCAAAGCGTCGGTGATGGCGTTGATGACCGCTGGCGGCGAGCCGATGGCGCCGGCCTCGCCACAGCCCTTGATGCCGAGCGGATTGCTCGGACACGGCGTGTTCGAGGTCGACACCTTGAATGACGGCAGGTCGTCCGCGCGCGGCATGGTGTAGTCCATGTAGCTCGCCGTCAGCAGCTGCCCGCTATCGTCATAGTGAGCGCCTTCCAGCAGCGCCTGGCCGATGCCCTGGGCGATGCCGCCATGCACCTGGCCCTCGACGATCATCGGGTTGATGATGTTGCCGAAATCGTCCGCGGCGACGAACTGGACGATCTCGGTCGTGCCGGTTTCCGGATCGATCTCGACCTCGCAGATGTAGCAGCCCGCCGGGAAAGTGAAGTTCGCCGGATCGTAGAAGGCTGTTTCCTTCAGTCCCGGCTCCATGCCTGCCGGCAGATTGTGAGCGGTGTAGGCGGCAAGAGCCACCTGGAACCAGGGCAGGCTCTTGTCGGTGCCGGCGACCTTGACCTCGCCATTCTCGATGACGATGTCGCCCTCGTCGGCCTCGAGCAGATGGGCGGCGATTTTCTTGGCCTTGGCCTCGACCTTGTCGAGCGCCTTGGCGATGGCCGACATGCCGACCGCGCCCGAGCGCGAACCGTAGGTGCCCATACCCATCTGCACCTTGTCGGTGTCGCCATGGACGATCGAGACTGAGTCCAGTGGCACGCCAAAACGCTGGTTGACGAGTTGCGCGAAGGTCGTCTCATGGCCCTGGCCATGGCTGTGCGAGCCGGTCAGCACCTCGATCGTGCCGACGGCATTGACCCGCACCTCGGCCGATTCCCACAGGCCGACGCCGGCGCCGAGCGAGCCGACGGCCGCCGACGGCGCGATGCCGCAGGCCTCGATGTAACAGCTCATGCCGATGCCGCGCAGCCTGCCCTGGTTGGCGGCGGCAGCCTTGCGTTCGGCAAAGCCGGCATAGTCGGACGCCTTTGTCGCCGCATCGAGCGAAGCGCCGTAATCGCCGGCGTCATAATTCATGATGACCGGCGTCTGGTGCGGAAACTCGGTGATGAAATTGATGCGCCGCAACTCCGCCGGA
The DNA here is from genome assembly GCF_040323735.1 of Mesorhizobium sp. M0029. Lineage (NCBI taxonomy): Bacteria > Pseudomonadati > Pseudomonadota > Alphaproteobacteria > Hyphomicrobiales > Phyllobacteriaceae > Mesorhizobium > Mesorhizobium sp. M0029. The sequence goes on from NZ_JAMYVF010000002.1 coordinate 478,358, forward strand.
GAGGCCCCGAGTTCGCGTGCGGCGGTCTCCATTGTGCGTTCGAGCAAATAGGTCGCTTCCGGCCGCCCTGCCCCACGATAGGCATCGACGGGTGCCGTGTTGGTGTAGACGGTGCGCACATTGGCGTGGATTGCGGGAATATTGTACTGGCCCGACAGCAGCGTCGCGTAGAGATAGGTCGGCACGCAAGACGAGAACAGCGACATGTAGGCGCCGAGATTGGCGATGGTGTCTACCTTGAAGCCGGTGATCCGGTTGTTCTTGTCGAACGCCATTTCGACTGTCGAGACATGGTCGCGGCCATGCGCGTCGGTGAGAAAGCTTTCGGTGCGGTCGGCAACCCATTTGACCGGCACGCCGGTCTTCTTCGACGCCCACAGGCAGACGATCTCTTCGGGATAGATGTAGATCTTCGAGCCGAAGCCGCCGCCGACATCGGGCGCAATGACGCGCAGCTTGTTTTCCGGTGCGACATTGTAGAAGGCGCTCATCACCAGCCGCGCGACATGCGGGTTCTGCGACGTCGTCCAGCAGGTAAAATGGTCCTCGGCTTTGTCGTAATGGCCAAGGGCCGCGCGCGGCTCCATGGCGTTGGGAACCAGCCGGTTGTTGACGATCTTCATGCGGGTGACATGGGCCGCCGCCTGGATCGCCGCGTCGGTCGCCTTGGCGTCGCCGATCTCCCAGTCGAAGATCAGATTGTCCTCGGCATCGGCATGGACCTGCGGCGCACCTTTTTGCAGCGCCTTGGTGGCATCGACCACCGCCTTCAATTCCTTGTAGGTGATCTCGACCGCTTCGGCCGCGTCGCGGGCCTGGCCCTTGGTTTCCGCCACCACGATGACGACCGCATCGCCGACATAGCGCACCTTGTCGACCGCCAGCGGCGACCACGCGCCCATCTTCATCGGCGAGCCGTCCTTGGAATGGATCATCCAGCCGCAGATCAGGTTGCCGATGCCGTCGGCCTTGAGCTCCTTGCCGGTCAAGACGCCGATGACGCCGGGCATCGCCTGCGCTCGTCTGACGTCGATCTTCTTGATCTGAGCATGCGCGTGCGGGCTGCGCACGAAAGCGGCATGCTTCATGCCGGGAACCACCATGTCCTCGACATAGCGGCCGGCGCCGGTGATGAAGCGTTTGTCTTCCTTGCGCACGACCCGAGCGCCGATACCTTCAATGCCCATAGGAATTCCTCCGGAATTTAAGGGAATAGGCAGTAGGGAGTTAGGCGGTAGGGAAAGAGCACGCGGTGTCGTATCGCCGTTTTGCCCTACTCCCTATTACCTACCACCTATCCCCTAAGCTGCCTGTTTCGCCCTGCCCTTCGGCACCTTCGCCATCGTCTGCGATGCGGCGAGGATCGCCTTGACGATGTTGTGGTAGCCGGTGCAGCGGCAGATGTTGCCTTCGAGCTCGGCGCGCACCGTCGCCTCGTCGAGGCCTTCGGGATGGCGCGCGACCATGTCGGTCGCGGTCATGATCATGCCCGGCGTGCAGAAGCCGCATTGCAGCCCATGATGTTCCTTGAACGCGGCCTGCATCGGATGCAGGTCGCCGCCATTGGCAAGCCCCTCGATCGTCACCACGGTCGACCCGGAGGCCTGCACGGCCAGCATCGAACAGGACTTCACTGCCCTGCCGTCGACATGCACGACGCAGGCGCCGCATTGAGAGGTGTCACAACCGACATGCGTTCCGGTGAGACCAAGATTTTCGCGCAGGAAATGAACCAGAAGCGTTCGGTCCTCGGCAGCGCCGCTGATCCGTTTTCCGTTCACGACAAACGAAACGTCCGACATGCATCCTCCCTGGGTATGACCTTGGTAGTCATGCTGCCGATGCGGCTTTGGCGCTCGGCCATGCGCTATTGGTACACTGCACAAAGCGCAAAAAACACACGGCGCTCATTGTACTTTCGGTCATGGAGAAAACGAAAATCACGGGCCTGTCCGCCCCATTGCCAAAGAGCGAATAGGGGGCAACAATGCCCTCGACGCCAGCGCGCCGAGAGACATAAAACGGGCGCGCGCAGGAAGCGTCGGAGGATATCGGGAGGAAGCCTCTGGCCAGTTCACGGACGAGCTATGCATCCGGTTTGTCGGCGCTCACCACCGACGAGCCCGACGCCGATGCATTCGCCCTGGCGGTCGCCGTCGAGGCCGCAGCCATCGATGCCGGCTTTGCCCTGCTGTTCTTCTCCCAGAGCTTGTTTGACGCGAGCGTCCTTTCGCAAGGGCTGAAGACCCACGCGCCGACGCTGGCCTACGCCGCCTGCTCGACCGCCGGCGAGATCACCCCCCAGGGCCTGGAGGAAGGCCATGTGCTGGCGCTGCTCTTTCCCTCCGCGTCGTTTTCGGCGGTCAGCACCATGGTCGACAATCTCTCCTCGTCGGGAATGGACAGGATCACTGATGAAGTCGAGGGCTTGCGGCGGTTGCTGCGCGGACGCACCGGCAGTTGCCATGCCAAAAGCACCTTCGCGCTCTGCTTCATCGACGGCCTGTCCTTTGCCGAGGAAGCTGTAACCTCGGCCATCCATTGGGGGCTGGACGACATCCCGCTGATCGGCGGTTCGGCGGGCGACGACCTCAAATTCGAAACCACCAGTCTGATTTCGAACGGCAAGGTGGCGTCAGACAGCGCCATCATCGTGTTGATTGCTACCGAAATTCCCTTCCACGTCTTCAAGACCGACAATTTCATCCCCACCGACGAAAAGCTGGTGGTGACGGCATCCGACCCGGACCACCGCACCGTGCGCGAGTTCAACGCCACCAATGCGGCCGAGGAATATGCAGCCTCGGTCGGCATCGTTGCGCAGAACCTGACGCCGCTGAGCTTCGCCTCTCACCCCGTTGTGGTGAAGGTGGGCGGCGAATACTACTGCCGCTCGATCCAGAAGATGCATCCCGACGGCTCGCTGTCGTTCTTCTGCGCCATCGACGACGGCGTCGTGCTGTCCATCGCCCAGCCCAAGGACATGGTGGAATCGACGCGCGCCGCACTGCGCGACGTCGAGGAGCGGCTCGGCGGCATCGACATGATCCTCGGCTTCGATTGCGTGCTGCGCCGGCTCGACGCCCGCAACCGCCAGGTGTTCCGCGACATTTCGGAGCTTTACCGGGTCAACAATGTCATCGGCTTCGGCACCTATGGCGAACAGTATCGTTCGATGCACCTCAACCAGACTTTCACCGGCATCGCCTTCGGCGAACGCCAGGCGGCGGAATAGCCCATGCCGCTCAGGGACATCGACGACGTCGACAGGCTGAAGAAGATCAACGCCGCTCTGGTCAGCCGCGTCGAGCGCTCGATGGACCAGCAGGGCAATGCCTTCTCGCTGTTCCAGACTGCAATTTCACTGGAAAACCGGGTGCGCATGCGCACCGAGGAACTGCACTCGACCTTGCGCCGGCTGGAACAGTCGAACATCGACCTCAGCGCCGCCAAGGAAAACGCCGAGCTGGCGAACCTGTCCAAGACCAGGTTCCTGGCCGCCGCCAGCCATGACGTGCTGCAGCCGCTGAACGCCGCCCACCTCTCGGTCTCGGCACTGGCCGAAGTGCAGACCAGCGACGAGGGCAAGAAACTCGTCCGTCAGGTCGAGCGCTCGCTGGAGACGATGGAAGACCTGTTGCGCACGCTGCTCGACATTTCCAAGCTCGACGCCGGCGTGGTCCAGCCCGACATTGGCGACGTCAATCTGGAGACGTTGTTTTCGTCGCTGCGCTCGGATTTCAAGCCGGTTGCCAAGCTGAAGGGGCTGACACTGAAATTCCGCCCGGTCAGCGCCGTGGTGCGTTCGGACCGCACGCTTTTGCGCCGCATCCTGCAGAACATCCTGTCCAATGCGCTGCGCTATACCCGCTCGGGCGGCGTGCTGGTCGGCACCAGGCATCGCGGCGACACCATCCGCATCGATGTCGCCGACACCGGCTGCGGCATTCCCGACGACCAGCGCGAGGCGGTGTTCGAGGAATTCCATCGCGGCTCCGCCATTCCGGCCGATACCGGAATTTCCGGCGGCGGACTGGGGCTGGGCCTTGCCATCGTGCGGCGCATGGCCGCCGCGCTCGGCCACCCCGTGACGTTTTCGTCGAAAGTCGGGCGCGGCACCATCTTCCACATCGATGTGCCGGTCGGCATCGGCGCCAGCGCCGACGCCATCGCCAGCCTTGCCGAGATGGAGCGGCCGCGCGGCTACGGCCTGTTCGGCACCAAGGTGCTGCTGGTCGAAAACGACGCCGATGTGTTGCAGGCGATGACCTTCCTGCTCGAGCGCTGGCAGTGCCTGGTGCGTGCCGCGACCTCGACCGAGGATGCGCTCAGCCTGCTCGGCGACACCGACTGGGTGCCCGACATCGTCATTGCCGACCAGCATCTCGACGACGGCGACCTCGGCACCGCAACAATAGCCGAAGTGCGCGATTATCTCGGCCGCGCCGTGCCGGCGCTGATCGTCACCGCCGACGGATCGGAGGCCGTCGCCAAAGCCGCCCGCGCCGCCGGCATCGAACTGATGCGCAAGCCGCTGAAACCGGCGCAGCTAAGGGCGCTGCTGGCGCATCTGCTGGCTTGAGCCCCATACCCTCCCCTTGATGGGGAGGGTCGGCGCGCAACGCCGGGGCGGGGTGCAGCGCCAAGGTCCCCCACCCCGCTCCGCTTCGCGGATCGACCCTCCCAACAAGGGGGAGGGTAAAGATCAAAACCCGGCCTGATCGCGAAACAGCTCCGCATTGTCCAGCTTCGACACCTCGATCACCGCTTGCGTGCGGCTGTAGACGTTGAGCTTGCGCAGGATCTCCGAGACATGCGCCTTGACCGTGGTCTCGCCGACCTGCAGCTCGTAGGCGATCTGCTTGTTGAGCAGGCCTTGGCGCAGCATCTGCAGCACGCGCAGCTGCTGCGGCGTCAGTTTGGCCAGCCGCTGCACCATGTCGGCGCGGTCGGCGCTGTCGGCGTCGGGCGGCTGTCCCTCATATGTCTCCGGCACATAGATCGCGCCCTCCATCACCGAGCGGATTGCGGCCGCAAGATCGCTCTTGCGCGCCGATTTCGGGATGAAGCCGGCAGCGCCATAGGACAACGCCTCGGAGATGATCTTCGGCTCCTCATAGCCCGAGACGACGACCACCGGCAGCCGCGGATGGCGGGTCCTCAGCTGCAGCAACCCGTCAAAGCCATGCACATCGGGCATGTTGAGATCGAGCAGCGCCAGATCGAACGGTTTTATCCCACCCAGGAGATCGAGCGCTTCGGCAATCGAGCGCGCCTCCACCGTGTCGACTTCCGGGTACGCCATCTGCACGGCGCTGTGCAGCGCCTCGCGAAACAGCGGATGGTCGTCGATGATCAGAAACCGGGCGCGATCGTTGATTGCGGTCATGGTGTTTGTTTCAGTTCTCCGTGGGCACGATACTCCCGCTGGTATGGCCAGCTTATTGGCAAATAGTCTATCGCCATCTTAACCCCCGGAAGCGAAGCCGACTTTATCCGACAATCAAGGCGCAGCTCGTGCTTTTGCGGACGCTGATGCCTTGCCCGGGGGTTCAAATCGGTCAAATGTGCCGTCAAGATCCCAAGCAGAGACCCGCGCATGACAGACTTCGTCCTTCCCCTGCCCGCAACACCATCGGTCGCCGTCGCCGGCTCGGCCGAGCGTTTTGCGGTGCGCCGCATCTTCTGCGTCGGCCGCAACTACGCCGCCCACGCCCGCGAACTCGGCAATGACGAACGCGACCCGCCCTTCTTCTTCACCAAGCCGGCCGATGCGGTGGTCGATTCCGGCACCACGATCCCCTACCCGCCCTTGACCAAAAACCTGCACCACGAGATCGAACTGGTCGCGGCGATCGGCAAGGCCGGCGTCCGCATTCCCCGCACTGAGGCGCTAGACCATGTCTGGGGCTACGGCGTCGGCATCGATCTCACCCGCCGCGACCTGCAGGACGAGGCCAAGAAGGCGGCGCGGCCGTGGGACTGGTCGAAGGCCTTCGACCGCTCGGCGCCCTGCGGCCCGTTGGTATCAGCCGCCAAATCCGGCCATCCGCAAAATGGCCGCATTTGGCTCGCCGTCGACGGCGCGGTGAAGCAGGAGGGCGACCTCGCCGAACTGATCTGGCCGATCGCCGATATCGTTTCGATCTGCAGCAGTGCGGTTGTACTACAACCGGGCGACCTGATCTTCACCGGCACGCCGGCCGGCGTCGGCGCGGTAGCGCCGGGACAGACGATGACCGGCGGTGTCGACAGCATCGGCACCATCGAGATCACCATCGGCCAAGATCCCATCGGCCAAAATTCCACCGACAAGCCGTAATCCGATGAGCGATCTGGTCCTCCATAACTATTATCGCTCCTCCACCTCCTATCGCGCACGCATTGCGCTCGAGATGAAGGGCCTGACCTACGATTACGTGCCGCATCATCTGCGTCATGGCGACCATCTGGAGCCGGCTTACCTAGCGGTCAATCCGCAGGGGCTGGTGCCGGCGCTGATCCTGGGCGACGGCACGCTTTTGACGCAGTCGCTGGCAATCATCGAATATCTCGACGAGACCCATCCCGAACCGCCGCTGTTGCCGAAGGACGCGCTCGGCCGGGCGCGCGTGCGAATGCTGGCGCAGATGATCGCCTGCGACATCCACCCGGTGAACAATCTGCGCGTGCTGACCTCGCTGCGCACTTTGTTCGGCGCCGGCGACCAGGATGTCATCCACTGGTTTCGCCACTGGGTGAACGAAGGGTTCCAGCCGCTTGAAAAGATTCTGGCTTCATCGGATGAGACCGGCACATTTTGCCATGGCGACGCACCGGGCCTCGCCGACATCTGCCTGGTCGCCCAGATCGCCAGCAACGCCCGCTTCGGAGTCGACCTGACACCCTACCCCGAGATCTCGCGCATCCACGCCGCCTGCATGGCGCTGCCGGCCTTTCAGAAGGCAGCGCCGGAGAATCAGATAGATGCCGAATAGGCTCACAATGCCGGAGCAGAGCACGGAGAGTTGCCGATGAAAGCCGTCGTCTTCGAAAAATTCGGCGAAGCGCCGAGAATCCAGACCGTGCCGGATCCTAAACCGGCCGCCGACGGCGTCGTCATCAAGGTCGAGGCAACCGGGCTCTGCCGCAGCGACTGGCATGGCTGGATGGGCCATGACGATGGCATCACACTGCCGCATGTGCCGGGCCATGAACTGGCCGGCATCGTCGTCGCCGTCGGCAAGCAGGTGACCCGCTGGAAGGCTGGCGAACACGTCACCGTGCCGTTTTGCGTCGGCTGCGGCCGCTGTTTCGAATGCAATTCGGGCAATCATCAGGTCTGCGAGCACCAGACGCAGCCGGGTTTCACCGCCTGGGGATCGTTTGCCGAATATGTCGCCATCGAGCATGCCGACACCAATCTCGTACGCCTGCCCGAGGAGATGGAGTTCGCCACCGCCGCCAGCCTCGGCTGCCGCTTCGTCACCTCGTTTCGCGCCATTGTCGACCAGGGCCGGGTGACGCCGGGGGAATGGGTGGCGGTGCATGGCTGCGGCGGCGTCGGCCTGTCGGCGATCATGATCGCCAGTTCCATGGGCGCCAATGTCATCGCCATCGACCTCACCGACGAGAAACTGGACTTCGCCAAAAAGATCGGCGCCGTGGCGACCATCAACGCCGCGACCACGCCGAACGTGGTCAAGGCGGTCAAGCAAATCACCAATGGCGGCGCGCATATGTCGATGGACGCGCTCGGCCACCCCACGACATCCTTCAACTCGATTGCCAATCTGCGCCGGCGCGGCCGCCACGTGCAGGTCGGCCTGATGCTGGGCGAACATGCCCGCCCGCAAGTGCCGATGGACAAGGTGATCGCCTTCGAGCTCGAAATCCTCGGCAGCCACGGCATGCAGGCCTACCGCTACCCCGCCATGATGGAGATGATCCGCACCGGCAAGCTCAAGCCCGAACTGCTGGTCGGCAAGAAGATCAGCCTTGATGAGGCGCCTGCGGCGCTGATGGCAATGGGCGGGTTCGAGGGGATTGGCATTGGGGTGGTGACGAAGTTCTAGGGCGGAGTCGCCCTCCACCACCAAACTCCTAGCGTGCAAATTTCTTCGCCCCGAACACGCAGGCCACCACGCCGAGCGTGACAACAATCATCAGCGGGCTGACCTGCTCGTGCAGCAGCGACGCTGCCAGCGCCAGGCCGAAAAAGGGCTGCAGTAGCTGCAACTGCCCGACGCCAGCGATGCCGCCTTGGGCGAGGCCGCGGTACCAGAACACGAAGCCGATCAGCATGCTGAACAGCGAGACATAGGCGAGACCCGCCCAGGCGCCGGAGCCGACGCCGGCGAAGGACGACGGCAGCGTCGCAAAGGTCAGAACCAGCATGATCGGCAGCGAGATCGCCAGCGCCCAGCAGATCACCTGCCAGCCGCCCAGCCTGCGCGACAGCGCCGCCCCCTCGGCATAGCCCAGGCCGCAGACGATGATGGCGGCCAGCATCAGGCCGTCGCCGACAGGTGAGGCCGTCACGCCTTGCATCAGGGCAAAACCGGCGACCAGCGCGCTGCCGATGCAGGAAAACAGCCAGAAGGCCGGGCGCGGACGCTCGCCACCGCGCAGCACGCCGAAGATCGCGGTGGCCAGCGGCAGCAGGCCGACGAAGATGATGGAATGCGCAGAGGTGACGTGCTTGAGCGCCAGAGCGGTGAGCAAGGGAAAGCCGACAACCACCCCAAGGGCGACGATCACCAGCGACAGAAAATCGCTGCGCGCCGGGCGCTTCTGCTGGAACAGGACGAGCATCGCGAGACCAAGCAGCCCGGCAATCGCGGCGCGGGCCGAGGTCAGGAATGTCGGATCGAACTCCGCCACTGCGACGCGCGTCGCCGGCAGCGAGCCTGAGAAGATCAGCACGCCGACGAATCCGTTCAGCCAGCCGCTCGCGGTCTTGTCCATTCCAGGCTCCATTGCTTTCGACCTCTATCGGGCAAGTGCCTATGGTGCAGCCAGAGACAATGCAGTACAATTCCGCAAAACTGTAATGGCAGGTCGAGCAGTACGGATGAAGGAACTCGCTTTGGAAGCGGACGGCGCGCCCACCGTTCTCGCGACCACTCTGGTCGAAACTGTGATGGCGACCATCCGCCAGCGGATATCGGCGCGCAGCCTGACGCCGGGCGCGCGGCTGCCCTCGATCCGCGCCTTCGCCAAGGCCATGCAGGTGTCGAAATCCACCGTCGTCGAAGCTTATGAACGGCTTGCCGCCGAAGGCGCGATTCGCTCCCGGCCGGGTTCGGGTTTTTATGCCGCCGGATCGCTGGCGCCACTGTCGCTGGCCGAGATTGGACCCCGGCTCGATCGCGCCATCGATCCGCTGTGGGTCTCGCGCCAGTCGCTGGAAGCCGGCGACGAGATGCTGAAACCAGGCTGCGGCTGGATGCCGGCCTCGTGGATGCCGCAATCGGCCTTGCGCCGGGCGCTGCGCACCGTGGCGCGCGCCGACGATGTCGACCTAGCCGATTACGGCACGCCGCTCGGCCTGCCGCCGCTCAGGCAATTGCTCGCGCGGCGCATGGCCGGCCACGGCATCGAGGTCTCGCCCGAACAGATCATGCTGACCGAATCGGGCACGCAGGCCATCGATCTTCTGTGCCGCTTCCTGATCGAACCCGGCGATACCGTGCTGGTCGACGACCCCTGCTATTTCAATTTCCACGCACTGCTGCGCGCCCACCGCGCCAAGGTCGTCAGCGTGCCCTACACGCCATCGGGGCCGGACATCGAGATGTTCGCGCAGGCGCTCGCCGAGCACAGGCCGCGCCTCTACATCACCAATTCCGCCATCCACAACCCGACCGGCGCGATCCTGTCGCCGGTCACCGCGCACCGGCTGCTGAAACTCGCCGACCAGTCGGACCTGACCATCGTCGAGGACGACATCTTCGCCGATTTCGAGCACAGTCCCGCGCCCCGGCTGGCGGCGTTCGACGGCCTCAAGCGCGTCGTTCATATCGGCAGCTTCTCCAAGACGCTATCGGCATCGGTTCGCTGCGGCTTCATCGCGGCACCGCGCGACTGGATCGAGCAACTCACCGACCTCAAGATTGCCACCACCTTCGGCGGCAGCCGGCTGGCGGCCGAACTGGTGCTGACGCTGCTTAGGGACGGCAGCTACCGCAAGCACATGGAATTGCTGCGCGCGCGGCTTTCCCGCGCCATGGGCGAGACGGGCGCGCGCCTGAAGGCGATCGGCATCACGCCCTGGATCGACCAACCGGCCGGCTTGTTCCTGTGGTGCAGCCTGCCGGATGGCGTGGACGCCGCTGAAATGGCGCGCCGCGCGCTGGCCGACAACATCGTGCTGGCGCCCGGCAATGCATTCAGCCTGTCGGGAACCGCCGGCCGGTTCCTGCGCTTCAACGTTGCCCAATGCCAAGACGAGCGGATTTTCAGGGTGCTCAAGGCGGCAATGGCGCGCTGAGCGCTCAGCGGGAGTCGCAGACCTCCCGAATGCAATCTCGAAGCCAGCGTTGCGCCGGAGCGGCATCGAGCCGTGGATGCCAGAGCATCGAGATGGTGACCTCCACCGTGGCGACCGGCAGCAGAAAGCTGACCATGCCGGCGCGTGCGCCTTGCGTGTGCCGTTCGGGCACGCTGGCAATAAGGTCCGAAGCGCGCGCCATGGCGAGTGCAGCCGAAAAGCCGGAGACCATGCACACCACGGTTCGCTGCAGGCCTAGCTGCGCCAAAGTCTGATCGATCGGCCCTCTTTCCCGACCCCGCCGTGAAACGCTGATGTGGCGGCCGGCCGCGTAGCGTTCAGGCGTTACCGCGCCTTCACTCAAAGGGTGGCCGGCTCGCACAGCACCGACGAAGCGGTCGCGAAACAGCGCCTGTATCAGCACTTCAGGTCCGGCCTCGCCGGCAACGCCGATTTCCAGATCGATCGCTGCGTCGCGCAACGAGGCGACATCCTTGTCGGCTTTCGGCGCAAAGCGCAGCCGCACGCCCGGCGCCTCGGCCTGTATGCGAGCGACGAGACGCGGCCCGAACTCCTCGACGAACCCCTCATTGGTGCGCAGCGTGAAGATGTGGTTCAGCTTCGCGAGATCGAGAGGCCTGGCAGGGCGCAGCAACGTTTCTGCTTCCTGGACGACACGGCCGGTCTGCTGCCGCAATGCCTCCGCGCGCGGCGTCGGCACAAGGCCTCGACCGGCCCGAACCAGCAGCGGGTCGCCGGTCGCTTCGCGCAGTCGCGCCAAGGTGCGACTCATCGCCGAAGGGCTGAGCCGCAGCCGGGTTGCCGCGCGAGCCACGCTACCTTTGGTCAGCAGGACGTCGAGAGCGAACAGCAGATTGAGATCGGGCGATGTCATTGGCGGATTGTAGCACATGCCATGGCGTTTGGTGCACGAATAAGATGCAAATGATGCGCCTTCCGCCATTCCATCGTGACGACTAGATCTCCGACAGGTCCGGTTGCGGGACTGACAAGGAGGAAATCGCCATGGCAATTGCTGAGCAGAACGAGTGCGCATCGGCGCCGCAGAACACCCGGTCCGCAGGCCTGGCCCACTCTCCTGTCTTGGCATTGGCCAGCCTGTCGCTCGCCACGCTGCTGTCGTCGCTTGGAACCAGCATTGCCAGCGTCGGACTGCCTTCCCTCATGCAGGCGTTCGGTGCGCCGTTCCAGTCCGTGCAATGGGTGGTTCTCGCCTATCTGCTCGCCATCACGGCCCTGATCGTCAGCGCCGGTCGGCTGGCCGATATGGTCGGCCGCCGGCCGTTGCTGCTCGGCGGCATCGCGCTGTTCACACTGGCCTCGGTGCTCTGCGGCCTGGCGCCGACGCTCTGGCTGCTGATCGCGGCGCGCGCCGTACAAGGACTGGGTGCCGCGCTGATGATGGCGTTGACGCTGGCCTTTGTCGCGGAGACCGTGACCAGGGAGAGAACCGGCAGCGCCATGGGCCTGCTCGGCGCCATGTCGGCGATCGGCACGACGCTCGGACCCTCGCTCGGCGGCTTGCTGATCGCCGGCTTTGGCTGGCGGGCGATCTTCCTCGTCAATGTGCCGCTCGGCCTCCTGACCTTTGCCCTCGCCTGGCTGGCCCTGCCTGCCCGCGGCAAGGCTGCGGGCGTTCAAGGCGGGTTCCACGCGATCGGGACGGTCTTGCTAGGCCTGACGCTCGCCGCCTATGCACTGGCCATGACGCTCGGCCACGGCCATTTCGGCGCCCTCAACACCGGCCTGCTGGTTGCCGCCGGCATCGGCGTCGTTCTGTTCGGCGTCGCGCAGAAGAGGGCGAAGAATCCCTTGATCCGGCTTGCCCGGTTGTACGACATCCGGCTCAGCGCCAGCCTCGCCGCGAACCTCGTTGTCGCCACCGTGATGATGGCGACCCTGGTGGTCGCTCCGTTCTATTTGTCGCGAGGGCTGGGACTCAATGCTGCGATGGTCGGCGTGGTCCTGTCGACAGGTCCGCTGGTCTCCGCGCTCTCGGCGCTTATCGCCGGCCGCCTCACCGATCGCTTCGGTGCCAACAGGATGATGATCGCCGGACTATTCGGCCTGGTCAACGGCACCTTGCTTTTGTCGCTCGCCGCAACGAAACTCGGCATTGTCAGCTATATCGTGCCGATCGCCGTCACCTGCTTCGGGTACGCCCTGTTCCAGACATCCAACAATGCCGCCGTCGTGAGCGGTGTCGCTGCCGGCGAGCGCGGCGTGGTGTCCGGCCTGCTCAATCTGTCGCGCAATCTCGGCCTGATCACCGGCGCATCGCTTATGGGCGCCATTTTTGCGGCTGCCTCGACGGGAGAACGGCAAAGCCAGGACATGCTGACCTCAGCGGCAGCCGCGCGCGGCATGCAGGTTACCTTTCAGACGGCAACGGTCCTGGCGGTGGCTGCGCTGTTGCTGGCACTGCTCTCGACCCGCGCCGGCGGCAGGCTGTCGGTGCGGCAACAGCCATCATGACCGAAGATAGGGAGCTTACGCTCCCGCCCGCTTGCGCCGCTCATAAAGCATGACCAGCGTTTCGGCGGTCAGCGCCGGCCTCTGTTCGCCCTCGATCTCGACCGTATTGGCGGCCTTCATCAGATACTGGCCCGGCCCCTTGTCCTCCACCGACAACAGCGTCGTGCGCAGCCGGATGCGTGCGCCGACCCTGACGGGCGCCAGGAACCGCACCTTGTCGAAGCCGTAATTGAAGGCGGCTTGCGTGTTTTCGGGTACGATGCCCATGCCCAGCGCCAGCGCGCCGATGATCGACAGCGTCAGATAGCCATGCGCGATCGTGGTGCGAAATGGGCTCTGCCGCTTCGCCCGCTCCGGATCGACGTGGATCCACTGATGGTCGCCTGTGCATTCGGCAAACTGGTTGATGCGGTTCTGGTCGACGGTCGTCCATTCCGACACGCCGAGCTCCTGCCCGGCCATCGCCCTTAACTGCTCGAAGGTCGGCGGCGTTTTCGGCCGTAGTTCCGTCATTCCTGCTTTCCCGGTGGCTCCCAGTGCCTCGGACCACGAACGGACGGCTCCTGTCAATTCGCCCGTTGCGATTCCGTTCCGCCATTTTCCGCCAAACAGCGTCCCTCGTCCATGCTCATGCGCCGCAACCGGCCCACTCCTCTCATGGTTACGTTGAGAGTCACTTCTTGTCATAGCCCGAGCGGATTTCCTCCATCGCTTCCTTGATGCGGCTGCGCAGGATTTCGACCGATTCGGTGCCGGATTTCTTGACCAGCTCGGCCACTTCGCCGGCATTTTTCAGGGCGGCTTCGAAGGATTTCCTGGCGAACTCCGCCTGTTTTGTCATCAGTTCCTGGGGATTGCCCGGCGCCTTGTAGCTCTGCGCCATGTCGCTGACTTCACGCAGCGTGTCCTGCAGCATCTCGCGCCGTCTGGACAACAATGAGGTCGCGCCGGCAGCTCCCGCCCGCGCCGATCTTTCCAGGGCCTCGAGGTTCTTGCGATGATGCGCGAGGATCGCCTCGACATTCGGCACCTTCAGGTCACGGCCGAACCGGCTGAACATGTCAAGGAACGAATCGGAGTCGGGTTGTTTGGCCATTGCTCGTGCTCCCCAGTGTCGCAAATGCTGAACCCTGTTCTGGACAATAGCACTCGCGCGCCGTGTGTCCATTCGGACGCCCAAGCAATTCAGCGGCAAATGCAGCATCAGCCAGCGAGAAACAGCCTCTCCGCCGTGTAGAGCACGAGACCGGCCAGGCCGCCAATAATCATGCCATTGAAGCGGATATATTGCAGGTCCCTGCCGATGTTCATCTCGATCAGCCTCGTCAGCTGGGCAAGGTCCCAGCGCTTGACCTGGTCGGAGATGAACGTCGACACACCGCTCTTCTGGCTCTCGACGAATGACGACAGCGCCACGACAAAGCCTTGGTTCATGTCGGCCCTGATCTGCGGATCGCCTGAGAGATGGCGGCCGACCTCGACGAACATGTTGGCGAGATGCGCGCGAACAATCGAATTCTCCGCCTTGGCGTCCTGTTCGATGAACACGCTGAGGCTCTGCCACATGTCGCCGGCGAGCGACTTCACTTCCGGCCGCGCCAGGAAATCGCGCTTCAGCTTCTCGGCCCGTTTGGCGTATTGCTTCGAGGTTCTGAGCCGCTCGATGAAGCTGTGCGCGAAACGGTCGAATTCGGCGCGCATCGGATGGTCGGGGTCGGCCCGCACCTCGTCAAGCAGCGAACCGGCGGAAGCGACGATCTTCTTCAGCAGATAGGCGTCGGCTCTGAACAGGTTGAACAGCGACGGCAATTCCTCGCGGATTTTCTCGCGCATGGTCGCCAGCGCCTCTTCATCGTTCAGGAACCGGCCGATCACCCTGGTGAATTCGTCGAAGAGTTTCTGGTGGCGGCGGTCGTCGGTCAGTGCCGACAGCAATTCGGCCGCGAGCGGCGCCAGCGGCACCTTGTCGATCTGCTCCAGCATGCGGCTGGTGACGAAGCCGCGCAGGCCGGATTGCTCGATCGCCGCAAGCGTCTGCGGGACCAGCCGTACGACGAAGCGTGACAGGCCGGCAGAGCGTTCGGCGTCAGTCAGCCAGTCGGCGACGAGTGCAGCAAAATCGACCTCGGCCAGCTTTTCCCGCACCGGCCCGGGCGCCAGAAAATTGACCTCGATGAAGCGGCCCAGATTATCGGCGATGCGGTTCTGGTTCGCTGGGATGATGGCGGTGTGCGGGATCGGCAGGCCCAGCGGCCGCTTGAACAGCGCCACCACCGCGTACCAGTCGGCCAGGCCGCCAATTGTCGCCGCCTCGGCGAAGGCCGCCACGAAGCCCAGCCACGGATACTTGGCCTCGGACGATTTGGCCACGGCAAAAACCACGACGCAAAGCACCAGCGCAGCCGTGGCGAGGAACTTTGTCCGCCGCAACGCGAAAAGCTTGGCGCCCGTCTCGCCATCAAAACCGCCAGGCGCCAGGGACGAAGCCGATTGGGACATGATACGCCGCTCCTCATCGATCTCTTGGCTATCTGGCATGGGCTATTTAGGGGGTGTTTGGGCCCGTAGCATGATCGGATGGGCCGATTTCGTCCGGGAATTGCCGGTTTCGCACGTAAAGTTGACAAGAATGTTCATCTATCATGCAATCCCAGTCTGGAATTGTTCCAAGGTATAGGCCATATTCCGATCAGGCCAGTGTGAGCGAATCCGAAACTCCGGGTGAGAAAGCCGCACCAGCACAATCTAAAATCTGGTGCAGTTCCAGCGCGCCAGCACTCGGGTGAGGAATGAAATGCGGCTGACGCGCCAGACCAACTACGCCATGCGCATCCTGATGTATTGCGCCGCCAACAACGATCGCCTGAGCCGCATCCCCGAGATTGCGGCCGCCTATTCGGTGTCGGAGCTTTTCCTGTTCAAGATCCTGCAGCCGCTGGTCGAGCATGGCCTGGTCGAGACAGTGCGCGGCAGGAATGGCGGCGTGAGGATCGGCCGCCCCGCCGAGCAGATCAGCCTGTTCGACGTCGTACGGGTGACCGAAGAGAGCTTTGCCATGGCCGAATGCTTCGAGAACGATGCCGCCGAATGCCCGCTGGTCGACAGCTGCCAGCTGAATTCGGCGCTGCGCGAGGCGCTCAACGCCTTCTTTGCCGTACTCTCCCGCTACACCATCGCCGATATGGTGGCGGCGCGCCCGAATGTGCGTCATTTGCTCGGCATCGACATGCTGGTCCAGCGAGCACCGGCCGCCTGAGTTTTCTAGTGCATGTCGCTCAAAAGTGGCCCCGGTTTTGAGACAACGACATGCATAAAGACAAAGACCTAAAGCGCGTCGCCTGAGTCCGTTCAAACGCGACGCGCTTTAGGCGGCTGACTGCGGCAAGACAAACGGCATGTTCGCCGCCGGCAACACACCGACCCTTAGCCGACAATCGAACACCTTTTCGATCAGATCGTCGCTCAGCACCTCCTGCGGTGAACCGTCGGCGGCGAGCCGGCCGCGATGCATCACGAAAATCCGGTCGGCATACATGGCCGTCAGATTGAGGTCGTGCAGGATGGCGATCACACCGCCGCCGCGCCGGGCGAAATCGCGGGCGATGTTCATGATGATCAGCTGGTGCTTGATATCGAGGCTGGAGACCGGCTCGTCGAGATAGAGATAGCGCGGCTTGCCGTCCAGCACCGGGGCCCAGACCTGGCACAGCACGCGCGCCAGCTGCACACGCTGTTGTTCGCCGCCCGAAAGCTCCTGATAGAACCGGCCGGCAAAGCCGTCGAGGTCGACCCGCGCCAGCGCCCGCTCGGGCAGACGATCATCTTCGCCCGGCAGAACGCCGGAACGGCCGCCGATAAGGCCGAGCCTGACCACTTCGTGCACGGTGAAGGGAAAGGACAGGGTCGTCGCCTGCGGCAGCACGGCACGCACGGTCGCGGCCTCCACCGGCCTCATCGCGGAGAGGTCGCGCCCGTTGACGGCCACTGTCCCCGTAAACGCCAGATCGCCCGACAACGCCTTCAAGAAAGTCGTCTTGCCCGAGCCGTTCGGTCCGACGATGGCGGCGATCTCGCCCGGCCGTGCGACAAAATCGACATTAGCGACGATGCGTTTGCCGCCCATCGCCACCGAGACATCGCGTGCTTCGATCATGCCGCCTCACAAGTCGATTACGCCGCGCTTGCGCAGCAGGATCCAGAGGAAGAACGGCGCGCCGGCGATCGCCGTGACGATGCCGATTGGCAATTCGGCCGGCGCCACGATGACGCGGGCAACTGTGTCGGCAATCAGCAGCATCGAGGCGCCGAGCAGCGCCGAAGCCGGCAAGAGATAGCGATTGTCCGGACCGATCAGCAGCCGCAGCAGATGCGGCACGACGATGCCGACAAAACCGATGCCTCCGCTGACTGCGACAGAGGCGCCTACCGCTGCCGAGACGCCGACGATCGCGGTGTATTTCAGCCGCTGTACCGGGATGCCGAGATGTCCGGCCGTCGCCTCGCCGAGCGCCAGGGCGTTGAGGCCTTTGGCCAGGAACGGCATTGCCGCAAGCGCCAGGATGATGATCGGACCGACGGAAGCGATCTTCGGCCAGGTCGCGCCGCCCAGCGAGCCCAGTTGCCAGAAGGTCAGATCGCGCAACTGCCGGTCGTCGGCCATGAAAATCAGGATACCGGTCAGCGCGATGGCAAGGGCTGCGAGCGCAATGCCGGCAAGCAGCATGGTGGCGACCGATGTGCGCCCCTGCCGTGTGGCGACGCGGTAGAGCACCAGCGTGACCGCAAGGCCGCCGCAGAAAGCGGCGAGCGGCAAGGCCATGCCGCCGAGCGCCAAAGTGAGCGGCGCCAGCCACGTCGTGCCGAGCACGATGACGGCGACGGCGCCGAGGCTCGACCCGGCGGAAACGCCGATCAGGCCGGGATCGGCGAGCGGGTTGCGAAACAGGCCTTGCATGACCGCACCCGATACGGCCAGTGCCGCCCCGATGAGCACACCGAGCAGTACGCGCG
Source organism: Mesorhizobium sp. M0029 (assembly GCF_040323735.1). Classification (NCBI taxonomy): domain Bacteria; kingdom Pseudomonadati; phylum Pseudomonadota; class Alphaproteobacteria; order Hyphomicrobiales; family Phyllobacteriaceae; genus Mesorhizobium; species Mesorhizobium sp. M0029. The sequence continues at coordinate 496,335 of NZ_JAMYVF010000002.1, forward strand.
GCATGCGGATATCGTAGACGATCAACCGGTCGCGGGCACCAAGCGCGGCGTCGTCCGGCATGGCGCCGGTCAGCCAGTCACGAATGACACCAACGGCCGATGCATCGGAAGCGCCCGACCTCAGCGACAGGAACATCGAAAGGGCAAGCGCCACACACAGGAGCACAATAACCAGGCGAGCGCGCCCGGAACGATCGCCCTCCGCCACCTTGCCCGCCGCGCCGGCGATCGACTGATCCACCATCGGCTCAGTCCGTGAGTTGGCTGCCATAGAGCGAGGCGGCCAGATCGTGGATGGCATCGGCCGTGCGCGGCCCGAAGCCGAGGAGATAGCTGCCATCCATCAGGGTCAATTTGCGGCCTTCACCGGCCGGCGTCGAGGTGATCGACGGGATGGCGAAAAGCTCGGCCTCCGCAATCGGCGGGCCGGCATTTTTCATCGCCAGGATCACGTCCGGCCTGGCGGTTACGATGGCCTCGTCGGACATCTGCTTGTAGCCGGAAAAACCTTCGACGGCGTTGACCGCACCGGCGAGCTTGATGATGCCGTCGCCGGCGGTGTCGGTGCCGGCGGCCAGGATCTTGCCGCCCTGGATCGACAGCACGAACAGGATGCGCTTGCGCTGCTTGATCGACGCCGTCTGCTTCTCGGCCGCCTTCAGCTTGGCGTCGGTCTCGGCCACAAGTTTCTCGGCCTTGGCATCGACGCCGAGCGCCTTGCCGACGATGCGGATCTTTTCCAGGATGCCGTCATGGCTGTAGTGCTCGGGCACGTCGATGAACGGGACGCTCGACTTTTTCAGCACATCGACCGCTTCCTTCGGCCCACTGCCATGCAGCGCCAGAATGCCCAAAGGATTGACCGACAACACGCCTTCCGGCGACAGCTGGCGCATATAGCCGACGTCGGGCAGCGCGACCGCGGCGGCGGGGTAGCGGCTGGTCGAATCGCGGGCGACGAGATGACCTTCCTCGCCAAGCGCGTAGACGATCTCGGTGATCGAACCGCCGATCGCCACGATCCGCGACGTGTCGGCAAACACGGCCACGTTCTCGCTGGCCGGCACTGGGGCGGCAATAAACAGCGACAGGCCCATGGCCGCGGCAAGCATCCTGAACAGTGAAATCATCGTCGTTTCCTCAGGCTGCGGTCGGGCTTGGAATGCGCGGCAGATTTTCGGCGATAAACCGCCAGTCGTCGCGCTCGCCCTCGCCTTCATGGCGCTCGCCGAAGAACTGGATGATCATCTTGCCGTCGGCGCCATAGGCTTCGAGCGAGGTGACATGACCGTCCTTGGTCGGTTTGCGCACCGCCCACACCTCCTGGATGTGGTCGGTGCGCAGATGCAGGTGGAACGTCTCGTCCATCACGTTGATCCACGGCCCCATCGGCCTGATCGACTTGACGGGACCGGAATGGATCTGGATGCAGCCTCGGTTTCCGACAAAACACATGATCGGCATGCCGTCGGCGGCGGCATGGTGGAACATGGCGCCGATGGCGTCATTGTCGAGCAGCCAGGCATAGTCCTGGCCGACCATGCGCACGGCCTGGCGGCGGGTGAGCTTCAGCGTTTTCAACATGCCAAAGAACTGATGCACGTCGGTCAGCCGGCTCCAGCGGTCGCGCAGATCATCGATGTCTGCGGCAATGCCCGACGTCTCCGCGTCGTCGTCGGCCAGGCCTGCGATAGACACGGTCGCCTCCTGGTTCGGCGATTCGAGTGCGGCCACGAGCTTCTGGTAGGCATAGAGATTGGAAGCCGGCCGCAGATGCACCTTGTGCACCGCATCGCCGGCCGCGTCGAAGAATTGCAGGCTGCGGCGGATGTCGCCGCCGTCGCGCTTTTCCACGGCAAAGCCATGCGCCCAGACTTTGGGAAAAATGCGCAGGTCGATGTTTTCGCCCAGCACCATGGCGTTGTGCGTGCCTGTGACAACCTTGTCGTAGACGCCGATCTTCTCGTGCACCGCGCTTTCGTTGCGGGTCAGCGCCATCACTTCGCCGACGGCGTCGAGGCCGGTCAGAAGATCGTTGACCCAGGGCTCGACGCGCACGACGCCGTCGCCGCAATGCGCGGCCACCAGCTCGGCCTCGGAAATACCGAGCTCGGCGGCAAGATCGCGCTCGCGCGCTTTCGGATTGTCTGCCCGCGCCCGCCGGATTTCATGCGGGGCGGGTTTTGCGCGCTGGTCCATGTCCTGCTTACCTGTCTGCCGTGTTTGGTCGTTTCGTCACTTGTTGAGGATGAGCTTGCCCTGGCGGGTGATCTTCAGCCGATAGAGCGCGCCATGGTGCTCGATGCCGATCTCGTGCTCGCCTTGGAACAGCGTGTTGGAGGACAGCGTCCGCACCGCCAGCGGCACCCGGTCGAAGCGGGTCGGCGTCTCCTCGGAACGGCGGACGCGGTAACGAAAGTCGTTGGGATTGTGGGTGTTCATCTCTTTCGATCCCTTTCCTGTGCCGGGCAACTGGCTAGGCGTTGCAAAAATGCCGATTCATTTCTTGACTCGAATAATCATGTTTATTAGTCAGTGCAATACCGGACCAACTGAGTCAACATTTAAGACGCCGGACAGAATGAAAAATGCCAGCGAGCACCAAGCCAGCCAGCATCGAACCTGGAATTTTGGAGTTGGGGCATGGGCTTGGGAAATTGTGGACGACTGGGTCTGGCGAACGCCGATCCGGTGCATCGGCCTATGGCAAAGGCAATGGCAGCCTTGCTTGCGGGGGCAGCGACGATCGCGCTGCTGACATCGCCGGCCAGCGCTCAGCCGGCCGCTGACCAGGCCGACCAGACCAGGAAAACCGAGGACACCAAGCCGGCGCCCGCCGGCGCGACCCTGCTGGACAAGATCCTCGTCATCAGCCGCACCGGCAAGACGGCAATCGAATCGCTGGCCTCAGCCAGCCATGTCGACCAGGAACAGCTCGACCGCCGCATGGCGACGACGCCGAACGAAATGCTGCTCGGTGTGCCTGGTGTCGCCGTGCAGGCCGATGCGCGACGCGTCAGCTCCAGCATCAACATCCGCGGCCTGCAGGATTTCGGTCGCGTCGCCGTCATCATCGACGGTGCCAGGCAGAATTTCCAGCGCTCAGACCACGGCACGCAGTCGACCTTCTATGTCGATCCCGAGCTCATCAAATCCGTTGACGTCATTCGCGGACCGACCGCCAACACCTACGGCTCCGGCGCCATTGGCGGCGTCGTCTTCTTCGACACCAAGGATGCGGTGGATTTCCTCAGACCGGGCGAAACCTGGGCCGGCTCCGTCACCGGGCGCTATGAAAGCAACGGCAAGGGCTGGACCGCCAGTGCCAGCGGCGCCTACAAATTCAACGACGATTTGGATGTGCTGGGCAACATCGTCTACCGCGACTACGGCGACTACAAGAATGGCAGCGGCGACACCGTCGACGGCACCGGCTTCGACCTGCTGAGCGGCCTGCTCAAGACCACAATCCGCCCGAGCGAGAACAGCGAATTGAAGCTCGGCTGGGTCGGCTCGAGCGACGGCTGGACGGAAACCAGCGGCGGCGTGCCGGCCAACGACGTCGACCTGAAGTCGAACACCTTCACCGCCCGCTACAACATCACTGACGACGCCAGGAGCTGGCTCGATCTCCACATCAACGCCTCCTACAACAAGACCAATCTCGACCTCACCACGCTTGTTTCGCAAAACCGCTTCGATCCGGTAACCGGTCTTCCCGTCGTGCTTCCGGCAGGCTCAACGTCGACCTTCGATGTCGGCACGACCGGCATCGACATCTGGAACACGTCGCGCTTCGAGACCGCCGGCATCTCGCATGAGCTGACTTATGGCGGCGACTGGGTCGGCGACGATGTCGAGACCGGCGGCACGTCGGGCGGCGACAGTTTTTATACGCCGTCGGGCAAGCGCAACGTTTCGGGCGCCTATATCCAGGACAGGCTGAGCTGGGACTGGCTCGAAGTCATCACCGGTCTGCGTTACGACAATTACAGCCTGAAGGATTCGGACAACGAAACCTCAGGCGACAGGCTGTCGCCGCGCATCACCGTTGGTGTCACGCCCTTCGAAAGCGCCAGCCTGGCGGGCCTGCAGTTCTATGGCACCTACGCGGAAGGCTACCGCTCGCCGTCGCTGACCGAAACGCTGATCAGCGGCAACCATCCGGCAGGCGTCACCTTCCCGTTCCTGCCCAACCCAAACCTGCGGCCTGAAACCGGCAAGACCACCGAGTTCGGCGTCAACTACAAGCTGGACGACCTTATCGAGGCCGGCGACGCGTTCCGGCTCAAGGCCGCCTACTTCCACAACGATGTCGACGACTACATCGAAGGCGTCACGCTGTCGGCATTCGACCCGACCAGCGGCTGCCCGTTCGGCCCCGGCATTCCGATCTGCTTCCAGTACCAGAACGTCGCCCAGGCCAAGATAAACGGCTTCGAACTGGAAAGCGTCTACGATGCCGCCTGGGGTTATGCCGGGCTCTCCGCCTCGATCACCAACGGCCACACCATCTCCGATGAAGGTGAGCGCGCCGACCTTGCCACCATCCCGTCCTCGCAGGTCACCGGGCAGCTCGGCTTCCGCTTCCTTCAGGACAAGCTGACCGTCGGCGGCGAGGTGCAGTACAACGGCAAGCCGAAGGGCAACCCCGTAGCCAAGGATTATACTCTGGTCAACGCCTTCGCCAGCTACCAGGCCACCGACAATCTGAAGGTGGACTTCCGCGCCGACAATTTGTTCGACGTCAAATACTCCAACCCGCTGAACGGCGGCACCACCGCCGTCATCTATGAACCCGGCATCACGCTGAAGCTGGCCGCAACCATGCGCTTTGGAGGCTGACACCCATGACAAGTTTGACGGCATCGCTTCGGCTCCTGACCTCGACGCTGGCGATGTCGCTTGGCTTGATGCCGGCGTGGGCTCAGTCCGCGCCGGCTCCGCAACTCAGCCTCGAGCTCAATGCCGCGCAGCCCTCCGAAAAGGGTTGCCGCCTGACCTTCGTCGTCAACAATGCGCTCGGCGCCGATCTTTCCAAGGCGGCATTCGAAATCGCGCTGTTCAACGAGGCCGGCATTGTCGACCGCCTGAGCGTGCTCGACTTCAAGGACCTGCCGGCCGGCAAGACCAAGGTGACCCGCTTCGACCTCGCCGGCACCGACTGCACCAAACTCAGCCGCGTGCTGATCAACAGCGCCACCGAATGCGCCGGCGTCGAACCGGGCGCCTGCATGCGCGGCCTGAAGACGCAGACCAAGACCGGTATCGCATTCGGCGTTTGAGGTGGGCCTGCATCCCGCCTTCCTGCACGACAATGCGACACGACCCGTCGCAGCTCCGCCGTCATGGCCGGCAACCGATCTTGATTTGACAATTCCGCCGCGCTCGCGGCAGGTCTCGCCGCGAACCATGCAGGACATCACCCCCCTTCCCGACGCCGGCAGCGAACTGGCGATTACGCCGGCCAAGCTCGCACAGCCGGCGGCCGCGGACCGCAAATGGACTGTGGCGATCGTCGCGTCCTGCCTACTCCATGCCGCTGCCGCAGCGGCGTTCATGGTCGCACCCGCCGGGACATTCGATACCGGGAAGGCAATACAGGCCGAAGGCGCCGATCGATCAGGCGCAGACGTCCTCGGCACCGCTTTGCAAAACCCGGTACCCGACGCGGTGGATGTTACCCTGGTAACCGATCCGCAGCCGGCCAAGCCCGTCCAACCCACGCCGCAAACCGAGGCGCCTCAAGCCGTAGAGGAGCCGGCGGCGCCCAAATCTGCGCCGGAATCTGCCAAGCAGGCAACCGTCGCTCCCGATGCACCAACGGCCGCCATCCCGGATGATCAAAGTGTCGCCCCAGAGGCTGAGACGCCTGCACCGTCACCGGTTCAAACGCAGAGTTCGGAGGCGTCTCCCGCCAATGAGCCTGCCGTTGAATTGCCTGCCGCGAGGCCACCAGTCCCAAGCCCGAGGCCAAGTACATCAATATCGGGCGCACCAATATCGGGAGAGACTGGCGGCACGGCAGATGGCGAGGAGCGCGAGGCAACGGCGGTTGCCAGCAAAGGCGGAAAACAGAGCGCGGCGGGCAATTCGATGGAATCCGGCTACAGCGTTGAAGTTCAGAACAAGCTTGCCCGCGCTAACCGGCGCGTTTCGAAGGAAATTCAAGCCAAGGCTCGCAACAATGCCAGGGTCTATTTCGTCGTCATGGCTGACGGCAGCGTCAGCGACTTGCAGCTTGTCGAAAGTTCAGGGTCTGCCGAACTAGACCAATTCGCTTTGAAACTGGTGCGCCAGCAAGCCCCGTTCCCGCCCATTCCACCCGAGACCGGATTATCAAGTTGGGTGTTCAGGGCGCGGATCGGTCCGTTTTAACCAGCTCGCAGACCTTCGCCAAATCGTCCATCAATTCAAGAGGAAGCCCAATGTACATCGCCATGAACCGCTTCAAGGTCCAGAACGGCTCGGAGACCGCTTTCGAGGATGTCTGGAAGAACCGCGATTCGAGCCTCTCGGAGATGAAAGGCTTCAGGGAATTCCACTTGCTGCGCGGCCCGGTCAACGAGCCCGAGGGTTACACGCTATTTGCCTCGCACACGGTGTGGGCAAGCCATGAGGATTTCGTCGCCTGGACCAAATCCGAGAATTTTCGCGCCGCCCACCGCAACACCGGCACGTCGAAGGTGCACTATCTCGGCCATCCGCAGTTCGAAGGCTTTTCGGTCGTCGAAGGCGCCTGATTGAGATTTCACCCGTCGACGAGATCTGACGACGGGCAGATGCCGTCATGTTCCGGTTGAATTCCGGCCGCCCAGTCGCTGAAGCCACTGGGCAATGTGCAGGCGCAGCCGCCGCCAGGGCTGTCCGCGTGTCAGGTAGCGCGCCAACCGCGGATCACCGGCCAGCTCCGGGAATTGGCGCACATGCTGCGTCAGGAATGCAGCTATGAAATTGCGCCCGTTGAGATCGCTGAGCCAGGCAGAATTCGCCAGCAAATAGTCTGCGGCATCCGCCGCCAACACGCTCCTGTAGCTCCTGTATGCAGGCGTTTGCCGCACATTGCCGCCGGCAAAGGCAGTTCCGGTGGACAGGTTGGAGCCATGCAGGCGATAGAGCCCGAGACCTTCTGACAGGATGAGGCTGCCGCCGGCCTGGTGCGCGAGTGTCGCCGTCAGATAATCCGTCCCGACCTTGGCCTTGAACGGGAAGGACAATACCGGTTCCAGCGCGCCACGCCGGTACATGATCGCCGAGCATTGCGACCACAGCCAGCCCGTCACCGCAGGTGCGAAATAGGTTACCGGATGCTCCGATGCGTAGGCGATCCCGGGCGCCATGCCGGCAAGCCGGCCACCGGGCGCGATGGCGACGCCACTGCGATCCGCTCCGGACCGCGGTTTGCGCAAGGCAAGGAAGGTACCGCCCAGCAAGGTGCCGTCGCCATCGACAAGGAACACATCGGAACTCGACAGTGCGGCCGAATGCGTCGTGTTGAGGTGGGCGGACAGATGCGCGAGGAGAAAATCCGGCAGCCACACGTCATCGGCGTCGAGAAACGCGACGAAGGGCGCGTCGGTTGCGGCAAAGCCGTCGCGGAATCCCGCGGTCTGGCCGCCATTCTCCGTGCGCGCCAACAGGCGCAGGCGCGGGTCGTCTATATCCCTTAGAAGCTGTCGGACATGGTCGGCCGAGCCGTCCGTCGAGGCATCGTCGACGATGACGCATTCCCAATTCCGGTAGGTCTGCGCAAGCACCGAGCGGATCGCCTGTTCGACGTACGGCCGATAATTGAAGCAGGTGATGACCACCGCCACGCGCGGCAGCTCAAACGGTCGGGACGTGTCTTCCATCTGTTCGGCTGCCCCGCTCGAGTTGCTCTCTATCCCTTGCGCATACCCTTGCAACCCGACGCAGGCAAGCGAGCCGCGAAAAGCCCCCTAGGCCGCCGCGAGCAGGCTGGCATTGCCGCCGGCGGCCGTGGTGTCGACGCAGACAGCGCGTTCATGCGCATAGGCCGCCGGGTTGAGCACCTCGCTGACCAGCGGCACGATCGGCCCGCTGCGGTCGGCAATGACCTTGCGCACGATCCGCGCCGCCTCGGGCCTGCCCGAGAAGGCGACGACATGGACGCGCAGCGAACGCGCTTCGACTGGGTCTGGCCGACCGTCTATGGCCGCCAGCGGCAACCCCTTGCCGGTCAGCGCCGACAGTGCCGCCGGCGCGCTCGGCGCCACGGCCAGCACCGCATTGCCGGCGGCCAGCGCCTGGATCGTCTGGGCAAGCAGCGTGTCGGCGTCCGGACCGAGGCACAGCACCCGGCCACGCGGCGACAGCGACAGCGTGTTGGCCTCGCCGGTCGGTCCGGGCAGGTCGACCTGGCCGAAATCGATGGCGGCTGCAGCGCCGATCGCTGCAGCGCCCTTGCCGCGCAGATGCTTTCTCAAGATGGCGATGCGGTCCGGCCGCGTCGACCAGCCGCCAAGCGTCGGATCGGGCAGATTGTCGGCCAGTTCGGTCGCCGTCACCTTGTGGCCCTCGGCAATCTCCGTGCCCGCCTCCGGCCCCTTGCGGAACCGCCGGAGATAATGCGGCCCGCCGGCCTTCGGCCCGGTGCCCGAAAGCCCCTCGCCGCCAAAGGGCTGCGAGCCGACGACGGCGCCGATCTGGTTGCGGTTGACATAGATGTTGCCGGCATGGATGCCGTCGACGAAATGCTGGACGCGGCCTTCGATGCGGGTGTGCAGGCCGAAGGTCAGGCCATAGCCTTTGCGGTTGATGGCGGCGATGACGGCGTCGATCCCGTCGGCGTCGAAGCTGGCGACATGCAGCACCGGACCGAACACTTCGCGCTCCATCTCCTCGATGCCTTTGACCCGGAACACATGCGGCGCAACGAAGCGGCCATCTTTGGGTGCTTCGAGCTTGGCGATCAGCCGGCCCTGCAGCCCCATTTTGGTGCAATACTCGCGGATCGAGTTCTGCGCCTCGTCATCGATGACCGGCCCAACATCGGTCGAAATCTGCCAGGGATCGCCGATGGTGAGCGCTTCCATGGCGCCCTTCAGCATCTCCAGCATCTTCTTCTCGACATCCTTCTGCACGTAAAGCACGCGCAGCGCCGAGCAGCGCTGGCCCGCACTCTGGAAGGCGGACGCCAGGATGTCGCGCACCGCCTGTTCGGGCAGTGCTGTGGAATCGACAATCATGGCATTGAGACCGCCGGTCTCGGCGATCAGCATGGCGTCGGGCGCAGCTGTCTCGGCCAGTTGCTTCTCGATCAGCTTTGCAACCTCGGTCGAGCCGGTGAAGCAGACGCCGGCAATGCGCGGATCCGCGGTCAGCGGTCCGCCGACCGACGGGCCGTCGCCCGGCAGAAGCTGGATCACATCTTCCGGCACGCCGGCCTCGCGCAGCAGCTCGACGGCGCGGAAGGCGATCAGCGGCGTCTGTTCGGCTGGCTTGGCGATGACCGAATTGCCGGTGACGAGCGCTGCCGCGATCTGGCCGGTGAAGATGGCGAGCGGGAAATTCCACGGCGAAATGCACACGATCGCGCCGCGCGCCTCGGTGCCCGCTTCGTTGTTGGCCGCTTCGGCAGCGTAGTAACGCAGGAAGTCGACGGCTTCGCGCACTTCAGCCACGCCGTCGGCCAGCGACTTGCCGGCTTCCCTTGTAGCCAGCGCGAAAAACTCGACCGCATTGGCCTCATAGAGGTCGGCGGCGCGGTTGAGGATGGCGGCGCGCTCGGCGACGGGACGCTTCGCCCAGGCCGGCTGCGCTTCCACAGCAAAGCGCACCGCGGTCGCGACCTGCTTGGCAGCGGCTTCGGCGACCGTGCCGACGATCTCGGCAGGCTTTGCCGGATTGACCACCGGGCGCTGCTTGCCGTAGCCGGCGGCGCGCGTGATCGGCTTGGCATGCCAGCGCTCGGGCCCGGCAAAGGCCGCCTTGGCCTTGTCGATCGCCGCCAGCGTCACCGGATCGGTGATGTCGAACCCCTTCGAGTTGCGCCGACCAGCGCCGAAGATCGTCGCAGGACGAGCGATTGCCGGATTGGCGGCGGGGCCCTGGCTCTCGACCGTCTCGAGCGGATCGCGCGCAATATCCTCCGGCTCGACGTCCTCGTCGGTGAGCTGATGGACGAAGGAGGAGTTGGCGCCATTCTCCAGCAGGCGGCGAACCAGATAGGCCAAGAGGTCGGAGTGCGCGCCGACCGGCGCATAGATGCGGCAGCGCGTGCCTTCGGCCTGGCGCACCGTCTCATGCAGCGCCTCGCCCATGCCGTGCAGGCGCTGGAATTCGAAAGCGTCACGGTTGTCAGCCATCGACAGGACGGCAGCGACTGTATGGGCGTTGTGCGTGGCGAATTGCGGATAGATGCGGTCGGTCATCGACAGCAACTTCCTGGCGCAGGCCATGTAGGAAACATCGGTGTTGGCCTTGCGGGTGAAGACAGGGTAGCCGGAAAGCCCGAGCGTCTGTGCCCGCTTGATCTCGGTGTCCCAATAGGCGCCCTTGACCAGCCGCACCATGATGTTGCGGTCGTACTTTTTCGCCAGCGCATAGAGCCAGTCGATGGTGAAGGCCGCGCGCGGGCCGTAGGCCTGGACGACGACGCCAAAGCCATTCCAGCCGGCAAGCTCCGGCTCGGACAACACACGCTCGATCACATCGAGCGACAGGTCGAGCCGGTCGGCCTCCTCGGCGTCGATGTTGAGGCCCATGCGCGAATGGCGTGCGGCCAGCGCCAGCGACAGCAGCCGCTCCGCCATCACCGGCAGCATCTTTTCCTTCTGTGCCTCTTCGTAGCGCGGATGCAGCGCCGACAGTTTGACCGAGATGCCGTGGTTCTGGCGGATATCGGGACCGTTGGAGCCTGAATCGAGCGAGGAGATCGCATCGGCATAGGCCTTGAGGTAGCGCAGCGCGTCGGCCTCGGTGCGGGCCGCCTCGCCCAGCATGTCGAAGGAATAGAGATAACCTTTCTGGATCATCGACTTGCCGCGCTTGACGGCTTCCGCAATGGTGCGGCCGAGCACGAACTGCTCGCCCATTTCGCGCATGGCGGCGGCGACCGCCTTGCGGATCACCGGTTCGCCCAGCCGGCGAACCATCGAGCGCAGCGTGCCTTCAATGCCGCCCTCGCCCTCGTCGAGCACACGGCCGGTCAGCATCAGCGCCCAGGTCGAGGCGTTGACGAAGATCGAGCTCGAACCGCCCGAATGCGCCGACCAGTCATGCGGTGCGATCTTGTCGGCGATCAGGTCGTCCATAGTCTCGGTGTCAGGCACGCGCAGCAGTGCCTCGGCCAGGCACATGAGCGCCACTCCTTCCTTGGTGGAGAGGCCGTAGGCGGAGAGAAAAACCTCCATCAGCCGCGGGTCGGACGAGCCGCGCACCGCGCGCACCAGATCCGCGGCACGGGCCGAGACGGCTTTGCGGTCATCGGCCGAAAGTTCTGTCGCGGCAGCCAGGCGCTTCACAGCCGCGTCTTCGTCGGGCAGGTAGTTGGCGCGGATCTGCTGGCGGATGGTGTCGAGCGGCATGGCGGTCCTGCGGAGCAAGCATCTGGGAGCGGGCCGGCGGTCGCCGGACCGAATGGCGCAAGCTAGCACAGAGCCGCATTTTCGGCCGGTCCAAAGAAATCGACATGCCAGGCCGAGCGGTCTATCATGCGGCTAAATTGTTGTCAGATGGACTGTGATATCCGTGACAGGAGACCAATTGGACCGCATCGACAGAAACATCCTGTCGGCGCTGGCGCGCGACGGGCGGCTGTCCATGTCGGAACTGGCCGGCAAGGTCGGCCTGTCGAAGACGCCGGTGCAGGCGCGGGTGAAGCGCCTGGAGAAGGACGGCTATATCAGGGGCTATCAGGCGATCATCGATCGCGAGCGCATGGGCGAAGGTCATGTCGCCTTCGTCCAGGTCAAACTGTCGGACACACGCTCGGCCGCGCTCGATGCTTTCAATCGCGCGGTGCAGGCCGTGCCGGAGATCGAGCAGTGCCACATGATGGCGTCGAGCTTCGATTATCTTCTGAAGGTCCGCACCACGGACATCGCCGCCTATCGCCGTGTCCTCGGCGAGCGCATCTCGGCATTGCCGCATGTTGCGCAGACTTCAACCTTCGTGGCCATGGAGACGGTGAAGGATCGCTGACTCACTCCGACAGCGTCTTCAAAAACGCCACCAGCGCCGCGCGTTCGCGGTCCGACAGTTGCAGCGGGTGGACCTCGGAGGTGCCCTCGACGCTCGCCTCCGCCTTCGCATAGTGCGCCACCACCTCCTCCAGCGTGGAGAACTGTCCGGCATGCATATAGGGCGGCCGTGTCGCCGCGCCCCGCAGCGACGGCGTCTTGTAGGCGCGCATCAGTTCGGGTGCTGCCTTGACGATGAAGCGCAGCTCGCCGCAGGCGCCGGCGTCGCCATCGCGGAAGGCGCCGAAGCAGTTGAATGGGTCGGCCTGAACCTGGGCCACCGCATCGAAACGGCCGCGATCCAATGGCAAATCCCTGACCGGCGGCACGCCGGTGTTGTGGAAAGCGTTGTCGGTGAAGCGCGGGCCGTTATGGCAGGTGACGCAATTGGCCTTGCCGATGAACAGTTTCAGCCCGAGCATCTCCTCCGGCGAAAAGGCATCGTCGGCTTTCGGCTTGGCGCCTGACGCAAGATCGATGGCAAAGCGGTCAAAGCGCGTCTGTGCCGGTTCGACCGACCGTTCGAAGGCGGCGATCGCCTTGCCGATGTTGGAAAAGACGCGGTTGACGTCGTCCATTTCCGCCGCGGTCATTGCCTTCCATGCCGCCTGCTCGGCCTCGTTGCCGAGCGGGCTGGCGTTGGCCGGCACGGCGGAAAGATCCGGCAGTGGCCCGAAGATGCGCTCGTAGCGCGCACCAAAGCGCTTCTGGATGTAATGGGCGAAGGCGGCGCGGTTCCCCGCCTGCTCAAGCGGGTTTTCCAGCGGCGTCAGCGCCTGCGCCCACAGGCTGTCGCGCCGTCCATCCCAGAAGAACCACGGATTGCGGGCAATGCCGGCCAGCGGCATCGAGCGCCTGTTGGTTCGGCCGACGCCGACGGATTGCGGCAGGTCATCCTGGAACTGCCGGTCGATCTTGTGGCAGGTCGAGCAGGATACGTTCCCGTCACGGCTCATCCCCTGGTCGAAGAACAGAGTGGAGCCCAAGGCGGCGGCGGCCGGCACGTCGGCGAAGCGGTTGGTGGTGTCTGGTTTGAGCGCCGGCAAGGTGTTCAGCGCCAGCGAAGCGATGGTCTTCTTCTCGGCATCGGAAAAGTCCGGCTTGCCGCAGCCGGCAACGAGCAAAACCGCAGCCAAGGCCAGAAGGCGCAACAGGCGGTTCATCCGCTCACAGCACCACATTGAAGACGACCGTGTCGGAACCGGCCGCCGCCGAAATGGCGAAGCGCAACTGCCACACGCCGCTCATGGTGAATTTCAGCCCCTCGATCCGGTAGCGCCCCTCGCCAAGATAGTCGGTCGCCTGCGGACTGGTCGGCAAGCCGTGATTGTGCTGCGGCATGCCGCCGGACACCGAGATCGCCGCACCTTCCACGGAATCGCCGTTGACCGTCTTCAGGGTCAGCAACCAGGATTGCAGTTCGCCTTGCCGGATAACGCCGCGTTCCGGCTGAATGCTGGCGACAAACAAGCCGTTCGCCGTCTTCTTCGAGCGCGAAACATCGGGGCCCGGCGCCGACTGCGGCGCGGTCAGATAGACGATCGCCAATATGCCAGCCAGCAAGGCGGCCAGACCAACGCCCGCAAGAAGATAACGCCATATCGATGCCAAACCGGTTCCTCTTCTGGGCATAACGTCTCGGGAAGCAATTCGCGTCCCGCCGCTTCTGTGGGAAAACGCTTCTGGCGCAAAAAACCGCCGCCGCCAAGCATGGCGCTGCCGGCCGCAAAAAGCTACAGCAGCGAACTGATCCGGAGACAGATACATGGCAGCAGACGGCGTCGCTTCGATCGGTGAATGCATGCTCGAACTGTCCGGCCAGGCCGGGCCGAACTGGCGCATGGGCTTTGCCGGCGACACGTTCAACACGCTGTGGGCGCTGCATGCGCTGAGCGGCAAGCGGCCGGCGACCTATGTCTCGGCCTTCGGCGACGATCCCTTCTCGCAGGGCCAGATTTCGTTCTTCGCCGAAAACGGCATCGGCATCGGCGCCAGCCCGGTCATCCCAGGCGCGCGGCCCGGCCTCTACGCCATCACCTTGACCGGCGCCGAACGCGCCTTCACCTATTGGCGCAGCGACGCGGCGGCCAGGCGGCTTGCCTCGGACCCGGCCGCCTTGGCAAAAAGCCTTGAAAACCAGGCGCTTGTGTATTTTTCCGGAATCACTTTGGCAATTCTGGATGCCGCCGCGCGCAAGACGTTGCTGGCAGAAGTGGCCAAGGCGCGGGCCGCCGGTTCGCTCGTCGCCTTCGACCCCAACTACCGGCCGCGCCTGTGGCAGAGCCGCGAGGAGGCGCAAGCCGCGATACTCGACGCGCTTGCCGTCGCCGACATCGCGCTGCCGACCTTTCCCGACGAGCAGATGCTGTTTGGCGACTCGGCACCGCAAGCGACCGCCGAACGGTTCGGAAAACTCGTCGGCGAAGTCGTCGTCAAGAATGGCGAGAAGCCCGCGCTGATCGCCACTGGCGGAGCCCTGCAGCCGGTTCCGGCCCAGCATGTCGCCACCCCGGTCGACACCACCGGCGCCGGCGATTCCTTCAATGGCGGCTATCTCGCCGCCCGGCTTGCCGGCCATGCCCCGGCGGATGCCGTGCAGCGCGCGCATCGCGTCGCCGCCGCTGTCGTGCAGGTGCGAGGCGCGCTGGCGCCGTTCGAGGTTCTAAGAACCGCTTTCGAGGGCTAGTCTAAGACCTTAGGGAAGCCTGAAACGATATTCCGTCACCTGATGATAGATCTGGCCCGGCCACAGCGTGGCCTGCGGGAAATAGGGCCGGTTCGGCGCGTCGGGCCAGGTCTGCGCTTCCAGGCAAAAGCCGGAAAACGCCTTGTAGCGCCGTCCGTCCAGGCCGCCCGAGGTCGGCGCGACATACTGGCCGGTGTAAAGCTGCAGGCCCGGCTCGGTGGTCCAGACTTCCATCTCGACGCCGGAATTGGCGCCTTGCGCCCACGCCACCTGGTGAAGCGGGCCCCGGGCTGACGCCAGGCAGAAATTGACGTCGTAGGGAAGCTGCTCGCCTTCCGTTTCCATCCGCAGCGGCCGCGCCTGGCGGAAGTCGAAGGGCGTGCCGTCGACAGGTTTGACGACGCCGGTCGGGATCATCTCGCCATCGACAGGCGTATAGGCGCCGGCGTTCAGCATCAGCCGGTGGTCGAGAATGTCGCCGGCGCCGCCATCGTCGAGATTGAAATAGGAATGCTGCGCCAGATTGCACAGCGTCGGCTCCTCGCAAGTGGCGGTCAGTTCCATCGAGAGCGTGCCGGGAATCTTCAGCCGGTAGGTGCAGGTGACGTCGAGCGCGCCGGGAAAGCCCATCGCGCCCTCGGGATCGTGCAGGGTCAGCGTGACAAAATCCCGGCCGTGCAGCGAAACCGTCCACGGCCGGTGGAAGAAGCCCTCCGAGCCGCCATGCAGCGTGTGCTTGCCGAGGAAATTGCGCTCGGTCTGGTAGCGCTGGCCGGCAATGGTGAAGCGGCCGTCGCGGATGCGGTTGGCATAGCGGCCGACGACCGCGCCGAAGAAGGCCCGGTCAGTCTCGTAAGGCTCGAAGCGATCGTAGCCCAGCACCAGCGGCGCATCGTGGCCGGCGAGCCGCAGATCCTGGATGATTGCGCCGAGCCCGATGATGTTGGCGCTGATGCCGCCGCCCCGGATGGTGAAACGGCGAACGGATTCGCCTGCCTGCGTCGTGCCGAAGACTTCGCCGTCCTTCATCGCTATGTCCAAATGCTAATTCGTCGATCTATCGACTTAGAGCAATTCCAGGAAAAGTGTGAAACGGTTTTCCGTCCGGAATTGCAAAAAACAAAGAACTGGAGCGGTTCGGCGATTCCGTGAAACGCTGAACCGCTCCAGTCCGGCTGAATGTCGTCTGGCAAGGGCAGGCGCGCGGCCTGCCCTGCCCGTGAATGATTTAGAGGCCGAGACCCCCGATGCAGACATATTTGGTGTCGAGATAATCCTCGATGCCCTGATGTCCGCCTTCCTTGCCGAGGCCCGATTCCTTGACGCCGCCGAACGGCGCTTCCGGCGTGGTGATCAGGCCTTCATTGACGCCGACCATGCCGTATTTCAGGCCTTCCATGACCCGGAAGGCGCGGCCGAGGTCGCCGGTGTAGAAATAGGCGGCCAGGCCGAACTCGGTGTCGTTGGCGAGCGCAATGGCTTCCTCCTCGGTCTCGAACTTGAACACCGGGGCGATCGGGCCAAAAATCTCTTCCTTCATGAAGCGCATGTCGGGCTTCGCATCGGCGATGACGGTCGGCTGGAAGAATGAGCCGCCAAGCGCGTGGCGCTTGCCGCCGGCAACGACCTTGCCGCCCTTCGACGTGGCGTCGGCGATGAATTCCTCGACCTTCTCGACCGCCTTCACGTCGATCAGCGGTCCCTGCTGCACGCCCTCTTCCAGGCCCGAGCCAACCTTCAGCGCATTGCTGGCAGCGGCCAGCTTCTCGACAAACTTGTCGTAGATGCCGGCCTGCACCAGGAAGCGGTTGGTGCACACGCAGGTCTGGCCTGAATTGCGGTATTTGGCGGTGATGGCGCCGGCGACGGCGCGATCGAGGTCGGCATCGTCGAAGACCAGGAACGGCGCATTGCCGCCGAGTTCCATCGAGACCTTCTTGACGGTGACGGACGACTTCTGAATCAGCAGCTTGCCGATCTCGGTCGAGCCGGTGAAGGTGATCTTCGACACCAGCGGATTGGCGCAGATCTCGTCGCCGATTTCGCCGGCAGCACCCGTCAGGATGTTGATGACGCCCTTGGGGAAGCCGACTTCCTCGGCGAGCGCGCCCCATGCAAGGCCGGAATACGGCGTCTGCGAGGCCGGCTTGACCACGGCGGTGCAGCCGGCGGCAAGCGCGGGGCCAAGCTTGCGGGCAAGCATCGAGGAGGGGAAATTCCACGGCGTGATGGCGGCAATGACGCCGACCGGCTCCTTGGTCACCAGGATGCGGCGATCGCCCCATGGCGATGGCACGACATCGCCATAGGTGCGGCGGCCTTCCTCGGCAAACCACATGATATAGGCGGCGGCCGAACCGATCTCGCCCTTGGATTCGGCGAGCGACTTGCCCTGCTCGATGGTGAGCAGTTCGGCCAGCACATCCTGATTGTCCATCATCGCGTCATGCAGCTTGCGCAACAGCTTCGAGCGCTCGAGCGCGGTCGTCTTGCGCCAGGTCTTGAAGGCTTCGCTTGCGGCTTCGATGGCGCGGCGGGTTTCCGCCTTGCCCGACTTCGGCACGGTGCCGATCTTGAGACCGGTGGCCGGGTTGTTGACGTCGACCGTCTGGCCGCTGTCGGCCTGCACCCATTCGCCGTTGATGAGATTGGCCTGGCGCATGAAATGGCTGGTTTTCTGCAGCATGGTCTAGCCTCCGTTCGGCGCACTGACGGGCCGGTTTCCTGGATCTCTTGAACGAGCGTGCACAATGGCGGCGGAGCCGACAAGCTGAAGCCACTGCTCTTTACCTAGGGCAAGCCCGGCAAGCAATTGCAAGATGGCATATAGGCTTTGGGCCAGCCCAACGCCAGAGAAAATTCACATGTAAATTAGTTTGGGCCGCAGCCTTGTCAAAGACCAGCCTTGCCAAAGACCAGCCTTACAGAAGACCAAGCCTACCCAAAGACATGCACCACCACCGTCAGCCAAAAGGCGGTTGTAACAACCGCGCTTGCCGTGGCGATGGTCATCTGGTTCGACGCCAGCGCCTGGCCGGTGTTGAACTGCACGGCGATGAGATAGGAATTGATGCCGGACGGCAGCGCCGCCACCACGACCGCCACTTTGGCCGTCAAGGGCGGCAGGCCAAACAGCCAGACCAGGCCGAGCACCAGCGCCGGCATCAGGAACAGTTTCAGCGTCGACAGCGCCAGCGCCGGTCGGATGTTACCGGAAATGCCGAAACGGCGCAGGCTGAGCCCCATGGCGAACAGCGCCACCGGCCCGGCGGTGTTAGCCAGCGCATCGGCCAGTCGCATGGCAAGGTTCGGCAGCGGCGCGCCGGTGAGGCGCCATGCCAGCCCGGCCAGGATGCCGATGATCAACGGATTGGTGAACAGTCTTCTCAGAAAGCTCTGGATGATGCGCAGCGGGTGTACGGGCTCGCTGCCGCCGCGGCCAAATATCTCGAACATGATGATCGAAGCCATCATCATGGTCGGCAGATGCACGGAAACGAGCAGCGACAGCACTTCGAATCCGCTGGACCCGAATACGCCGAGAACGAAGGGAATGCCCAGCAACACCACATTCGAGAAGGATGACGACACTCCACCGACGATGCCGGTGCGCGCGTCCCGCCCGAAGATCCGTGTCGTCACCAGATGGCCGGCGGCCCATGTCATTGCAACCGCCGCGAAATAAGCACCCCACAGCGACCAGGGCGCCACGCCGTGGAAATCCGAATTCACCATCGTCCGAAACAGCAGCAGCGGCATCGCGACGTTGATGGCGAATTCGGAGATGCCGTCCCCGCTGGCCGGTTTCAGATAGCCGGTGAGCCCGGTGACATAGCCGAGCGCGACGAGGCTGAAGACGAAAAGAACGGTTTCGGTGAGCGGAGACATTTTTCAGGGATAGGCGAGCCCGGATTCCAGCGCAATCGCCATGATCTTCAGAAACTGATCCTAGATCCGCCCGGCGCCTGAATTTGATCATGGTCGGGTGGCAGCGCTATACAGGCTTGGGATCATCAGGGCGGACACACAGCGAATGATTGCGACGCCGAAACAGCGTCATTTCAGACGGGAGTGGCTGGTCAGACAAGTGTGGCTGGTCAGACAGGGGTGGCTGGCGGGTTTCGTCGCTATGCTGCTTTGCCTTGCCGTATCTGTGGCTCAGGCCGCCGAGACCAAAAGCCTCAAGGGCGTTGCGCTGATCATCGGCCAGTCGAAATACGAACACATCGCAGCCCTTGCCAACCCGGCCAACGACGCCCGCGACATGGCCAAGATGCTGACCGATCTCGGCTTCGACGCCCGCAACGTCACCGATCGCGATGCCGCCAAGCTGAAGCGCGATCTCGATCGGTTTGTCGAGGATGCCGACGGCGCCGACGTCGCCTTCATCTATTATTCCGGTCACGGCATCGAGGCGGGCGGCGAGAATTATCTGGTGCCGGTCGATGCCGACGTCTCGTCGTTGAAAAATGCCGGTGAGGCGCTGGTGCCGATTTCAGCCGTCATGGACGAGCTGAAAAAGACCGTGCCGGTGACGATCGTGCTGCTTGACGCCTGCCGCACCAACCCGTTTCCGCCGGACGCGGTCGTGCGCCGCGGGCCGACGGCTTCCGCCGAGCCTGTCGGCGCCGGTGGGCTGGAGCCGGTGCGCGGCGCCAAGGCCCTCGCCGATGCCTCAGTGGATGATGCCAGCCTGGGAACCGTCGTCGGCTTCGCCGCCGAGCCGGGCCGACCCGCGCTTGATGGCGCAGCCGGCGAAAACAGCCCCTACGCCGCCGCCCTGCTGCGCCACCTCACCGCGATGAAAGGCACGGAATTCGGCTCGGTCATGCGCATGGTCACCGAAGAGGTCTACCTCGACACCAAGGCAAAGCAGCGCCCCTGGGTCAGCGAGAGCCTGCGTCGCCTGCTCTATTTCGGCGTCGCGCCGCCGGAACCGACCGGCGACGACGGGCTGATCACCGGTGAGCGGCGGCAATTGCTGCTGACCATTTCCGACCTGCCCGATCCCAAACGGGCTCAAGTGGAGTTGGCTTCTCTGCAGGACGGCGTGCCCCTTGACGCGCTCTACGGCGTGCTCAAGGCGCTCGGCACGGAAAAGATCCCTGAGGATCCGAACGACCTGCAGAAGGTGCTGGACAGCCAGGCCGAGCGTCTGAAGAAGATGATGGCCGAGCGCGCCGCGCTGCGCACCGACGATCCCGAGATCAGTCGCCTGGTCGCATCCGCCGACAAGGCCATAGGCCAGGGCGCCATGGTGACGGCGCGCAAATTCCTCGACGACGCGGTCGGCCGGATCGAGGAAAACAGCGGTGCGGTCGACGAGGCCGAGGACCTGCTCCGGCAAAAGCGCATCGCCGACGCCGCCATCTATGCCAAACGCGCCGACGCCGCCGCGCTGGTCTTCGACTACAAATCCGCCGCCAACGACTATGCCAAGGCGTATTCGCTGGTCGAGAAGTGGGACGAAAAGCTGCGCTGGAACTACAAGAACCAGGAGGCCGAGGCGTTGAACGCTCATGGCTACGCCACCGGCGACCTCGATGCGCTGCAGCACTCCATCGAGGCCTATCGCACCATCTTGAACTTCATCCCCAACGGCGAACAGAATCGCGACTGGGCAATCACCCGCAACAACATGGCGGTGGTGCTGCAGACCATTGGAGAGCGCGAAACCGAGACTGCGCATCTCGAAGAAGCAGCGGTGATTTTCCGCGATTCGCTGGTGGTGTTCGAGCGCGAGAAGGACGACCGCAACTGGGCCGCGGCGCAGAACAACCTGGCCAACGTGCTTCTGAAGATCGGCGAACGCGAGAGCGACCCGAAGCGTCTCAATGAAGCGGTGGCGGCGACGCGCGCCACCATTGAGAAGCGTCCGCGCGACAAGCTGCCGTTGGACTGGGCCGGTTCGCAGAACAATCTAGGCCTCGCGCTCTATGCACTCTCCGAGCGTGAGCCTGCCGGCGAGCATCTCACCCAGGCGGAAGCAGCCTACCGGCTGGCGCTTGAGGAATACACACGCGAGAAAGCACCCGTGGAATGGGCGATGGTCGAGAACAATCTCGGCAACACGCTTGTAACGCTTGGCATCCAGCTCAACGACAAGGCGAAGATCAACGAGGCGGCCGACGCGTTTCGCGCCGCGCTGGAAGTGCGAACCCGCGAAACTTTCCCGGTGTCCTGGGCGACCAGCCGCCTCAACCTGGGCAATGCGCTGAGCGGTATCGCCCGCTTCGATATGGGCACGGCTACGCTCGAAGAAGCTGCTGCTGCCTATGACGACGCTCTGACGGTGTTTACCCGCAAGCGCTTCCCGATGGACTGGGCGTCAGCCCAGAACAATCTCGGCTCGATCTATCAGACGCTGGGCCAGCGCACGCGTGATGCGGCCAAGCTGGAACAGTCGGCGGCAGCCTTCCAGGCGGCACGGCAGGTCTATGTCAGGCGGAAGTTCCCGCAGGACTGGGCGATGAGCTACTACAATCTCGGCAACACGCTGCAGCTTCTCGGCGGCGTCACCGACAAGCCCGAGCATTACAGCGAGGCGGTCGACGCCTACGGCAATGCGTTGCGCGAGTACAAGCGCGAGACGAACCCGCGGCAATGGGCAATGGCCCAGGCCGGCCTGGGCTCGACGCTGCACTGGTTGAGCATGAGCAATGGCGATGCCAAGACGCTGCAGGATTCGATTGCGGCGCGGCGGGCAGCGCTCGAAATACTCACCATCGAGGCCGCGCCAGTCGACTGGGCCAACGCTCAAAATGGCATCGGTATGAGCCTGCTCAATCTCGGCAATCTCCAGCGGACCGACAAATATCTCAACGACGCCGAAGCGGCGTTCACGGCGGCGCTGAAGGTGTTTACGCGCGAAAGTCAGCCGCTGCAGTGGGCCTTCGAGCAGAACAATATCGGCGACGTCCACTGGAACCGCGCCAGCTATGGCGCGGGCAAGCCGGAATATCTCAAGGCGATCGAATTCTTCGAGAACGCCAAGCAGGGCTTCACCGAAGCCGGCTACACGATCCCTATCCCGCTCACCGATCAGAAGATCGAGCTGGCGAAGAAGCAAATGGCGAAAATGTGAAGCGAACCGAGGGTTCACCTTTCGCTTGTCTTTGTGCCGGCTTTCCGATCCCTATATCAGAATGACCGGAGCGGCATCCGGCTCCCGGAAAAGGTTTCGATGATTCGATTTGTGCTATCGCTGTTCCTGCTTGCTGTTCCCGCCGTCGCCCACGCGACCGACGCCGGCTGGGCGCTGCTGCGTGACGGCGGCCATGTCGTGCTGCTTCGCCACGCACTGGTCACCGGCACCACCGACCCCGCCAATTTCGTCATCGACAACTGCGCCACCCAGGTCAACCTATCGGCGCGCGGCAAGCAGCAGGCGAGCAAGATCGGCGCCTTGTTCGGCGCCCGCGCCGCCCCCATCGAGCGGGTGCTGTCCAGCCGCTATTGCCGCTGCCTCGACACTGCCCGCATCGCCTTCGAAGCGGAGCCGGAGCTCTTTGCGCCGCTAGACCTCCTGAGGAGCGATCCGACCGAGAAGGCCGCGCAGCTCGACGCGGTGATGAAGGAAATCCGCGCCTACACCGGTTCCGACAATCTGGTCATGGTCACGCATCTCGAAA
Source organism: Mesorhizobium sp. M0029 (assembly GCF_040323735.1). NCBI lineage: Bacteria > Pseudomonadati > Pseudomonadota > Alphaproteobacteria > Hyphomicrobiales > Phyllobacteriaceae > Mesorhizobium > Mesorhizobium sp. M0029. The sequence continues at coordinate 518,855 of NZ_JAMYVF010000002.1, forward strand.
ACATCGTCGCGCTGACCGGCGTCTCGCCGCGCGAGGGCGAAGCGGTGGTGGTCGAGCCGCAGGGCGATGGCTTGCGCGTGCTCGGCCGTGTCACGTTCTGAGAGAGCCAGTGGTCAAGCTCCGTGAAAACTAAGCTGACGTAACGTCAACTGGAAGGGCCACCGGCTTGTCGGGCGGCCCTTCTTGTCTTCACGGGAGGGCCATCCCATCTGCGCCCGGCGCATCAGGCCTTTTCCTGCCGGGAAAAACCGATTAGACAGCGCCCAAACCAGATGCGGACAGATTCCGCCCGCAACCGAAGGAAGAGCCCTTGTCCACCACGTTCGACAAAGTCGCCAAGATCATTGCCGACACCAGCGAGATCGATATCGACACCATCACTCCCGAGAGCCACACGATCGACGATCTCGGCATCGACAGTCTCGATTTCCTCGATATCGTCTTTGCCATCGACAAGGAATTCGGCATCAAGGTGCCGCTGGAAAAGTGGACCCAGGAAGTCAATGACGGCAAGGCTTCGACCGACGATTACTTCGTCATGAAGAACCTGTGCGCCAAGATCGACGCGCTGGTCGCCGCCAAGACCGCCTGATATCGGCTGGCGCGCGGCCTTGACGGGCTGCGCCGCCTGACCCACAAAGCCGCTCATGAGCAGCCCTCGCGACGTCGTCATCACCGGTATCGGCCTTGTCTCCTCGCTGGGAGAGGGTCCGGATACCCACTGGCAGAAGCTGGCGCAGCCGGGCCTGCAGCCGGTGCTCGAATCCGCGCGCTTTGCCCCCTACACCGTGCATCCCCTGCCGGAGATCGACTGGAACCTGCAGATCGCCAAGCGCGGCGACCAGCGGCAGATGGAAACCTGGCAGAGGCTGGGCACCTATGCCGCCGGCATGGCGCTGGACGACGCCGGCATCAAGGGCAATGACGATCTCTGCACGACGATGGACATGGTGGTGGCCGCCGGCGGCGGCGAGCGGGACGAGGCGGTCGATGCCGCCATCCTCGCAGCGTCCGAGAGCCGCAACGACCGCGACGTGCTGCTCAACGAGAAACTGACCACCGAATTGCGGCCGACCCTTTTCCTGGCCCAGCTCTCCAATTTGCTCGCCGGCAACATCTCCATCGTCCACAAGGTGACGGGGTCGTCGAGGACCTTCATGGGCGAGGAAGGTGCCGGCGTCGCCGCCGTCGAGACCGCCGCCGCGCGCATCCGCTCCGGACAGTCGACGCACATACTGGTCGGCGGCGCCTTCCAGACCGAACATTCCGACATGCTGCTCGGCTATGAGCTGGCCGGTTATCTGCATCGCGGCCCATGGAAGCCGGTCTGGCAGAGACAGGGCGCCGAGGGCGGCGGCCTGGTCTCCGGCTCCGGTGGCGCCTTCCTGGTGCTGGAGCAGCGCGAACACGCGCAAAGCCGTGGACGGAAAATCTATGCCGAACTCGGACCGGTCGTCTCAGGCCGCGCCCGGCGCTCGCGCGGCGAGCTTGACGCCGAGATCGCGGCATTGCTCAAACAGGCGGCTCTCCCGAACGGCAAGTTGCTGGCCCTGTCGGGCGCCTCCGGGGCGCATACCGCAACTTCAGCCGAAAAGTCAGCGCTGGATGCCAATCCGGCGATATCGGCGCGCGGCTTCGCCACGCTGACCGGGCATATGAAGGAAGCGCAGTTTCCATTCGCGGTCGCCCTCGCCGCCCTGGCCGTCGACCGCAAGGCCGCCTACCCCGTATTCGACGCCGCGGCCGAGAAGCCGTTCGAAGGCATTCCCGAAACCGTGCTCGCAACGGCGATCGGCTATCACCAATTCGAGGGCATGGCGCTGGTCAACGCTGCTTGAAGCAGCGCTGCGCGATCATGCTGCAAAGTTAAGAGGTTCCGGATGGCCAATCTCAGAGATCACATGGGCAGGCCGATCGTCGCCGTCACCGGCATCGGCGTGGTAACCTCGCTCGGCGTCGGCAAGGCAGACAATTGGGCGGCACTGACCTCCGGCAAATCGGGCATCCACCCGATCACCCGCTTTCCCGTCGACCACCTCAACACCCGCATCTCCGGCATGGTCGATTTCCTCGACTCAAGCTCGAAAGGCGCCAGCCTGCTGACCTACGAACTGGCCGAAACCGCCGCGAATGAGGCGGTGGCCGAATCCGGCCTCGATTCCTCTGATTTCGGTGGCCCGCTCTTCCTCGCCTCGCCGCCGGTCGAACTCGACTGGCACGACCGCTTCGCGCTCTACAATTCCGACGGCAAAGGCGCCGGCGCCGAAAGGCTGCTCAGGGTGGCGCGCGGGCTGAAGGAAACAGATACGTTCGCAAGCACGCAGTTCGGCGCGATCGCCGACCGGCTGGCCGACCGCTTTGGCACGCGCGGCCTGCCGATCACGCTGTCGACGGCCTGCGCTTCGGGCGCCACCGCCATCCAGCTCGGCGTCGAAGCGATCCGCCGCGGCGAATGCGACCGGGCGCTGTCGATCGGCGCCGACGGTTCGGCAACCGCCGAGGCGCTGATCCGCTTTTCGCTGCTCTCGGCGCTGTCGACCCACAATGACATCCCTGAAAAGGCGTCAAAACCCTTCTCCAAGGACCGCGACGGCTTTGTGCTGGCGGAAGGCTCCGGCGCTCTGGTGCTGGAATCGCTTGAGGCAGCCCTTGCTCGGGGCGCCAGCGTTCTCGGCATCCTGCGCGGCTGCGGTGAAAAGGCCGACGATTTCCATCGCACCCGTTCCAAGCCCGACGGTTCGCCGGCGATCGCAGCAGTCCGCGCCGCCCTTGCCGATGCCGGCTTGAGCAAGGACGAGATCGACTACGTCAACGCTCACGGCACCTCGACACCGGAAAACGACAAGATGGAGCATCTGTCGCTGTCGACCGTGTTCGGCGATCGCATCGGCTCGATGCCGGTCTCGTCCAACAAGTCGATGATCGGCCACACGCTGTCGGCGGCGGGTGCTGTCGAAGCGGCGTTTTCGCTGATGACCATGCGCGAAAGCGTGATTCCGCCGACCATCAACTACGACAATCCCGACCCGGCAATCGTGCTCGACGTGGTGCCCAACAAGAAGCGCAATGCCGAAGTCGGCACCGTGCTCTCGAACTCGTTCGGCTTCGGCGGCCAGAACACTTGCCTTGTCATGGCGCGGGAACCGGTCTAAGCGACCTTTTTCAGCCAGACTGAACTGACAGGCTCCATGCGCGCACTGCAACTTATCGAGGACCGCCGTCTTGAAACGGTGGACCTGCCGCCCCCGCCGCCCCCCACATTGGGCGAAGTCACGCTGCGCATCAAGGCGGTGGCGCTGAACCATATCGACGTCTGGGGCTGGCGTGGCATGGCCTTCGCCAAGCGTAAGCTGCCGCTGGTCGTCGGCGCCGAAGCCTCCGGCGAGGTCGAAGCTGTCGGCCCCGGCGTCTCCAGCCTGCTGCCCGGACAATTGGTGTCGATCTACGGCGCGCGCACCTGCGGCCTTTGCCGCGCCTGCCGCGAAGGCCGTGACAATCTCTGCGAACATGTCTCGGGCGTCCACGGCTTCCATCTCGACGGCTTTGCGCAGGAGAAGATCAACCTGCCGGCGCGCCTGCTGGTCCCGGCCCCTCCAGGCGTGACCGATGTCGGCGCTGCCGTCGCCCCTGTCACCTTCGGCACCGTCGAGCACATGCTGTTCGACAATGCCAAGCTGCAGCCCGGCGAAACCATCCTCATCCATGCCGGCGGCTCCGGCATCGGCTCGGCGGCGATCCAGCTGGCCAAGCGCATGGGTTGCACCATCATCACCACGGTCGGTTCCAACGACAAGATCGACAAGGCCAAGGCGCTCGGCGCCGACCATGTCATCAACTACCGCGACGACCGTTTCGAAGGGGTCGTGCGCAAGCTCACCAGGAAGAAGGGCGTCGACGTTGTCTTCGAACATGTCGGCGCCGACACCTTTGCCGCCTCGATGCTGTGCCTCAAGCGCGGCGGCCGCCTCGTTACCTGCGGCTCGACCTCGGGCGTGTCGACCCAGATCAATCTGATGCAGCTGTTCCAGCAGCAGCTGAAGCTGCTCGGGTCCTTCGGCTGCCGCATGGAGAACATGGCCAACGCCATGCAGAAGATGGCGGCAGGACAGGTAGCACCTGTCATCGACACCGAGGTCGGCTTCGACGGCATCGACGCCGCGCTGAAGCGCATGGAAGGCCGCGACGTGTTCGGCAAGATCATCCTGCGCGTTTCCTAGCCTATGGCCGGCTCGGTGTTCAAGAAAGCCCGCCGGGACTTCATGTTCCGCTATGGCCGAAGACTGCGCCAGATGGAGCACTGGCTGGTGGCGCGCGTGGCGATGACGATCATATCGCTGCTGCGCCTCTTGCCCGCGGACAGGGCGCTCAATTTCGCCGACCGGGCGGCCCGGCGCATCGGTCCGCGGGTCGGGCGCCACCGTGTCGCCATCAACAATCTGCGCCTTGCCTATCCCGAAAAGAGCGATGTCGAGATCGAGGCCATCGCCTCCGACATGTGGGGCAACATGGCCCGGCTCGCCGCCGAATACATCTTTCTTGACGCGCTCTTCGATTATGATCCGAATGCAGCGAGGCCCGGCCGCGTCGAAGTCGGCGGCGCCGATCATTTCCATCAGATAGCTGGCGAGGACAAACCGCATATCCTGTTCACCGGCCATCTCGGCAATTTCGAACTGCTGCCGGTCGCGGCCGCGACGTTCGGCATGAAGATCACGGCGCTGTTTCGTCCGCCGAACAATCCTTACCTCGCCGATTATATCCATTCGACGCGGCGTTCGAGCATGGGCGCCTTGCTGCCGTCTTCGACCGGCGCCTCCTTCGCGCTGGCGTCGATTCTGGAGAAAGGCGGCAATATCGGCGTGCTGGTCGACCAGAAATTCTCCAGCGGACTGGAGACAATCTTCTTTAACCGCCCATGCCAGAGCAATCCGGTTCTGGGCATGCTCGCCCGTCACTATGATTGCGACGTCTATCCGGCGCGATGTGTGCGGCTGCCTGGCAACCGCTTCCGCCTCGAGATCGAGGACAAGCTGACCTTGCCGCGCAATGAAAGCGGCAGCGTCGATGTCGCGGCCACCACCCAACTGCTCGCCAACGTGGTCGAGCGCTGGGTGCGCGAGGATCCGGGACAGTGGATGTGGTTCCACAAAAGGTGGGAAATCTCAGGCCGGCGTCGCCGCCGGCGCGGACAGGCCAACGCCACCGGCCAGGGGCAGCGTCAATCTTAAGTCGTCGAAAGCCTCAGTTCGTCACAACGATCCGCGTATTGCCGAAGCCGACTTCGCGCACCATCGCATAGAACATCGCGGCATTGGCGGTGTGCAGCCGCACGCAGCCATGCGATGCCGGACGCCCTAGCTGCCTGACCGCGCCGGTGCCGTGGATGGCGTAGCCGCCATGGAAGAACACCGAGTAAGGCATTGGCGACATGTGGTATTTCTTCGAATACCACATCCGCGCGGTGCGTTGCGGCCGATAGGTGCCACGCGGCGTGAAATAGCCAACGCGGGCGGTCGACACGCTCCAGCGATAAAGCACCTGGCCGTATTGGCTGACGGTCATGGTCTGCGACGAGACGTCGATGCTAGCCACCAGCGAGGCAGCCCTGCTTTCGATGGACGTGCCGAACAGCATCGCAGCAAAAGCAGCTGCCATGAGAACAATTTTAGTCATGAGATCAAACCCCTTTGATGCCCCTTGCCTGCTCTGTCATCACGGTGTTTTTCATCTTCTTAACGACAGGTGAGTGATCTAACACACACTCCTTGATAAATTCGCCAATCTAAAGCAGCGAATTTGAACGATTTTCCCGCCATAGTTGCCGCTGCGACACGAAGTTTCGGCGCCAGTGGCGCGATGCTTGCAAAACCACCCCCTTGCCTGCTCAAATCCGGGAATGAACGAACGACTCTTCAAAGCAATAGACGCCCGTGTTGATGACCTGGTCGCACTGACCGCCGACCTGATCCGCTTCCCGACCATCAACCCGCCCGGCGAAGCATATCGTCCCTGCGCCGAATATATCGGTGCGCGCCTAGGCAAGCTTGGCTTCGAAACCGAATTCATCCGCGCCGAAGGCACGCCCGGCGACACCGACCGCTACCCCCGCGTCAATGTCGTCGCCCGCTTCGACGGCCGCTCGCCTGGGGCCTGCGTCCATTTCAACTCGCACATCGATGTGGTCGAAGCCGGCGAAGGCTGGAGCGTCGATCCCTTTGCCGGCGTGGTGAAGGACGGCAAGGTCTACGGGCGCGGCGCCTGCGACATGAAAGGGGGCATGGCCGCCTCGATCATCGCGGCGGAAGCCTTCATGGAGGTTTTCCCCGACTTTCCCGGCGCCATCGAAATCTCCGGCACCGTCGATGAAGAGTCCGGCGGCTTCGGCGGCGTCGCCCATCTGGCGAAGCTTGGCTATTTCTCGAAACCCAAGGTCGACCACGTCATCATCCCCGAGCCGCTGAACAAGGACCGCATCTGTCTTGGCCATCGCGGCGTCTGGTGGGCGGAGATCGAGACCAAGGGCGAGATCGCGCATGGCTCGATGCCGTTCCTCGGCGACAATGCCGTGCGCCACATGGGCGCCGTGCTGCAGGCCTTCGAGGATGACCTGTTTCCGGCGCTCGACCGCAAGGTGACGCGCATGCCTGTCGTGCCCGAAGGCGCAAAGCGCTCGACCATGAACATCAACTCGATCCATGGCGGCCAGACCGAGGATTTCCGCCCCGGCCTGCCCTCACCCAACGTGCCCGACGCCTGCCGGCTGACCATCGACCGCCGCTTCCTGCTCGAGGAGGACCTTGCCACGGTCAAGAGCGAGGTGACCGATATCCTCGACCGGCTGAAGCGCGAGCGCAAAAAGTTCGACTACGAGATTCGCGACCTGATGGAGGTGCTGCCGCTGATGACCGAGCGCGACGCGCCGGTGGTCAAGGCGGTGGCGCAAGGCATCATGGCGATCTTCGACCGTGAGCCGGATTATGTCATTTCACCAGGCACTTACGACCAGAAGCACATCGCCCGCATCGGCCACATCTATGATTGCATCGCCTATGGCCCGGGCATTTTGGACCTCGCCCACCGGCCCGACGAATGGGTCGGTATCTCTGATATGGTGGAGTCGGCCAAAGTGATGGCGATCGGGCTGAATGTGCTGCTTAGGGGCACGGCCGCGGACTGAACCATCGACTTCGCTGAAAAAACATTCCTCCCCGCGCCGCTGCAGAGCACGAAACGCAATTTACTCCACCTCGAAATCACGCTTCTATCGCACCAGGGTTCGAGCATTTGGGAGTTGCACGATGAAATTGTGGAAAACCATTCTTGCCGCCGCAGTGCTGGCACTGGCCGGCAGTCAGGCATTTGCCGCACGCACCGACCTGGTGATCGGCATTACGCTCGAGCCGCCACATCTCGATCCGACCGCCGGTGCTGCCGCGGCGATCGACGAAGTGCTCTACGCCAACGTCTTCGAGGGCCTGACCCGCATCGGCCCGAATGGCGAAGTGCTGCCCGACCTTGCCGAGAGCTGGGCCATTTCCGACGACGGCAAGGTCTACACCTTCAAGCTGCGCACCGGCGTCAAATTCCATGACGGCAGCGATTTCGACGCCGGCGACGTGAAGTTCTCGCTCGACCGCGCCCGTGCCGACAATTCCGTAAACGCGCAAAAGGCCCTGTTCGCCGCCATCGATAGGGTCGAAGTCGTCGATCCGACAACGGTCAAGGTGACGCTGAAGAACCCGCAGGGGTCGTTCCTTTACAATCTGGGCTGGGGCGACGCGGTGATTGTGGCGCCCGAGAGCGCCGACACCAACAAGGAAAAGCCTATCGGCACCGGCCCGTTCAAATTCCAGAGCTGGGCCAAGGGCTCGTCGATCACGCTGGTCAAATCCGACAACTACTGGGGCGCCCCGGTGTTCCTCGACAAAGCCGAGTTCCGCATCGTTCCCGACGCCGCCGCCGCCGTGCCGGCGCTGCTCTCGGGCGACATCCAGGCTTTCCCTTTCTTCGATCCCGACAGCGTCGCGCAGGTCAAGGACGATCCGCGCTTCAAGGTGGTGATCGGCTCGACCGAGGGCGAGACCATTCTGGCGATCAACAACAAGAAGCCGCCTTTCGACAAGCTCGAGGTGCGGCAGGCAATTGCCTTCGCGCTCGACCGCAAGGCGATCATCGACGGCGCCTCGGCCGGCCTCGGCGTCCCGATCGGCTCGCACATGTCGCCCGCCAGCAAAGCCTATGTCGACCTCACCGGCCTGTACCCGCACAATGTCGACAAGGCCAAGGAGCTGCTGAAGCAAGCCGGCTTCGAAAACGGCATCAAGGCGACGCTGAAACTGCCGCCGCCTTCCTATGCACGCCTTGGCGGCGAGATCATCGCCTCGCAGCTGCGCGATGTCGGCATCGACCTGGAAATCATTCCGGTCGAATGGGCGCAGTGGCTGGACCAGGTGTTCACCAAGAAGGATTACGACCTGACCATCGTCTCCCACACCGAGCCCAACGACATCGATATCTACTCGCGCAAGGACTACTACTTCAACTACGACAACCCCGCCTTCGACAAGATCATCGCCGAGCTGAACCTCACCTCCGACGACGCCAAGCGCAACACGCTGCTCGGCGAAGCACAGAAGATCCTGGCCGACGACGCCGTGGTCGGCTTCCTCTATGAACTGCCGAAGGTCGGCGTCTGGGACGCCAAGCTGCAGGGCCTGTGGGAGAATGCGCCGATCCAGGCGAATGATCTGACCAAGGTGAAGTGGATGGATTGAGGCGGCGGGCCAAAGGGCGGCGTTTGCGCTCCGTCACACCCCCCTCTGCCCTGCCGGGCATCTCCCCCGCAAGGGGGGAGATCGGGCTATCATCTCCGCTTTCGCCTATCGCGAACGTTGAACGCTGGTCGACGACACAGAAACTGCTGATCTCCCCCCTTGCGGGGGAGATGTCCGGCAGGACAGAGGGGGGTGGGCGGGAACTCGACTTTCAAGGCGCAGCCGCACCGGGCGCCCCTCCAACATGACCGCCTACCTCCTCAAACGCCTCGCCATTGCCATCGCCACCTTGATCCTGGCCTCGATGGTCGTCTTCGCCGTGCTCGAAATCCTGCCCGGCGACCCGGCGCGGCTGATGCTGGGCCTCAACGCCAGCGCCGAGCAGGTCGAACTCCTGCGCAACCAGATGGGCCTCAACGCGCCGCTTCTCCTGCGCTACCTCCATTGGGTCGGCTGTCTGCTCAGCCTCGATTTCGGCCGCTCCTACACTTATTCGGTGCCGGTCATCGACCTTGTGCGCGAGCGCATGGCGGTTTCCCTGCCGCTGGCGCTGATCGCGCTGGCGCTGTCCACCATCATTGCCATCCCGGTCGGGCTCTATTCCGCCAGCCGGCGCGGGCGGGCCGGCGATACGATCGCTATGGGCGCCGCCCAGCTCGGCGTTGCCATCCCGAACTTCTGGTTCGCGCTGATGCTGATCTACCTCTTTGCCGTCTGGCTGCGGCTGGTGCCGGCCGGCGGCTTTCCCGGCTGGAGCGCCGGCGCCTGGCCGGCGCTGAAATCGCTGCTGCTGCCGGCCATCGCCCTCGCTCTGCCGCAGGCGGCGATCCTGGCGCGCGTTGCCCGCTCGGCGCTGATCGAGGTGCTGAACGAGGACTATATCCGCACCGCCCGCGCCAAGGGCCTGCCCTATCGCGCCGTGCTGTGGCGGCACGCGCTGCGCAACGCGATGATCCCGGTTCTGACCATTCTGGGCCTGCAATTCGCCTTCCTGCTCGCCGGCACCATCATCATCGAGAACGTCTTTTATCTCCCCGGCCTCGGACGGCTGGTGTTCCAGGCGATCACTCAGCGCGACCTGATCGTGGTGGAAAGCATCGTCATGCTGCTGGTCGTCGCCGTCATTGCGGTCAACCTCGTCGTCGACGTCTCCTACGCCATCGTCGATCCGCGCCTTCGAGGCCGGCAATGACGCTGCACATCGACATCCCGCAGGAGACGTTGGGCAGCATTCTGGCCAAGGCCTTCCGCAACCGCTCCTTCCTCATCGGCTTCGCCATCACGGTGCTGGTGGCTGCAACAGCGGTCATCTCCTACGTCTGGACGCCCTACGACGTGACCAAACTGGTGATCTCGGACAAGACGCTCGCGCCCTCTGCGGCGCACTGGTTCGGCACCGATCATTTCGGCCGCGACATCCTGTCGATGATCATGGTCGGCGCCCGCAACTCGATCGCCGTGGCGCTGGTCGCGGTCGGCATCGGCATGGGCGTCGGCGTGCCGCTCGGCGCCTTCGCCGCGGCGCGCGGCGGGTTCGTCGACGAGGCGCTGATGCGGCTGAACGACCTTGTCTTCGCCTTCCCGGCGCTGCTGTCGGCCATCATGATCACCGCTATCTTCGGACCGGGCGCAATCAACGCCATCATCGCCATCGGCATCTTCAACATTCCGGTGTTTGCGCGCGTCGCCCGGGCCGGTGCGCTGGCGATCTGGCCGCGCGAATTCATCCTCGCCGCCCGCGCCGCCGGCAAGAGCAAGACGCAGATTACAATCGAGCACGTGCTGCCCAACATCGCCACGCTGCTTCTGGTGCAAGGCACCATCCAGTTCGCGCTTGGCATTTTGGCCGAAGCCGGCCTCTCCTATGTCGGCCTCGGCGCACAGCCGCCAATGCCGAGCTGGGGCCGCATGCTGTTCGACGCGCAGACGCGCATGGTGGTGGCGCCTTGGATGGCCATCTTCCCCGGCATGGCCATCGTCGTCACGGTGCTTGGGCTCAATCTGCTCGGCGACGGCATCGCCGACATACTCGACCCGAAATCGCGGCGGCAGCGATGAGCCTGCTGCAGATGGAGAACCTGTCGCTGGCCATCGGCGACACGCCGATCCTGAAAGGGGTCGACCTCTCCGTCGCGCCCGGCGAGGTGATGGGCCTGGTCGGCGAATCCGGCTCGGGCAAATCGATGACAGCGCTGACCATCATGCAGCTTCTGCCGCATGCTGCGCGCGCCACCGGCCGCGTGACCTTCGACGGCATCGACATCCTTGCGGCCACAGAGGACCAGATGTGCGCGCTGCGCGGCGACGACATCGGCATGGTGTTCCAGGAACCGATGACGGCGCTCAATCCGGTAAAAACCATCGGCGAGCAGGTCGCTGAAGGGATACGCTGGCACACCAGGGCAAGCCGTGCCGACGCCGAAGACCGGGCGCGCAAAATGCTCGACCGCGTTGGCCTGCCTGAGGCCAAATTCCCGCTGTCGCGCTATCCGCACGAACTGTCGGGCGGCCAGCGCCAGCGCGTCGTCATCGCCATTGCCTGCGCATTGAAACCCAAGCTGCTCATCGCCGACGAGCCGACCACGGCGCTCGACGTGGTGCTGCAGACGCAGATCCTCGACCTCTTGCGCGGCTTTGTCAGCGAAAACCGCATGGGCCTCCTTCTGATCTCGCACGATCTCGCGGTCGTCACCGAGATGGCCGACCGCATCACCATTCTGCGCCATGGCGAGGTGATGGAAGCCGGCGACACCGCACGCACGCTATCGGAACAGCTGCATCCCTACACGCGCCAGCTGGCGCTGGCCTCCATGCACGTGCCCGCGCGCGCCAAGGTTCACGCCACCGGCCAGGGCAAACCGCTGCTTGAGGTCGAAGGCGTGACACGGGACTATCCGGGCCGGCGCACCTCCCTGTTCAAGTCAGCGGCTCCAATCCGCGCCGTCGACGACGTGTCCTTGTCGCTGGCGCCGGGCCAATCGGTGGCGCTGGTCGGCCGCTCCGGCTGCGGCAAGTCAACGCTTGCCCGCATGATCCTGGCGCTCGACAAATCGACATCGGGAACGATCCGCTTTCGCGGCGAGACCATCACCGGCAAAAGCGAGGCGGAGCTAAAAGCCGCGCGGCGCGACATGCAGGTGGTGTTCCAGGATCCCTACGGCTCTTTCGACCCGCGCCAGAAGGTCGAGAAACTGGTCGCCGAGCCGCTGCATGTACTAGAAAAGAAGCCGACACCGGCCGAGCGGCGCGAGATGGTGGCGCATGCGCTGCACGAGGTCGGCCTCGGCGTCAGCGACATGGACAAATATCCGCATGAGTTTTCCGGCGGCCAGCGCCAGCGCCTGTCGATCGCCCGCGCCATTATCACCAGGCCGAAGCTGGTCGTCGCCGACGAGCCGGTCTCGGCGCTCGACGTCTCGATCCGCGCCCAGATCCTCGATCTGTTCGCAGAGCTCAACCAGAAGCTCGGCATCGCCTATCTCTTCATCACTCACGATTTGACCGTCGCCCGCGCCATCACCGATGAGGTGCTGGTCATGCATGACGGCAGGATCGTCGAGCGCGGCAAGACCGGTGACGTGCTCGATCATCCGCAGTCGGAGGCGGCCAGGGCGCTGGTCGCGGCTGCGCCCGATCTGCATCGGGCGATCGCTCACCGTATGCAGGAACAGGGGTGAGTGACCGGTTCGCGCAGCGAATTCATCGTGCCAGTGGCACGATGAAAGGTCACGAACGCTGGGACGCTGCGAAGCAGCGGGGACCCGGCTGGGCGGCCGTTGCCCCTGGTCTGCCTCACTCCTCCGGCTTCACCACATCGACCGGGCTGATGTCGAGCAAATCGAGCGTGCGGCGCAACAGCCGCACCTCGCTCTCTGCCAGTTTGGAATCGGCTTTGGCGATCTCCGCCATGTGGAGCGCCAGCAACTTGCGCCGTTCGACATCGAGATCGCGGAACAGCGCCATGGCTTGCGAACCGTTGGTCTCGTAGCCGAAATCATTGAGATATTCGATGACCGCGTCGATGCTGGTTTCCGGGATGCCGAAGGCGTCCTTGCAGATGCGCCGGAAGGCGACCATTTCGCTCTCCGAAACCGAGCCGTCGGCCAGGATCATGCGAAACAGCATCAAGAGTTCCGCCGACAGCACCGGGTCGTCGGCAACCTTGCGCACGCCGGGGTCACCATCGAAGATCGAGCGTATCTGGTCGAGCAATGCCATCGCCAACAGTGTCCCCTTTTCCGCGTCCGCCCAGTGCACATGATCCAAAACTGCGCAGCGGTATTGGGATAATGACATGCACCACAGGAAATCCAAGCGCAACGCGCTTGGATAGACATAGCGCGGAATCGGCCTTGCGCAAACCGGATGGCCATGAGAAGGCGCGGCATCACCTTTCCCGCCGGAATGTTCAGAAATCCCGATGCTCGACCTCGCTACCCACACCGTCATCATGCTTGCCTTGGCCGCCTTTGCAGCCGGCTTTGTCGATTCGATAGCCGGCGGCGGCGGGCTGATCACCATCCCGGCCCTGCTGCTTGCCGGATTCCCGCCGGTCGCAGCACTTGGAACCAACAAGCTGCAGGGCATTTTCGGCACCGCTTCGGCGACCATCCACTACGCCATGAATGGCCATGTCGATCTGCGCCGACAGCTGCCATCGGCGCTTCTGGCCCTTGCCGGCAGTGCCGTCGGCGCCTTGCTGGCGGCATTCGTGCCGGGTGATCTCCTGCGGGCGCTGCTGCCGCTGCTTTTGATCGCCATCGCGATCTACTTCGCCGTGAAACCCAACATGAACGATGTCGACCGCGCCGAGCGCCTGTCGCCCTTCCTGTTCGGGCTGATCATCGCCCCTTTGGTCGGCTTTTATGACGGGCTGTTCGGGCCGGGAGCCGGCTCCTTCTACATGCTGGCCTTCGTCAGCCTCGCCGGCTTCGGCGTGCTCAAGGCCACGGCACACACCAAGCTGCTCAATTTCGCCTCCAACATCGGCGGCTTCATCGTCTTTGCTATCGCCGGCGTCGTCTACTGGAAGATCGGGCTGATGATGGGCATCGCCCAGTTCCTCGGCGCCCGGCTCGGCGCCAGCCTTGCCATCCGCATCGGCGCAAGGCTGATCAAGCCGCTGCTGGTGATCATCTGCCTCGCGCTGGCGGTGAAGCTGCTGGCCGATCCGGCGAACCCATTGCGCCAGCTAGTTGGTGTATGAGCCGCACGCCTGATAGGATGCCGTTGTACGAATCATGTTGGAGGGACCACACATGAATCTTAGTGCACCCACTCAGCTTGTTTTCATCATATCCCTAGTCATCGCCATCATCGGCGTGCTCGCCGCGCTTGGCGTTCTTGCGTTCATTCCTCTGGCTGCGGTGTGGATTGTCCTCATCGCATACATCGTGCTTGCCGCCGCCTGCCTGATGCGCGGCGCCTAGGCGCCCGCGACTTCTGCAATTCGAAGCGCCCGGTCAAAAGCCGGGCGCTTTTGCTTTGGATGCATGGTCCGTTAGGCTCTTCCGCGCGGAGGATGACCATGTCCGGCGAGACGGAGCGCCACGATCAACAGCACCGCCCGGTAGCCGACCGGTTCGAGATGGTGCGGCGCGCGCCGGGCCTGCGGCTGCAGAACGCGGTCACCGACATTTGTGGCTATCGCGAAACGGCGCCCGGCCATTTTCGCAATGTCGAATACGCCTCGCTCACCGTCCCGCTGGTGATCAGTTTCGCAGAATCCTTCGCCATCGGCCTTGGTCCTTCAGCGCCGCGTCGAAGGTCGGCGAAAGCGCCCGAACTTCGACATCCACGGAGTGGAAACGAAGCGGACGCGCAGACCCGAGGATGGCGAAACGGTGGACGGTCCTACCTTGCTAACCCAAAAATCGCATCGCACTCAAGATGGCGCTCCAGCTCGGTGGCGATCTCGTCCAGCGCTTTTTCCACGTCCGCGCGATAGTCGATGCCGCCGCCTTTCACGCCGAGGCTTTCCAGGAATCTCGCCCGGAAAGCGTCGGCGGAAAACAGGCCGTGCAGATAGGTGCCAAAAACCTTGCCGTCGGCGGAAATGGCACCGTCGTGGATGCCGTTGATCACAGCCGACGGCCGCGCCATGTCCGGCCCGGTGGTGCGGCCGAGATGAATTTCGTAGCCCTCGAGCGCGAGGCCGAACGGCACTGAGCGGGCGCTGACATTGCGCACCGTCTTTTCCGGTTCCATCACCGTCTCGATGTCGAGCAGGCCGAGTCCCTCGGCCTCGGTGACGCTGCCCTCGATGCCATCGGGATCGCGCACCAGGCGGCCGAGCATCTGGAAACCGCCGCAAATGCCGACGATATGGCCGCCGCGTTTGCGGTGGGCGAGGAGATCGCGATCCCAGCCATTCTCGCGGAACTTCATGAGATCGCCGATCGTCGATTTGGAACCGGGAATGACCACCAGGCCGGCATCCTCCGGCAAGCGCTGCCCCGGCGGCACGAACACCACTTCGACCTGCGGCTCGGCCTTGAGCGGGTCGAGGTCGTCGAAATTGGCGATGCGGCCAAGCATCGGCACGGCGACCTTCAACGCCCGCTTCTCGCCCGATGCCAGGCGTTCGAGCACGACCGAATCCTCCGAAGGCAATCGCGTCGCCGCCTTCAGCCACGGCACGACGCCAAAGCAGCGCCAGCCGGTGAAGCTTTCGATCGACCGGATGCCGTCGTCGAACAGCGAGACATCGCCGCGGAACTTATTGATGAGGTAGCCGACGATCATGCGCCTGTCTTCCTCCGGCAGGATCAGATGCGTGCCGGCGACCGAAGCGATGACGCCACCGCGGTCGATGTCGCCGACCAGGATGACCGGCACGTCGGCGCGCGTGGCAAAGCCCATATTGGCGATGTCGCGGCTGCGCAGGTTGATTTCGGCCGGCGATCCGGCGCCCTCGACGACGACCAGATCGGCGGCCTCACCGACCTTCGTCCAGGACTCCAGCACGGCGTCCATCAGCCCCGCTTTCATTGTCTGGTAGTCGCGCGCTCGCGCCTCGCCGAACACCTTGCCTTGCACGATCACCTGCGAACCGATGTCGCTCTGGGGTTTGAGCAGCACCGGATTCATATGCACGGTCGGCTGAACACCACACGCCAGCGCTTGCAGCCATTGCCCACGGCCAATCTCGCCGCCGCCGGGGCGGTTGTCGCCCGGAATGTCGGCGACGGCGGCATTGTTCGACATGTTCTGCGGCTTGAACGGCCTGACTTTCAGCCCGCGATTCCTGGCCGCGCGGCAGAGCCCCGCCACCAGCACCGTCTTGCCGACATCCGAACCCGTGCCTTGCAGCATGATCGCCTTTGCCATGCTCAGCCCCTGCCCTTCGCGCCGGAAACGGTCGACTTCTGCGACAGCGGCCCGCCGCGCCAGATGTAGAGCGCCAGCAACGGTTCGCTGCCGGTGCGCATGGCATGGCTGACATTGGAGGCGTGATGGATAATTTCGCCCGCCTGGCGGATGTGAAAGCCGCCCTCGCCCATGCGCCATTCGGTGCCGCCGGTCAACGGAATGTAGATCTCCTCGGCAATGTGATGATGGTCGGGATAGGTGATGCCGGGTCCCAGGATCAGCAATCCGGCCGCGACCTCTTCATTGGCGAAATGGCCGCGCGTGCCAAACACCTCCAGCCAGCCGTATTTTTGCAAGAACGCTTCACCAAAATCGCTCGCGTTGTAGGTCTGCCCCCAGCACAGATCGTCACGACGCTCCGCCAGCAGTTGCACCAGAGGCTGCGGGTCCGGCGGCGCCAGTTCGACAATGCGGTCGAACAGACCAAGGCAAGGCAGCGGATGCGCTTCGAGCACGCGCGCCGTCATATTCCAGCCGATCCGGGTCACGGCGTCCCGCACCAGCGCGTTGTCCACGCCCCGGAGATAGGCATGGAAGCGGTCGAGCAATTCGTCGAAATACGTCGGCACGCAATGCTCCGTTGATCCATTCATGCACAGCGGCTGCGCGGCGAGCCGGGTTGCGCGGCGGCATCATTGGTCTAGATTGAGCGGCGCGCAAAGCCAAAAACAACAGGCCAGCAAGCCAACCCCAGCTGGGGAAACACAGGGAGCACGCCATGGACGCCGCCGTCGATGCGAGCACCAGCCAGTTCGAACTCAATGAGGAGCAGCGCGCCATCCAGGAGATGGCACAGGCCTTCGCCGCCGATCGCGTTGCGCCCAATGCGCTCGAATGGGACCGGGCAAGACACTTTCCCGCCGATGTAATCCGCGAGACCGGCCCGCTTGGCCTTGGCGGCATCTATGTCAGGGACGATGTCGGCGGCTCGGCGCTCGGCCGGCTCGACGCCGTGCTGATCTTCGAGGCACTGTCGCACGCCGATCCGGCGTTTTCCTCCTTCATCTCGATCCACAATATGGCGGCGTCGATGATCGACCGCTTCGGCGACGACGAGCAGCGCCAACGCTTCCTGCCGAAGCTGACCTCGATGGAATGGCTGGCGAGCTACTGCCTGACCGAGCCGGGCTCAGGCTCGGATGCCGCGGCGCTGAAGACGCGCGCGGTGAAGAGCGGCGACGACTATGTGCTTAACGGCGCCAAGCAGTTCATCTCCGGGGCCGGCGACAGCGACCTCTATGTCGTCATGGCGCGCACCGGCGCCGACGGGCCGAAGGGCGTTTCCACCTTCGTCGTGCCGAAGGATGCGCCCGGCCTGTCCTTCGGCGCCAACGAGCACAAGATGGGCTGGCACATGCAGTCGACCCGCCAGGTGATCTTCGAGGACTGCAAGGTGCCGGCTGCAAACCTGCTGTCGGGGGAAGGCGCAGGTTTCGGCATCGCCATGGCCGGCCTTGACGGCGGCCGCCTCAACATTGCGGCATGCTCGCTCGGCGGCGCGCAATCGGCGCTCGACAAGGCGCTGTCCTATACCGCCGAGCGCAAGGCTTTCGGCTCGAAGATCAACCAGTTCCAGGCGCTGCAGTTCAGGTTGGCCGACATGGAGACCGAATTGCAGGCAGCGCGGATCTTTCTCTACGCCGCCGCCTCGAAACTCGACCGCAAGGCGCCGGATGCCGGCAAATGGTCGGCCATGGCCAAGCGCTTCGTCACCGACATCGGCTTCAACGTCGCGAACGAGGCGCTGCAGCTGCATGGCGGCTACGGCTATCTCCATGATTACGGCATCGAAAAACTGGTGCGCGACCTGCGCGTCCACCAGATCCTCGAAGGCACCAACGAGATTATGCGCGTGATTATCGCGCGGGCGTTGATCGGACGGCAGTAGGCAGTAGGCAGTAGGCAGTAGGCAAAGGATGACCGGCAAGATCAACTCGTACAAGGATCTTATCGTATGGCAGCAGGCGATGGATCTGGCTGTCAGCACCTACTCATTGACCAAGACATGGCCCAAAGAGGAATTATATGGGCTGACCAGCCAAATCCGCCGTTCAGCAACCTCTATCCCTGCAAACATCGCGGAAGGCTATGGCCGAGACAACCGAGGCTCCTATCAGCAATTTCTCAGGATAGCCCAAGGCTCGCTGAAGGAGTTCGAGACACACCTCCAAATCGCTCAACGCATTGGCGTTGCCACGCATGGGCAAGCTGAGCACCTGCTTCTGGCGGCCGAGGCCATCGGAAAGATGCTTCGCCAACTTATTATCAAACTCGCACCCAAATAGGTCGCCCTACTGCCTACCGCCTACTGCCTACTGCCTACTGCCTACTGCCTACTGCCTACTGCCTACTGCCTACTGCCTACTCATCATGGAGCACCGCTATGACCACTGTCGCCTTCATCGGCTTGGGCAATATGGGCAACCCGATGGCTGCCAATCTCGTCAAGGCGGGGCACGTGGTGCACGGCTTTGACCTGATGCCGGAGAACCTGACCGTCGCGCGCGAGCATGGTGTCACCGTCATGGCTAATGCTGTTGCCGCGGTGAAGGACGTCGATGTCGTGATCACCATGCTTCCCGCCGGCAAGCACGTGCTCTCGGTCTACGAGGACATCGCACCCAAGGCCAAACCAGGCGCCCTGTTCATTGATTCCTCGACCATCGATGTCGAGTCGGCCCGCAAGGCGCATGCCGTAGCAAGGGAACACGCGCTGCATTCGATCGACGCCCCCGTCTCCGGCGGCACCGGCGGTGCTGCTGCGGGAACACTGACCTTCATGGCCGGCGGCGCCAAGGATGCCTTCGCCAAGGCCGAACCGGTCCTGAAGCCGATGGCAGGCCGCATCGTCCATTGCGGTGACGACGGCGCCGGTCAGGCAGCCAAAATCTGCAACAACATGATGCTCGGCATTTCGATGATCGGGGTTGCCGAGGCTTTCGTGCTGGCCGAAAAGCTCGGCCTCTCGCATCAGGCGCTGTTCGACGTTGCCTCGACCTCGTCGGGCCAGTGCTGGTCGCTGACCACCTATTGCCCGGTGCCGGGTCCCGTGCCGGCCTCACCCGCCAACCGCGACTACAAACCGGGCTTTGCCGCGGCACTCATGCTGAAGGACCTGAAACTGGCGCAGGAAGCCGCCCAAAGCGCCGGCGCGGTGACGCCGATGGGGGCCGAAGCGGCCCAGCTTTATGCGCTGTTCAACGCCCAGGGAAATGGCGGCGACGATTTTTCCGGCATCATAAATTTCCTTCGCGGCAGTTCTCTATAAGTTTCGAATTTGGCAGCGCTTTTCTCGATTTTTATTGCGCGGAAAAATTGCAAATTTAGATTTGCTTAAGCTCTCGATAACCCGGCGGTAACGATGTGCCTATATAACGGATGGCGAGGCGGACATATCGCATCCGCCCGGCGCTCCGGATCAGGTCTCGCGTACCGGAGCCCGTAATTTTCGCAAGTGTATTGTTGGCGAAATGCCATGCGTATCTGGCAAAGCCGCGTTCCGATGGAGCGCGGTTTTTGCGTTTTGCAGTCCTATACTGTTCTGTCTGAATTATATTTCGATTGCAGCGTTCGGAATTGCCTGATGGTCTTCATTGACCAGCACGATCGGTGCGCTGACCCCTTCGACCCTGACGATAAGCAGGCGCACAGTCCGGGCGCCCTGATTGCAAGGCGTCGGCTGTCGTTCCATCTACTTCTTGCGCAAATCCGCTTGCGCCAGATCCAGCGCTTTGGCGATGCGATCGCAAGCCATGTCGATCGTCGCGCGGGTCCAGATCAGCGGCGGCGACAGGATCATCGTGTCGCCGGTGGCGCGCAGCATCAGGCCTTGCGCGATGGCGTGGTCGCGGACGGTGACGGCGGCACTGCCCGCCGGCAGGAAGCGCTCCTTGGTCGCCTTGTCCTTGACGATCTCGACCGCGCCCATCAGCCCGATCGATCGCACCTCGCCGACCAGTTCGTGGCCGGCAATGCGCTCCTGCAGCGCCTGGGCGAAGTAAGGTCCAGTGTCGTTCCTGACCCTGTCGACCAGGCCTTCTCGCTCCATGATCTCGAGATTCTTCAGCGCCACCGCGCAGGCCACCGGGTGACCCGAATAGGTATAGCCGTGGTAGAATTCGCCGCCCTTTTCGACCAGCGTCGCCGCGATACGGTCGCCGACCAGCAGCGCCGACAGCGGCTGATAGCCCGAGGTCAGTGCCTTGGCCGTGGTGATGGTGTCGGGCTCGATGCCGAAGGTCTGCGCCGCAAACCATTCGCCGGTGCGGCCATAGCCGGTGATGACCTCGTCCAGCATCAAAAGCACATCGTATTTGCGGCAGATGCGCTGCACTTCCGGCCAATAGCTCATCGGCGGTATTTTCACCCCGCCCGCTCCCATCACCGGCTCGCCGATGAAGGCAGCCACCTTGTCGGCGCCGGCCTCCAGAATGGCATCCTCGACCGCCTTGGCCGCGCGCAGGCCGAAATCATGGTCGCTTTCGCCAGGCAGCGCCAACTCATAGGCATAGGGCATCATCACATGGACGATGTTGGGAACCGCCCCGCCGAGCTGCTTGTGCATCAAATCCATGCCGCCGAGCGACGTGCCGGCGACGGTCGAGCCGTGATAGGCCGACTTGCGCGAGATGATGCGGTTCTTCTCCGGTTTGCCTTCCAGCACCCAATAGTGGCGCACGAGCCGCAGCGCCGTGTCGTTGGCCTCCGAGCCGGAGGAGCCGTAAAACACCTGGGCGATGCCCTTGGGCGCCAGCTCGGCCAGCTTCTTCGACAGCAGCACGGGCGTCGGCGTCGAGCATTTGAAGAAGGAATTATAGTAGGGCAATTCCTTCATCTGCGCGTAAGCGGCGTCGGCCAGCTCGTCGCGGCCATAGCCGACATTGACGCACCACAGCCCGGCCATGCCGTCGAGTATTTCGGTGCCGTCGGCATCGTAGATGAACGGGCCGTTGGCGTGGGTGATGATGCGCGAGCCGGTCTCGCGCAATTCCTTGTGGTCGGTGAAGGGATGCAGATGATGCGCGGCGTCAATCTGCTGAAGCTGCTTCAGCGAATAATTCTGGTAAGTCATGGGTTTGCTCTTTCCTCTGGAATCAAACCGGCAAGCTGCCGGGGCGACTTCGTCAGAGGACGGCGGGCGGCGAATAGCCGATGCGGGCGCACAGCCTGAGCAGTTCGGCGCGCAGCGTGCGCGGCGACGGTGTCACCGCGACCCCGAAGGCGCCGGATGTGCTCATGTAGACCATGGCGGCAGTCTATGCCGCCCGAGGCCCGGAATTCAAGCGGTGCCGCTCAATACCCTTTGCAGGAACACGTATTTCATGGCGGTTTGCGCCGCTTGCGGCCGGCGGTCGCCGCGACCGCCATGGCCGCCTTCCGTCTCCTCGAAGAACAACGTCTTGCCGTGACCTGCTTCCTGCAGCTTCGCCGCCATCTTGCGGGCGTGGCCGGGATGGACGCGGTCGTCGGCGGTCGATGTCGTGAGCAGCACCGGGGGATAGACGGCATCGGCCGAGACATGATGGTACGGCGAATAGGCGGCGAGCCACTTGGCTTCTTCCGGTTTTGCCGGATCGCCATATTCGCCGATCCACGAGGCGCCTGGCGGCAGTTCGGTGTAGCGCAGCATGTCGAGCAGCGGCACCTCGATGATGACGGCGCCGAACAGTTCGGGATGCTGCGTCAGGGAAACGCCGGTAAGCAGGCCGCCATTCGAGCCGCCCTGGATGCCGAGGGAAGCAGCCGTGGCTATGCCGCGCCTGACGACGTCCTGCGCCACCGCGGCGAAATCGTCGAAGGCAGTCTGGCGATTGCCCTTCAGCGCCGCCTGATGCCAGGCCGGCCCAAACTCGCCGCCGCCGCGAATGCAGGCCTGCACATAGGCATTGCCCTTCTCCAGCCACAGCCTGCCGCGCACGCCGGCATAGCCGGGCAGCAGCGGTATTTCGAAGCCGCCATAACCATAGAGAAGCGTCGGTACCGGACCCTTCTGGTCGCGCCGCCTGACGACGAAATACGGGATCATGGTGCCGTCCTTCGAGCGCGCCTCGAACTGTTCCGAGACCAGCGGCGCGGCGTCGAACCGCGCCGGCTGCGATTTCACGGTGGCCAGCGTCACCCCGTCATCGTCCGACCAGATGATCGAACTCGGCGTCAGGAAATCGGTGAAGGAGAAGGAGACGCTGGAACCGAAATGCTCGGCATGCGCGATGCCGACATTGCCGTTCTCGGGCAGCGCCACCGGCTTCAGCGACCAGCGGTCGCCGCTGCGCTCGGCGACAACGACCTTGCCGCGCACATTGTCCATCAGATTGATGAACAGCCGGTCCTGAGTGCGGGCAATGCCGGCGACCGAAACACGGTGCGCTGGCGCGAGCATGGTTTCAACAGGGCCCAGGTCGCCGGTGTCCATCCAGTGTTCGAAATCGAAGGAAGAGAGGCCGTCCGGCAAGCACTCAGTGCCGCCCGGCGCCGTCCATGGGCTGCGCACCCCGAACACGAACCGGCCCTTGAACAGCGCGGTGTCGGTGACATCGTCCGGCAGCGGGATGCGCCGGTTTTCGCCCGACGGCAGGCGCAGAAAACTGTGCGAGGAGAAGAAGGCGATCGTGCGGGCCAGAAACAAATACTGCCTGTCGCCATCATGCTCGACCCCCGCGCCGGCCGCGAGATCCTGCTTCTCGGCCTCGAAGATCGGCGTCGCCTCCTCCAACCGGGTGCCGCGCTTCCACAGCTTGACGACGCGCGGATAACCGGACTGGGTCTTGTCGTCTTCATCGAAGGCAGCCGAGACAATGACCGTGTCCCTGTCCAGCCAGGAAAAGCCGGATTTCGAGGCGGGAGCGCGGAAGCCGCCCTCGATGAATGATTTGGTCTCGATGTCGAATTCGCGCATCTCGCTCGCATCGCCGCCATCCGGCGACATCGCCACCAGGCAAAGGTTGAAATCGGGGTAAAGGCGGCTGGCGCCGCTGAACACCCACTTCACCCCCTCCTTGGCCGACAGCACGTCGAAGTCGATGATCGTCTCCCACACAGGCTTCTCGGTCTTGTAGGAAGCAACCGTCGTGCGGCGCCAGAGGCCGAGCACATTGGTCTTGTCCTGCCAGAAATTATAGACTTGGCCGTTGAGCGCGGCTCCGACCGCAATGTTGTCCTCGGCCGTCATCAGGTCGAGCGCCGTCTCGAAGGCCGCCTGGTAGGACGGATCGCCCTGTAGTTCGGCCACGGTGATCTGGTTCTGGCGATGCACCCAGTCGAGCGATTCCTTGCTGGTCCGGTCCTCCAGCCAGAGGAACTTGTCCTCCGCGGTGGCATCCGTCTGGCGTTTTGTCGTCGATTGGGTCACGCATGGTCTCCAGGCTAGTGGCGGGCAGCCCTGCCTACATCGCGTTGCAAGCGGTTTTATTCAAGATGGTACGTCAGGTCATCGGGGGAATGCGGCCTCAAACCATCCGCCGGCGCAGGACCGTGGCCACAGCCAGTGCCAGACAAATCGCGCCCAGCGTGATCGGCAGACCGGAGGCGCCGATCACATCCATGACGCCACCCGCCAGCGGCGGCACCACGATGCCGCCGATGCCCCACATCAGGGAGAAGGCGGCATTGCCGGCGACCAGCGCCGAGCCGGTAAAGCGCTCGCCGAGCTCGATGATCGACATGGTGTAGATGCCATAGGAGACCGCGCCCCAGATAAAGACGCAAGGCCAGATCAGCGGCGTCTCGATGAGCAGCGGCAACAGGGCGCAGCCCAGCACCGTCACCACGACGCAGATTTGCAGGAAGATGTTTCCCAGCGACAGTGCCATCACCAGGGCCGCCAGCGTCCTTTCGGGCAGGCCATAGGCAGCACCGAAGACCGGCATCAATGCGTAGGTGCCCTGCTGGACCGCCGCCGAAACCAGCACGGCAAACAACAGCGCCGGCGCCAGCCTGGCGAAACCGAAAAAGCCGCCGGGCAATTGGCCGTCATCCTCGAAGCCGGCGAGGCTTGAGGAAACAGCACGAAGGATCGCGGCGCACAGGATGAAGCCGGCCATGCCGACCAGGAAAGGAACCCAGCCCGATATCCCTACCGCGGTCAGGACCAAAGGCCCCGCAGCATAGCCAGCGCCCAGCACGGTGTTGAATGCCCCCATCACCCTGCCGCGGCGCGACGGCGGCGCCAGCGACAGCGCCCATACTTCGCCCAGTATATAGAGCGGGTTGATGACGATACCGATGATGAAGCGGATGACTAACCAGCCCACCCAGTCCTGCAGGTAGCCGATGCCGAGGAAGCACAGCGCCCCAATCAATGAGCAACCCACAGCCAGGTTGCGCGCGCCGACCAGCCGAACGGCTGCCGGCACGAACGAGGCCGAAAGGATCAGACCAAGCGGCATCATCGCTGCCGACAAGCCGATCAGCGCCGGCGACATGCCTTGCTTCTGCATCAGCAGCGTAAACAGCGGCGAGCTCAGCCCTTGCGCCGCACCGAACATCGCGAGGGCGGCAGTTACGCCGGCAAGCGCCGCCGCCCATTGCGTCCCCGCTTCGCCATCGCTCGAACCGGTCGCAGCCATGATGCCTTCCACATGAAATTGCCGGCCCATCCAGCGGCAAACCACTGAGCTAGCGGTTCGATTTAGGGAAAGGAAGGGCCGCGCCTGAAATCCCCTTGCGCCAAGAGCCGCAGTGGGCGCGTCCTGTCCGCCAATCCCCGGCAAGGTTGTCAGCTATCGGACTGCCGTTCGGGCATGTCGCTTCCCTCGTCCTAGTGGTCGCCGCCTCCGCAATGGTCGGACAGCCGCCGGTCCATTATGCCGCCCGCTACCAGCATCGTACGAGGACCATCATGACCGCCGCCCTGCACCCAGCCGAACCGCCTTTGGCAACCGACCGCGCCCGTCGCGGTGGCCGTGCGGGCAAGCGCGCCGGCGGCTCGGCCACCTTCGAACAGCCGGCTTTTCGGCAACTGAGAAATCCGCTAACGCCGACCAAGCTGGTCTCTGACGACGAGCTGGAATCGATCCACCTCGCCTCGCTGCGCGTCTTGAGGGAAATAGGCGTCGACGTGCTGCATGACGAAGCGCGCCGCATCATGAAGGAAAATGGCGCTGATGTCCGCGAGGGCAGCGAGCGCGTGCGCTTCGACAGCGACATGATCCTCGATCTCATCTCCAACTGCCCGTCGGAATTCACGCTCCATGCCCGCAACCCGGCGCACAATGTGCGCTTCGGCGGCAACAATGTGATCCTGTCGATGATGGCGTCGGCACCGAACTGCTCCGACCTCGATCGCGGCCGCCGTCCGGGCAACCAGCAGGACTACCGCAACTTCCTGCGCCTGGCACAGATGCACAACATCCTGAACTGCACCGGCGGCTATCCGGTCGAGCCGACCGACATCCACCCGTCGGTGCGCCACCTCGAATGCATCCGCGACCTCGCCACGCTGACCGACAAGGTGTTCCACATCTATTCGCTCGGCAAGGAGCGCAATGTCGACGGCATCGAGATCGCCAGGATCGCCCGCGGCATCAGCCATGAGCAGATGCTCGAAGAGCCGTCCGTCTTCACCATCATCAACACCAACTCGCCGCTGAAACTGGATGTGCCGATGATGGAAGGCATCATCCAGATGTCGAGCAAGGGTCAGGTCGTCGTCATCACGCCCTTCACCCTGTCCGGCGCGATGGCGCCGGTGACCATCGCCGGTGCGCTGGTGCAGCAAAATGCCGAGGCGCTGTCCGGCATCGCCTTTGCCCAGATGGTGAGAAAGGGCGCGCCGGTTGGCTATGGCGGCTTCACCTCGAATGTCGACATGAAGTCGGGCTCGCCGGCCTTCGGCACGCCTGAATATATGAAGGCGCAGCTTGTCGGCGGCCAGCTTGCCCGCCGTTACAAGATCCCCTACCGCACCTCCAATACCTGCGCCGCCAACACGGTCGACGCGCAGGCAGCCTATGAAAGTGTGTTCTCGCTGTGGGGCGCCATCCAGGGCGGCGGCAATCTGATGATGCACGGCGCCGGCTGGCTCGAAGGCGGCCTGCGCTGTTCCTACGAGAAGACCATGCTGGACATCGACCTGTTGCAGATGGTGGCCGAGTTCCTCACCCCGCTCGACCTGTCCGACGAAGCGCTCGGCTTCGACGCCATCCAGTCGGTCGGCCCCGGCGGCCATTTCTTCGGCACCCAGCACACGCAGGACCGCTACAAGACAGCCTTCTACTCGCCGATCCTCTCCGACTGGCGCAATTTCGAGACCTGGGCCGAAGCCGGATCGCCGACCGCGCTGGAAAAGGCCAACAAGGTCTGGAAGGAGCGGCTGGCATCCTACGAGGAACCCTATATGGACCCGGCGATCCGTGAAGAGCTCAACGACTTCGTCGAAAAGCGCACGGCCGAAGGCGGCGCGCCGACCGATTTTTGATCGGCAAGCAACTGGCGGCATCCCGCCAACCGACACACCTGATTCAATTTACGCAAAAACGGACCTATCTCTCATGAAATCTCATGTAAAAGCGGTTGTCATTGGCGGCGGCGTCGTTGGCTGCTCGGTGATCTATCACCTGGCCAAGGCCGGCTGGACCGACATCATGCTGATCGAGCGGTCCGAGCTCACCTCCGGCTCGTCCTGGCACGCAGCCGGCGGCTTCCACACGCTGAACGGCGATCCCAACGTCGCCAAACTGCAGGCCTATACGGTGCAGCTCTACAAGGAGATCGAGGAAATCTCCGGCCAGTCCTGCTCGCTGCATCTGACCG
Organism: Mesorhizobium sp. M0029; assembly: GCF_040323735.1. NCBI lineage: Bacteria > Pseudomonadati > Pseudomonadota > Alphaproteobacteria > Hyphomicrobiales > Phyllobacteriaceae > Mesorhizobium > Mesorhizobium sp. M0029. The sequence goes on from NZ_JAMYVF010000002.1 coordinate 545,749, forward strand.
GCGGCGTGATGATGGCCGATACGCCCGAGCGCATGGATTTTCTGCGCCTGGCCCACGCCAAGGGCCGCTATCTCGGCATGGACACCGAGCTGATCACGCCCTCCGAAGCCAAGGCGATGTTCCCGCTGATGGACGAGACCAATTTCGTCGGCGCCATGTGGGATCCGGTCGAAGGCCATCTCGATCCCTCCGGCACGACGATCGCCTACTCCAAGGCGGCCAAGAAGCTGGGCGCCGAGATCGTGCTGCGCAACCGCGTCGTCGAACTGACGCAGGAAGTTGACGGCACCTGGAACGTCGTCACCGAACAGGGCACCGTCCACGCCGAGCATGTCGTCAACTGCGGCGGCCTGTGGGCGCGCGAGATCGGCCGCATGGTCGGCGTCGAACTGCCGGTGCTGGCCATGGAGCACATGTACCTGCTCACCGAGCCGATGCCCGAGGTCGAGGAATTCAACAAATCGACCGGCCGCGAGATGATCGGCGTGCTCGACTTCAAGGGCGAGATCTACACCCGCCAAGAGCGCAACGGCATCCTGCTCGGCACCTATGAAAAAGCCTGCAAACCCTGGTCGCCGGTCAATACGCCGTGGGATTTCGGCCATGAACTGCTGCCGCCCGACCTCGACCGCATCGCGCCGTCGCTGGAGATCGGCTTCAAGCATTTCCCCGGCATCGAGAAAGCCGGCATCAAGCAGATCATCAACGGCCCCTTCACCTTCGCGCTCGACGGAAATCCGCTGGTCGGGCCGGTGCAGGGCCTGACCAATTTCTGGTGCGCCTGCGCCGTCATGGCCGGCTTCAGCCAGGGCGGCGGCGTCGGCCTCGCGCTGTCCAACTGGATGGTGCATGGCGATCCCGGCTTCGACGTCTGGGGCATGGATGTCGCCCGCTTCGGCGAGTGGGCCGGCCTGCGCTACACCAACGCAAAGGTGCGCGAAAACTATTCGCGCCGCTTCTCCATCCGCTTCCCCAATGAAGAGCTGCCGGCTGCGCGCCCTGCACAAACCACCCCGCTCTACGACACCATGCTCGCCAACAACGCCGTCATGGGCGATAGCTGGGGCCTGGAGACCCCGCTGTGGTTCGCGCCGAAGGGCAAGGAGCCGAAGGACGTCGTCTCCTTCCACCGCTCCAACGATTTCGGTCCTATCGGCGAGGAAGTGCGCGCCACACGCGAACGCGTCGGCGTCACCGAAATCGCCAATTTCGCCAAATACGAAGTGTCGGGACCTGCGGCTGAGGATTTCCTCAACCGGCTGATGACCAACCGCATGCCGAAGATCGGCCGCATCGTGCTGACGCCGATGATCAACGAGTTCGGCAAGCTGATCGGCGACTTCACCATCGCCAAGGCAGGCGAAGACAGATTTATGATCTGGGGTTCGTCCGCCGCGCAGAAGTACCACATGCGCTGGTTCGAAAAGCACCTGCCGAAGGATGGTTCGGTGCGCATCCACCGCTTCGATCAGACGCTCGTCGGCCTGTCGATCGCCGGGCCGAAATCGCGCGACCTCTTGCAGAAGCTGGTCGATGTCGACATCTCGACCAAGGCGTTTCGCTTCATGGATTTCCGCGAAATGGCGGTCGGGGGCGCGCCCTGCATGGTCAACCGCATCACCTATACCGGTGATCTCGGCTATGAAATCTGGATGGCGCCGGCCTATGAGCGCCTGGTCTACAAGGCGATCAAGGACGCCGGCGAGGAGTTCGGCCTCGTCGATTTCGGCATGCGCGCTTTGCTCTCCATGCGCCTGGAGAAGAACTTCCCGACCTGGTACCGCGAGTTGCGGCCGATCTACGGCCCGTTCGAAGGCGGGATGGACCGCTTCATCAAGCTGGAGAAGAACGACTTCATCGGCCGCGAGGCCGCCGCCAAGGAACAGGCGGAAGGACCGAAACTGCGCCGTGTCTCCTTCATCATCGATGCGGCCGACGCCGATGTCATGGGCGACGAGCCGATCTGGGCCAAGGTCGGCAAGGACTATGGCACGGTGGAAAAGCCGCATGGCTATGGCGCGCCGCGCTTCGACATGGCGGGCAAGGAAGTGCGTGGCTCGAAGGCTGCCGAAGGCGCTTCCGCCGTGCGCGGCATCGTCGACCGCGACTGGCGCGTGGTCGGCTGGGTCACCTCGGGCGGTTATGCGCACTATGTGCAGAAGTCGATGGCGCAGGGCTATGTGCCGGCGGCACTCGCCGAGGACGAAAGTGCCGGACTGTTCGAGATCGAGATCCTCGGCCACCGGCGTCCGGCGCGTATCAATGTCGAGGCGCCCTTCGACCCCAGCGGCGAGAAGATGCGGACCTGAAAAGGCGACAGGGAGCGTGAGATCGTGTAAGGGGCCTTCGGCAATTGGCCGCAGGCATTTTCCCTCAATGAGAAGACGATCCCCGTGCAGTATCTAGAGAAATGGACGGACTGGCTCTGCGAAGGCAAGGTCGGTCCCTTCAACGCCGCACTGGTCTGCGTCGCGGTCTATTGCGTCGTTCAGATCGTGGTGATGGCGCTGCTGTCCCATGTCGTAGGAACCGGTGTCGGCGTCGACGATTCCGAGCAGCTGATGTACATGCACTACCTCTGGGCTGGCTATGGCGGCTCGCAGCCGCCGCTCTACACCTGGCTCGCCCGCCTCGTCGCCGCCGTGGTCGGAACGAACATCCTCGCGCTCAAGATCGTGAAGTACCTGCTGATCGGAGCGGCGCTGGCGTCGGTTTTCATCGCTGTCCGCCGCCTGGGCTATTCCAGCCGCGCTGGCGCCGCCGCATTGTTCGGCCTGCTGTTGTTTCCGCAGATGGTGTGGGAGATGCAGCACGCCCTCACCCACTCGATCGCCGCTTTCTGTTTTTCAGTGGTGCTGTTTCTTGCGCTCGTCGAACTGGTGCAGCGGCGTTCCCTGGCCACCTATGTGCTGTTTGGCGTGGCGATGGCCGCCGCCATCCTGTCGAAATACAACAACGCGATCTTTCTCGGCGCGCTGATCCTGTCCACCCTGTCGCTGCGCGAAACGCGCGGCGTCATCCTCAACCGCCGGTTTTCGATCAGCCTTGTCGTGGCGGTGCTGCTTTGCCTGCCGACGCTATACTGGAACCTGACCTACACCGACCAGTTGCTGTCGCACAGCGGCGGCTTCGGCATGGGCAGAGGAGAAAGCGCCATACAAACCGCATTCTACGGAATGCGCGGACTGGGCAAGGCTATCCTGTATTTCGCCGTGTTGCCGGCCGGCATATTCGTCGCGGCTTTGCTCATCGCATGGAAAAAGCCAGCGCCCGCGCTGCAACCGGCGCCATGGACCGAGAAACTGGTGTGGCGCACCATCGCTTTTGCCCTGGCGATGACCATCGTGCTCGTCCTGGCGAGCGGGACGACGCAATTTCGCGATCGCTGGATGCTTCCCATCCTTGTGTTGCTGCCGGTCGCGCTGGCCTTGCGGATGGATGCCAGAGGCGACAAGGGAAGGAAGGTGCAGGACGTCGTCGTCTTTGTAGGCGCAACGCTTGCCATCCTCGTGCTGCCGGTGACCTGGTACACGCACCTCAATGGCGGCGACAGCCGCGGCAGCATCGTGCGTGTCGACTACCAGTCGCTCTATGGCCAGCTGACGGCAAACGGTCCGGTTCGCACGGCGATATCGAGCTGGCACTGGGTGGGAAATCTGCGTCTTGTCGATCCCGATCTGGTCGTGCTCGACGACGAGATGCCGGACTTCGGCCATTTGCTGATCGAGCCGGCGGTGCTCGTGATGGCCAATGACAAGGAACCTCCCGAGGGCATCCTGCGGGCCTTGAGCGAGGCCGGCTATGTCGCTGACGGCTCGCCGCAGCAGTTGGTCGTTCCGATGCTGTTCGACAGCGAGCCGCCCACCCGCACGCTGACGGTCACGCGGCTGAAGAAAGCGGCCGCGGGCGCAGCGCCACAGTAAGTCGGCAGGGAGGCGTCGGGTGGAGAAACAAGGGTTCGGTCGTCATCGCAAGATCATGCCGTTCGAGCCCGGCTCCGTCGAAGCCTTGCGCGAAACATCGCGCCAGAAGGCGGCGTCGCTGAACCAGCATGTGCTGGGCTATGGCGCGCTGGCTGAAACCGAATGGCAAGCGGCAGGCATCGCCGCGCCCGATCTCGCCGCTATGGCCCAATACCGGCTCGAGCGCATCCGAGCCGAACTGAAGCGCCGAAACTACGCCGGCGCGCTGCTCTACGACCCCGTCAACATCCGCTACGCCACCGATTCGACCAACATGCAGCTGTGGGTCGCGCACAATCCGACCCGCCACTGCTTCGTCGCCACTGAGGGACCCGTGGTGCTGTTCGACTATTTCTCCTGCGAGCATCTGTCCGACCATTCCGGCGTCGTCGACGAGGTGCGGCCGGCAGTGTCGTGGATGTACCTCTATGGCGGCGAGCTGACCGAGCACAAAGTCCGCCGCTGGGCGGCCGGCATCGCCGATCTGGTCAAGGAGCATGGCGGCGGCAACAGCCGCATTGCGGTCGACCACATCAACCCGGAAGGCGTCGAGGAACTCGCCCGCCTCGGCATTTCGATCGGCAATGGCGAAGCGGTGATGGAAAATGCGCGGCTGATCAAATCGCCGGACGAGATCCTCGCCATGCGCCGCGCCATCGTCGCTTGCGAAGCGGCGATGGGTGAAATGGAGAAGGCGCTGACGCCGGGCATTTCCGAAAACGAATTATGGGCCGAACTCCACCGCGGCAACATTGCGCGCGGCGGCGAATGGATCGAAACCCGGCTGCTTGCCTCGGGACCGCGCACCAATCCGTGGTTCCAGGAATGCTCATCGCGGGTGATCGAAGCAGGCGACCTCGTCGCCTTCGACACCGACCTGATCGGCCCCTACGGCTTCTGCGCCGATCTCTCCCGCACCTGGCTTTGCGGCGATGCGAGACCATCGAACGAGCAACGGGACCTCTTCCACATCGCCGCCGACCAGATCGCCCACAACACGCAATTGATGCAGCCCGGCATATCCTTCCGCGACCTAGTCGAACGCTCGGTGGTGCCGCCGGGAGATTGCTTCCCGGCGCGCTACGGCGTGCTCTATCACGGCGTCGGCCTCGCCGACGAGTATCCAACCCTGCCGCATGCAAGCGACTGGACGCCGGACACGCCCGACGGCGTGCTGGAGCCGGGAATGGTCCTGTGCGTGGAAAGCTATATCGGCCGTCTCGGCGGCCATGATGGCGTCAAGATCGAGGAACAGATCCTGATCACCGAGACCGGTAACGAGCAGCTTTCAACCTACCCGTTGGATGCGAGGCTGCTCGGCTGATCCGGCAAGCGCCTCGCGCAGAGCCTTGAGCGTCTTTTCCGGCGTCGTCCTGGCGGTGATGTAGGGCAGGCCTTTGCGCCTTGCCGTCCAGCCGACGACCTTCACGGCGTTTGCCGCAGGTTCGAAACGCTGCGCCAGCGCCCAGCTCTCACAGTCGATGGCAGCTATATCCGCCTTGCCCTCGGCGACCGCGACGATCGAGCCGCGATGGCCACCGCTTTCGCTGCGCGAGGAAAAGATATCCAGGCTTTCGCCGGCGGCCTGCAGATCGCGCGCCAGTGCAATGATGCCCGACATCGAATCGAGGCTGTTGTAGGTAAAACGCTTGCCGCGCATCAGATCGAGCGGCAGCGAGGCTTTGCCATCCGCGGGCGAGCGAACCTCCGGTCCCTCGCCCGTCCGCATCACCAGCGCGCTCGAATAGAGTTCGCCTTCGCCGCCCTCGTAAGCGTCGTAGCTCGGCTGGCCGACCACCTGCACATGCTTGCTCAGGCCGAGTTCCATCGGCCCCCAGCAGGTCTGCGCGAACAGCAGCGCCGGATGCAGCCAAAGCTGGTGATGGTCGAGTTCGTCCGGCGGCAGTATCGCCGGATCGGGCGCGATCAGTCTGCCCTCGGCGTCGTGGATACCGCCCGGCACCGGCGGCAGGTCGCCATTGCGGCGCACGATTGTCTGCGGCCCATCGACGCCCTTGTGCCGAAAAGCATCGCGCAACGCTGCCCATTGCGCGTCGACCTCGCCGCGCACTTCGGGCCAGTCATACATCGGCAATGCCGCAACCAAATCACTCATGCCGACACTCAATCATCATGGCTCGGGAAAGGATCGCAAAAACGCGGCGTCCAATCAGAATTGGCCGACACGGGTTCGGGAAGTCCGGGGATTATTCCTTCGGCGGCTCGGCCGGAACCGGCGCGCTGCCAAGCCCGCTGATGCTGCGCGCCCTGATGCGCGGCTTGAACGCCCTGCCCGGCTCGGGCTGGCGGCGCAGCACCGGGTGCACGATCGGCTCCTTGGCCTTGAAGGCGTAGGCTTTGATCAGTGCGAAATAGTTCGGATAGGCGTAGCCATTGTTCATCCGCAGCCACTCGTCGCGGCGGTCGGCAAACAGTTTTGGCAGCCTGTACCAGGCAACGGTCGGGGTCTTGTGGTGAACGAAGTGCAGATTGTTGTTGAGGAACAGGAACGACAGCGGCGAGCGCTCGATGATCACCGTGCGTCCTTCAGGGTGCTCGGACCACTGATGTTCGGCGAAAGTCCGGACCGCGATCAGCGACTGGCCGAGCCAGACCGGCACCAGAATGTAGAGCCATACCGGAATGCCGAAGCCGAACTGCACGATCGGCACCACGATGGCGAGGCCGATCGCATGCAGCAGCCATGCCTTGCCGATCACCTTGTCGCCGGCAATCACATGCCTGGCGTCGTCGACGAAGAAACCGATGCAGGACAGCCAGGGGCCGAGAAAGAAACGGCCGGCCATGGTGTTGTTGATCTTGAGCAGGAATTTCATCGTCGGCGGCAGATCGTCATGCATCCACAACGCCTGGTAATAGCTCTCGGGATCGTCGAGCGGATCGGTCAGGCGCTCGTCGGCGTGGTGGCGCAAATGGAGCGTCTTGAAGCGACGGAACGGCCAGACCAGGCCGATCGGCAGGAAGACGAAGGCTTCGTTGATGAGCGCGCTGCGCGTCGGATGGCCATGCAGCACTTCGTGCATGATCGACGACTGCAAGGCCAGGATGAAGCCGAGGAGAAGAAGTGCCGGGGTCGGATAAGAGGGCCAGAGCAGGAGCCCGGCAGCGAGCCACATTCCGTAACAGAAGAAAGCGAGGACCACGGTCGGCCACTCGATGGCCGCTGCGTCGCGTCGCTTGATGCGCTTGCCTGTCATGCTGTCGACCACTGTCCCTCAGTCGCCGGAATTGTTCCTGACAGCATAGTGTCAGGAGAAGCGATTCCGCTCAACGAGACAAAGTGTACAAAATGTTGCGATTGCGCATTTTTAGCCGCAGATGTTATACATTGTAAACAACCCTACGGATTCATTTACGCTGGAAGTGCTGATTCGACGGCTCGGGCGCAAATTTTTCCTAAGAGAGTGCGGAGAACGAACAGTGGACAAACGGGACCTTTCGGCAATCTTCCGGGAGCGCCTGAAGCTGCTCCTGACACGGTCCGATCTCAACCAGTCAGCTTTCGCGTCAGCAGTCGGCATCGACCGGTCGGCGCTGTCGCAACTGATGTCCGGCGCCTCGACGCGCCTGCCACGCGCCGAAACGCTGCTCAACATCGCCGCCGAATTCAAGATCTCGCTGGACTGGCTGCTCGGCCTCTCCCAGGACGAAGGCGTCACCGGCGAAATCCGCGAAAGCCTGGAGATCGAAGAGGCGCCCGACGGCTTCGACCGCACGCTGCTCGCCAAATGGTTCGCCGAGGCCGCAGGCACCAAGATCCGCTATGTGCCGGCCGGCATTCCCGATCTCCTGCGCACACGCCAGCTGGTCGACTACGAAGCCAACATCACCAACCGCAGCCGTCTGGCGCAGGCCAGCGAGACGCAGTACCGCATCGAGTACAACCGGCGCCCTGAGACCGACATGGAGGTCTGCATGCCGCGCCATACGCTTGAGATCTTTGCCCGCGGCCTGGGCGTCTGGGACCGCTTTCCCGAGGCTGACCGCCGGCAGCAGCTTGCCCATATGGCGACGCTGCTTGACGATCTCTACCCCACCTTCCGCCTGTTCCTCTATGACGGCCGCATGCGCTATTCCATCCCGCTGACCATCTTCGGCCCTTATCGCGCCGCCATCTATGTCGGCGACATGTATGTCGTGCTGAACGCCACCCAGCCGGTCCAAGCGCTGACCCAGCATTTCGACAATCTGATCCGGGCCGCCGACATCAACCCGCATGAGGCCGCCGCCTACGCGCGCAATCTGGCCGGCGCGTCATTTCCATCGGGTTCTGCCTGATCCCCAACGCCCCGGAAAGGTGCGCCGCGCGGCAATTGCAGGTCGCAAACACATTGACTGGACATAAAGACTTCTTTATATCCTTATTCCATTCAAATATTTGAAAGTCGATCCGATGCCCGCCAACAATCCCATCGATGCTCTGCTGGCCGAAAAGGGCGTGCTGCTCGCCGATGGCGCCACCGGCACCAATCTGTTCGCCATGGGTCTGGAGGCCGGCGAAGCGCCGGAGTTGCTGAACGAGGCAGCGCCCGACACCATCACCAGCCTGCACCAGAATTTCGTCGACGCCGGCGCCGATATCATCCTCACCAACTCGTTCGGCGGCACCCGCCACCGGCTGAAGCTGCATCATGCGCAGGACCGCGTGCATGCGCTGAACAAGCGCGCCGCCGAGATTGCCCGCGCGGTCGCCGACAAGGCCGACAGGAAAGTCATCGTCGCCGGCTCGGTCGGTCCGACCGGCGAGTTGCTGGTGCCGCTCGGCGCCATGACCTATGACGAAGCAGTCGAGGCTTTTGCCGAGCAGATCGAGGGTCTCAAGGAAGGCGGCGCCGAAGTCGCCTGGATCGAGACCATGTCTGCGCCGGACGAAATCCGCGCCGCGGCGGAGGCCGCCATCCGCGTCGGCCTGCCCTACACCTATACCGGTTCGTTCGACACTGCCGGCCGCACCATGATGGGCCTGCTGCCCAGGGATATCCACGGCGTCGTCGACGGACTTTCAGAGACACCGCTCGGTGTCGGCGCCAATTGCGGTGTCGGCGCCTCCGACATCCTGGCCTCGCTGCTCGACATGACCGAGGCGAAGCCGGAAGCGACGGTGATCGTCAAGGGCAATTGCGGCATTCCCGAATTTCGTGGCACCGAGATCCATTATTCCGGCACGCCGGAGCTGATGGCCGACTATGTCCGGCTGGCGGTGGATGGCGGCGCGAAGATCATCGGTGGCTGCTGCGGCACGTCGTTCCAGCACCTTGCCGCCATGCGCAAGGCGCTCGACGCGCACACCAAATCCGAACGCCCGACCGTCGCGGCGATCGTCGAGCGCATCGGTCCGATGCGCAACAAGGTGGCGACGGAAAACACCGCCGAGACCAGCGAAGCCCGCCGCGAACGCCGCCGCACCCGGGCCTGATATCGAACTTATTCGCTGTTTTCAGCGTAACGCGATAGCGCCGTCTTGAAATCCAGGGCGGTGCTGTCGGCGCTTTCATTCATCGTCACCAGGTCACCCGACGACTGCGGATTGCCGATCTGCTCCAGCATGACACGAAAGCGGTCATTGGTCAGCGCCGACTTTGCGGTATTCCGGGCTGCGTCGACGTCATCCATGATGCGCCTGGATTCTGGCGACAGCGTTCCCGACGCCTGCGTGTGTCTCACCGCCGGCGTCGTGTTTCCAATGTTCATGATCTGCAATTCCCGGCTCCCCAAGCCCAGTCCCGACCCCATGCAATAATAGCAGGGCATTGCGATGACGTTCCGGAAAAGCCGCGCAATTTAACGATCAGGCGGATCATCTGTGCGCTTCGGATCAATCGATCCGAAAAAAGGCCGGCAGGGTTTCCCCCGCCGGCCTGCCTCACCCGCCCGTAGCCGGTTCCCCGTATCAGAACGACCCCCGTCTGAAAGGAACCGGCTGTATTGCCACTACCGGTTACCGCCGAGCGCCGAGGCAAGGCGCACAAGCGAAAGGAACTCGGACCTGTACCCAAACGGGTCGGCTCCTCGGGCGGCGGTGGCAATCTCCATGATCTTGTCGTAGCCGAACTTCGCGGTCGCATCCTCGTCGCGCAGCTTCTGGCCGAAGGCGGCGACAGCGATGGAGAAACGCTGGTCGGTGCTGGCCTGGTCGAAGGACGCGACCTCGTTGGCCGACGTCACCGGCGTGGTGATCAGCTTCGAGACGTCGTCGTTCGGCAGCTTGTAGCGGATTTTCACGAAGGCATATTCGTCGGCATTGGCGACACCGCCATTGTTGACCGTCGCCTGGCCGTAGCGCAGCGGATCCATCTGCTCGCCGCCACTGCCCTTCGGCGTGATCTCGTAGATGGCGGTCACCGAATGACCGGAGCCGATATCGCCGGCATCGACGCGATCATTGTTGAAGTCCTCGCGGTTCAAGGCGCGGGTTTCATAGCCGATCAGCCGGTACTCCGAGACCTTGTCCGGATTGAACTCGACCTGGACCTTGACGTCCTTGGCGATGGTGAACAGCGTCGAGGAAGCATCCTCGACCAGAACCTTCTCGGCCTCGGCCAGCGTGTCGATATAGGCGGCGGTGCCGTTGCCGTTCTGGGCGATGGTCTGCATCATCTGGTCGTTCAGATTGCCGCGTCCAAAGCCGAACACCGACAGGAAGACGCCGGTCTTGCGCTCCTGCTCGATCAGTCGCTTCAGATCGTCGTCATCGGTCTGGCCGACATTGAAGTCGCCGTCCGTGGCCAGCATCACACGGTTGATGCCGTCCTTGACGAAGGACTGCTGGGCAAGCTTGTAGGCTTCCTTGATACCCGCCTCGCCGGCCGTCGAGCCGCCCGGCTGCAGATTGTCGATAGCGTTGAGGATCTTGTCCTTCTCGGTGACCTTGGTCGGCATCAGCACGGTGCCGGCGTCACCGGCATAGGTGACGATCGAGATGGTGTCGTCCGCCTTGAGCTTGCTGACCAGCAGCCGGAAAGCCGACTTGAGCAGCGGCAGCTTGTCCGGCTCATCCATCGAACCCGAGACGTCGATCAGGAACACCAGATTGGCCTTCGGCTGCTCGACCGGCTTGATGTCGAAGCCCTTGATGGCGACGTGCATCAGCTTGGTGTGCCCGTTCCACGGCGTCGGCATGACGCTTACGGTCGAGTTGAACGGCGTCGAAGCCGAGTCCGGACCCTTCCAGTCATAGGGGAAGTAATTGACCATCTCCTCGACGCGCACCGTGTCGGCCTGCGGCAGGTAGCCCTGCTTCAGCGAGCCGCGGACGAAGGAATAGGAAGCGGTGTCGACGTCGATCGAGAAGGTCGAGACCGGATCCTGAAGGGCTGCATGCACCGGATTGGTCTTGAAATCCTCGACGCGGTCGCGGTTTGGCTCCTGCGGCGCTATCTGGTCGGCCGGCATCGTCGAAGGCTGCGCCAGGTACTTGGACTCGGTCGCGCCGGCCATGCGGTCGACCCGCGCGCCGCCGGCCGGAGCAGCGGTGCCGTCAAGCGACAACTCGCGGCTCTCAACTGGCGCAGGCTCGGCCAACACGCCGCGTCCCAGCGCATCCTGCTGCGCCGGGGCGACAGCAACGGTCGATTCGGGCTTCGGCGACGCGGGTGGCGTAAGCGGCGTAGTGGTGTCGCGGCTTCGCACATCGGCGTCGGCCTTCTTGTCGCCTTCAGGCGCCTGCTTTTCTTTTACCGGCGCGTTGATCGCCGGCCCATTGGTTGCCGGCTTGTCGGCCAGCGTCTCAGTGATCTTCTCGTCGCTACCGAACGGCAACGGCTGTTCCCTCAGCATGTGGAAGGTGGCGTATCCGGCGATCGGCAGGGCGACGAGCCCGGCAATGGCTGGCGTGGCGATGAGTTTCTTTTGCATGATCTCGCTCCAGAGCTTTTGTGCTCGCTCTGTGAGACGAAGCCCGCCGACCGATCCTTGGGTGACGGCAGAAATATTTTCCTGATCATAGGCGCGCATGGCGGCTTCGAAGGCGCGTGTCTTCGCGCTCTCGCCCGGCGCAGGTACTGCTGCATCGCGCAGCCTGTTGAGTTCGTTGTCGTCGACCATGGTCACACTTCCCCGGCTGAACGAATCAACGTCTTCAGCCGTTTCTTCGCTTCATGGATGTGCCAGGAAACCGTCGTCTCCGAGATTGCCATCGCCTCGGCGGCGGCCGCATGGCTCAAACCTTCGCCATAGACCAGAAGTACTGCATCGCGCTGCTTGTCCGGCAATTGCCGCACCGCTGCCCAGAGCGCCTCAGTCGGATCTTCGGGCTCGGCGGATGCCTCTCCCGATATCATGCTGTAGGCGCCGAAAGCCTCGGTCTTGACGTTTTCGCGCGTCGTCTTGCGCATCATGTCGCGCGCCGCGTTCAGCGTCACGGAATAGAGCCATGTCGTAAACGCGCCGCCGCCGCGGTAGTCGCGGATCGCCTTGCCGAGACGGACACAGACCTCCTGGGCGATGTCTTCGGCATCGGCCTTCTTTCCGCACCAGCGATAGGCGGCGCGATAGACGAAGTCGTAGTGCCGCTCCAGCAATTTGCCGAAGGCACCCCTGTCTCCGCCCTTCGCCCGCCCGATCAATTCGGCGTCGGAGGCTTCGCTTTCATCCAGCATCATCGCCATCATTTGCCTGTTGGACGAAGGCTAATGGCCAATCCTTGGGGTTATGGAAAGATTTTTTTCCGAGGCGACGGATGCACGCGCAACAGGTGCGCTGAGATTCAGGTGAGGCCGAGCCGAAAACGATGGATTTCGAGAACCGGAGCGGAGCGTACTTTTGGTACGCGAGCACCGGAAGCACAGAAAGCCGTCGTTTGCAGGCCGGCCTCACCTGAATATCAGCACACCTGGCCCGAGGCCCAGCCGGACGACCAAGCCCACTGAAAATTATAGCCGCCCAGCCAGCCCGTGACATCGACGACTTCGCCGATGAAAAACAGCCCCGGCACGGATTTCGCCTGCATCGTCTTCTGATCGAGCCCGTTGGTATCGACACCGCCAAGCGTCACTTCCGCCGTGCGGTAACCCTCGGAGCCGGCCGGCTTGATGCGCCAGTCGTTGACGGCGGCTTCGACGGTTTTCATTTGCAGGTCTGTCAAATCAGCGAGATTGCCATCGATCCCACTGCGCTCGGCGACTGCTTGCGCAAGGCGCTTCGGCAAATGGTTTGCAAGCACCGTCTGCACCGCTTGCCTGCCGTTGACGCGCCGGGCGGCGCGAAGCAGTTCCGCCACATCCCTCCCCGGCAGCATGGCGATGCGGATCTCGTCGCCCTCGCGCCAATAGGACGATATTTGCAGGATGGAAGGCCCGCTCAAGCCGCGATGCGTAAACAGCATCGCTTCTGAAAACCGCGTCTTGCCGCAGGCGATTTCGGCATCGACGGCATTGCCGGCCAAAGGCGCCAGCCGCTCCAGCGTTCTTGCGTCGAAGGTAAGCGGCACCAGCGCAGGCCGTGTTTCCACCACCGCAAGGCCGAATTGCGCCGCAAGCTCGTAGCCGAAACCGGACGCGCCCATTTTGGGGATCGACTTGCCCCCGCAAGCCACGACTAACGAGCTGCAAGCGACGCTGCCAGCTGAGAGCGTCAGCACAAACCCGTCCGCGGTCTTGCTGACGTTCCTCACCTCGGTCGACAACGCCAGTTCCACACCCCAATCCTGCATGTCGGAAACCAGCATGTCGATGACCTGGCGCGCCGAGCCGTCGCAAAACAGCTGTCCCAGCGTCTTCTCGTGATAGGCAATGCCATGGCGTTCGACGAGCGCGATGAAGTCGCCTTGCGTGTAGCGGCTGAGCGCCGAAATGCAGAAATGCGGATTGCCGGAGATGAAATTCTTCGGGCTGGTGTGGATGTTGGTGAAATTGCAGCGGCCACCGCCGGAGATGCGGATCTTCTCGCCGGGCTTTGCCGCGTGATCGAGCACCAGGACCGAGCGGCCGCGCTTGCCCGCCTCGATGGCGCACATCATTCCGGCCGCACCGGCGCCGATCACCACGACATCATAGGATTGCATCAGGCTGTTCGTTCCCGCTCGACTGGCGCTGTTTTAACAGGCCGCGCCAATCGTGCAGTCTCTACCCGTTCGTTGCGACTTCAGGCAACGCCTCGTTAGATCAGCGTCTCGGCGAACAGCGTCGTCAGTCGCTTCCAATGACGTTCGGCGCCGGCCGCGTTGAAGACGCTGTGGTCCGACACGCACCAGCCATGCGCCATGCCGGCATAGTTTTCGATGGCGTGGTCGACCTCCGCCACGCGCAGCGCCTCGACCAGCCGCGCCGACTGCTCCGGCGGAAAGCTGCGGTCGACGCCCGATGTCCCGACATAGACGCGCGCCTTGATCATTGCGGCCTTGCGGTGCGGGCTGTCGGCGGCATCGCTGGCCAGATTGCCGCCATGGAAGCTCGCCGCCGCCACGATGCGATCGGGATAGGTTGCAGCCGCATTCAAAGCCCGCGCCCCGCCCATGCAGTAACCGACGACACCGACCGGTCCGGTGACACCTTCAGCGGTAAGCGTGTCGAGGAACGCCCTGCTGTCGCGGATGGTCATGTCCTGTGTCGTGCCGTGGACCAACGCCGTCAGCGCGACCTTGGTCTCCTCGACGACGAAAGCGGTCTTGGGCTCGAACGGCCCGTAGGGTGCTTTGCGATAGAAAAGATCCGGCACCAGCACGGCATAGCCCTCGCCTGCCAGCCGTTCCGCCATTGCGTCGAGCGCCGGTCGCGGACCGAAAGCGTCCATATAGAGAATGATGCCGGCCCTGGACGAGGAAGCGGTCGCCGAGCGGAACAGCCCGGCTTTCGCCACGCCGTCCCCGGTCTTGATCTCAATGTCCTGCTTCGCCATGGCCCGCTCCGTTAAATGTCGTGCGATACATATAAGCAGGCACCGTCAGGGCAAGCCGTTCCCTGACAATCCCGTTCAACACTTTGTGCGGGCTTTCGACCCGGCTACAGGCCGGCAAACGCCGTCATGTGAAAGGCCTGAACCTCAGGCGGATAGCGATGGGCCGTGCCATACGGACAGGCGTTGCGGTCGAGGCAGCCGCCGCCGCGGCATGGTTCGCCCTTCGATCCCCGCACATGCGCCAGGCAAGCCTGATGAGCGAAACCATCCGCGGAATAGGCGTCAACCGGACAGGATTTCAGGCAAGGTTTTGCAACACAGGCGTCGCAAAGGTGAATCGCTTCGCGACGTTCAGGAAGCGCGATCTCATCCTCGAACAGCAACGCGCCGCGATAGGCATGCCAGAGCCCGTACTGCGGATGCATCAGGATGCCCAGCGGCGACGGTCTCAGCCCCTCCGCTCGCATCGCCCATTGCTGGAACGGCAGATAAGGTCTGTCCGAAGGCGAAACGGCGCGCGCGCCGAATTTCTCCGCCACCGCACCGATCACTGCGCGCGACCATGTGTCGAGCGGATTAGCAATGGTTTGCGGTTGCCGGTCGCGCCAGCGCAGGAAATGCGGCCAGGGTGCCGCTCCCGCCTGCCCCACCAACAGCACGGATTTGGCGGGGGCAACTGAAGGGCCATGCGGCGGCGTTTCGCTTGTTGCGAAATTGAAGCCGCCGCGCAGGATGAGGCCGTCGGCGGAAAGCGCGGCCGCTATCTCGTCAGCCCGGCGCCGCGCAATCATCCCTTCTTGTCCGGGTCGGAGAAAGCGCTCCGCCAGACTTCCTTGTGGATGATGTTGGCGACTTTAGCCCCGCCTGACTCGGGCTCCTTTCAGGTGAAGGCGTCAGCCATCGACGCCTTCTTCGTCGCGATGTAGTCCTTCAGCCCGTCGTCGATGCCCGGATCGAGATACGGCGCCTCATAGGTCTCCAGCCAGCGGCGGGCGAGTTCGTTGGCGCGCTGCGGCGCTGTCTTCTCGCCCTCGGCCAGCCACTGCTCGTAGGAATTGTTGTCGGCGATGCTGGAGCGGTAGAAGGCGGTCTGGAAATTGGCCTGGGTGTGGTCGCAGCCGAGATAGTGGCTGCCCGGGCCAACCTGGCGGATGGCGTCCATCGCCTGGCCGTTTTCCGAGAGGTCGACGCCTTCGGAAAACTTTTGCGTCATGCCGAGCTGGTCGATGTCCATCATGAATTTTTCGTAGCAGGACGCCAGTCCGCCTTCGAGCCAGCCTGCCGAATGCAGGACGAAATTGGTGCCGGCAAGAATGGTCGAGTTCAGCGTGTTGGCGCTCTCATAGGCGGCCTGCGCGTCCGGAACCTTGGAGGCGCAGAGCGATCCGCCGGTGCGGAACGGCAGGCCGAGCCGGCGGGCAAGCTGTGCGGCGCCGTAGGAAACCAGCGACGGCTCCGGTGTGCCGAAGGTCGGCGCACCAGACTGCATGGAGATCGACGAGGCGAAGGTGCCGAACAGTACCGGCGCGCCGGGGCGGATCAACTGCGTGAAAGAGGCACCGGCCAGCACCTCGGCCAGAACCTGTGTCAGCGTGCCGGCCACCGTGACCGGGCTCATCGCGCCGGCAAGGATGAACGGCGTGACGATGCAAGCCTGGTTGTGACGCGAATAAACCTTCAGCGCGCCCAGCATGGTTTCGTCGAACACCATCGGCGAATTGGCGTTGATCAGGCTGGTCAGCACGGTGTTGTTTTCGACGAAATCGTCGCCGAACACGATCTTGGCCATGGCGACGGTGTCTTCGGCCCGCTCTGGCGCCGTCACCGAACCCATGAACGGTTTGTCCGAATATTTGATGTGGCTGTAGATCATGTCGAGATGGCGTTTGTTGACCGGCACATCGACCGGCTCGCACACCGTGCCGCCCGAATGGTGGATCGACGGCGCCATATAGGCGAGCTTCACGAAATTCCGGAAATCCTCGATCGTCGCGTAGCGCCTGACACCGTCGAGATCGCGCACGAAGGGCGGACCATAGACCGGCGCGAAGACCGTGGCGTTGCCGCCGATCTGCACCGAACGTTCGGCGTTGCGCGCATGCTGGGTGTAGATGGGCGGCGCGGTCTTCAGCAGCGAGCGGCAGAGGCCCTTGGGAAAATGCACGCGCTCGCCCTTGACGTCGGCGCCCGCCTCTTTCCAAAGCTGCAGCGCCTCGGCGTCGTCGCGAAAGATGATGCCGATCTCTTCCAGCACCGTATCGGTGTTGTTTTCGATAATCGCCAGGCCTTCCTCGTTGAGGACCTCATAGATGTTGATCTTGCGCTTGATATAGGTGAGCTGGGTGCCCGGTCCGCCGCCCGAGCGCGCCGCCCGCCTTGCAGCCGCGCCGCCGCTGGCAGCACGTCCACGTCGCGCATTGGACGCTTCCTGGTCGACTGACGCGTTTTCACTCATGATCGTTTTTTCCCTAAAAACCGTTTGCGGCCGCGTATGGCGGCTTCTCGCCCGGATCGTAGTCATGCACCCTATTCGAAACGGCCCGCCAGCGCCAACGCCTGTCGCAAAATCGACAAGAATTCCAATAGATTTGCGGTCGCTTTCCTTTTGCGGGAAGTCGCAAATCAGCTATGGATACCTGCCCCCGCCGGGTTAGGTATTGACGCGATTATTTTAAGCCGCCGTGATCGCATCCCGTGCGGCAAGGAGCCCGAGAAAAATGGCCGACGACGAGATCATCCTCTCCGAGCTTTCCGACGACGAGTTGGTGCAGCAGATGCACGACGATCTCTATGACGGACTGAAGGAAGAGATCGAGGAAGGCACCAACATCCTGCTCGAGCGCGGCTGGGTGCCCTACAAGGTGCTGACCGAAGCTCTGGTCGAAGGCATGCGCATCGTCGGCGAGGACTTTCGCGACGGCATCCTGTTCGTTCCCGAGGTGCTGCTGTCGGCCAACGCCATGAAGGCCGGCATGTTCATCCTGCGCCCGCTGCTGGCCGCCACCGGCGCGCCGAAGCAGGGCAAGATGGTGATCGGCACCGTCAAGGGCGACATCCACGACATCGGCAAGAACCTCGTCGGCATGATGATGGAAGGTGCCGGCTTCGACGTCATCGATCTCGGCATCAACAATGCGGTGGAAAAATACCTCGACGCCATCGAGCAGCACCAGCCCGACATTATCGGCATGTCGGCGCTTTTGACCACGACCATGCCCTACATGAAGGTCGTCATCGACACGATGAAGGAAAAGGGCATCCGCGACGACTATGTCGTCCTGGTCGGCGGCGCGCCGCTAAACGAGGAATTCGGCAAGGCCGTCGGCGCCGATGCCTATTGCCGCGACGCGGCTGTGGCGGTCGAGACCGCCAAGGACTTCATGAAGCGCAAGCATAATATGCGCGCTTCAGCCTGATCTCTTCCGCAAGGCGTCTGGCCCACAATCGAAAGCCGCGCCTTGCAGCGCGGCTTTTTTGTTCCCAGCTATTGGAACGGATGGCTGCGTCAGGGTTTGGTGACGGTGTCGTCGACGGCTTTCGCGGTCGATTTGATATCCCGGCCGACACCACGGACGGTGTTGGCACAGGCCGTAAGCGCCAGGACGCAGGCAAGGATTGCAATCGGCGCAACGCGTAACAGTTTCATGGACGGTTTATCCCTCTCTCGATAGATTCGCCCCACAGCAACGAAGGCCGCTTCGACCGGGTTCCATGGCCAGAATGCAAAAAACGAAACCGAATCAAGACGACAGGCTGCTGGTCATCGCCTGTGGAATGATTGCGCGCGAAGTTTTGGCCGTCAAGGAGCAGCTCAAGCTCGACCATCTCGACCTGACCTGCCTGCCGGCGGAGTTCCATTTCTACCCCGACCGCATCGCACCGGCGATGGACAAGGCGATCGAAGAGGCCAAGGCGGAAGGCTATAGCAACATCTTCGTTGGCTATGCCGATTGCGGTACCGGCGGCATGCTCGACCGGGTCCTGGAGAAGCACGGCGTCGAGCGCATGGCCGGGCCGCACTGCTTTGCCTTCTACCAAGGCATGGACGCCTATGCGAAGGTCGCCGACGACGACATGATGTCGTTCTACATGACCGATTTCCTGTGCCGCCAGTTCGACGCCTTCTTCATGAAGCCGCTCGGCCTCGACAAGCACCCGGAGCTGATCAAGGACTATTTCGGCAACTACCAGAAGCTGATCTACATCGCCCAGACCGACGATCCGGAACTCGACAAGGTCGCCGAGCAGGCCGCGAAGATGCTTGGCCTCGCCTATGAGCGCCGCTCGACGGGCTATGGCGACCTGACGGCCGGGCTGGCGCAGGCCGCCGCCCACGCCTGAAGCGGTTCTTGAGCCGGGACGCTGTCGAGAACAGATGACAGGCCGCCGCGGATGGTTAAGTTGTGAGCAACAAGCAAACAGGCTGATTCAGCCATCCGAACACGGAACGTCCCGATGACCCCTCGCGTCCTGCTCTCCGCCCTTGGCCTCCTCTGCCTCGTCTTGCCCGCTCGCGCCGACGGCGAGGTGCAGAAGATCATCACGCCTGCCGACAAGGTGCGGCTCCACAAATATGGCGAGACCCGCAAGGCGGCGCTGGCCGAGGCAAAAGCGGGAGACCCGGCTGAGGTCAGCCAACTCGACGCGCTGCTGGCAAAGCCGATAGTGGCCTTTTCCGACAAGGACCTGAGCGGCAACTGGCAATGCCGAACCATCAAGGTGGGCCTGACCGGCCCGCTGGTCATCTATGGCTGGTTCAAGTGCAAGGTCACGGACGATGGCTCCGGCTGGCAGCTGGAAAAGGTCAGCGGCTCGCAACGCACTAAGGGCCGTTTCTTCGACGATAGCGAAAAACGCGCGATCTATCTCGGCTCCGGTTATGTCAATGACAACAAGCCAAAACCCTATGGCAGCGGCCCGGAAAGCGACCAGGTCGGCTATGCCTTCCGCACCAGCGCCAATGAATGGCGCATCGAATTCCCGGCGCCCTACTACGAATCGAAACTCGACATCATCGAGTTCAAGCGCTGATCCGTTGGTCTCTCGCTGGCCGGGCGGTCATCAAGATTTAACCTCGCCCGGCACAGAATTGAGCCGGGCAGCGCACGGCAAATGGTTGCGCGCCGGCAAGAAAGCGCGCCATGGCATCAGCGGTTGAAAAAAGTGCTGCGATCGTCATCGTCACCGAAGGCGGGCCGCACATCTGGGCCATCGTCAACGCCATCGCCGACCAGCTCGACCCTGTCAGCGTCATCCTCGAAAGCCCTGAATCCAAAAAACAATTGCTGCTCGGCCGGGCGCGCCGCCAGGGCTGGTTTTCGGCCATCGGTCAACTCGGCACGATGGTGTTGACGAGGCTCGGCAAGCGCTTCTTCGCTGGCCACGCAGAGCGGCTCATCGCCGATCAGAAGCTTGAGACCGAGCCGAAGCCGGGACAAAAGATCATCCACGTCTCCTCCGCCAACGCAGCCGATTGCCTGCAGGCGATCGCCGACATCCGCCCGGGCGTGGTGCTGCTCGCCGGCTGCCGGCTCTTGTCCCGGCAGACGCTGGCGCAAATGCCCTGCCCGGTGCTCAACTACCACGCCGGCATCGCGCCGAAATACCGCGGCATGAATGGCGGCTACTGGGCGCTGGCCTGCGGCGATCTCCAGAATTTCGGCACCACCGTGCATCTGGTCGACGCCGGGGGGGGCCCCCGCGGGGGGGTGGAACAGGGGCGCGGCCAGCCGGGGCCCGGCGCCCCGCTGTGGAGGGATGGGTTGGGCCCGGCGGCGTT